>NZ_CP192543.1:0-666851 GCF_050632365.1 Rahnella sp. PAMC25559 | reverse complement strand
CCAAAGCACATCAGGTTTGTCCGTACTCCAATGCCACCCGTGGCAACATCGATGTAACCTTGAATATTAAGTAATTTTTAGAGAAGTACCGCCTTCACCAGGGCGTTTTAATGCACTATCCGGGAGGCTTCGGCCTCCCTTTTCCTGTCTGAAATTCCCGCCACGATCTTCTCCTCTCCTCTGCAGGGCGCTTGCGCTCAGGCATTTGGCCGGTGTGTATATAAACGTAATCTCAGCATAATCTGTGAACTCGCCGGGCATAAACATGTCACAATGATTCAGAATCTTTCAAAAAACTTCCCGGAAAACCACATTACATGAATAGAGTGAAGACTCTATCGCAGCAAAATATTTCATTATTGTTAGCGATTTATATTGGCATTTTCCTCAATGTCTCCGTGTTTCAGCGCCGCTTTGCCGCCTTAATTAATCACTTCACCTCCATTGAACTGATGCAGGCTGTCACTGAAGTCTGCGCCATCGTGCTGTTTACCTTCTTCGTACTGCGCCTGGTGTCACTGGGCGGGCGGCTGTTTTTCCGTATCGTCGCCAGCCTGCTGGTGCTGATTTCCGTCGCCGCCAGCTATTACATGGTGATGTTCAATGTGGTGATCGGCTACGGCATCGTGGTGTCGGTGATGACCACTGACATTGACCTCAGCAAAGAGATCATTGGCCTGCATTTGTTTGTCTGGATGGCGCTGGTCAGTGCGATCCCGCTGTTCCTGATCTGGAAAAACAACCTGCGGCTGACGCTGATTGAGCAGATTAAAACACCGGGGCAGCGCGCGTTGCCGCTGATGGTTCTGCTGGCAACGGCATTGCTGGTCTGGCTGCCGCTGCGTTATCTCGATCACGAACAAAGTGTGAACGAGAAGAAAACCAACGTCGATTTGCCGAGCTATGGCGGCGTTGTCGCCCACTCTTATTTACCGTCTAACTGGCTGGCCGCGCTGGGTTTATATGCCTATACCCAGGTGGATGAAGGTCAGGATGCCAGCCATTTCCTTGATCCGGCGAAAGAGTTTACCTACGTGCCACCGGCAGATATCGACGATACCTATGTGGTATTTATCATCGGTGAAACCACGCGCTGGGATCATATGGGTATTCTGGGCTACGAGCGCGACACCACGCCGCGCCTGTCGAAAGAGAAGAATCTGGTGGCGTTTCGCGGGACGTCGTGCGACACGGCGACCAAGCTCTCTCTGCGCTGTATGTTCGTGAGGGAAGGCGGTACGGAAGATAATCCTCAGCGCACCCTTAAAGAGCAGAACATTTTTGCAGTGATGAAATCATTAGGTTTCACCTCTGAACTGTTCGCGATGCAAAGCGAGTTGTGGTTCTACAACAATGCCAACACCAACAATTTCTCCTTCCGTGAAATCATCGCCTCTGAAAAGCGTAATGACGGTAAGCCGGTGGACGATATGTTGCTGGTGAATGAATTACAGGAGTCGCTGAAAAATCATCCGAAAGGCAAACATCTGGTGATCCTGCATACCAAAGGTTCGCATTATCTCTACTCCCAGCGTTATCCGCGCAGCTACGCACGTTATACGCCGGAGTGTAAGAGCAACACCTGTACCAAAGATGAGCTGATAAATGCCTTCGATAACAGCGTGTTGTACACCGACACCTTTATCGACAACGTGATAGATCAGCTGCGTGATAAGAAAGCGCTGGTGTTTTACGCGTCCGATCACGGCGAATCCATTGATGAAAACTCACATCTGCATGGAACACCCCGCGAGATGGCGCCGCCGGAGCAGTTCCGCGTGCCGATGATGGTGTGGGCATCCGACAGTTTCCTCGAGCAGCCGGATCATAAAGAGGCGTTCGAGCAGCTCCAGGCGCAGCAACGCGTCGGGGCGAAGAAGCGTCATGTTGAGTTGTTCGATTCAATTTTGGGCTGCCTGGGTTACACCTCACCGGACGGTGGCATCAATCCTGCGAACAACTGGTGTGCAAAACCTCAGACGGATCAGAAGTTATAGGTTAATTTGGCGGCGTATCGGATGATTTCTGGGCAGTCGGTGAATATGCATTAAAAAGCCGTTGACGCTCTGAAACCGTCGCAGTAAGATGCGCCCCACTCGGCGAGTAGCGCAGCTTGGTAGCGCAACTGGTTTGGGACCAGTGGGTCGGAGGTTCGAATCCTCTCTCGCCGACCATATCCCCGTCTGATGATGCATTCAGTCATCAGATAACGAAAAGCCCGCAGCCTTCTGGTTGCGGGCTTTTTGTTTTGTACGATACCCCTCAGGTTGTTTCTTCCTTCAGGTTTTCCTTTTTTGCTGCTTCATACAACGCCACCCAGCTGTCAGGCGGCTCACCGCTTTTGAGCATTTTGCGAAATACCCGGTAAGCGTCTGTTTTACTCTCATAGGCTCGCAGTTCTTTATCATCATTAACCCATGCATAAATGATGATCCGGCTTTTGAAGTTGTAGCGAAAAAAAAGACGGTATTGCTGAAAGAATTTTGCCCTGAACCAGTGAGTAAACTCCCCGCCTAACGTATCTCCCTGTCGAAACTCCGCCCGGGCAGGGTCTTGCGGGATGACTTCAAACATCAACTTATTAATGGCCGCCAGTCTCTTGGTCGCATTCCTGTTTTTGTAACCCACAGGGTCTTTACGGCGCAGCTGTACGACCTGTTCGGTGAGTTTCTCTATCTGTTGCAGAATCAACGGGTGAGCGAGCAGCGTCCACCCATTACTCTCCATGGCCTGATTATGCATAGTCCTTTACTCATCATCGTCAGAAAGCGGGCTCTCAAGATCAACGGCAACGCCAGTGGTCAGTACACTCATCTTTTCATGCACAGATAAGGTCACCGGTTGCATATTTTCCGGATGATTGAGCATATCTGTCGCCACGAAATCCAGAAAGGCATTGATGACAGGATCTTCCGGTTCTTCGAGTTGCCTCGAAATAACCACCTGTCCGTCCGGTAAGATCTTGTATTGAATGCGATCGTTCCCGCTGAGATTTAACGCCTTGCGTATAGCTGCGGGGATGGTGGTTTGAAAGCGACGGGTCACTTTAGACTCGGCTTCGAGTTTGATTCCCCATGTGACTGAGGCAGGCATAGACGAGACTCCTTGTGATGCTTAATTGAGCGATTTCGGCAGGGTAATGCAAATGCATTGGTAATGCAAATGCCCCGAATGTACGTGATCGTTTATGCGTTACGTGCCGCAAATCTGCGTCAGATTGCCTCTTAAACCTGCATTTTCGTTTTGCAAAACGCTGACCGGATACTGCATATGTCGCGCAAAGCAATAAACACGCCAGAATTCAAATTTGGGAAACATGATCGTTTCGATATATTTCAGCCCTTGCGCGCGCTTTCGTTGAAAAAATAAGCAGGAAGGGGGGGCCGGAGACGATGCACCACCACGGCACATTTGCGCCATTTTGGGGTGTTTTGCCGGTGCCGCTGGCGGACGCTTTTTATGACAGCTTTGCGACAATCGCGGCTCTTCCCAGCATTTTCCGCTGGTTTCCACCCCTATCTCAAAAATAACCGTTCATATATTCATCATTTAGCGAGAAATTTTTAGGGATTTAATATGAGTGAAACACCCGTGAATATTCTTTTACAAAGTTGATTGTGTGGGTTTTGGGTTCAAAAACTGAACATTCATCCTGATTTGGTTAACAGAATGTTTTTTTATGTTTGTTTGCTGTTACTCACAGTCTGTGTAAATGCCTGATGGTTATATTGACGTCAGGGATAGGAGTTGCCAAATTGATAGCCCCAAGGAAGACCAGTGATTATTTCCGGTAAAGATCTGTAAAGCCCGCTTTACAGTTCGATGGAAAAAAATGGCAGTTCACCATGCTCTGGTTGGACTTATTGCAGCGCACAACCAACACAGTCACCCGCAAATAAAAATAAAGGGTGCCGTGAGCTGCAAAACACAACACACACATCCACATCACCATTCATCAATGGAGCAGAAGCGATGACAATCTCTTTAGGTAAGTCGGGGCTACTGAAATTCAGTATGGGCCTGATTGCGCTGACCGTTGCGGCAAGCGTGCAGGCAAAAACGTTAGTGTATTGTTCTGAAGGTTCACCTGAAGGCTTCAACCCTCAGCTGTTCACCTCAGGCACCACGTATGACGCCAGCTCCGTGCCTATCTACAACCGTTTGGTTGAGTTTAAGATCGGGACCACAGAAATTCAGTCCGGTCTGGCTGAAAAGTGGGACGTGTCGGCAGACGGCAAAACCTACACCTTCCACCTGCGCAAAGGCGTGAAGTGGCAGGATAACAAGGAATTCAAACCGACCCGTGATTTCAACGCGGACGACGTTGTGTTCTCCTTCGAGCGTCAGCTGGACAAAAATAACGCTTACCACGGTGTGTCTGGCGGCAGCTACGAATACTTCGAAGGTATGGGCATGGGCGATCTGATCAACAAGATCGTGAAAGTGGACGACAACACCGTGCAGTTCGTACTGAACCGCCCTGAGTCTCCATTCCTGGCTGACCTGGCGATGGACTTCGCGTCAATCCTGTCTGCGGAATACGCTGACAACATGCTGAAATCCAAAACCCCTGAGAAAGTCGATTTGGATCCGATCGGTACCGGTCCGTTCCAGCTTGTGCAATACCAGAAAGATTCACGCATCCTCTACAAAGCCTTCCCAGGCTACTGGGGCACCAAGCCGCAGATCGACCGTTTAGTCTTCTCCATCACGCCTGACGCTTCCGTGCGTTATGCGAAATTGCAGAAAAACGAATGTCAGGTAATGCCGTACCCGAACCCGGCTGACATCGCTGCCATGAAGAAAGATAAAACCATCAACCTGATGCAGCAGCCAGGTCTGAACGTCGGTTATCTGTCCTTCAACGTTGAGAAAAAACCGTTAGATGAAGTGAAAGTGCGTCAGGCACTGACCATGGCTGTGAACAAAAAAGCCATCATCGATGCGGTTTATCAGGGTGCTGGCCAGCCGGCTAAAAACCTGATCCCACCAACGATGTGGGGCTACAACAAAGACGTGGTGGATTACGAATACAATCCTGAAAAAGCCAAAGAGCTGCTGAAAGAAGCAGGTCACGCAGACGGTTTCACTATCGATTTGTGGGCAATGCCGGTACAGCGTCCGTACAACCCGAACGCACGTCGTATGGCTGAAATGATCCAGGCTGACTGGGCGAAAGTGGGCGTGAAAGCCAACATCGTCACTTACGAGTGGGGCGAATACCTCAAGCGTGCAAAAGCGGGCGAACACCAGTCTGTGATGATGGGCTGGACCGGGGACAATGGGGATCCGGACAACTTCTTCGCCACGCTGTTCAGCTGCACCGCAGCTAAAGACGGTTCCAACTATTCCCGCTGGTGCTACAAGCCGTTTGAAGATCTGATCCAGCCTGCTCGTGCTGAATCCGATCATGCCAAACGTGCTGCGCTGTACCAGCAGGCTCAGGTTGTGATGCATGACCAGGCACCTGCGCTGATCATCGCTCACTCCACTGTGTACGAACCTGTTCGTAAAGAAGTTAAAGGCTATGTGGTTGATCCGCTTGGCAAGCATCACTTCGAAAACGTCTCAATGGAGTGATCGCCTGCTGAATAATAACCCGTGAGCTGCGTTATGTGGTGCTCACGGGCCATTCAGTACAGCTTTGATTCTCAAGAAAGAAATGTGAGCCACAATAAGCCCGGCGAGCTACGGTTCTCCGGGCATTTTATACAGAGAGTACGGGATATGTTTCAGTTCATACTCCGACGTTTGGGGTTAGTTATCCCAACGTTTATCGGCATAACTTTGCTGACTTTTGCCTTCGTACACATGATACCAGGCGACCCGGTCACCATCATGGCAGGCGAGCGCGGTGTTTCCCCCGAGCGTCATGCCCAGTTAATGGCAGATATGGGGCTCGATAAGCCTCTTTATCAACAATACTTCCACTATGTGAACGGGGTGCTGCACGGCGACCTGGGCACGTCCTTAAAAAGCCGAACGCCTGTCTGGCAGGAGTTTGTACCGCGTTTCAAAGCGACGCTGGAGCTGGGCATTTGCGCGATGATTTTCGCGATCCTTGTCGGCATCCCGGTGGGTGTACTGGCAGCGGTAAAACGGGGATCGATATTCGACCACACGGCGGTGGGCATCTCACTGACCGGCTATTCGATGCCGATATTCTGGTGGGGGATCATGCTGGTGATGCTGGTTTCGGTACAGCTCAACCTCACGCCCGTATCGGGGCGAATAAGCGATACGGTCTTCCTTGATGACAGCATGCCGCTGACCGGCTTTATGTTGATCGACTCCCTCATCTGGGGCGAGCCGGGCGATTTTAAAGACGCCGTGATGCACATGATTTTGCCAGCGCTGGTGCTTGGCACCATTCCTCTGGCCGTTATCGTGCGTATGACCCGTTCTTCCATGCTGGAAGTGCTGGGTGAAGATTATATCCGTACCGCGCGCGCCAAAGGCGTCAGCCGTATGCGGGTGATTGTCGTCCACGCACTGCGCAACGCGCTTTTGCCGGTGGTGACCATCATTGGTTTGCAGGTCGGGACGCTGCTCGGCGGCGCTATCCTGACGGAAACCATCTTCTCCTGGCCGGGGCTGGGCCGGTGGCTGATCGACGCACTCCAGCGCCGCGACTATCCGGTCGTGCAGGGCGGGGTGTTGCTGGTCGCGACTTTGATCATCGTGGTTAACCTGCTGGTAGACGTGCTCTACGGCGTGGTCAACCCGCGTATTCGTCACAGAAAATAAGGGGCGCAAAATGTCTCAGGTTACAGAGCCCGTCGCGAATGAAATCGTGACGGCTGCGCCAGTGCCGATGCCGCCGTTGCGCGAATTCTGGCATTACTTCAAGCGTAATAAAGGGGCCGTTACCGGCCTGGCTTACATCATCATCATGCTGGTGATTGCGATCGGGGCGAACGTGATCGCACCGCATCTGCCCGCTGAACAGTTCCGTGACGCGCTGCTGCGTCCGCCGGTCTGGATGGAAGGCGGCAGCTGGAAATTCCTGCTCGGCACCGACGACGTGGGTCGCGATATTCTGTCGCGTCTGATGTACGGCGCGCGCCTGTCGCTGCTGGTCGGTTGTCTGGTGGTGGTGCTTTCGCTGATCCTCGGCGTGATTTTCGGCCTGTTTGCCGGTTATTACGGCGGTGTGATCGATGCGATCATCATGCGCGTGGTAGATATCATGCTGGCCCTGCCGAGCCTGCTGCTGGCGCTGGTGCTGGTGGCAATTTTCGGCCCGTCGATCGTTAACGCCTCGCTGGCGCTGACCTTCGTTGCGTTGCCGCACTACGTGCGTTTAACCCGCGCGGCGGTGCTGGTGGAAGTTAACCGCGACTACGTGACCGCATCGCGCGTGGCGGGGGCCGGTGCGGCACGCCAGATGTTCATCAACATTTTACCTAACTGCTTAGCGCCGCTGATTGTTCAGGCGTCGCTCGGTTTCTCCAACGCCATCCTCGACATGGCGGCTCTCGGCTTCCTCGGCATGGGCGCGCAACCGCCTACGCCGGAGTGGGGCACGATGCTGTCCGACGTCTTACAGTTTGCTCAAAGTGCCTGGTGGGTTGTGACCTTCCCCGGTGTGATCATCCTGCTGACGGTACTGGCATTTAACCTGATGGGTGACGGCCTGCGCGACGCCCTTGACCCTAAACTCAAGCAGTAGGGGACGAGAGATGGAAACCACATTGATTCAAGACGTACCGGTCGGCAAAACGCTGCTGACCGTCGATAAGCTTTCCGTACACTTTGGTGATGAAGGCACGCCGTTTCGCGCCGTAGACCGTATCAGCTACAGCGTAAAACAGGGCGAAGTGGTCGGGATTGTCGGTGAATCCGGCTCCGGCAAATCGGTGAGTTCACTGGCGCTGATGGGCCTTATCGACTTCCCCGGCAAAGTGATGGCTGAGAAGCTGGAGTTTGGTGGCCGTGACCTGAAAAGCATGAGCGAAAAAGAGCGCCGCCAGATTGTCGGTGCTGAAGTCGCGATGATTTTCCAGGATCCGATGACCAGCCTCAACCCGTGTTACACCGTAGGTTTCCAGATCATGGAAGCCATCAAAGTGCATCAGGGTGGCAATAAAAAGACCCGTCGTCAGCGCACCATCGATTTGCTGAACCTGGTCGGTATTCCTGACCCGGCTTCACGCCTCGACGTCTATCCGCACCAGCTTTCCGGTGGCATGAGCCAGCGCGTGATGATCGCGATGGCGATCGCCTGCCGTCCAAAACTGCTGATTGCCGATGAGCCGACGACCGCGCTCGACGTCACCATTCAGGCGCAAATCATCGAACTGCTGCTTGAGCTGCAACAGCAAGAGAACATGGCACTGATGCTGATCACCCATGACCTGGCGCTGGTGGCGGAAGCCGCACAACACATCATCGTGATGTATGCCGGTCAGGTCGTGGAATCGGCAAAAGCCACGGAGATTTTCCGTGCGCCGCGCCATCCGTACACCCAGGCGCTGCTGCGCTCGCTGCCGGAGTTCGCGGCAGATAAGGCGCGTTTGCAGTCCCTGCCGGGCGTGGTGCCGGGCAAATATGACCGTCCTGACGGCTGCCTGCTCAATCCACGTTGTCCGTATGCCACCGATCTTTGCCGCAAAGAAGAACCGGCGCTGCGTGACCTCGCGAACGGGCGTCAGTCGAAGTGCCATTATCCGCTGGATGATGCCGGGAGACCTACTTTATGAGTCCTGATAACACCGCATCGCAGCCGTTGTTGCATGCGATTGACCTGAAAAAGCATTACCCGGTGAAGAAAGGGATGTTCGCCCCGGAACGCACGGTAAAAGCGCTCGACGGCGTGTCCTTTACGCTTGAACGCGGCAAAACGCTGGCCGTGGTGGGCGAATCCGGCTGTGGTAAATCCACGCTGGGCCGTTTGCTGACCATGATTGAAGTGCCGACCGGCGGTGAACTCTATTATCGCGGGCAGGATTTGCTTAAACCTGATGCCACAGCGGAAAAGCTGCGGCGTCAGAAGATCCAAATCGTGTTCCAGAATCCTTACGGATCGCTGAACCCGCGTAAGAAAGTCGGCCAGATCCTCGAAGAACCTCTGCTGATTAACACCAGGCTGAGCAGCGCCGAACGCCGTGAAAAAGCACTGGCGATGATGGCGAAAGTCGGTCTGAAGAATGAGCATTACGACCGCTATCCGCACATGTTCTCCGGCGGTCAGCGTCAGCGTATCGCTATCGCCCGTGGTCTGATGCTGGATCCGGACGTGGTGATCGCCGACGAACCGGTTTCTGCGCTCGACGTTTCCGTACGTGCGCAGGTGCTGAACCTGATGATGGATTTGCAGCAGGATTTGGGTCTGTCGTACGTGTTCATCTCACACGATTTGTCGGTGGTGGAACATATCGCTGACGAAGTGATGGTGATGTACCTTGGCCGCTGCGTGGAGAAGGGCCCGAAAGACGCCATCTTCAGCAATCCGCGCCATCCGTACACCCAGGCACTGCTTTCCGCGACGCCGCGTCTGAACCCGGACGAACGCCGCGAACGCATCAAACTGACCGGCGAGCTGCCAAGCCCGCTGAATCCGCCAGCCGGTTGCGCGTTCAACGCCCGCTGCCGCCGCGCCTTCGGCACCTGCAAACAGTTCCAGCCACAGCTGAAACAGTACGGCGACCAGCTTGTCGCCTGTTTTGCAGTGGATCAGGATGAAAATGGCACTACGCAGACTGTCGCGTAAATCTGGCTGAAGCGCTGAAATCCAAAATGAATAAGCCCGCGAAAGCGGGCTTTTTTGTGGGCGATTTTTCAGACACGTTGGCTGATGGGCTATTGATATGATGCTTTGCACCTTACACCAGAGCATTGAGAAACATGGCTATTAAATGGCTGCATCGTGTTGTGACCCTTACCCTGTTACTTCTGGTCATTGGTTTCTGGTGGCTTAGTCATAGCGAAGATGATCCCGCCGGAGATAAATTGCTCCGAACCCAAAAAATCAATGACCATATGTGGTTGTACATGACTGAAAGCCAAAGTGGTGGCGCAACGGTTCCATTCCATTACAGATATTATCTGGCGGGGGAACTGAAGGGTAACAATAGTGACGTTGTTAAGTCGCTGGCGGAAGGTTTTCCGTTTATCTCAGGAAGTGGAACCATTGTTGATATCAGCACCGGTGCGAATAACCGGGTGAATGTTACCTATAGCGGAAACGTTTTGTCGTTAAGCAATGCTGCGAGCTATATCTATAACAGCCACAGCTATACGGCTAATTTTAGCTATCAAATTAATTAAACTGCGATTCATCAAACAGGCCAGTCAGCATTCCCTGACTGGCCTGTTTGATGTAAACCTAGCCAGCAGCAAACCTGATGAGCCGGGTATAATCGCCGCGGTCAGCTTCTCTCAGAGCCACAATATATTCAGCACGATGTTCGTCAGGTGAGACGAGTTCGCCGCCTGAGCTTCCCCATGAAAAATACCCACTCCCGAGGGCACGACGCAGTATGTCGCAATAAATTCGGGAATGCCTTCCATTTCCATTGGGAAAAGGGTGGATCCATACAATGTCTCTGTGAAGTCTCAGACAGATTTCATCGCGCGGATAGGTGTCGTTTTCAACCCAGTACGCTGCATTATCCAGGGTATCCCTGACACGCATTGAAATCATATAAGGCGGTGTATTCCCGATGTTGACCTCTCTGCGTCTAAGTTGCCCTGCCCATTCCCATGTTTTATCAAACATGTTTCGGTGTAGCTGAAGACAGAAATCCACCGTTAAGATCTGCTGGCAACTCAGCTTCTGACGGCTGAGGCGCGCTAATGCATTCTGAATGTTTGTTTTTTCAAATTGATTCAGGTCTTCCCGGGTAACGATATAATCGGGAAGTAAACCGGCCAGATCATCAGGGCTAAGTTCCGTCGCCCCTTCGGGTAGGCCATCATTGATGGTTTCGCTCATTATTCATCCCAGAAATCCCGAGGCCATTTTTGTAAGAGCTCGCTTTTAAGCTTGTCTTGTGTCGATTTTTGAAAAGCTGATGATGTGGGTTGCTGTTCCAGCGACATATGAATTTCAGTGTACTGAGTCAGGTATTTCGCTTTTTTTTCTGCCTGATGTTCCCGCAGATCTTCGAGTGTTTGTCCTTGTTTTGGCTGTAAAAAATATACCAGTTCACAATTCAGACCTTCCGCGACTTTCTCCAGAGTATTAAGGGTCAAAGTACCGTCGATCTCTCCTTTTTCGATCAACGAAATACGCGACTGGCTTAGCCCGCACCTCTCACCTAAAGCGCGTGTGCTCATTCCCAGTGTGGATCTGAGCAACTGCAACCAGCCTTTTTTAGGGCGTTTTACATTTCGCTCTGGCTTCATACTTTTTAAAAGATTATCTACCTGTTTGATTTTTAACTCTTTATCCCACATGAAGAAACCTTCTGATTGTATATTTACAATGAAATCATTGTATTTCAATATTAAATATACAATCAAAAAAGATAAAATCAATTGTATATATGCAATTGATTTACGTTTTTTCTATTGCCTATATACAATAAATTTCAACAAAAAAGGCCAGTCAGCATTCCCTGACTGGCCTTTTTGATCTAAACCGCACTTACCCTTTTTGACTCGCCCACCAGCTCAGCAGTTGCAGCGTTGAGGAGTAGTAATCGTCTTTCGGGGCCAGGTTCGGGCTGATCGCACCGGCATTGGCCATGGTGAAGTCGCGGATGGCCAGTAATCCCGGTGACATGTTGTAGCCCGCTTTGGTGCCGGTCATGACGTCAATCCAGGCCGGGGTCGCGGTGCGTGGCGATTTTTGCCACCACAGAATGAACGGGGCCAGCTGCGGGCTGCCCGGATGTGCCCAGCCGAGGTACAGCGGGATACGTATTGCGTCGTAACTGAAGCGGGTCGGCCAGCGGCTGGCGGGTTTCATGCTGCCATCGGCTTGCATATCAACCCAGTCAGTCGGCAGACGGAATTCACCGAAGGCCATTTTGCTGAGCATCGCGGTGCCGCTTTCATCCAGATCTTTCCATACCTTCAGGTGGCTGTGAGCGTAAAACGCTTTCCACGCCGGGAAGATGAAGTAGGACGCGTTGACGGTGACGTTGCTGGTTTGATTAAACCCGGTCACGCCCGGCAACATCACTTTGTAACCGGCGTAATCAATCACGTTGTATTTGATAAGCGCCGACTGCAATTTCTCTGAAGCCTTGGTATAGCGCGAATCACTCCATTTATCGCCCGCCAGCAGCAGCGCCCAGGCGATAAGCTGGTCACCGTCGGAGGCGTTATTTTTGTCGGCCACGTGGACGCTGTTATTCGGGTCATAGCGCCAGGAGTAAAGGCCAATGTCTTTGCGGTACAGCGTGTTGTTCGCCCATTGCCACAGTTTGTCGAAGGTCGCCTGATCGTCGTTAAAGACGGCCAGCAGCATGCTGAACCCCTGGCCTTCGGTGTGACTGACGTTTTTATTGGCGGTATCAATGATCCGGCCATCAGGCATCAGGAAACGACTTTTGAAGGCTGACCAGCCCTGATCCTGCGCCATTACTGCCGTGGTGAATAAAGAGAAAACCAGACCGAACCACAGCACCAGGCCGTAGCGTCGAAATGCCAACATAAAAATTCCTTACAAACCATTTTGATAACGGAAGACGAATGCGCCTTCGGGTGTACTTTCCTGCCAGCGCAGCGGAACGTAAGGCTGCCCGCCTTGCGCCTGCAACCATTGTGCATACAGCCCTTCAAACAGCGAAATCAGCGCGATGCGCCACAGTTCGTCGTTCTCGCCCTGAGGCGAAACCGGCCAGGCGATGTGCACCAGGGTGAGCTGCTGCTGG
The DNA here is from genome assembly GCF_050632365.1 of Rahnella sp. PAMC25559. GTDB lineage: Bacteria > Pseudomonadota > Gammaproteobacteria > Enterobacterales > Enterobacteriaceae > Rahnella > Rahnella rivi. The sequence continues at coordinate 654,027 of NZ_CP192543.1, read as the reverse complement.
GTGGCTTCAATTTTCACCACGCCCCAGTCAAAGCGGCTGAGAAGGTGATTAATGTTTTCTTCCAGTTCGCCCAGCGTGGCGGAAACCGGTAACGCATGCTGACGCGCCAGATTGCCGCCCATCAGCGTGAGAAACCGGCGGCCATCCTCGTCGTCGGCGGAGGCCAGAATACCTGAAAATAGCACCTGCACCAGACTTTGCCAGCCCGGTGTGGTGTGACGCTGGCGGTAATAATCCTGCGCGACCTGAGTATAGTTCTGTTCCTGCATGGTTTTATTCCACCGGTTTAATTTTGGCCCATCAGATAGCGGAAGTAGACCTGCGCTTTGCTCTCGTTGTAATCACCGAAAGTATCGTAGCCAACCTGTCCGCCAATCTGCATGTTCTTGTTCAGATGATAGTTGCCGCCCACGCCCGCATTCCAGCCGATACCATTTTCGGTTTTACCGGAATAGTACGCTTCGGTGCCGTAGCCCGCGGCCACCAGGTCTTCCAGCTGTTTCTGCAAGTCCGGGTTGTTCGGGAAGTAGGCGCTCTTATCCTGAGAATAGGACTGATAACCCACAGAGCCGGACAATTTCAAATCCCAGTCGTCATACTTCTGAGTGTATTCCACCGGGAAGGAGACGCTGACGTAGTTCTGCGGGCTGAAGTAACCGCCCTGGCCGTAGCTGTAGTAGCTGAGGTTTTTGTCGAAATCCATGTAACCGACGTTGATGCCGGTTTTCAGCTCGCGGTCATCGTAACGATATGGACGAACGTACAACCCGGCGTTGGCGTTAACCGACTGGTTGCTCTTCACGTTATTACCCAGATAGCTGTAATAACCGGCACCGGCATAGAAACCGGCGTCGCCGTCATCATAGGAAAGATTGACGCTGCCGCCGTTTTTGGTGACCTGGCCCCACTCTTTTCCGCTGTAATTATCTTTGGTACCGACGTAAGACAGAATACTGTCGGTGATTGCGCGGCGTTCTGCGGTGACCGTCAGCGTGGTGAAGTCGGTCAGTTTTGGTGCCCATTGCACGCCACCGACCAGTGAGTTCAGATCCTGCCCGAGCGGCGTACTGCCCACATCGGCTTTATAGCTGTCACCGGTCAGTGCGGCGTTCACTTCTACACCGGTGGCTTTCTGATTACCGGCATCCGGGGCGGAATAGGTGGTCGGATCGGTACCCGTAATGGTGTTATAGGCCACGCACTGCGCCGAGGCCGCGTTGGTCGAACTACAGTTTGCGCTGGAATTGGTGGAAGCCGCCGCCTGCAGTTTGGCGAAAGTGCTGTAATCGGCGATGTTCAGACCTGCCGCTGTTGCCGCCGCTGCCACATCTTTCTGTGCAGACTGCGCCTGTGCCAGCGCCCCCTGACCAAATCGGGCATTGGCCGTACCGGCCGGGCTGCCTGCGCTGAGGGAAACCGGCGTAACGCCGATGCTCAGACGCGACGTATCGAACGGCACGAAGGCGAAAGTCATTGGCGCTTTGGCTTCGGTCAGCTGACTGAGGCCGCTTTCGCCGTCACGTCCACGGATCGACATCTCGCCCTGCGCCCAGGTCGCGGTTTTGCCCTGCAAATCGTCGAGCATGTCGTCGATCTGTTTTTCCGTTGCATTACGCTGCACCACGGCGGTTGGCGCAGCACCCGGTACCGGCACCGTGCTGTTAACCGAGGTCTGATCGGTTTGTTGCCACGGCAGTACCGTGCCATAAGTGGACTGGGTGGTGGAACGCGTGGTGCGCGTTGAACGGTTGATGAACGGATTGTCGGAAAGCTGCAATCCGGCGACCTGCGCCGAACCGTCTGCGCCTTCCAGACCGATCATCTTGCCCTTCGCGGAACGCAACAGCGCCATCGCCTGCTGGTGGTCGCCCTGCGCTTCGGCAACGCGGGCAGCCAGTAACAGGCGGTCCGGCGTGCGAGGGCCGGTCAGCCCATTCATCAGTTGCTGCGCGCGCGCCGTATCGCCTTCGCCCAGCGCGATATTGATCGCCCCCACGCGGGCATCCTGATTCGGTGTGTCGTTGGTCATCAGGTAGTTGTAGACCTGACCGGCCTGTTTGTTGAGCTTGCCGGACTGATACAGGCGTGCCATCGCCAGCATCAGATCGCGGTTTTGCGGGTCGGCCTGCAGGGCGACGATAAGCTTGTCGTAAGCCGCGGCATACTGGCCTTGTTCACGCAGCTGATCGGCCTGAGTGATGACGAAACCGTTGCGCAGATTCGCCAGCGCGGTCGGTGAGGTGCCGGACTGAATCTCCGGATTTTGCAGGAAGGCCTGGGCTTCGTTACTCAGCCCGGCCTGATTCAGCACCGTCACCTGATCGGCGTAATCCCCGGCGTTGCCTTTCACACCGTTGCGCATGTTCTGGCGCACCAGTTGTACCGCCAGCGGAAGCTGCCCGGTGGCGGCCAGATTTTTCGCCAGCGCACCGACGTCAGCCGGCGCGGAAGGCGGATTCTGCGCCAGTGCGCGTAAGGTGTTGGCGGCGGCCGCGCTGTTGCCCTGTTGCAGATAGTTCTCCGCATCGGCCATTTGCGCATTGAAGTTGGCGCGCTGCGCCAGTTCACGCATACCCTGATTCTGACTGCCACGCGGAATGCGCGAGAGCAGGGCGCTGGCGGTGGACCAGTTTTTGGTTTCGGAGGCAAATAAGGCGGCCGCGTAGAGATCGGCTGAAGACGCGCCGGGACGCGAAGACGGCGCCATGATGGATTGCGCCTGCGCGGTTTGCCCCTGCGATTGCAGGATGCGCGCCATATCCAGTTTCACCCAGACGTTTGAAGGCTGACGTTCCTGCGCCTGCTGAAGTAAATTCAGTGCCCGTTGCGGATCGTTATTCGCCACGGCCTGCGCCGCCTGACGGCGTAACGGCTCGATGACATCCGCCACTTTCGGCGGATTCATTTTGTTCTGAATATCCGCAGGCAGCGTTTTCAATACTTCGCTGGCTTCGGCAGATTTGTTCTGCTGACGCAGCACGTAGAACAGTCCGGCGCGGGCATCGGCATTGTCGCCAAGCGCGCTGTATTGCTGCTCGGCACCGGCCAGATCGCCTTTACGGCGCAGAATGTCGGCGCGCAGCAAACCGGCTGACTGACCTTTCTCGCCACCGACCTGGGTCAGCGGCGTGACCGCCGCCAGTGCGGCGTCGTAACTGCCGGAACCGGCTGCGTCTTTGGCTTTCGCCAGCTGGGCATAAAATGCCGAGTCCTGCGCCTGATTGCTCAGCTGTGCGCTGTTCGGGCCGCCCTGTGCGGCGGCTTTGCTAAGGTATTGCGAGGCGGCTTCGAAATCACCGCTGCGCTGCGCGATATACCCCAGACCGGCCAGTGCGTCGGCGTCGTTCGGATCGCCTGCCAGCACGCTTTCAAACTTGGCTTTGGCGTCGGTGACGTTGCCGCTGTTGAGCGCAGTAAAGCCCTGACCTTTGGCTGCGCCGCCGATATTTTTCTGGAAGTAGGCCATCACGCCGGTGTCATTGGGGTGACGCGCCTGATAGCCCTGATACAGGTCGCGATCGCTTTCCTGCGGTGCCATCCACAACAATGCCTGACGCAGTGACCGGTCGGCATCGCTGTTACTGCCCGCCAGCGTGCTCAGCAGTTTGATGCCATCGCGGCGCGACGATTCCTGATAAGTCAGCACTTTACCCAGCGCCAGACGCGCCTGAGTATCGTCCGGGCGTGAGGCTACGCGCTGCTGTAATCCCTGAATCGCCTGCGGCTGGAGCGACTTATCGCCCGCCATGGTCAGGTAATATTCGGTCGCCAGACTGTCGAGCGGCTGATTGCCGTTGAAGATGGTGCGGTAGGCCGAGAGCGAACCGCTGACGTTGCCCTGCGCGGCCATCTGGCGGGCAGAGGCGAGCTGCGCCGGAGGAATCGACTGCATGGCTTTGGCGCTGTTGAGCGAGGCCAGACGCGGATCGTCCGGTGAGGCAGCCGAGAGTTTTTCGCGCCATTGGTTCGCCGCCGTTTTGTCACCGCTCTGCATGGAGTACAGCGACATCAGGTACAGCGCCTGTGCGTTGTTCGGCTCGACCAGCAGCACTTTCTGCAAGGCGTCTTTTGCCAGATCGTCATGGGCACGTTCGTGCCAGTAAGCGGCCTGATCAAACAGCGCTTTCATGGCCGGATTGGTGGTGTCCGCCGCCAATGTGGCGGCACTGAAACTCACGGCTCCGGCGATCCCTACCAGATAAATAGCCCTGATCACCGCCAGGGACAGTTTATGTTTTTTCATTTTCCAGCTCCGGTAATCGCCAGGTTATAGCCGGGAGTAACGGCCACCTTTATTGTTCTTTTTCTTCGTTCGAGGCTTTTCATTTTTGACCCAGACGTTTGGCCGCGTGCCCGCGCAGAACGACGAACAGGCTCAGGCCCACCACCAGCGAAACCAGCGTGGCAATCAGCGACAGGATCACGATGTGCGTGCTGGCGTACCAGAGCACCATCATGTACCACGGCATTTGTCCGGTCGGGAATTGCTGGCCGACCGAGAAGCTGCGGATGCCGTTTTCATCGGTGATGATCGCCAGATCGCCACGCACGTTGGCGTTGATTTGTGGCGATTTGAGATCGTTGTGAATTTTCAGCAGTTGCTGATCGTCAGTTCCCGTGGCGACCACCACGACGTGATCGTTTGACCAGCGGGAGCGGAAGCTGACAAAGCCGCGCCATGCGCCGGTTGACGACAGATAACGGTCGGCATCCACCGGCTGGCGATACCAGTCGCCGGTCAGCCAGGCCACCATGCGCTGCACCTGCGTCGGTGTTTTCACGCCCATCGAGTTCGCATTGACGCCAAAGGGGGAATCGGCCAGCAGCTGCTGCGTGAAGGCGGCGTCGCCCAGCGTCGTGACAGCCAGAATATCGCGGTCAAACAGCGGGTTTCCCTGTTCATCACCCGACAGGCCAAAGGCAACCTGCACATGGCTCACCGGCACGCCGGTGGCTTTCCCTGCGCGCGCGGCGAGGTTCAGCAAGGTGTGAATTTCATCAGCGCTCGGTTGCGGTGGCAGCAACATCAGCGTGTCCGAGAAATCAGCCAGTTTGGAATACGGATAAGAAGCCCCCACGAAATACGACAGGTTCGGCAACTGTGCGAAATGGTAACTTCCGCTCAGGTCGATGAAGGATTTCGGATCGATGCGGCTCTTGATGTTGTCGCTGGTCAGAATGCTGCACGGCGCGTCTTTTTTCGGTTTGATGTCGAAATAGAACTGCAACTGGTTGTCGCCGTAAATCAGGTACGGCGCGAGCTGCATGGTGTAGCGTTCCTGACGACTGTCACCGCCGAGGCGACGCCAGAGGTTTTCCACCAGACCGACTTTGTTGACGGTCAGGCTGCGCAGGAAGTTGCTGTTGATGGACACATTGAGCCGTGAGGTGTCTTCATCGATCCAGTTTTCGGTCGGGAAGCGGTAATCAATGCGCACCGGAATATTGTGTCCGTCCCACATGAACAGATCCGGCGCAGCGCGGAACGCAACCTGAATACCATCGTGATAAATGCCGTTAGAAATCAGCGAATCCGGATCTTTACCCGCCAGTTCGCCCAGCGTGACCGGTCGCGACGTGTCTATCCAGCGTGGCGCATCGTAAGGTTTGCTCGACGGAATAGTTTGCTGCGCGACGTCCAGATGATCGGTGTTGTTCGGCATACCGCCGCTTATCAGACGGTAAGCCGCCTGGCGCAGCTGATTATCATCATTGCCCAGCACCAGCAGCAATTTGTAGACCGGATTGATCGGGTTATCGATGATTTGAATCGATGCACCACTGCTGGACGGCAGGGTAAGCGAACCGATTTTGTCCCCCGGTTTGCCAAACAGAATGCCGTTCTGATCGGGCAAATCGTTCAGGATCACCGGGAAATCCACGTCGCGATAATCGGATAACATGCCGAGATACGAAGACAACATCGCCGCTGCGCTGACATCTCCCGGTTTCATCGCCGAGGAGAAGCCCATGGTAATTTTAGATTCCTGCATTTGCAGGCTGTCGAAGAACGGGCGCGGGAAATTGCCCAGATTGCGGCCAATGTTCAGCTGCTGACCTTCCAGACCAATGCTGGTGGTAGGCAAAATCGTGACCCAATATTTGTCCGACTGATCTTTCTCGCAGGTCATGGTGTTGCTGTCATGCACGCGAAAGCTCAGGTTGTTGCTCGATACCACCATCGCTGACGGGACATCCAGTTCGTAGACATCGCCGCCGTTACTGCTCTGGTTGAGCGGCAGATTGCCCAGCGGCTGGCCGTTGAGCATCAGCTCCAGCGTGGTATCGCGGGCGATAAGCGCAGGAGAAATTTTCAGTGCCAGCGAAAGATGGGCGTTGGTCACCACTTCATCGGCAGGCAGGGTGAAGAGAATACCCGACTGTAACTGGCCGCCGCTGAGGGTCAGGCCGTTTGGCTGACCCATTTCGGCGACGGTCACGTTGCTGGTGACCGGCTGAACCAGCGGGATCACCGGGGCAGGCGCGGCGGCAGGATCGGCAGCCACAGCCGCAGCATTTGCCGACTCGCTGTTGTTGACCGGCGTGGTATCGGTCTGGGGCGCATATTCTGAGGGCACCGGCTGAGCCACTGGCGGCGCGGCGGTGTCGGCGGGTGCCGTTTGTTCGGGCATCACCGGCGCCGGGGGCAGCCACGAAGGGGCGGCGGGCAAACTGGTTGCCGGATCAACCGCCGCAGCGGGAGCGTCTTCAGCATGGGTAAACGGCAGGCTGCTGAAGGTCAGCAGCAGGCCGGTGGTGATTTTTCTGAAAAGGGACGTGCCAGGCACCGCAGACAAACGGCGTTTACTCATCGGTTTACGAGGTCGGTTCATGCTGCTTCACTCTTGCTGGTGGTTTCAGCGGGTGTATTTTTGCCGCGGCGTTCTTTCCAGGTGTTGTAGAACAATTCAAATACGCAGCGGATGATGCTGAGCAGCGATTTGAACGGGTTGTCTGGCGGGTATTCTTCACCAATCCAGGCATCCGCACGGCAGAGAACCACACGCACCAGTTCGCGGCGTTTAGACAGCGGCAGGTTTTCAAATTGCAGACGAATGCGCTCTTTGTTGCCGCTGATCTGCGTGACCGGGAAACTCTCCGCGCCAGATGAAAGCTGAATTTCCACTTCTTCAATTTCTTCTTCCAGATAACGCACATCCGGCGTCACCAGTTGCACGCCACCCATCGACATATCAATGGTGGTGGTGCGCAGAGAAATGCCATTGGCGTAATGAATGATGGCCGGGATCGCCACATCAATACGGATGGTTTTACGCACCTGACGGGTTTCTTTCGCGACGGCAATCGCCGCCAGCAGGATCAGAACGCTGAAACTGCCCCACGCCACGTTCAGCGCGATAACGTTGGGATCGATGGCAAAGTAGTTGTGGAACACCGCGCGCACCAGCCCGTAACCGATGCCGATAATCATCAGAATGGCGACGATCAGGTGAGGTTTGACGATGTTGAAGTCAAAGAAGCCGACGTCCAGTAAACCGCCTTTGTCGGTGACGTTAAACTTGCCGCGTTTTGGCGCGAACATGGTCACCAGCGTTGGCAGGATCAGGTGGAACGCCATCACGGTTTCGTAAATTTCACCCCAGAAGGTATAGCGGAAACGGCCATTCATGCGGGAGTTGATGTACAGCGACATCACCAGATGCGGCAGCGCATAAGCAAAAATCAGGCTGGCGGACGAGGAGATGATGTTCAGGTTGAACAGCAGGAACGCCAGCGGCGCGGTCAGGAACACCACGCGCGGCAGACCAAACTGGAAGTGCAGCATGGCGTTCAGGTAGCACAGACGCTGCTGCCATTTCAGACCACGGCCAAACAACGGGTTATCGACGCGGAAGATTTGCGTCATACCGCGCGCCCAGCGGGTACGCTGAATAACGTGCAGGCCGAGGCGCTCTGTTGCCAGACCCGCCGCCAGCGGGATATCCAGAAACGCGGTGTTCCAGCCACGACGCTGCATTTTCAACGCCGAGTGCGCATCTTCGGTGACGGTTTCCACCGCAAAGCCGCCGACTTCTTCCAGCGCCACGCGGCGGATCACGGCACAGGAACCGCAGAAGAACGTCGCGTTCCAGTTATCGTTACCTTGCTGAACCGGGCCGTAGAACAGCGCACCTTCGTTTGGCATGGTGCGGCCAGCGGAGAGGTTACGTTCGAACGGATCCGGTGAATAGAAGTAGTGCGGCGTCTGGATCAGGGCCAGACGCGGGTCTTTCAGGAAGCTGCCGACGGTGGCCTGTAAAAAGGCGCGGGTCGCAACGTGGTCGCAATCGAATACGCAAATCAGCTCGCCCTTGGTGAGTTTCATTGCGTGATTCAGGTTACCGGCTTTTGCATGGGCGTTATTGTCGCGGGTGATATATCCCACGCCTGCATCGGCGGAGAACACCGCAAATTCGTCGCGCTTGCCGTCATCGAGTACGTATATTTTGATTTTGTCTTTTGGATAATCGATGCACTGCGCCGCCAGAACGGTATCACGCACCACGTCCAGACTTTCGTTATACGAGGGAATATACACATCTACCGTTGGCCACAATGTGGTGTCATCCGGCAAAGGTTCGATGGTGCGTTTCAGCGGCCAGGTGGTTTGCAGATAACCCAGTAACAGAATAAGCCAGACATACAGCTCGGCGAGGAATAAGCCGACGCCTAAAATAGCTTCAATGGTGGAATTGAAATGCAGTGTTTCTGTGGCGCGCCAGTAAATATATCGCGTGGACATCATGACTGACATGATGACCATGACCACACTTATCCGGCGGCTTTTACTGATGCCCAGTAAAAATAAAAGACCAATACTGATCAGCCCGAAGATGTACTGCTTCTGGCTGTCCATTGGCGTGATGACGATAACTGCTGCCACCGGCAGCAGCAGAAGCACAAGCATGGAAAACAGGAATTTATTCATCGCTTTGGGATCGCTGTTATCAGTGACAGTTAATAACTGCCGGTTTTAGGCGCGGCGTGTAATTCACCATCACCGACTTTAATCCCTAAAATGGCGGCGACTTTTTTGCTGATCAGTTCAATATCAAACGCGGACGCTGATACCGGACTGAAATCAATAATAGATCGCTGAGAGGCATTCGCCTCCGGCACACATTCATCCCTGTGTATTGTGCCTAATAATCTTTCATTTAAACGCTGTTCGAAAAATTGCGTGACATCGCGACTTAATGTCCGGCGGGTGTCACTTTGGTTCACAACGTAATATTCCCCTTTCTTATTATTCAGCGGGGTGCCTATTAATTTGTTCTTTTCCATTAACGGCAGTAAAGACAATGACGCCGTATCTGCCAGCATGACCACAACATGTAAATCAGCAATGCTCTGCACGGCTTTTAATGCCGGGCTCGGGCCGGGAGGGAAATCCGCAATAATAATTAACCCCGGATAATTCAGGACGGTATTTAATCCACGCGGTAAAAAATGCGGATCGCTGGCTAACTGATGTTCAAACTCCAGCCGCTGATCTTCGCTCACTTCGCCATAGGGCAGCACAAACGTGTTCGACCCGGCTTTGAGAATAAACTGGCTCCAGTCGGATTCATTGCCTGACCCGGCGACAAAACCGCGGGTATCGGAAATAGGCACACCAAAATGGAGGCGCAGGGCATTCTGCACATCAAAATCGATGACCAGTACTTTGCTGCCGCTGCGGGCAAGCGAATAGGCCAGGTTGGAGGCCACCGTGGTTTTTCCAACCCCACCTTTCGGTGAACAAACGCAAACTAACGGCATGAGGCAATCATCTCTAACAAAGGTTGAAGCGGTGTGTCGCGATGCAGATAAGCGCCGGCAGGCTGAGGCGCCCGCTGTTTAAACATCTGTTTAAAACGCTGATCGGTATCGGCAGACGCCGCAGATGCGGGCACCACGTGCGCGGGTGCCGGGCTCTGTAATGGGGTTGAACGGATCACCGGTGCAGGCTGATACACCGGCGCTGCGGGTGCGGGTGCGGGCGCTGCGCTGGCCGGGGGCGCGGGTGGCTGACGCGGCGCTTGCGGCATGGCTTTGCGCAGGGAGTCGAGCAAACCTGAACCATTGTCCGGTATCACAGACTGCGCGTGCAGGGCAGGCGTCGAATGAACCGGAGGAGAATGCGGGGCCTGTGCCGGCGCGGGTGCCGGATGTTCAGGCACGGGCGGCAGAGTTTCACGCAGGGCATCGAGCAAACCAAAGCCCGCCGCCGGAGGATGGACTTCTGAAGACATAGGGCCGGCGTGTTCGGGCGCAGCGGAATCAGTCTGCGGCTGCAAATGCTGGGCATGCAGCGCTTCCAGCGCCGACTGTGGCGAGAATTCATCAGCAGAAATGGACTGTGGCGTGGGCTGCGTCGAGCGCCCGTTATCTAAGGGGCCACCCGGCGTCTGGCTGGCAGAAACCTGCTTGATCAAGGTCCATTGATTCATCGAACCGGTAATTGATTCTCCGGTCGATTTATCATTTAGCTCTTTGTAATCAAGCTGTTTAAGGTTGGTCTTATCCATAAAACGCTTAATGTCGTCATATTTGTTCATATATCCCGCCCGGTAGGATTATATTTTTGTGGGAATTATCTGGACGTCAAAGCGGCCAAGCAAGAAACGCTGTCAACCAAGCGAGAACTGCTAATAAAGAGTGTAAAAGGTTTAATTTTTTTGAAGTTTTTTTTGAGGATAAGATTAATCTTAATATATCAGTTCTTGTACAGCATGGAGCACTTTTTACAAAAATTAGGAATAGCACCATAAAAAACAATACCCTTATAACTGGCTGTCACAAAAGGTTTTTTGTTTTTTTTATCTGATTTTTTCTCTTATGTGAGAGTAAACGGTTGCATTTTGTGTGATGTGCAGCACAGAGATTGCATCAGGGACATTAAACTCAGAATTTTAATAACACCACTAATCATCGGGTTAATGCAGAGTGTAGGTTTTTCGTCAGTAAAATAACATAAAGTATTTCAGTGATAATTTCAGAGGTGCAAACACATTGTTTTTTATAGCCTAACGGCCCTGTTTTGCCTCGAAATAACACGATATAAGGTATACTGCGCTCTAATAGTGTTCCTGATAAGTAGAACGGAGCAAAACAGGTCGGCGGTTGATGGAGAACTAAGTTGCGGGTCAGGCGTTCATTAACAATCAAGCAGATGGCAGCCGTGTCGAGTGTGGCTGCGATAACTATTTGTATTTTCATCATTATCCAGTTGTTCCACTTTGTGCAACAACGGAGGGATGATTACGCCCAGCAGCTTGAAAATATCGCCCATTCTGTCCGCGAACCGCTGTCCCAGGCGGTGCTGGACGTCGATCTGGATGAAACGCAGGAGATCCTGAACACGCTGCAACCCGTCGGTATTCTCAGCCGTGCGGATGTGGTGATGCCCAATGAAATCGCAGCGCTGCACACCCATTTTCCGCCAGGCCGCCCGGTGCCGCAGTGGGTGTCCCGTGGATTCAATCTGCCCGTCACGATTTCCGTTCCTCTTTATTCCGCCGCGGCCAGCCCGAAAGACCCGAAACCCCTGGCGTACCTGGTCGTGCAGGCTGACTCCTACCGGATGTACCAGTTTATCGTCAGCGCGCTGTCCACCATGCTGACGACGTATCTGCTGCTGGCGCTGATCCTGACCATTTCCCTCAGCTGGATCATTAACCGGCTGATTGTCAAACCGGTACGCACTATCGCCCGCGAGCTGGAATCCCTGCCGGAAAGCGATGTGCCGTATCATCAGCTGACCATGCCTGCGCTTCACGAAGATGATGAAATCGGCATGCTGGTGCGCAGTTACAACCGCAATCAGCAGCACATGCAAAAATTGCAGCAAGAGATCAGCGATGCGCAGCCTCCCGCACAAGACTGCATCAGTAATGAAGAGCAGTTTATGTCGCGGCTGCAACACCGGTTGCACTCCACCGAGCCGGAAAAAGGGTTTCATCTGTTAATGATAGGTATCGAAAGCCTGCGTGATGACGGCCACGTCGATTGCCCGCTGGTGAGATCCATCATTGATGCACTGCCCGAGCACTGCTTACTGGCGCGCCTGAGCTATAACGAATTTGCTTTGCTGGCCGGCGACATTGTCCGGCCATTTATGGCGATGCGTCTCGCCCGTCATATTATGGAACGCATCAATGCACCGCAGGAAAGCGATGCAGGCAATATGTCGCTGCATCCGACGGGCAGTATCGGCATCGTTCAATATACCGGCGAGTTCCCGGCCACGGCGCAGCAGTTGATGGTCAATGCGCGGGCGGCACGGGTGTCGGCTTATCAGCAGGGTAAGAATCAAATTCTGTTCTTTGAGCCGGAGTTAACGGCAAAGATTCAGAAACGTTTGTTGCAGGAAAACGACATTCTGCACGCCATGGAGCAGAACGATTTCACGCTGTTTATCCAGCCGCAGGTAAATATGCGTACCCGCGCGGTAGTCGGTGCTGAAGCGCTGCTGCGCCGGAAAATGGCCGACGGCAGTTACGGGCTGGAAAGCGATTTCATTGTGCTTGCCGAAGAAATCGGCGTGATGAGCATGCTGGGCTACAAAATTCTTGAACTGGGCTGCGGCATCCTCGCTGACTGGCAGCGGCGGGGGATTAATTTGCCCCTGTCAGTGAATCTCTCCGGCGTTCAGGTGCAGCAACGCAATTTCCTGCCGGAACTGCGCAGTTTACTGAGCCGCTACAAAATCAATCCGGGACAGCTGGTGCTGGAAATCACCGAGACTGCGCGTATCGACGACCTCGATCGCGCACTGCTGTTACTGGGCGAACTGCGCGCCGTAGGGGTGTCGATTGAACTGGATGATTTCGGCCTTGGCTATTCGGGCCTCGAATATCTTAACCGCCTGCGTTCGCTGCCTATTGATGTTATTAAAATCGACCGCAGCTTTGTCGGCGCGCTGCCGCAGGACGATGTGATGGTCAACATTGTGGCCTCGATCGCCCGCGCGATGAACATCCAGCTGGTGGCTGAAGGTGTCGAGAATGAAGCGCAACGCCAGTGGTTACTTGAGCAAAACATTCTGTTAGGTCAGGGGTATTTATTCTCCGCGCCACTGTCGAAAGACGCCTTCGAACTGAAATTCTGCCAGCCTGACTGACCCTTCTGAAGGCAGGAAACCCGTTCCTGTCTGTCATTTTATCTGCTTTTTTTACTTACTCTCCGTCGGCTGAATGCTTTCAGCTCTGGTTTTTCATGACCCGTCTTTTCCGGAGGAAACAATATATTTCCATGATGTTGTGATGGTGTTATTTTTCGGCAGTCGCTCATTATCTGTACCCCTACAAAACAAAGGGCGACACTCTCACATCAGGATGGCGAGTCATGAAAAAATCTATCTTCAAAAGCCTTTATTTCCAGGTGCTTATGGCAATAACCCTGGGTGTCATGCTGGGTCATTTCTACCCTGACCTGGGCGCTCAAATGAAACCATTAGGTGATGGTTTTGTTAAGTTAATCAAGATGATCATCGCTCCGGTGATTTTCTGTACGGTAGTGACCGGCATCGCAGGCATGGAGAGCATGAAAGCGGTTGGCCGTACCGGTGCGATTGCACTGCTGTATTTCGAAATTGTCAGCACCCTGGCGCTGATTATCGGGCTGGTCATCGTGAATATCGTCCAGCCGGGCGCGGGGATGAACGTCGACCCTGCGGCTCTGGATGCCAAAGCGGTGGCAGTCTATGCCGAACAGGCACAAAGTCAGGGCATCATTCCTTTCCTGCTTGATGTGATCCCTTCCAGCGTGATTGGTGCATTTGCCAGCGGGAATATCCTGCAGGTGCTGTTGTTTGCCGTGCTGTTTGGTTTTGCGCTGCACCGTCTGGGCCATAAAGGACAGCTGATTTTCAACGTGATCGACAGCTTCTCGCAGGTCATCTTCGGCATCATCAATATGATCATGCGCCTGGCTCCGTTGGGGGCTTTCGGTGCGATGGCATTCACCATCGGTAAATACGGCGTGGGTTCTCTGGTGCAACTCGGCCAGTTGATCATCTGTTTCTACCTGACCTGCGTCTTGTTCGTGGTGGTGGTGCTCGGGCTAATCGCACGCTTCACCGGCTTTAGCATCTTCAAGTTTGTTAACTACATTAAAGAAGAGTTGCTGATCGTTCTGGGGACCTCATCTTCCGAGTCTGCGCTGCCGCGTATGCTGGATAAGATGGAGCGTCTGGGATGCAAGAAATCGGTGGTCGGGCTGGTGATCCCAACGGGGTATTCCTTCAACCTTGACGGCACTTCGATTTACCTGACCATGGCGGCCGTTTTCATCGCGCAGGCCACCAATACACATATGGATATCTGGCATCAGATTACCCTGATTGTGGTGCTGCTGTTGTCCTCCAAAGGGGCGGCGGGCGTGACCGGCAGTGGCTTCATCGTTCTGGCGGCAACCCTGTCGGCAGTCGGACATTTACCGGTTGCAGGTCTGGCGCTGATTTTAGGCATTGACCGCTTTATGTCGGAGGCGCGTGCGCTCACCAACCTGGTGGGTAATGGCGTGGCGACGATTGTGGTTGCGAAGTGGTGCGGACAGCTCGATGAAGGTCAGCTGAAAGCCACATTGAACGGTCAGAAGGGCCTGACGGAAGCGGAAAAGTCAGTTTCCGGTGCCTGATTGTTTCTGAATAATGGTGGATATGTGGGCATAAAACCCGCGTAAGCTTCCAAAAAAAGCATTTATTCGGCGTCATCTCCCCTAATATCCACCGGTTGCTTGATGTAACCGGTGGATTATCTTCATAATATGCCCCTCTTGTGCCGTCACCGGCGCTATTTCCGAGAATATTTTTGACGGATGCGCGACTTTGAGAAAAACCCGCGGTCTAACGAAGAGCTTTATTTTTTCGGGCTTTATTTTACGCATTCAGTTCCTGTGGGCCCGTCATCAGACACCGGCAGGACAGCACTCTGAAAATTGGATTGTCATTACGTAGGGGTTCACATGCAGGGCACCAAAATCCGTTTACTCATTGGTGGATTGCTGCTGGCAGCAGCCGCAAGTCATGTGCAGGCAGAAACATTACAACCCGACCCGGCCTGGCAGCAGGGCAAGTTAGAAAACGGGTTCACCTGGCAGCTTCTGACTACACCACAACGTCCGAGCGATCGTATTGAATTACGCCTGGTGGTTCGCACCGGGTCACTGGCAGAGTCAGCACAACAGTCTGGCTACACGCATTTCCTTCCTCGTCTGGCGTTAATGCATAGCGAAGGATTCAGCACGGCCCAACTCCAGTCTCTCTGGCAGCAGAGCATTAACCCGCAACGGCCATTGCCGCCGGCGGTCAGCTCTTACGATTTCACCATGTACAACCTGAGTCTTCCCAATAACCGCCCGGATCTGCTGAAAGACGCATTGAACTGGCTGGCGAACACTGCGGGGAAAGTCTCGGTGACACCCGAACTGGTGAGCGCCGCGCGTCAGGAGTCACGGGATCCGGTGGGGTCGCTGCCGCAAAATACCCAGGACGCCTTCTGGCGCGCCCGCATCACCGGCTCCACTCTGGTCGGGCATAATCCGGATCAGCTGCCGACCAAACCCATCAACATAGACTCCCTCATCAAGTTTTATCATCAGTGGTATACGCCAGATGTGATGACATTATTCGTTGTCGGTAACGTGGATGGCCGCGGGCTCAGCGAACAAATTAACCGGACCTTCTCACCGCTCAAAGGTAGCCGCCAGACGCCGCAAACGTTGCCGACGCTGTCTGAAGTGACCATGAAATCCATGACATTGATGGACGACAATCTGACGCAAGATCGTTTGTCATTAATGTGGGACAGCGCGTGGCAGCCGATTCAGGATTCTCAGGCACTGGCGTCTTACTGGCGCAGTGATTTGGCGCGTGAAGCCTTGTTCTGGCATTTACAGGAAGCGCTGAAATCCTCTTTCGAGAATAAGAAAGACGCAGCCACACCGGGGCCGGGCTTAGGCTTTGACTGTAACGTGCAGTTCCAGCGTGCGCAGTGCGCCATTCGTATTGAAGCACCTCAGGCCAAACTTGCGGAGTTGTTTAAACGTCTTTCCGATGAGTTGCTGGTGGTGCGTGATAAAGGCATCTCACAATCTGAATTCGATGCACTGATTGCCCAGAAAAAAGATCAGCTGAGCAAGCTGTTCGCCACCTATGCCCGCACGGACACCGACGTACTGATGAGTCAGCGCCTGCGTTCACAGCAAAACGGTGTTGTAGACATCGCGCCGGAGCAATACCAGCAATTGCGTCAGGAATTCCTCTCAACGCTGACCTTACCGGTAATGAATCAGGAGCTTAAACAGCAACTGTCACGTGAGCCGGCTTTAGTCCTGGCACAGCCGAAAGGTGAACCGGAGGTCAATGCCGGGGAACTGAGGGCGATTTATGACAAGATTATGGCGCCAGCAGAAGCCAGCCCGGCGGGAGAGGCTGTCGTCACTGAGACACCGGTAGCCGCGGCGCAATAAGGGTTGACCCTTATTGATCTTTTTAAACATGATCGAGAATATTTCGGTTTCGCGTGCGGTGATGGTTTAACGCCCCGCGCCGAAACTCACCAAAGGAGGGAAACGCTTTCCCTCCTTTGGATCCCTCCTCGCTTTATCGGTTCTGGCGCGACATGTTAAGTGAGCACAGCACTTAAAAAACCGACACTTTCACAGTCTTGCTGCCCGGTCTTCATTGCAGGTGAAAAACTGCCCTTATGCCCGCTCAGGCATAAACTCCATCGGAATGATCGCCCCGCGATGCTGAATCACGGTGCTTGCTGTTTCATGCCCGCGTACAGCGGCTTCCACTGCGCTTCCGCCGGTCAGGCGCACGGCCAGGTAGCCTGCGCTGAAGGAGTCACCGGCTGCCGTAGTATCCACCACTTTCTCTTTCGGTAATTTCACGGCGGGCACATCGTGCAACTCGCCTTCCGCGCTGGACACGATGCAGCTGTCTGCGCCGCGTTTCACCACCACTTCGCTGACGCCCAGTGCGTGCGTGCGGGCAATAACGTCTTCATAAGGTTTTTCACCCCACAACATGTCTTCATCATCGAGCGTCAGGAAGGCGATATCGGTGCAGGAAAGCATGGCGTTGTAGGCGGATTGCGTCTGTTCTTTGCTGGCCCACAGACGCGGACGGTAGTTGTTGTCGAAAATGACCTTACCGCCGCGTGCACGGCAGGCTTTCAGCAGGGTCATCAGGCGGTCGCGGCTTGGGTCATTGAGGATCGCCAGGCTGATGCCGCTCAGGTAGAGATAATCGAATTTCGCCAGTGCCTGACAAATCTCTTCAGACTGCGGGCTGTCCAGCCAGTAACGCGCTGCGGCGTCGTTGCGCCAGTAGTAGAAAGTGCGCTCGCCGGAGTCATCCGTCTCAATCACGTACAGGCCAGGCAGTTTGTTTTCCAGACGCTGGGTCAGATCGGTATGAACCCCTTCCTGCTGCCACGCCTGCAGCATCTCATTACTGAAACTGTCATTGCCCAGCGCCGTCACGTAATGCACGTTCAGCGCATCAGGAGACACCTGGCGGGCGATATACACAGACGTATTCAGCGTATCGCCACCAAAACCACGATGAAGGGCATCGCCTTTTTGTGACAATTCGATCATGCATTCGCCGATAACGGCAATGTTTTTACGAGTCATTTTACCTGGCCTATGTCTGAAGCATTAAAACGAAAGAGAAGAAAAGTCCGTCATTATTGCGCTCTAGTCTCTTCATAAGAATGCGGTCAGTCAATTAAATTAAAACGAGGTTTTATTTTTTACGAGGAAGATCGAAAAAAGGGATGCAAGCGATATGAAAGTGGAAGCCGCGGGGCTTCCATCTGATGTCAGGGTAAAGACGTGTTATTTAGCTTCGTTACGCAGTTCGGTCACCGGACGCCCTCCCAGCCCCCAGTTATCCGTATCGATTTCATCGATGATCACCGTCGTTGTCGCCGGATTTTTCCCCAGCGTATCGACCAGCAACTGCGTCACGCCTGCGATCAGCGCTTTTTTCTGTTCGGCGGTCGCGCCATCGCGGGTGATTTTGATGTTTACATAAGGCATTTTTTCTCTCCGTCTCGGGAAGGTGGGGTTAATGACGTGTTAAACGACCTCCAATGTAGAGCCTGTACAAAAGAACTTCCAGCGCGCAATGAGGGATTTACAGGCAAGAAGAGGGAGGGAAATACGGAGTGATTAAAGTTTCTGCGCGCTGCGCCGATAGATATCTCTACAAAAGAAAGCCAGGAAATCGAACTACCTTGTCGACACGTCATACATCGTAGTCGCGGAAGACATGTTGCCGCATGTCCCTGATTATCTGACTCTTATTCATGACGGCAGAAAAATATGATAACTAAGATGATGTTAGGGCTGATTACGCCTTCTTTTACCGCGCTTGAGCGCGTAAAAGCACAGTCATACTGGCGTCAATGTCAGAGAGTGTACCGTTTTCAGCCCATTTACCGTACAACTGGAAAATTACTGGGTATTGAATTGCTGACCGGCATTTTCCACCCGGCCCAGCCGCAGAAATTTATTTCGCCTGAGCATTACTTCGTCGCGATCGCCGTAGGCAAACGCCTGCAAATCGTGCAGGAGCAGCTCGATCTTTTGCAGCGCTGGCAGCGCTTGTTCATTGATAACGGCCTGCTGGCGTCCATTAACGTCGATGGTCAGGTGCTGGAGATGCTGCAATCGGAGTCCTCTTTGCGCGCGCAAATCAGTGCGATGCCTTACGTCCGGTTTGAGCTGGTCGAAAGTGCTGAAAATGCGCTGAGTATTCCGCTGTCGCAAATCGAGCAGTCCGATCGCCTGTGGCTGGATGATTTTGGTCAGGGTATCGCAAACTTCTCGTCTTTCACGACCTGGCATTACGAGTACATTAAAATCGCCCGCGACCTGTTTATTCTGCTGTGCCAGAGCGAAGAGGGCTCGCGACTCTTCTATACGCTGGTGACGCTGATGAACCGCTACAGCAAGGGCGTGATTATTGAAGGCGTGGAAACTGCCGCCGAATGGGCGATGGTGCGCCAGTCTGATGCGCTGGCGGCGCAGGGGTACTACCTGGCGCGTCCGGCCACTTTCGACGGGCTGGATAATCTGCCAATACATTTCGAAGAATAATGAATCACACCAAACTTTGTACAGGCAAGTCTCAAAATGCCGGACGGGTTGCAGTGGTGTGATACATTGTTATCGCCTTGATTTTATTTGATTTATGCCTTTCTCTTTCTTCCGCACCTCTCCGTTTCTTCTGCACCGTTTCAGGCAAGCTGAGGCGAATTCAACTATGTTTAAACTCTGGAATTCGTTAACTGTCTGAAAGGAACCCGTTTATGACGCGCACAGGTAAGGTGATCTCGTGGATTGCCGGTGTGATTATTATTCTGCTGATCGCCATCGTTATTTTCATCGCGATGTTTGACTGGAATCGCCTCAAACCTACGATCAATCAAAAAGTCAGCGCTGAGCTGAACCGTACGTTCGCGATCCGTGGCGATTTGGGTGTGGACTGGTCACGCCAGAAAGACGAGGCGGGCTGGCGTGCGTGGGTTCCGTGGCCGCACATCCATGCCGAAGACATTGTGCTGGGGAATCCCGCAGATGTGCAGGGCGGTGAGAAAGATGCGCAGATGGTGAAACTTGCCCGCGTAGATGCCAGCATCGCGCCGCTGGCGTTACTGCATAAAGAAGTGCTGATCCCGAGGATTTGGCTGAAACAGCCGGATGCCTCGCTGCTGCGTTTAGCCAACGGCAAAAATAACTGGACGTTCAATCTTGCCAACAGTGATCAGAAAGACCCGGCACAGCCACCGTCAGCCTGGTCGTTTACCCTCAACGACATCGTCTTTGATCGCGGGCAGATTGATTACAAAGATGCCGTGATGAAAGCCGATTTCCGCGCAGTGATTGATCCGCTGGGCAAACCATTGCCGTTCACCGAAGTTACCGGCGATAAAAAAGACGCACCGAAAAGCAAAACGCCGCCGTTCGTGTTCGGCTGGAAAGTGGACGGCAAATACAACGGTGAATCGCTCTCCGGCAGCGGGAAAATCGGCGGGATGCTGGCGCTGAAAGACGCAGATGCGTTGTTCCCGTTACAGGCAGACGTCCGCTCCGGGAATACCCGCGTGGCCGTCGCCGGGACACTGCAGGATCCGATGAACCTCGGCGGTCTGGATTTACGCCTGAAGTTCTCCGGCCAGACGCTGTCTGATTTGTATGGCCTCACCGGCGTGCTCTTACCGCAAACGCCGCCGTATTCCACTGATGGTCATTTATCGGCGACGTTGCACGATAAAAATGGCGCAATTTATCGTTATCAAAACTTTAACGGTGAAATTGGCGACAGCGACATCCACGGTTCCCTGACTTATCAGGCGAGTAAGCCGCGTCCGAAACTGACCGGCGAAGTGGTGTCTAAACAGCTGCGCTTTGCCGATCTGGCACCGCTCATCGGGGCCGATTCCAATAAAGAGAAAGCGAAACGCGGTGAGACGACGCGTCAGCCTTCTGACAAAGTGCTGCCGGTCGAGAAGTTCGATACCAAATCCTGGGGCGCGATGGATGCTGACGTGAAGTTCAGCGCAAAACGCATTGAACATGGCGAATCTCTGCCGCTCAGCGATTTGAGTACCCATCTGAAACTTAACAACAGCGTTATCCTGCTCGACCCGCTGCGCTTCGGTGTGGCGGGCGGTAATCTCAATTCCACCATCAGGCTGGAAGGGGATAAATCGCCGATGCGGGCGCGTGCAGATCTGCATGCCCGCCATCTGAAACTGAAACAGCTGCTGCCAAAAATGGAATCCATGGAGCGCAGTCTGGGGGATCTGAACGGTGATGCGACGCTCACCGGTACCGGTAATTCCGTCGCCGCGCTGCTGGGCACCAGCAACGGTGATATGAAAATCCTGATAAACGACGGCGTAGTCAGCCGCAGCCTGATGGAACTGGCGGGGCTGAACGTGGGGAATTATCTGGTCGGAAAACTGTTCGGCGATGACGAAGTGGCTATTAACTGCGCTGCGGCCAACGTCAACATCAAAAACGGGCTGGTGACGCCACGTCTGTTCGTGTTCGACACCGAGAATGCGGTGATCACCATCACCGGCAGCACCAATATGGCCACCGAGCGTCTGGATCTGACCATCGACCCGGAAAGTAAGGGCCTGCGCGTGCTGACCTTGCGTTCACCGCTGTACGTGCGCGGGACCTATAAAAATCCGGATGCGGGTGTCAAACCGGGGCCGCTGATTGCCCGTGGCGCCGCGGCCGTCGCTCTCGGGGCCGTCGTTGCCCCGGCGGCTGCCCTGCTGGCGCTGATTTCCCCAAGCGACAGCGCAGAAAACCAGTGCGGCCCGATATTGCAGCAAATGAAAGAGAAGTGATGTTAATAAAGGGGCGATATCAGCAACCCTGGCGCAGCCTGTTCCGCTGCTGCCAGGTTGCCAACGCAGGTTGCCGGAAATTATCGCGTTTCGGCATGTCTCCCGCGCTGTTTATCTGAATCACTGAGGCACAGGATCCAGCACCTTGCAGTCATGGTCCTGGATCTCCTCGGTCGAGGCGTTATTGAGTTTCAGTAAGTCACGCTCGCTTGCCAGCAGCAGGTAATCGCCGCCTTGCAGGCTGACCATCGCCATACCGAAATGCCCCATCTTTTTGTCGGCGCCCGGCACGCCAGCGGCCAGAATGCGGAAAGCCCCTCGCTGATTCAGCTCAGAGGGGGTGACTTTGCGTGCCAGATAGGTGTGGCCGAGCAGTTGATCAGGCAGTGTCTGCCAGTCGTATCCGAGCTGCGCGCTGTCTTTAATCAGCGTGGCTTTGACCTGTGGCAGCAGACAGGAAATATGGATGTGCAGCTGGTTCTGCGACCGTCCGTATTGTGAGTTGATTGCCAGAGAGACATTACTGTCGTCGATCGGTTTTCCGTATTTCTCCGCCATAAAATGCCGCGCACTCCAGGCCTGACTGAAGAAATTCGGCGTGGCCGGTTCCAGCAGTGCCGGGCTTTCCATGCCGGTGATCCGCGCACTGGGCATCAGTAAATACTGCAACGGGCCGTTCAAATCTTTCAGTACCACAAATCCCTGCTGTTCATCGACCTGCGCACAAGGCGCGGGTTTTCCGCTGCTGCGCTGATTAGGCACGCATTTCTGACTGATGATAT
The DNA here is from genome assembly GCF_050632365.1 of Rahnella sp. PAMC25559. GTDB lineage: Bacteria > Pseudomonadota > Gammaproteobacteria > Enterobacterales > Enterobacteriaceae > Rahnella > Rahnella rivi. The sequence continues at coordinate 631,880 of NZ_CP192543.1, read as the reverse complement.
TCCACAGGGCATTGGGATTTGAGGTGTGAGGCCAGAAGAACCAGAAAGCGGCGGCAATCACGATAAGCAGAAGCAGGGCAGGCAGGATCAATCGTCGTAAGCGCATAAGAAACCTTCGCAGAAGGCACCGTGCCGGGCGCATACCGGGCACGGTGTCCAGGTCAGTTACAGTGACTGATGGGCGGTTTCTTTGGACAGCAGCAGCGCAATTAACGTCAGCGTTGCCATAAAGGCCAGATAAACGCCCACATAGAACAACCCGTAATGGGTTGCCAGCCAGGTGGCGATGTACGGCGCAACGGACGCACCCAGTATCGAAGACACATTATAGGAGAAGGATGCGCCGGTATAGCGAACTTCTGTCGGGAACAGTTCCGGCAGCAAAGCCCCCATCGGGCCGAAAGTCAGGCCCATCACCATGAATCCGCACAGCAGGAACACCATCACCAGTGCCTGCGAGCCGGAACCCAGAATCGTCGGGAAGCTCAGCGCGAAAACAATCATCAGCAGCGTAATGCAAATCATGGTTTTGCGACGGCCAAATTTGTCAGCCAGCTGGCCGGCAATCGGCACCATCACGCCGAATCCGATCACGCCAAGCATCAGCATCAGCAGGAACTCATTACGCGGAATGCCCAACCCGACAGGTTTTGCGGCAGTGCCGTAACCGAGTGAATACACGGTCATGATGTAGAACAGCGTGTAAGTTGCCACCATGATGAAAGTGCCGAGGATCGTCGCTTTTTTGTATTGAGTGAACAGCGTGCCGATAGGCACTTTCACCTGTTTACCGGCTTTGGCGATTTTCGCGAACACCGGCGTTTCATGCAGCGAAACGCGAACGTACAGACCGACCAGTACCAGCACGGCGGAGAGCAGGAACGGCACGCGCCAGCCCCAGGAAATGAACTGTTCGTCAGTCAGCAGCCACGACAGCAGCAGGAACATGCCGTTAGCAAAGAAGAAACCGATCGGCGCGCCGAGTTGGGGGAAAGAGCCGTAGAGCGCGCGTTTTTTCGGTGGCGCATTCTCGGTGGCGAGTAATGCCGCACCGCCCCATTCTCCGCCCAGCCCCAGACCCTGACCAAAGCGCGCCAGTGCCAGCAACATCGGTGCGAACACGCCAATGGTGGCGTAAGTCGGCAACAGGCCGATGACCACCGTGGACACGCCCATGGTCAGCAATGAGGCCACCAGCGTGACCTTACGGCCAACGCGGTCGCCGAAGTGACCAAACAGCGCAGAGCCGATCGGACGTGCAATAAAGGCGATGGCAAAAGTAGCGAGTGACTGTAGCGTGGCGGCCGTCGGGTCGCCCTGCGGGAAGAAGATATGCGGGAACACAATGACGGCGGCGGTCGCGTAGATGTAAAAGTCGAAAAATTCGATGGCCGTACCGATTAGCGATGCCACGATGACTTTGCCGCGGGAGTTCTGACTCACCAGGTGCGCGTCAGCTTCTAATTCTGGAGTGATAGTGGCTTGCATAAGTGTTTCTTATTTGTAATGAGTGAGAGGGAACTAATGTAAATAAATGTATAGCGAAAAGGCATCTTAAGCAGAGCGCGACGGCATTTCAACGCGGCAGGGCGCAGGGAAAAGGGCATTTCAGGCGGGATCGGGCGATTGTTTTATTAACATCCTGTTTCACCCTTCATAAGTTCGGGGAACAGATGAAATGCAGAGTAACTGACTGGAAAACGGCAAAATAAAAGTGCACGCCTCAGTCAGTTATTCTGGTTTTCAGGGTAACGCAGAGACTATTTCAGTGCTAATCACTGCTTTTGTACTTTGATATCAGTATTAACGTCTGCGATATGTATTTCGTCTGGCACGATGACATGGTCAGGCGAGTATTCACTGTCGTTTACCGTTGTCCCTTTTGCTTTCTGTGCGGCTTTATCTTTGCGGTCTGGCATGCGCGGATCGTCTTTGTACTGCGCAGTGGCAATCCATGCGGCGACAAATAGCGTCAGGCGGGCGAAGAAATAGAAGAACGCCATCAGGCCGATCACCGAACCAAAGGCGGCACCGGACGGCGAGGTCGCCAGGCGCGGCAGCGTCATGGTCATCACAAATTTGATCACCTCAAACCCGATCGCCGCCAGCAGCGTTCCGCGCAGCAGGGCTTTTTTACGCGGTTTATGACGCGGCAGCATCCAGAATATCCACAGGAACAACAAATAGTTGGCCGCAATGGAAATCACCAGCGCGATGCTGGTCATCACCGGCCTGAGCCACTCGATTCCGCCCAGCCCCAGCGCATCCACAATGGATTTTTGCGCCGAACCGGCAATGGAGGTCAGCGACAGGGTGATGATCAACGCCAGCACCAGACCGGTCAGCGAGACGAAGTCACGGAAATAGCGGCGGTAGATTTTCTCCTGATCCTGCGGGTTTCGCTCCCAGACATCACGCGACTGTGCGCGGATCGCTTCACGTAAATTCCCCATCCAGCTGATGCCGGAATACAACGCAATCAGCAGCCCGGATAATCCCACCGCGGTACGTTGCTGGATCGCCGTGTTCACCGTACTTTTCAGCGTGGCCGCCAGATTAGGGTCGCTGATGCTGTTGACGATCTTATTGATAAGCTCCGCCAGCAAATCCGGGTTCGAGGCCAAAACAAAACCGACGGCGGCGAACGACACCATCAAAATCGGGATCAGTGACAGGAACGAGAAATAAGTGATCGCCGCACCAAACTGGCTGCCGAGGCGATCATTAAACCGCTCGGTGGTGCGCAGCAGATGCGCCACCCATCCCCAGGATTTGACGTGTTCCACCAGGTGCGAAAATCTGCCGATGTTTTTATCCACCGTGTGATTGCCGGTTTTGATGTTAATCAGCGGCGTCGCTTCTTCCTGCTCAGCCGTGGCGTTTTTTGAAAGGTCTTCTTTTGAAATGAGGGGCATTGATCCATGTTGTCCTTAAAAGTGCATCCAGCCCTAAGTATAGACACCTGAGCGGCTCAGGCGACGGGGCAGCGGTTTAACCGCTCAGGCAATGAACGTTTGGGATATTTCTGTCAGCCAGTCCATGAACACTTTCACCCGCCGCGACAGGTTAAGGCGGTGCGGATAAACCAGCGTGACCGGCATCGGCGGCGCGCAGTATTGCGGCAGGACACTGACCAGCTGGCCGTTCGCAAGCGGGTCACGTACGCCCATCAGCGGCACCTGAATGATGCCCAGACCCGCAAGACAGGCGGCCACGTAGGTTTCCGTGCTGTTGACCGTCACCGCGCCACCGCTCCTGATGGTTTTCAGCTGTTTGCCGTCCAGATACTCAAAGACATCACTGTGGCTGCCGAGCGTTTGCTGGTAATGCACCATCGCGTGATGGGCCAGTTCTTCGGGGTGCTCAGGTGTGCCGTAGCGTTGCAGATAGCCGGGGCTGGCGCAGTTGATCATGCTGAGAGCGCCGAGCGGGCGGGCAATCAGCCCGGAATCTTTCAGCGTGCCGGAGCGGATCACACAGTCAAACCCTTCGCGCACCACATCCACGCGGTGATCGGTGCTGCTCAGTTCGATTTCCAGCGCCGGGTAGCGGTTGAGAAATTCCGCCAGCCGTGGCAACACCAGATGGGTAGCCATGCCGACCGACATATCCACCCGCAGCCGCCCGCTGACGCTTGCCGGATTCGACTGAAACATCGATTCCAGCTCTTCCATATTGGCCAGCAGCTCTTTGCAGCGCTGATAAAACACCTGGCCGTCCTGTGTCAGTTGTACGCGGCGCGTCGAGCGGTGCAGCAAGCGGGCAGACATCCGGGTTTCCAGTTGCTGCACCAGACGCGAGACACTGCCCTTCGGCAACCCCAGACTTTCGGCGGCGCGGGTAAAATTGCTCAGTTCGGCGACACGCACGAAAACCTGCATCGATTGTATTTTATCCACATTTTACCCAATTGTTGTTTGAAATGAGACAGTGAAACTCATTATGGGCCATTTATCACGCGCGCGTAATCCAATAGGCTGGATTTCATCCAATGCAGCAGTGACATAAACATGATGAGGTCTGGAATGAACCGTAAAATCGCGATAGTGACCGGTGCAAGCCGTGGTTTAGGTAAGAATGCCGTTGAAAAGCTGGCAAAAAAGGGCGTGGATATCATTTTGACTTACCACAGCCAGCAGGACGCCGCGCAGGCGGTGGTGAAATCGGTCGAGGCGCTGGGTGGCAAGGCTGTGGCGCTTAAGCTCGATGCCGGAGACAGCAGCAGCTTTGATGCGTTTGTTACCGGCGTCAGCCACCAGCTTCAGCAGATCTGGCAGCGCGATACCTTTGATTTTCTGGTGAACAATGCGGGCGTCGGGCTGCACGAGTCTTTCGCCAAAACCACCGAAGCGCAGTTCGATTTGATGATGAACATCCACCTGAAAGGGCCGTTTTTCCTGACACAAAAACTGTTGCCTCTGATGGCTGACGGAGGCCGTATTCTGAACGTGTCCAGCGGGCTGGCGCGTTTTGCGCTGCCGGGCTCTTCCGCTTACGCCATCATGAAAGGCGCGGTGGAAGTGCTGACCCGTTATCAGGCAAAAGAACTTGGCGCGCGCGGTATTACCGTCAACGTGCTGGCACCCGGCGCGATTGAAACGGATTTCAGCGGCGGCATGGTTCGCGACAATCCTGAGGTCAATAAAATGGTGGCCGGTAACACTGCGCTGGGCCGCGCCGGATTGCCGGATGATATCGGGGATATGGTGGCGCTCATGCTCAGTGATGAGGCGGGCTGGATGACCGCCCAGCGGGTCGAAGCTTCAGGCGGTATGTTTATCTGATCCGACGTTTCTGGCCGGTATTTAATCGTGCTGGAAACGCTTCGCTTTTATATGCTGTTGTTTTTCCAGCTCGAAAATAGCCCGTTGCAGGTCGCGTTCCTGCGCGGGTGACAAACGCGGAAACTTAAAGCTCAGCCGCTGGGTGCTGACCGTCTCGCCTTTATTGCTCACCGATTTACGCGGCATCGAACCGATATACTGCAAATCCAGTTTAAAGGTGCCGAGTTCCGCCAGCTGGATCAGCGAATCTTTCAGCACTTCGCCCGAGGCAATTTCCGGCAGAGTGGTGCCATCAATCTCCAGCCCCAGACCGCCGAGGGAAATATCCCTGACCCGGTAAGCAAAGTCACTGGCATCGGCTAATTTACCGCTGCAACGGTAATCCGGCAGCCAGGGTACGCTCACGCGGAAATATTCACGGCGTTGAATGAAATAGAGAACCGGCGGAATATCACAGATAAACGTAGGCAGGCCGTCGTAGGTGACCTGACGCACTTTTCCGCAGGCGAATTCCACTTTGGCACCCGCAGGCTCAGCGACAAAACTCAGCGTGTCTGCGGCCATCGCCAGACCGTTTTCATAATCAGAACTGCCCAGATCGAATAAGAACTGATGACCGTCGGCATTCACGTCCAGAATTTTACTGATAAATTGCCCACGGGAATGGGTGACCATCACCAGCGTCTGGTTTTTTTTCAGATCCCGTAAAACGGACAATATTGCCAGCGTGTTACGCTTAGCAAACGACTCTTTGGGTACTTCGCTCACCTGCCACACCTCATAATTCATTAATCATAAATTGCTGGCGCAGCCTTTGACGTATAAAGCGCCCGTTACGGTTATCGGCTACCCGGAATAAATCTTTATTGTACTGACCCTGATATTTTGCGCGGTTCAATGTGAAATTTCGGCGTCAGGTCAGGGAAGATCTGCCGCCCTGAATCTATATATAGGCGATTTTTCACCCACGTGAGTATCATTTTTTCCCGCTTCGGAATTTTATTACGCTGACTGTGGGCGGTCACGCCGGCCGCTCAGTTTCCACTCATTTGAAAATTTTTCTCTTTTCATCGAATAAAAAACCGTGCTCAGGTGTTTACCTTCATATCGAACACTGACGGGTACCGTTCTTATGCAAAATTCTTCTTCTGTTCTTCGCAGCCGTTACGACGGGCTGACCATCCTTCTGCACTGGCTGACGGCGCTGGCCGTGGTCTTTCTGTTTGCCAGCGCGCACATCTGGGAAGTGCTGGAGCGCGGTACGCCACTGCGTAAAGGGCTGCAATCCGTGCATATCTCGGTGGGCATTCTGCTGGCGGCGATCATTGTCGGGCGTCTGTTATGGCGGCTGTTCACCGTCAGCACGGGGCGCAGCAAACAGAAACCGATTGCCATGCCTACGCTGCTGAAAGCCGCTTCGCACCTGACCCATCTGGCGCTCTATTTACTGCTGGTGGCGCAGATCACCCTGGGCTTTTTATTCCGCTGGTCGCAGGCCGAGCCTTTCTATTTCTTCGGTTTATTTCCGATCCCGGACGTTTTCAATTTCGACAGCGTGATGACCAAAACTTTTGGCTCATTGCATAACAACGTGGCGTGGGCGCTGATTATTCTGGCTGGCGTGCATGCCCTGGCGGCACTTTTCCATCATTACGTTCTGCGCGACGGCATTCTGCGCCGCATGTTACCGGGCAGTGAAAGCCGCCCGTAAATCATCAATGTGTACCCTACAGGACAACATCATGAAGACGAAAAAAACGGTTAACGCGCTGTCAGTGGCTTGCCTGGCGGCTAATTTGCTGCTGTTCGCGGGCGTTGCCCACGCGATGGGCGACGATTCCGACGCGAAAAAAACGCCGGACTGCCCGAAGGGGCAAATCTACGACAGCAAAACCAAAAGCTGTATGGTGGATAAAGGCAGCATGATTTCCGATCAGGATAAAACCCAGTACGCCTATCATCTGGCGAAAACAGGCCGTTATCAGGAAGCGCTGACCGTGCTGAATACGCTCAAAGATCAGAACACCAAAGAGGCGTGGAACTATCGCGGCTACGCCACCCGTAAACTCGGGCGAACCGATGAAGGCATCAGCTATTATCAGAAGTCGATCGCCATTGACGCTAATTACGCCAAAGTCCGGGAATATCTCGGCGAGGCTTATATGATTAAAGGGCGTCCCGATCTCGCCAAAGCCCAGCTGGCTACCATCAAAGGCTTATGCGGCACCGGTTGCGAAGAGTATCGTGATCTCAGCGCCGCCATTGACGGGCATCCTGAATCCTGAAAACGGGGAAACGATAAATCTCACCCACAGACTTACGTCACGAACTGAGCCAGTGTCTGGCCCGCCTCTGGCGCTATGCGATGGTGTTATCGCATAAGCGCGATGTGGCCGACGATCTGGTGCAGTCCACCTGCGTGCGTGCGCTGGAACGCAGCGCGCACGTGGTGGACAGCGCCGGAGTCGATCGCTGGCTGTTTTCGATTCTGCATTCCATATGGGTCAATGAACTCAGGGCGCAGCACGTGCGTCAGGGGCAGGGATTTGTCGACGCCAGTGAGCTGGATACGCCGGCCGATGCGTTTTCATTCGAAGATAAGCACTGGCACACGCAGGTGATGCAGCGGGTGAAACGCCTGCCGGAAGCCCAGCGGAACGCGGTTTTTCTGGTGTATGTCGAAGGTTTTACCTATCAGGAGGCGGCGATGACGCTGTCCGTACCTGTCGGCACCATTATGAGCCGTCTGGCATCCGCCCGGCTGACGCTGGCACAACATGCCGGTAAGTCGTCACGACAGGGAGAGAAAAAATGAACGGTGAAACCTTATCTTCGCCATTTTCCGATGAAGTGTTAGTCGCGTACCTCGATAACCGTCTGAGTGAAAAACAGCGCGCGCAGTTTGATCAGCAACTGGCGCGTGATGACGTGCTCGGCGAGCGTCTGGCGCAGATGGCGCGCAGTAATTTGCCTTTCCACGATGCCTTTGGGCTGATGTTGCAGGACGCGCCGGTCGGCAGGCTTCAGGCCGCGCTGGATGCCATCCCCGATGCGCCGGTTTCCCGCCCCGGCGGCGTCAGTCGTCGTGCCCTGATCGCCGCGTCAGTGAGTTTTCTGGCGGTCGGCCTGCTTGCCGGGCGCTATTCCACCACCTTGCGCGCCGAAAGCACCTGGCGCGATCGCGTGGCCGATTACATGTCTTTGTATTCCGCGCAGACGCTGGCGGACGTCAGTGATTCCGTGGAGCAGCAGCAAATTCAGCTCTCGCGGGTGCAGAAAACGCTGGGCATTGCGTTAAGCCCGGCGGGGCTGGTGGTGCAGGGCGCGGAGCTTAAAAATGCCCGCCTGTTGCATTACGACGAATATGATATCGCGCAAATCACCTATCTGGATGCGCGATCCGGCCCGATGGCGTTGTGTATCACGCGCAGCGAACACCCTGGCAATACGGCGCCGCAGAGCGAAGTGCGGCAAAAGATGAACGTCATTTACTGGCGTGATTCGGGCTATAACTTCATGCTGATCGGCCACAGCCCGGCAGCCATTCTGGCGAAGCACGCCGCCACGTTGCAGGCACGCATCGCATGAGTTACGTGCTGATAGTTTCGTCACGGAACTAACTTATGTAATTATTTAAAGTATTAAACTATTTTTAATGCACGTAACGGCAATGTTAAAATGTTTACGAAATCTCGATAATATGAGTAATCGGTAACATTTGTGTGGTTGAATTGTCGTTCTGCACCGCAGTTTTCGTTACTCCCCATTATTGTCCTTTCATACTCTGTGGAAATAATCGCTTGTTTCCCACCGCATCGGGTTGTTGATTTCGTTTATCCAGGGGAAATCTGGATAGCTTTCACCTGCAAAACTAAAACTAAACATTCAGAGAAACAGACGTCATGAGAAAGTTACTTGCCATGATCCTCTGCCTTAACGTGGTTGCCTTCAGTCAGTCAGCGTTCGCAGAAGATGAAAAGCCCGTGGATGTGTTACTGATCGGCGGCGGCATTATGAGCGCGACGCTGGGGACATACCTTCAGGAATTAGAGCCAGACTGGTCCATCGACATGGTCGAGCGCCTGGATGGCGTGGCACTGGAAAGCTCCAACGGCTGGAACAACGCCGGTACCGGTCACTCTGCGCTGGCAGAAATGAACTACACGCCGGAAAAAACCGACGGCAGTATCGATATCTCCAAAGCGGTCGAAATCAACGAATCCTTCCAGATTTCCCGTCAGTTCTGGACCTATCAGGTTGAGAACGGCGTACTGCACAACCCGCGCTCTTTCATCAACAGCACGCCGCACATGAGTTTTGTGTGGGGTGATGACAACATCAATTTCCTGCGTAAACGTTTTGCGGCGCTGCAACAAAGCACGCTGTTCCGTGGCATGGAATATTCAGAAGACCCGGCGCAAATCAAACAGTGGATCCCGCTGGTGATGGAAGGGCGTGACCCGGCGCAGAAAGTCGCTGCGACCCGTATTCCCATCGGTACCGACGTGAACTTCGGCGAAATCACCCGCCAGCTGGTGGCCTCGTTGCAGAAGAAACCTAACTTCTCCCTGAGCCTCGGCCATGAAGTGCGTGACATCAAACGTAACCCGGATAACACCTGGGACGTCACCGTGGCTGACCTGAAAAACGACGGCAAAGAAAGCGTCATCAAAGCCAAATTCGTGTTTATCGGCGCAGGCGGCGCGTCCCTGACGTTACTGCAAAAATCCGGTATCCCTGAAGCGGATAACTACGGCGGCTTCCCGGTCGGCGGCGAATTCCTGGTGACTGAAAACCCGGACGTGGTGAAACGTCATCTGGCAAAAGTGTACGGTAAAGCGTCTGTCGGCTCGCCGCCGATGTCCGTTCCGCACCTCGACACCCGTATTCTGGATGGCAAACAGGTTCTGCTGTTCGGGCCGTTCGCTACCTTCTCCAGCAAATTCCTGAAAAACGGTTCCCTGTGGGATCTGTTCGGCAGCGTGAATTTCTCCAACATCATGCCGATGACCCACGTGGGCATCGACAACTTCGATCTGGTGAAATATCTGGTCAGCCAGGTAATGCTGTCCGACGACGACCGTTTCGATGCATTGCGTGAATACTTCCCGGATGCGAAGAAAGAAGACTGGCGTTTGTGGGAAGCCGGTCAGCGTGTGCAGATCATCAAAAAAGATGAGAAAGAAGGCGGCGTTCTGCGCCTTGGCACCGAAGTGGTCAGCTCGAAAGATGGCAGCATTACCGCGCTGCTGGGCGCTTCTCCTGGCGCTTCCACCGCTGCACCGATCATGCTGCATCTGATGGAAAAAGTGTTCAAAGACAAAGTCGCGACGCCAGAATGGCAGGCCAAACTGAAGGAAATCATCCCTTCTTACGGCACCGAACTGAACGGCAACGTGGCGGCAACCGAGAAAGAACTGGGCGACACCAGCCGCGTTCTGATGCTCGACAACCCGCAGCCGAAAGCGGCAGAACCGGCTCCGGCGGCTGACAACTCTTCTGCTCCGAAAAAGGGTGAAGAGCAGAAGCAGGTGGCTGACGTCGCGCTCTGATCTGATTTGTTAACAAAACCATCGTAAAGGCGCGGGCAACCGCGCCTTTTTAACATTTGCTCTGCGCACGCTGTCCCTCCCCAACCCGATTTAGCACGAATTGCGCGTTCTTTGTACGCTAAAAATCCGCGCTGAACAGGGGCTGAAATCTCCGAAAAACCAGTCAGGCTGCGGCCTGCATGATGATCTGTCTGGCGCATCTCCTCTTTTTTTGAAAGGTTAAATCCTTTTTTAAATTATGTAGTGATAATGTTATATTCGTTGCTGTCATTTGAAAAAATGAAGTTTCAGTAACGATCCCGCGTGTTTTTTTGCTAATTTCTTGTTCGACAGCCATAACAATATTCTTAAACGAATCGCCAAAAACAGAACTGAACATTTAGAGAAACAGACGTCATGAGAAAGATACTTGGTATGCTTCTCAACCGTGACTCACTGGGTGCCAGCGAGCCTGCGGCCGCAGAAGACGAAAAATCCGTTGATGTATTGCTGGTCGGCGGCGGAATTATGAGTGCCACCCTGGGGACCTACCTTCAGGAGCTGGAGCCAGACTGGTCGATCCATATGATCGAACGTATGGACGGCGTGGCGCAGGAAAGCTCAAACGGCTGGAACAACGCCGGTACCGGCCATTCCGCGCTGGCAGAAATGAATTACACCCCGGTGAAGCAGGACGGATCTGTCGATATCACCAAAGCGGTGGCGATCAACGAAGCGTTTCAGGTTTCCCGCCAGTTCATGGCATATCAGGTGCAGAAAGGCGTGCTGAATAATCCGCGCTCCTTCATCAACAGCGTGCCGCACATGAGCTTTGTCTGGGGCGATGAAAACATCGATTTTCTGCGCAAACGTTTTACCGCGTTGCAGGAAAGTACGTTGTTCCGTGGGATGGAATATTCAGAAGACCCGGAACAAATCAAACAGTGGATCCCGGCAGTCATGGAAGGCCGTGATCCGGCGCAAAAAGTGGCAGCCACCCGCACTACCGCAGGCACCGACGTCAACTTCGGCGAGGTAACCCGCCAGCTGGTCGAGGCGTTACAGAAAAAATCCAATTTCACGCTGGCGAACGGTCAGGAAGTGCGCGATATCCAGCGCAATCCGGACAGAAGCTGGCGCGTCACCATCACCGATCTCCGCCACAGCCACAAACACCACGTCGTGAATGCGAAATTTGTGTTCATCGGTGCGGGCGGGGCGTCGCTGACGTTGCTGCAAAAATCCGGTATTCCGGAAGCGCGTGACTACGGCGGTTTCCCGGTGGGCGGCGAGTTCCTGGTAACAGAAAATCAGGACGTGGTGAAACGTCATCTGGCGAAGGTCTACGGCAAAGCCGCCGTCGGCGCACCGCCAATGTCCGTGCCGCATCTGGATACCCGCATCATCGATGGCAAACAGGTTCTGTTGTTCGGGCCGTTCGCCACCTTCTCCAGTAAATTCCTGAAAAACGGTTCCCTGTGGGATCTGTTTGGCAGCGTGAACAGCTCCAACCTGCTGCCGATGACTCACGTCGGTATGGGTAACTTCGATCTGGTGAAATATCTGGTCGGGCAGGTGATGCTCAGCGATAACGATCGTCATGCGGCATTGAAGGAGTTCTTCCCGCAGGCCGAGCAGAAAGACTGGAAACGCTGGGTTGCCGGGCAGCGCGTGCAGGTCATCAAAAAAGATGGCAAGCATGGCGGGGTTCTGCGTCTGGGTACCGAAGTGGTCAGCGCACAAGATGGCAGTATCGCCGCGTTGCTCGGCGCATCGCCGGGAGCATCAACGGCGGCTCCGATCATGATGAAGTTGCTGGAAACGGTCTTCAAAGAGAAAGCGGCCAGCCCGGCATGGCAGGCTAAATTCCGCGAAATCATTCCGTCTTATGGCACCAAACTGAACGGAAACGTAGAAGCCACCGAGAAAGAGCTGCTCGATACCAGCCGTATTTTGCAACTCGATATCCCGTCGATGAAAACGACGCCGGTCGCCGACGTGGTGCAACTGCGCCCGCTCGACGCCCATGCGCAGGAAGAAACCAATCTGCCCGCAGATATCGCGCTGTAAGGTCGGATTCGGAAAAAACAAAACCGCCTTCTCAGGCGGTTTTTTTATGTCTCTCTTTTCCCGTTACGCCCCTGACAGCGATTTGGCAACCGTCGCTTCTTTCAGGCGTGCGGTTTCATTTTGCGATTCCAGCACAATTCTCGCCAGCGGGGTGTCCTCGTGGTAACGGGTGTTCTCATCCAGACCTTTGGAATATTTATTGTATTTCCACCAGGCATAGCCGAGGAATAACACCAGTCCGCCGACGTTATAAAACACAATGGTGATAATGCTGGCACCGGTCGGGAAGGTCGAGGCGATAAAGCCGACGGTGAAAATCACAATCAGCGTACTGACGATGGCGATCCCCTGCATTCTGGATCCCATTTTAAAATCGCGTTTAACGCAGTCGTATTTCAGCCGCAGATTCAGATAGGCCAGCATAATAAACAGCGGTGGCAGCATTGATGCCGCGGCGGTCATGTTGATCAGCGTGTTCATTAATTCCTGTACGCTGTTGGAGCCGAGCGTCGGAATGAGCATCAGCGGAATGACGATAAGAAACTGGATCCACGCCGCGCGCGTCGGGACACCGTGTTTATTCAGACGAATCGTTTTCTCGCCAAAAATCCCCTTAGGAATTTCAGTAAAGAATATTTTGACCGGCGCGGCCGTCCACATCAGCAATGAGCCAAACATCGCGGTGAAAGATACCACGCCGACGAAGCGGTTCATCATCACCGCCGGTAAACCAAAGTGCGCCGATAACCCTTCAAATACCTGCACGGTGCCGCCGGTGAAATGCAGCGCGGACTGTGCCACAAACACGTTAATTAATAAGGAGGCGATGGAATACAGCACGCCGATCACCAGCCCGGAAATAATGATGACTTTCACGAACGCGCGGCTGCCACCTTTGACGTCATTCACGTACACCGCGACCGATTCCGCGCCGCCGGCGGCCTGAAATATCCACGCAATAATGCCTAAAAATGCCCAGTTAATATGCGGCGTCATGGCCTCGACGTTAATCGGATTGGCCGGTTCCGCGCCGCCGATCAGCGCCGCGCCTGCCAGCACAATATAAGAGAACGTCAGCAGCAACATTAATGTCGAGGTCACTGACGTCATCGGCCCGAGTAATTTCGCGCCGCTGTTGGAAATCAGCGTGGAAAAGGCAAACAGGCAGATGCTGATAATAGCCGTGGTGACTGGCGTAAAAATATAGTCATGGCCTAAAAAGGCGTACGAGGCGTAGGCAATCACGCGCGGCAGCAGCGCGGTGAAGAAAAATAAATTCACGAACCAGTAGGTATAGGCGGTCATAAATGCCCAGCGTCCGCCGAGCGCGCTTTTTACCCAGGCGTATACCCCGGCTTCCGAGTTTTTATTCAGCGAAACAAACTCGGCGATGATCAGACAAAACGGAATGAAATAGAGGATTGTCGCCACCAGAAAAACGGGCGCAGACGCGATGCCTAACTGAATATTGTTATTAATGACATTGTTGAAGCTAAAAACGGCGGCAAATGTCATGGATAACAATCCAAATTTGCCGATTGTGTTTCTGCTCGATCCGGCCATAGAAACTCTCCAACTGCAATGTTTATAGGGTAAGGGTTTTATTGTTTTTTATTATTTATTAACGAAATAACTCTCTTCGATGGTCACCTGTAAGATGACTTTTCTGACGTCTTTTTCCGGCCTGAACCGGCAGGCTTCGTGATTTTCAAAAATGATCACGCTGCCTTTATTCACTTTTACTGTTTCACCCTGACCGCTAAAAAATTCACGGTCAGTCTCATCGTCATAAGGCGCCACGCAGTGCAGGGCAGATTTCGCGGCAAATTCGATTTCTTCTGCCCCTTCGAGGTAATAATGCACATCGAAATAACGGCGGTGGCCTTCGAATTCCGTCCGTTGTTTTTCGCTGCCGCTGGTTAGCCGGTAAACCAGCGAATCGCCGACAGAATGGAAAACGCCGGGGCGAATATTTTCCAGGTTATTGATGGCTTCCCTGCAGCGCTGCCATTTCTTTCCGCTGCGATACAGCCGCTCAAATTCATGTAAAGAGTCGAGAATAATCATCAGTTTTCCTCCCCGGTATGAAAGGTGAATTCCGCAAGGTGCTGGCTGTCGGTGTCCTGCTGGCGGAACGGCACCAGCGTGAAGCCGTAGCGGAATGCAGAAAAATAGACGCGGTAAGAATCGAGCACTTCCGACCCCCAGGAGTTAGAACCCAGCCCCATAATTTTGTGATCGAGATTGAGCGTCAGGCAGCTGTCCGGCGTCAGTTCGTCGATGTGTTGCGCCTGTTGCAGTTGCTGCGAACTGTACGGCCACAGGCTGAAATTGATCGGCTGGCGCGGCTGAATGAAAATCCCGCGACCGGTGTTATCACGCAGGCTGAGCCAGCGGACGTCCTGCCGGTTGCCGTTGTCCTGCGGCATCGGGTAGTTTTCAAATAAATGGCTCACCGGTTGCTGATAATGGCCGATCAGGTTGGCCTGACGGCTGTCCTGATAATTTTCGCCCGGCCCGCGGCCGTAATATTCCACCTGCGTGAAGCGGCGGCTGATGCCAACATCAAGGCCGATTTTCGGGATGACGTGGCTGAAATTGCCGTAAGGCGTGCCGGATAAATCGAGGCTCACCGCGCCCTGAGGCGATATCCGCCAGCGATAAGTACAGCGCATACCGAAATCGAAAACTGGCGGCGCAATGATGCTTTGCACTTCAATCACCACGTCATCCTGCATAGGCTCCCAGCGCAGCGACCGTAAATGCTGCTGCATGATGTGCAGATGATTGGGTTGCCACAGGCCTTCGAATTCCGGTTTGTGGTTGTCGATGACCGGCTTGAAGAAGTTGATTTTCGGCGCACGGCCCAGGATTTCTTCGCCATCCACCTGCCAGCTTTTCAGTTCGCCATCGAGGCGGGAAAACGCCAGCTGGAAGTTTTCGCTGCTGACGATCAGCTGATGTTTTTGCGCGTCGCAAAGCAGCGGGGTGACGCGTGTGGCAACCGGCGAAGCAGGCAAAGGCTGCGCCGCCTGCAACAGCATCTGATACTGGCCGAGCGGATGTTTTGCCGCACTGTAGGCGGTCGGGCTGTTTTTGCAGATGCTGACGTTGAGGAAAGTTTCCTGCCCGCTGGCGGTGAATGGTGGCAGGGGAATCTCTTCCGATTCGCCGGGTTGCAGATGCGGCAGGGTGATTTCGCGGGCTTCTTCACAGCGACCGGCCATCTGCACGGTCAGCGACAGCGTGATGTCTTCCAGTGAGCTGAACCAGTAACGGTTTTTAACATGCAGCGTGCCGCCGCTCAGGCTGACGCCGACCGGGCACAGCACCTGTTTATATTCGCGCAGGCCGGGGCCGGGGGTTTGATCCGGATAAATCAGCCCGTCCATGCAGAAGTTGTAGTTGTTCGGATAATCGCCGTGATCGCCGCCGTAGGTGTAGCGCATCCGGCCATTTTCGCCGGTTTCCAGCAGGCCGTGATCGCACCATTCCCAGATGTAATGCCCCTGCAGGCTGGCGTGGCGGTTGAGCACTGCCTGATATTCGGCTAATCCGCCGGGGCCGTTGCCCATCGCATGGGCGTATTCGCAGATGATGCGCGGTTTGGCGTGCGGGTATTCACCAAACGCATTCATCATGGAAACACGGGAATACATGGTGCTGATGACGTCGGTCACTTCGGCGTCGCGGTCTTCTTCGTAGTGAACTAAACGCGTCGGATCGAGTGCTTTGCAGCGTGCGGCCATCGCGCGGATATTGCAGCCATAACCGGATTCGTTGCCGAGCGACCACATGATGATCGACGGATGATTTTTTTGCGCCATCACATGACGCTCAATGCGCTCCACATAGGCGTGTTCCCAGCGCGGATCGTCGGTGATGCGGCTCAGATCGCCGACGTTGGCGAAACCGTGGCTTTCCAGATCGGTTTCGGCCATGACGAATAACCCGTAGATATCGCACAACTCGTAAAAGCGCGGGTCGTTCGGATAATGGGCAGTGCGCACCGAGTTAATGTTGTGCTGTTTCATCAGGATGATATCGCGCTCCACCCGCGCCATATCCACCGCGCGCCCTTTGCGGTGATCGTGGTCGTGGCGGTTGACGCCGTGTAGCTTGAGGTAGCGCCCGTTGACGTGAAACAGCCCGTCGCGCACGCAGATATCACGAAAACCGACGCGCTGCGGCACCACGGAAACCACCTTGCCCGCATCGTCATACAGTGTCAGCAGCAACTGATAGAGCTCAGGATGTTCGGCGTTCCACTGACGTGGCTGGCTGACCGGTATGTCCAGATGACAACGGGCTTCATCGCCGATATGCAGGTTATCTGCTGACAATTGCGCCACACAGACGCCATCGTCGAATAACTGCGCATGCAGGCGATAACCGCTGACCGGCTCGCGCAAATTACACAGAACGGCATCAATGCTCAGCACGGCGTCGCAGTAGTTTTCATCGAACGCGGTAACCACGGTGAAATCATTGAGATGAACCGGATTTTGGCCGGTGAGATACACATCGCGGAAAATCCCGGCCATCCACCACATGTCCTGATCTTCGATATACGTGGAGTCCGCCCACTGCAGGACGCGCACCGACAGCAAGTTTTCGCCCTGAACCGTAAACGCGCTGATATCAAATTCCGCGCACAGGCGGCTGCCTTTGCTGAACCCGGCATAATGGCCGTTCACGTAGATTTCGAAGTAGGTTTCGACGCCGTCGAATTTGATGATGATCTGTTTGCCTGCCCACGCGGCATCGAGGCTAAACGTCCGCTGATACGCGCCGGTCGGGTTACTGGCGGGCACGAAAGGAATGTCGATTGGGAACGGGAAACCTTCGTCGGTGTATTGCAGCTGGCCGTGACCTTCCATCTGCCACATTCCGGGCACGGCGATATCGCCCCAGCCCGTCACCGGCTGGTTGTAAAATGCGTCCGGCACTAACGCCGGGTGATCAAAATAGGCAAACTGCCAGCGACCGCTGAGCAGCTGAAAACAGTGGCTGGCCGCGCGGTCAAAGCGCAGTGCCTGTTGCGCAGTGTCATAGCTGAAAAAACTGGCCCTCGGTGGTAAACGGTGTTCTGACTGCTTGTCGATGTTTTCCCAATTATTCACGTGATCTCTCCTGAGACGTGTTTCTATGGGAAATAAGATAGTAAATATTTAGTAAAAATAACTAAAAACATTTACCGATTGTCAGAGAGATCACACTAATTAAAAAAAGCGGCGGGGGATCAGGCAGTTAATTTTTAGCGATCGTCGGCGATCCCTTTGACGCCTGCCCGATCGGAAAAAGCAGGGCGTCAGAAGGTGCGAACCGGCAGGGCGGGATCAGCGGCGGGTGGTATCGCGCAACTGCAATGAGCTGGGGACAAATACGGAAAGCGGCACGTTGCGGTCATCACGCAGGCGCTCGGTCAGCAGGTTCACCGCCTGCGCGCCCATGGTTTCGGAATGAATGCGCACCGTTGATAAAGAAGGGAAAACAAAGCGTGCGGTCGGGATGTCGTTGACGCTGATCAGCGCGATCTGCTCCGGGATTTTTACGCCGTGCTCCAGCAGCGCACGCGTCACGCCCAGCGCAATGGTATCGGTGGCAATCAGCAGCGCCGGAGGGTACGGCCTGTTGTCCAGCAGCATTTTTTTGGCGCACTGGTAGCCGGACTGGCTGGTGAAATCGCCGTAATAAATATCCTCTGCCTGCACCACATTTTTCAGCCGGCCATATTCCACAAAAGCCTGCTCGCGCTGATCGGCAAATTCAGGTTCATCGCGCCCGCCGATAAACCCGATCCTCGAATAGCCTTGCCCGATGAAGAAATCGATCACCTTCTGGCTGATCTTAAACAGATCGACATTCACACAGTCGGACTGCGGATCGTCCATCACGCCATCAATAAACACGACCGGGAGGGATTGCTGACTGAGTTGCTGATGAAGCGCGGCCTGCGGCTGCCCGATAACCAGAAAGCCATCGGCAGACGGCAGGGCTTTATCGCCGGTAAAGTCGTAGCCGGAAACCAGCGTAATGCCGAGTTTTTCGCATTGTGTTTCAATGCCATAGCGCATGGAAAGATAATAAGGATCATCAATTTCCAGCCCCTGGCGGTAAGTGAACAGCGCGGCAAATGTCATGCGGTGGGTGGCGTTGCGCCTGGCCGACGACAGTTTGTATTCCAGGCGTTCTGCCGCTTCCAGAATTTTCTGCCGGGTCTGCGCTTTTACGCTCAGGCTCGGATCGTCATTCAGCACGCGTGAAACCGTCGCAACGGATACGTTCGCGGCCTCAGCGATTTCCTTTAATGTTGCCATCAGCGTCTCAGTCCAGGGTTATCAGTAAATCAGGCGGTTAGCTTAATGGCTACGCAGACGCATGTATACACGCCGCATGCGCGCAG
The DNA here is from genome assembly GCF_050632365.1 of Rahnella sp. PAMC25559. Classification (GTDB taxonomy): domain Bacteria; phylum Pseudomonadota; class Gammaproteobacteria; order Enterobacterales; family Enterobacteriaceae; genus Rahnella; species Rahnella rivi. Next base: position 613,089 of record NZ_CP192543.1, on the reverse strand, counting down.
GGCTGCAAAAATGCAGTGTGACCCGGTTAACGCTTTACCGATATTTAAGTATATTTTAGTAAAATATTTACTAGTATGCGTTTTAATTTCCGGCTCACTTTCAGCCCACTCACCCTGAGCGATGCGCATACCGATGAAGAAAATATCACTCAATAAAATACTCATATTTTTATTATTCGCCTCACCAATGAATTTATGGGCGCAGGAATCTGTGGTTCCCGCCGAACATAATATTTTAACCCCACCGGAAATAAAGCCAAAAAGCGCCGAGGCAACCGCTTACCGGTTTTATGGCGAAATGGGCGGCGGTGGCAGCGTGTATTTAAAGGGTCAGGACCAGCATAAATACAGCGACGGCACCTATATCGAAGGCGGTCTGGAAATACAACACGGCCACTGGTTCGGGCTTATTTATGGCGAAGGCTGGACGGTGCAGGCCGACCATCAGGGAAATGCCTGGGTGCCCGATCACAGCTGGGGAGGATTTGAGGGCGGCCTGAACCGTTTTTATGGCGGCTACCGCACCGATAACGGCACCGAGATGATCCTCAGCATGCGCAATGACTCCTCGCTGGATGACCTGCAATGGTGGGGCGATTTCACGCCAGAATACGGTTACGTCATTCCCAATACCCGCGATTTAACGCAGGCGGCGAAAATCCAGAACCTTACCGGCAGGTTCCGCTACAGCGTGACCGCCGCGCCGGAAAGCCGCGTTGATGAAAGTAAGGCGCTGCTGCATTTTGGCAAATATGACCGTTATTCAGATAAATACACGTACCGGGCGATGGTTAACGGTTACACGCAATACGATCTGACCGACGGGCTGACGCTGCTCAACGGCCTCGAACTCACCGACGGCACCGGGCAACTGGTGCTTGCGGGTTTACAGGGCAAAAACCTCGCCGGACGTGTCTGGCATCACACTGGCAAAGGCGATGGCAATCAGCCCGGCAGTGAATCGGGCATGATGGTCAGCGCGATGGTCGAAGCGGTGTCCGGCCTGTATTTCTCAACCGCCTACAGCTACGCCGAACACCGTCTCGATAACGCGGCGGATACCACCACCTCCTACGCGCAGGCCGGTATCTGGTACGAATATTATGGTGGCCGTTTCGCGACCGCATTAGACAGTAAATTTTATATGAGCAACGACAATACCGGCGCCAGTAATTCGATATTTCTGATGCAATATTTCTATTGGGGTAAATCATAATGAAAAATATCCGCAGCGTTAAAATCCTCGCCTTATTTATTTCGTCTGTCTTATTTGTTTCCGGCAATGCGGCCGCTGAAACGGCAAAGCCATTGCAGGCTGAGTCTTATAAAAACGTCATTAACCGCACCGGCGCGCCGCATTATATGCTCGATTATGATTTCGATGAGCATCAGCGTTTTAATCCTTTATTTGATGACGGCGCGTGGCACGGACATTTATTACCGGCCGGGCCGGAAGGCATGGGCGGATTTCCCGGCCCGGCGCTGCTGACCGAAGAATACATCAACTTTATGGCGGATAACTTTGACCGGCTGACGATCTTCAAAAACGGTCAGAAAGTGGCGCTCAGCATGGAGGCGTACAGTATTCCCGGCGCGCTGATCCAGACGCTGACCGCGCCCGGCATTCGCGTCGACATGACGCTGCGTTTTGTCACCGCCCGCACCTCGTTGCTGGAAACCAAAATCACCACCGATTCCCCGCTGGAACTGGTCTGGGACGGCGCATTACTGGAAAACCTGCGCGCTCAGGAGGGGAAACCGCCGTCGGATAAAACCATCGAACAGGTATATCCGGGCTATAACCGCAAAATCCTGCCGACGGCTGACGGCCTGCGCGTGACCTTCGGGAAAGTGCGCGAGGCCTCCAGTCTGATGACGTCGGGCGAGTCGGAATACCAGATCCACAAATCCCTGCCGATGCAGACGACGGTGGCAGGGCATCAGTTTACCGCGAAAGCCAACATCGCCGGTTCCACCACAATTTACACCACCTATTCGCATCTGCTGACCGCCGGTGAGGTACAGAAAGAGCAGCCTGAGATCGCCGGTATTCTGGCGCATCCGCAACGTTTTCTGGCGGCCTCACAACAGCGCTGGGAAGGATATCTGGCCCGCGGGCTGACCAACCCGCACGCCACACCGGCGCAGGAACGTGTGGCGGTCAAAGCCATCGAAACCCTTAACGGCAACTGGCGCGGGGCGGCGGGCGTAATGAGATTTGATTCCGTGACGCCGTCTGTCACCGGCCGCTGGTTCTCCGGCAATCAGACCTGGCCTTGGGACACCTGGAAACAGGCTTACGCGATGGCGCATTTCAATCCTGACGTGGCGAAAAACAATATCCGCGCCGTGTTCGCGTTTCAGATCCCACCCGGCGATACGGTTCGCCCGTGGGATGCCGGTTTTGTGCCCGATCTCATCGCCTATAACACAAGCCCTGAGCGCGGTGGCGACGGCACCAACTGGAATGAGCGCAACACCAAGCCGAGCCTGGCGGCGTGGTCGGTGATGGAAGTCTACAAAACGACCGGTGATAAACAGTGGCTGGAAGAGATGTACCCGAAACTGGTTGCCTATCATGACTGGTGGCTGCGCAACCGCGATCACAACCATAACGGCGTGCCGGAATACGGCGCCACACGGGATAAAGCGCACAATACCGCCGACGGCAGCATGCTGTTTACCGTTCGCGAAGGGAAGAAAGAACAGACCGAATCCGGGCTGAAAAACTATGACCGCGTGGTGAAATCCGGTCAGTACGACAGCATAGAAATTCCGGCGCAGGTGGCGGCTTCATGGGAATCGGGGAGGGACGATGCGGCGGCCTTTGGTTTCATCGACGCCGATCAGCTGGCGAAATACATCAAAAATGGCGGTAAAAAACAAGACTGGCAGGTTAAATTCGCCGAAAACCGTTCTGATGACGGAACGCTGCTGGGATATTCACTGCTACAGGAATCGGTCGATGAAGCCAGTTATATGTACAGCGACAACAAGTACATGGCCGACATCGCCGGCATTTTGGGCAAGAAAACCGAAGCCGCAGATTTTAGTGCGAAAGCCGTCAAACTGGCCGAATACATCAATACCTGCATGTTCGACAGCCGCAGCGGCTTTTTCTATGACATCCGCATTGAAGAGAAACCGCTGGCCAACGGCTGCGCGGGCAAACCGATTGTCGAACGCGGCAAAGGCCCGGAAGGCTGGTCACCGTTGTTTAACGGCGCAGCGACGCAGGCGCATGCTGACGCCGTGGTGAAAGTGATGAAAGATGGGCGCGAATTCAACACCTATGTGCCGCTCGGCACCGCCGCACTGACTAATCCGGCGTTCGGTGCGGACATTTACTGGCGCGGGCGCGTGTGGGTCGATCAGCTCTATTTCGGCCTGAAAGGCATGGAGCAATACGGTTACCGCAACGATGCTATCGCCATGGCGCAGGCCTTCTTCGACCACGCCGACGGCCTGGTGACCGACGGCCCGATCCGCGAAAACTACAACCCGCTCACCGGCCAGCAGCAGGGCGCACCCAACTTCTCATGGAGCGCGGCGCACCTTTATATGCTGTACAACGATTTTTTCGGGCAGGGGAAATGAGGCTGTAAGGGCTAAATTTTAGGCACAAAAAAACCGCTTCAAAGAGCGGTTTTTTTGTTGAGGAAGTTCAGTTAGCGCTAAGCTTTCTCAATTTTCATTTGCTTAAATAAGCGGGACAAGCAGCCCAGACCGGGTAAATATACCTAAGTGAAGAATTCCCCGCAAGCTTAAATTATGATCAATAACCTTACAAATATCATAGGCATGATGGTAGCATCTGCGCGGGGCTAGTTTGCCCGTTTAGCGGCGGGTCACCGGGCTTGAAATTAGCACTTGAGTACCGCGGGGACAATCAGTCCAGATGCTGTTTGTTCTTCTCCAGTCGGTCCCGGTGCTTATTGGTGAAACGCGGTTGTAAAAGGCCGCAACAATGAAAAAGTGTATTTATGCACTGATCGTTGTGCTGGGTTCTTTGATGACGACTGAGAATGGTGGATGGAACGTTAACGTTTCTGATATCAAGATTAACGTCAACATGGGATCTGGTTTGTAGTAATTAAGGAACCGCCCTGAGGGGCGGTTTTCTTAGTTCAGACTTTACGCCCCAATCCCCAGCACATCAGCCCCGCTACCAGCAGCGACGGAATAGTTGCGCCGACATCGGGCAGCAGATTCGCCATCAGATGATAGACCGCGATCCCCGTAAACCAGGCCGCGACCGAGCGCAGATTCAGGTTTTCGTTGGTCTGGCGACGCAGCACAAAATGATGCGTCAAGACCACGCCGAACAGCGGTGCAAAGACCGAACCAATCAGCAGCAGGAAGTTTTCGTATTGCGTCAGCGGCACCGACCAGGCGATCAGCGTACACAGCAGGCCGATGCCCAGCGTCAGTTTCCCGACGCTCACCGGCACCGATGTGCCCGCCGATACCGCCGCCGAGTGAATATCCGCAAAGGCGTTTTCGTGTTCATCCACCAGAATCAGCAGCAGCGGGATACCCAGCGCCACGCCTGAGAGCGCCAGCAGCAGCGCATTGGCATCGGCTGAGGTGCTGACAAACGCCAGCGTATACGCGACGCCAAGTGACATCATCCATACGCTGCCGAGGAAATATCCGCAGGCGGTACCCCAGAAATTTTGCCGCGCAGATTTGCCAAAACGGGTGTAATCCGACACCAGCGGCAGCCATGAAAATGCCATTGACACCACGATGTCGCAGGCCAGCGCGAACGGCATCGAACCGTTCCCGGCGTTATGCCACAGCATCGATAAATCCGCATGCAGGAACAGATAACCGGTCAGCCACGCGCAGCTCGCCAACAGTAACCAGATCCCCCAGCGGCGCAGCACTACGCGGATAAATGCCAGCGGACCGCTGGCCGCCAGCAAGGTGGCGACGATGCCGAAAATAAACGTCCACAGGGTTGGATTCGCCCAAAAGCTGCCGTCCCCCCAGGCCCGTTTTGCCAGCAGGCTGGCCGCATCGCGCATCACCACAATTTCGAACGCGCCCCAGCCGATCAGCTGGATCAGATTGAACAGCACCGGCAGCGCCACACCGCGTTTGCCGAGGCTCAGTTTTAGCGACGCCATCGAAGACATGCCGGTTTGCCCGCCGATCACCCCGACCAGCGCCAGCAGCGCAACGCCGACGGCGGAACCCAGCACAATCGCCGCCAGCGATCCTGCAAGCCCGAGCCCCGGTGCCAGAATCGCCCCGGCCTGCAATACCATCAGGCCCATGCCGAGCGAGAACCACAGCGAGAATAAATCAGACCAGCCCAGCACCCGTGATTTTTCCGGCACAGACGCCTGAGGAGAGTAAATACTATTATCTTTCATGAGGTTAATTTCGTGGCTAAAGCGAATGCCAGTTATAGCATAGTGTGATGAGATTCTGATGAAGGGCGGGGGAGAAGCGCACTTTTCGGTTTCCATATCGGGTTAGATTAACCGCTATTTTTGCATTCAGGGGAAACAGGTAGAATGAGGCTATTGTCTGCAGGTTAAACGCCTCATGGCGTCTGAAGGAGTATGTCAGGATGGATGAACACATTACGCCTCTGGCGCCGGAGGGAGAGTTTGTTCTTTTTGAGGCTAAGGACGGACGTGTACGCATAGAATGTCGCTTCGCGTCGGAGACTTTGTGGTTATCACAGGCTCTGATTTCTGAAATTTACCAAAAAGATGTTCGGACAATTAACGAACATCTGATGAATATTTATCAGGAAGGCGAACTTGAGCGAAACGCAACTATCCGGAAATTCCGGATAGTTCGTCAGGAAGGAACCCGGGAGGTTTCCCGGCAGATTGATTATTACAATCTTGATGCCATTCTTGCTGTCGGATACCGCGCGCTTTTTCCAGGCGATTCAGAATAAGCTGCATTATGCCTGCACGGGCATGACGGCAGCAGAAATTATCGCCCAGCGTGCCGACGCCAGCCAGCCGGATATGGGGCTGACCAGTTTCAAATATGATCATGTGCGTAAGACAGATACGACGATTGCTAAAAATTACTTACGTGAATCAGAAATCGATCAACTCAATCGCATTATTTCAATGTGGCTGGATTACGCTGAGGATCAAACTAAACGTCGTCAGCAGATTTTCTTAAAAAGCTGGGAGGAGAAACTGGAGCAATTCCTTCAATTTAATGAATTTGACGTTTTGCAGGACAGCGGCAAAATCAGCAAAAAAGAAGCGGATGAAATAGCCTGCCAGCGATATGAGCAGTTCGCTGAACAGCGTCGCAGGCTGAAAGAGGCCGAAGGCGAAAAAAGTAATATTGAGGCGCTTTACAGCCTCGCGCAGAAAAAGCGTTAACCGCGATTTCGAATACGCTCACTTCGAATGAATCACAATCATCCCCAGCTTCTCCAGCAGATGGCTTTGCTGCCAGTCGTCGATTTTCACGCCATCGAGATCCACTTTGCGGATGTTCAGTTCGCCCAGATCTGAATTCGTCAGGTCGCAATGGGTGATATTGACGTTATTCCAGTCGAACTCGGTGAATTCGCCGCCGGAAAGGTCGGAGCCACTGAAGTTTGCTCCCTGCATGTTCGCGCCGGTCCAGCGGTTTTCCCACAGCTCGCATTTTTCCAGAATGACTTTGCTGAAGTTGGCGTAGCTGAAGTTGTTTTTGGTCATGAATGCGCTGCAAAACCAGGTGCGGGAGGTGATCATATTCATAAAGCTGGCGCCGCTGAAATCTGCGCCGGTGGCTTTGCATTCACGGATCTCCAGACCCAGCGCCTGCGCATTTTTGAAATCCGCCATCGTCAGGTCGCAATGTTTGAAGCTGGCATCTTTCAGCTGCGCATGCTGAAAAGAACAACCTGACTGTGTTTCATCGTCGTAGAAAATGCAGTTGACGAAAGCGATGTCAGACAGATTTGTGCTGTCAAAACGGCAGCGCAGGAACCTGCAATCGTGAAATTCTTCGCCCGACAGTTGCTGCTGGCTAAAGCGCTGGTCGCTGAAAGTCTGGTTTTTGATCATCTCTTTTCCGGTCATTTTACGTGCTGCGAAGAACGCTATCCTGACAGAATGCGGCGGCCAAAAATATGGAACCTGCCTCGTAATAACACGATTTACTTAGGATTCTCTTTTGCCGATCGGGCAGCAGGCGTCTATTCTCAAACACTTAACGGAGTCCATCTTTCCCTCAGCTAAGGAAGACTGAAAATGCGTCTGTCCATCCTCTTTATGGCAACCGGTCTGGCTCTCAGCCAGTTTGCAGGCGCTGCGCAAACTGCGCAGCCCGCCACGCAGGAGCACGTCATGAATCATGCTATCAATGCCGATAATCCGTTTTTAACCCCCAGCCCGCTGGAATATCAGGCACCGCAATTCAATCTCTATAAAGACAGTGATTACGAACCGGCCATTCTTGAAGGCATCCGCCAGAAACTCGCTGAAGTCGATAAAATTGCCAGCGACAGCGCACCGCCTACTTTTGAAAATACCTATGTGGCGCTGGAAAAATCCGGCGTCATGCTCCAGCGCGTGCAAAACGTTTTTGGCGCGATGACCGGCGCGAACACCAACGATACGCTGCAAAAAATTGACGAAGACACATCGCCAAAACTGGCCGCGATGGATGACAGCATTCATCTCAACAGCAAACTGTTTGCGCGCCTGAAAGCGGTGTATGACCAGCGCAGCAGCCTGAAGGTTTCGCCGGAATCGCAGCGTCTGATCGAGGTGACATTTAAAGATTTTGAGCTGGCCGGCGCCAATCTTTCTGATGCGGATAAAGACAAACTCAAGGCGCTGAATCAGCAGGCGGCGACGCTCAGCACCCAGTTCACCAACAAGTTGCTGGCCGCGACCAAAGCGGGCGGGCTGACGGTGAAAGATAAAGCGCAGCTTTCCGGGCTGAGCGATGCCGAATTATCCGCTGCCGAGCAGGCCGCCAAAGACCGTAAGCTGGATAACGCCTGGCTGCTGGTGCTGCAAAATACGACGCAGCAGCCGTTGTTGCAGTCGCTCGATGACCGGGATACCCGCAAGGCGCTGTATGAAGCATCCATCAATCGTGCTGAAAAAGGCGATGCTAACGACACCCGCGAGCTGATTGCCAGGCTTGCAAAAGTTCGCGCTGAGCAGGCTCAGGTGCTGGGCTTCCCAAGCTATGCGGCGTGGAAGCTGGAAGATCAGATGGCGAAAACGCCACAGGCTGCGCTGGATTTCATGCACAAAATTGTGCCGGCAGCCACCGCCCGCGCACAGCGTGAGGCGCAGGATATTCAGACGGAAATCGATAAACAGAAGGGCGGCTTCCAGGTGGCCGCCTGGGACTGGCAGCATTACGCGCAGCAGGTGCGCAAAGAGAAATATGATCTGGACGACGCGCAGATTAAACCGTATTTCGAGCTAAACAATGTGCTGGAAAACGGCGTGTTTTATGCCGCTAACCTGTTGTACGGCATCACATTTAAAGAACGCAAAGACCTGCCGGTGTATAACCCGGACGTGCGGGTTTTTGAGGTGTTCGATAAAGACGGTAAATCGATGGCGCTGTTCTATGCCGATTATTATCAGCGTGATAATAAAGGCGGCGGCGCGTGGATGAGCAACTACGTCGATCAGTCGAAACTGCTGGGCACTAAGCCGGTGATTTACAACGTCGCCAACTTCCAGAAACCCGCAGCGGGGCAACCAGCGCTGCTGTCGTGGGACGACGTGATCACTATGTTCCACGAGTTTGGTCATACGCTGCACGGTCTGTTTGCCAGTCAGGAATACCCGAGCCTTTCCGGCACTGCGACGCCGCGTGATTTTGTCGAGTTCCCTTCTCAGTTTAACGAGCACTGGGCGAGCGACCCGAAAGTGTTTACTCACTTCGCGAAACATTATCAGACCGGCGAAGTGATGCCGCAGGCGTTGCAGGACAAAATCGAGAAGGCCAGTAAGTTCAACAAAGGTTATGACATGACCGAGCTTCTGGCCGCCGCGCTGCTGGATATGCACTGGCACAGCCTGAGCGCCGACGCACCCCAGCAGGATGTCGATAAGTTCGAGGCGGATTCGCTGGCGAAGGACAAAGTGAACCTGGCGTATGTGCCGCCGCGTTACCGTTCCAGCTATTTCCAGCACATCTGGGGCAACGGCTATGCGGCCGGATATTACGCCTACTTGTGGACAGAAATGCTGGCCGACGATGCCTTTGCGGGTATCAGCGAGCAGGGCGGGCTGACGCGGGAGAATGGTCAGAAATTCCGTGACCAGATCCTCTCACGCGGTAACAGCGAAGATCTCGAAAAGCTCTACGAAACCTGGCGCGGTAAGGCGCCGTCGATCGAGCCGATGCTGAAAAATCGCGGGCTGGAGGAGTAAAAATGGCCGTGCCCGGTATCGCGCCGGGCACGGATGACCTTGCCGGAAAGAGTTAAATCAACGCCCGAAAAACGTCGCTTCCCCCGTTCGAATTCCCCTATGCTTTTCCCATGTTCCCGGTCTGCGAGTGAAATCATGCTTTTCGATTTGCCTGACGATGATGTTCTTTATGCTGCGCTGATTGCCCGCGACCCGGCTTACGACGGCTTTGCCTTTGTCGGTGTGAAAAGTACCGGGATTTTTTGCCGGCTGACCTGCCCGGCGCGCAAGCCTAAACGTGAGAACTCGGTGTTTTATCCGTCGATGGTCAGTGCGATGGAAGCAGGATACCGCCCGTGTAAACGCTGCCGTCCGCTCATGCAGGGCGGAGAGAAAGACCCGCTGGTGCTGAAGTTACTGGTAGCGCTGGAAAATGAGCCGGACAAAAGATGGAGTGAAGACGATGTGCAGGCAATGAATGTTGACCCTTCCACTGTCCGCCGTGCTTTTAAACGGCAGTTCGGGATCACGTTTCTGGAAATGGCGCGCCTGCGCAGAGTCGGTAAAGGCGTCGATGCCCTGACCGGCGGAGAGCCGGTGATTGAAGCGCAACTGGATGCCAGTTTTGGATCCGGCAGCGGATTTCGCGCGGCAATCACCCGGCAAATCGGGCTGAATCCCAGTCAGGCCAGAAAGCATCAGTTTCTGAAAGCTGACTGGCTGGATACGCCGATCGGTTCCATGCTGGCGATTGCCAGCCGCGACGCGCTGTATCTGCTGGAGTTTATTGACCGTCCGGCGTTGCCCAACGAAATTGAGCGGCTGAAACAGCTGACGTCATCTGAAATTATTTTTGGCCGCAACCCGGTCATAGATCAGCTCGAACAGGAACTGGCTGCGTATTTCGCGGGCGGGAAGCGCTTATTCGTCACGCCGCTGGCAGAATTCGGTTCGTTGTTCACCCGAAAAGTCTGGGATGCGCTCAGAGCTATTCCGGCGGGTGAAGTGCGCAGCTACTCTGCGCTGGCGGCCGATATCGGGCAGGCAACCGCTTCCCGCGCCGTCGCCAGGGCAAATGGCGCTAACCAGATTTCCATTCTGATCCCTTGCCATCGCGTCATCGGTGCCGACGGTTCGCTGACCGGTTACGGCGGCGGTTTGTGGCGCAAGCGCTGGCTGATTGAACACGAACGAAGAATGGCGCTGAGCCGCTAAACGAGGAGCAAGGTATGAGTCAGCAACGTCAGGCACTGGCATTTTCAGCGCTTCATCAGAAATACAATCCGGTCATTTTATACAACATCTGGGATGCGGGTAGCGCGCTGGCCGTGGAGCAGGCGGGGGCAAAGGCCATCGCGACCGGCAGTTGGTCATGCGCGGCGGCGCAGGGTTTTCAGGATGGCGAGACCATGCCTTTTGCCAGCCTGTTGCAGACCGTGCAGCGCATTGCTTCGGTGATAAGTTTGCCGCTGACGGTGGATTTCGAAACCGGTTATGGCGCTGACCGTTGCGATAATCTGAGCGCCCTTTTGCAGGCAGGCGTGGTGGGGATTAATGTGGAAGATCAGCAAATGGGATCATCCGCGCTGAACGGAGTTCGTGAGCAATGCGAGATTCTGACTTCGCTTCGTCAGGTGGCTGAAACGCAGGGAATCGCTTTATTTATCAATGCCCGTACCGATGTCTTTTTGCAGCAACCGGATGCCTCGCAGCATCCGGCGCTGATGGCGGAGGCTAAAAAACGGCTGGCCGCTTATCAGGACGCCGGTGCCAGTGGTTTTTTTGCCCCCGGTCTGAGCGATCCGGGCCTGATTGCTGAACTCTGTGAGGTTTCCGCGCTGCCGGTGAATATTATGGCCAGCAGCCTGACGCCGCCGCTGGCCGAGCTCATCGCGGCGGGGATCAGCCGGTTGAGCTACGGCCCGCACCCTTATATCGGGCTGATGGAAAGCCTTACGCAGCAGGCGCGCGCGCTGTATTAGCCGCCAGCCGGTGCCCCATCCAGAAGAATACCAGCCCGCCCGCAGAGGCGGCGATCAGCGCGATAAACATCACTGACGGGGCGGCGTAACTGAGCAGAAAACCGCACATCACCGGGTTTATCGCGCCACCCAGATTGCTCAGATTCTGCATGCCGTAATAGCTGCCTTTCATGTTTTCCGGCGCGATAAAGTCGATAAACATGTACTCCACCGGAATAACGATAAGTTCACCAAAGCTGAAGATGGCCATGGCGATGATCCACAGCAGTACCGATTCCCCTGCAACCATAAAACCGATCAACCCGACGATGAAAAATACCGTGCCGAGCAGCAGCCACCTCAGCAGGGTGTCCTGTTTCATGCGGCTGCTTAAGACATACTGGAAAGCGATGACAATCACCGCATTCGTGATCATTACCGCGCCGATGATTTTGTAGGCAAAGGCGGCATTCGACACCAGTATCAGATATTGCGACAGATAACCGGCAAACTGTCCGAAAACCACCGAGCCGAGCGTGCTGCCCAGGGTGAAATAAATCAGACGGCGGTCGCGCGCGAGAATGCCCAGCGTCTGGCGCAGATTCGGTTTCGGCAGGGGTTTGTGTTCCTCTTCTGCCTGAGGCGGCCTGTGCGGGATATGACGTAATCCCCAGCCGAGGGAAATCACCGTGCCGAGCGCCAGCACACCTGAAATCACGAACGGCAGCTTCGGGCTGAACCCGGCTAACCAGACGCCAAGTGATGATCCGACCGCCCAGCCGACGTTCACCAGCGTGTAGTTCATGGAGAAGGCTTTAACCCGTTTCGCCACCGGCAACCAGCTGGCGATACAGGCTTTGAGCGTAATGCTCAGCAGCGCGTAGGAGGCATTGAGCAACGCCAGCACCACCAGAACACCGGTGACGCCGGGCAGTACCGGCAGCAGTAAAAAGCTCAATCCAAAAGCGCTGATCGAGACAATAATCAGCGTCCGGTGATTGAATTTATCCACCAGATAACCGGCGTAGAGACCACTGAGAATGCCGATCGCCAGGCTGGCCCCGAGAATAATCCCGACACTTTTCGGCAGCAGATGATAGTGCTCGGTCAGATAAATCGTGATGAACGGCAGCGTCACACCTCGTCCGATAGTGAGCACTAACGAACTGGCGAGCAGCGCGAGGATCAGCGGCGGCATTCCCTTCATTCTCAAGGCATTCCTTTCAAAAACATGGTGGATGACCAATGATAATAGTCGAGTCTGCGCAGTATTTTTCGATACAAAAAGCGGGGAATAAAGTGAGTTGCGCGGCTATCCCCGCGCCTTCGCAAGATTGTGTTACGGCTTCTGCGGCGCAACGCCGTGGAAGAGCAGTGAGCCCACTTGCGCAGGCTCAGTTATACACAGAAAAATCAGCAGTAGCTTTGTGCGGTAGTATTGAGATGCTCAGCGAATTGATAGATGTCATCAAGCGACTCTATCGGATGACGCGTTTCAGTCTTGTCCGCATCAAATAACCCAATATAGAGTTGAGAACGGTTAAAGTGCAGGCGGCAAACAGGCTTACGGTTATTGTCATCAATCAAAATACCGAAATAACTTTTAGTATCTCTATGTGTAATGCGTTTGATATCAATCACTGTTCTGATGATTGATTTAACAATATGAAACCCTTCAAGTTCTTCCTCTGTTGTAACGATTTGATCGGATTCAACAACATTGACTGTCGTTTGTGATATTTCCTGCTCCTCTTCAACAACCTTTGTCGCTGAATTTTGAACAGTGCCGCTGAGGGCTGATTTCAGTCGTTCGTTCACCTGATCATTCAACAACTGGACTGCGGCTTTACGGGTGAGAGTATTAAACTGTTCGCGCACTTTTTGCGTCAACATTCCATCGTAGACCCGCGAAGCGAAAAACTTCACAAAGTCTTCTTCGGGATTAGTGAATTGAGCAAGGAATATTTTTTTGATTTGGCTAACGTACTTCAATTCCCCTGCCGCATTGACTATGGATTCAACATCGAAAGCAGACTTGGTTAACTTCACGAGTTCTGAAACAAGATTTTCATCAATATCAAGGATGTCCAGCTCAAGAAAAGGCTTTTCATCCATTTTATTGGGTGCATCCAGATCGGTAAAGAACTTATAAACCTGTCCGTTTGTGAGGATGGATATTCTTGCATTGGTTACATGAAAATAACGAAATAGCTGAGATGCATGATTAACATTCAGAGGTTCGCCTATTTTCTTGCACTCAACCAGAATCTGTATTTCCCCACCTTTCAATATCGCATAATCTATTTTTTCACCTTTTTTGGTACCTACGTCACAGATAAATTCTGGAACGACTTCAGTTGGATCAAAAACGTCATAGCCAAGGATTTTATTGATGAAAGGCATGACAAATGCATTTTTCGTTGCTTCTTCAGTCTGAATTAAAAGTGACTGCTGTTTGATTTTTACAGCCAAACTGTTTAATTGTTCAAGAATTTCCATATAACCCTCTTTATTTTTTAATCACTGCTGCGTGATGATTACTTATAGGGAAAATATGGAAATAAAACCAGATGTAAAAGCGTGGGCCTGATCACTTATTTCATGAAAGACTCACTATTTTGAACGCTTTTGAAAAATCATGACTTCTGCGGCGCAACGCCGTGGAAGAGCAGGACGGCGACGTGTTTGCGCAGCGCTTCGGGGGAAATGGGGGAAGCGGTGCCCTGGCGCATTTTCATGGAGGCGAGGGGGAACAGGGTCAGGCCGAACAGGGAGATGAACAACAGCGCCGGATCGAGATCGGGGTTCAGGCGTCCTTCGCTCTGCCAGCGGGTGATGGATTCCTGCACCACTTTGCGGTTTTTGTCGCCATTGCGTTCTTCCATGCGTTTTTTCAACATCCCGCTTTCACTGATCACTTCCCGTACCCACAGCGGCGCGACCCAGGGGTATTTCACCGCCGCGTCGATCATGCATTGTGCCATCGCGGTGATTGCCATCAGCGGATCGTCGGCGTGGACATCAAAAATATCGCTAAACCCCGCGCGTACTGGCTGAAAACGTTCGTCGATGAGTACATCCAGCAGTTGTTCGCGGGTATTGAAGTAGTAATGCAGCATGGCGGTGGTGACACCCGCTTCTTTGGCGATCATGCTGAGGGGCGTTTCGGCGATACCTGACTGGGCAAAGAGTTTCAGGGCGGCATCCAGCAGCAGTTCGCGCTTATCCGCGCCTTTTTTTACCCCGCTCGGGCGACCCGGACGGCGTGCGGACGCGGTGCCTTCCTCCTGAACCTTTTGTGCTGTCGTCGCCTTTTCTGAGATTTTTCTGTCTGTCATGAGCGGGGTGATCCATTGACCGGATGAAGGTGATGCGTCAATATTAATTATACAGTTAATTAATTACAAGTCAGGATAGCATTCATGGCAACTATAAATTCGGCGCAGAGCGAAGTGAAAGAAGCCAGGCCTTCGATCAAACTTCTGTTCTCCGCGCTGTTACTGGTGATGCTGCTGGCCGCGCTTGACCAGACCATTGTCTCGACGGCGCTGCCGACTATCGTCGGTGAACTGGGCGGGCTGGATCAGCTTTCCTGGGTGGTCATCTCCTATCTGCTGGCGTCAACGATCGTGGTGCCGTTGTACGGCAAATTCGGTGATTTGCTGGGAAGAAAAATCGTGCTGCAAACGGCGATAGTGGTGTTCCTGCTCGGCTCGGTACTTTGCGGGCTGGCGCAGAACATGACTCAGCTGATCCTGATGCGTGCCCTGCAGGGGCTGGGCGGCGGCGGGCTGATGGTGGTCACTATGGCCGCGGTCGGGGATGTTATTCCGCCGGCGGAACGCGGTAAATATCAGGGCTTGTTCGGCGGCGTGTTTGGGCTGGCGACCGTGATTGGTCCGCTGATCGGCGGTTTTCTCGTCGAGCACATGTCATGGCGCTGGATTTTCTACATCAACCTGCCGCTGGGTATTTTTGCGCTGCTGGTGATCGGCGTGGCGCTGAAATCGCAGACTGCGCGTATTCGCCATGAAATCGACTTTCTCGGCGCGGCGTATCTGGCGGCGGCGCTGACCAGCATCATCTTGTTTACCAGCGAAGGTGGCACGGTGTATCAGTGGTCTGATCCGCAGCTGTGGTGCATTCTGGCGTTCGGCGTGGTGACACTCGGCGGCTTCATTTATGAAGAGACGCTGGCGGCGGAGCCGATCATCCCGCTCGGGCTGTTCCGCGACCGCACCTTCCTGCTGAGCTGCGCCATCAGCTTTATTATCGGCATGTCGCTGATGGGCTCGGTGACCTTCCTGCCACTCTATTTGCAGGTGGTCAAAGGCTCATCACCTTCTGCCGCCGGGATGCAACTGCTGCCGCTGATGGGGGCGCTGCTGGTCAGTTCGATTGTCAGTGGCCGGATTATCAGCCGCATTGGCCGCTATCGGCTGTTCCCGATTTTTGGCACGTTACTCAGTTTTATCGGCATGCTGATGCTGGGCAATCTCACGCTCAGCACAACGTTACCCCAGCTTTATCTTTATATCGGCGTCCTCGGTTTCGGACTGGGTATGGTGATGCAGGTTCTGGTGCTGGCGGTGCAGAACTCGGTATCGATGAAACAGCTGGGCGTGGCGACATCCAGCGTGACGTTATTCCGCTCGATCGGCGGTTCCATCGGCGTGGCGGCCTTCGGCGCACTTTTCACACAAGGTCTGCGTTCGCAGCTGGAAAAACTGATCCCGGAAGGCACCCCGATCCCGCGCTCACTCAGCGCGCAGGCGGTACAGCAATTACCGGCAACCATTCGCGATGATTATTTGCAGGCATTCGCCACGGCGCTGCACTCGGTATACCAGATTTCCGCCGGGGTCATGGTGCTGGCGTTTGTCCTGTCGCTGTTGCAGAAAGATGTGGTGCTGAAGAAATAACCGACGGCATTTTATGTGATTTACACTAAGCTTTCCCCTTTACGGCGCTGGAGACATCCATCAGCGCCGGTATTTTTCAGGGACAAGTAAAAGGGGATCACCATGCTGTTTCGCCGTTTTGAGCGAATGATCGACATCTTCCGTGAGGCGCCGGGCGGGGAGCCGCCTGACAAAGTCTTTCCTTTCTATCTCTATTATCTGCGCCAGGTCTGGCCGAGTTTTGCGGTATTGCTGGTGGTCGGGCTGGTAGCGTCGTTGATTGAAGTGTCGCTGTTCAGCTACCTCAGCCAGATTATCGATCTCACCAAAGACACGCCACCGGGCAGTTTTTTCTCCGAGCACATGGGGGAACTCCTGTGGATGGCGGCGGTGGCGATGATCCTGCGGCCGGTGTTTTTCGGGCTGAATGATTTGCTGGTACATCAGACGCTGACGCCCGGTATGACCAGCATGATCCGCTGGCAAAACCATAAATATGTGCTGAAGCAGAGCCTGAACTTTTTTCAGAGTGATTTCGCCGGGCGCATCGCCCAGCGCATCATGCAGACCGGCAGCTCGCTGCGCGATTCCGCAGTCCAGATGGTGGATGCCATCTGGCACGTGGTGATCTACGCCGCCAGCGCACTGTTTTTGTTTGCCGAAGCTGACTGGCGGCTGATGATCCCGCTGATTATCTGGATATTCTGTTACGCGATTTGCCTGTGGTTTTTTGTGCCTCGGGTGAAGCAGCGCTCGGTCGAGTCTTCTGAAGCGCGCTCGAAGCTGATGGGCTGTATCGTTGACGGCTACACCAATATCTCGACGCTAAAGCTGTTCGCACACACCGATCTGGAGCAGCAATATGCGCGTGAGGCCATCACCGAACAGACGTATAAAACGCAGCTCGCCGGGCGGCTGTTAACCGGTATGGCGTTCGCCATTACCACGCTGAACGGTCTGCTGATTGTCAGCAGTACCGGGCTGGCCTTGTGGTTATGGACGCAGTCACTGATAAGCGTCGGGGCGATTGCGCTGGCGACCGGTCTGGTTATCCGTATCGTGAATATGTCTGGCTGGATCATGTGGGTGGTGAACGGGATTTTCGAGAACATTGGTACGGTTCAGGACGGTCTGCACACCATCGCGCAGCCGCTGACCGTGACCGATAAACCACAGGCGAAAGGGCTGAGGGTGGATCAGGGGGCGATCCACTTTGATCACATCGATTTCAACTACGGCAAAGGTGCACGGGTGATCCAGAATCTGGATCTGGCGATCCGCCCCGGTGAGAAGATCGGTCTGATCGGCCCTTCCGGCGCGGGGAAATCCACGCTGGTGAACCTGCTGTTACGGCTCTACGACATCGACGGCGGGCGCATTCTGATTGATCAGCAGGACATTGCCGGGGTCACGCAGCAGAGCCTGCGCGCGCAAATCGGCATGATTACGCAGGACACTTCGCTGCTGCACCGTTCAATCCGCGATAACCTGCTTTACGGCAGGCCGGGCGCCACCGATGAGGAGTTGCAGCTGGCGATCCGTCAGGCGCGTGCCGATGAATTTATACCGCAACTGTATGATTCACAGGGCAGAACCGGGCTGGATGCGCATGTCGGTGAACGCGGCGTGAAACTCTCCGGCGGTCAGCGTCAGCGTATTGCCATCGCCCGCGTGTTACTGAAAAACGCACCGATCCTGATCATGGATGAAGCGACATCGGCGCTGGATTCAGAAGTCGAAGCAGCAATTCAGGAAAGTCTCGAGACGCTGATGGGTGGTAAAACGGTGATTGCCATCGCTCACCGCTTATCGACCATCGCCAAAATGGACCGTCTGGTGGTGCTGGAAAAAGGGCAGATTGTCGAGGTGGGTAATCACGCCGAACTGCTGGCGCACGGCGGCCTGTACGCGCGCTTGTGGCAACATCAGACCGGCGGATTTGTCGGGATGGATTAAGGCTCTATGCGTGCCGGTACGGCAGCACCTCACGGGCTTCATCGGCCCAGCGCTGCACGCCGGCACGTTCTTCCACTAAAAAATCTTCCACGGCATCGCGTAAACCCGGATGCCGTAAATAGTGCCACGAGTCGGTGATGACCGGTTCAAAGCCGCGCAGCAGTTTGTGTTCGCCCTGTGCGCCCGCGTCAAAGCGCGCCAGCCCGCTGGCAATCGCGTATTCCATACCCTGATAAAAACAGGTTTCGAAGTGCAACCGGTCAAACTCTGCCACGCAGCCCCAGTAGCGGCCATAAAAGGTATCGCCGCTGATCAGGCTGAAGGCCATCGCCACGTCACGACCGTTTTGCTGCGCGACAACAAGACGGATCGCCTCCGGCATTCTTTCCGCCAGCAGGCTGAAGAAAGCGCGGGTCAGATACGGCGACTGGCCGCGCACGGCGTAAGTATTGCTGTAGCAGCTGTAGACAAAATCCCACTGCGCTTCAGTCACGTCGGTGCCTTTCAGCCAGATAAACTCGATGCCCTGTGCCGCCACCTGTTCGCGCTCCTTGCGGAACTGTTTACGTTTACGCGAGGTGAGGGCGTCGAGGTAATCCTGAAAATCACGATAACCGCGGTTCTGCCAGTGATACTGCAAGCCCTGCCGGTGCTGCCAGACGGCTTCACTGCCGATCAGCCGGTTGGCGCGTTCATCGGTGAAATTGATGTGCGCGCCGGTCAGGCCGTTTTCCACCAGATACTCCGGCAACGCCTGCAACAAACTCATGGCAGCAGATTCATCGCCCAGCAACCGGGCGCCCGTTACCGGGCTGAACGGCACCGCGCCCAGCCATTTCGGATAATAGGCGATGCCCGAACGCTGACAGGCATCCGCCCAGCCCTGATCGAACACGTATTCGCCGTAAGAATGACGTTTACGGTAACCGGGAATGGCGGCGCGGATGTCGCCATTTTCCTGCCACAGCAGATGTTCAGGACGCCAGCCGGAATGTGGCCCCAGGCTGCCGCTGTCTTCCAGCGCAGATAAAAATGCATGGCTGAGGAAAGGCTGTTGCGCAGGCACCAGCGCATCCCACTGTGCGGCAGGCAAATCAGCCAGACGGCTCAACGTGATAACAGGCATGAAATATTCTCGTTGTGGCATTGAAGGAGAAAGCGCTTAAGTGTCGTTCAGGCAGGGAAATAATGTCGGCTGAAAGGTGCGGAGGAAAAAATAAAAATGCTTAACCCGCTGATTTATAATACGGAACCTATTGGGATAGATTCCGTATTATTATCCGGCAAGCCGATATGCCGGATTTTTTAATTAACTGGCCCTGACTTCAGGATTATCTGAAAGTGAAATAAAGGTGCTGCTCTTCGCATCAAATGCATCAATACACCCGGATTCAATATCATAAACCCAGCCGTGCAGGGTAACCTGACCTTTCGCCAGCGCGACCGCAACGCAAGGGTGCGTGCGCAGGTTACTCAGCTGGGCAACCACGTTCTGATGCACCATTCCGTTGACGCGCGCTTCAGGGGATTCGTGCTCAGAGGCTTCGTTGATGGCTTTCGCCGCATCGGAATAACGCAGCCAGTGGGCGACCGCGGGCATGTGATCCAGACAGGTGCAGTTGGCGATTGCGCTCATCGCGCCACAGTTGGAGTGCCCGCAGATAACGATATCTTTCACGCCGAGCGCCATCACAGCGTACTCCACCGTTGCCGATACGCCGCCCGGTTCCGGCCCGAAGGGTGGCACAATATTACCGGCATTACGGATAACAAACAGTTCGCCCGGTTCACGCTGGGTCACTAATTCCGGCACTAAACGGCTGTCAGAACAGGATATAAACAGGGTCTTAGGATTTTGGTTTAAAGCGAGTTGTTTGAATAACTTAGAGCGTTGCGGAAACGCTTCTTTCTGGAATCTGAGAAAACCTTCAATAACGTCTTTCATAGGGGGAATTCCATGTATTTCAATGCCAGTGAGTCTGCCATGAAAAAAAAGGCAGATCAATCAGACGGAATATCATCACTATTTGCAGGGAAATAAGAGAAAGCAAAATAATATAATTCACCGGCGATAAGCATTTCACATTCCCTTTTTTTAATGCCATACCTTTATGTCAGTCTTATCCGTCCCCATATTTCCTCTACCCCCTGAGTGAAGGAGTCTGTATGACAATCGAATACGCTATTTTTGGTGGCGGCTGTTTCTGGTGTACGGAAGCAGTGTTCAAAGACGTCATCGGCGTGGAGTCGGTGGAAAGTGTTTACACCGGCGGGCGTCGTCCTAACCCGAACTATGAGCAGGTGTGCACCGGCACCACCGGCCATGCGGAGGCCATCCGCGTGGGATTTGACCCGGAAAAACTGAGCTACGGCGATCTGCTGGATATCCACTTTGTGACGCACGATCCGACCCAGCTTAACCGCCAGGGCAACGACGTCGGCACGCAGTACCGTTCGGCGATTTTCCCGGCCAACGAGCAGCAAAAAGCCGAGGCGGAAGCCGCCATACTGCGCGCGCAGCACGATCACAGTGATCCGATTGTGACCAGCATCGAACCGCTGGGTGAGGTGTACGTGGCCGAAGGCTATCACCAGAATTACTGGGATGGCGCGGGGCAGCAGAACCGTTACTGCATGGCGGTGATCCCACCGAAACTGCAAAAATTACGCAAGAGCTTTGCGCAGCGAACGAAATCGCTGAACCCGTAAGGTGGCCAGACGTATGAATGTAAAAAGCCAGAACCTGAGTTCTGGCTTTTTTGTCTCAAAATCCGTATCGGATCGCATCCTTACTTTGTTGCATCAGCGCGTCAATTTTCTGCGAATACGTCTCCAGCCCTTTGCCATCTCCGGCCTCTGAGCACTCACGCCGCCGCGCGTTATAGGCCTTCATCAGTTGCGCCTGCGCAAAGCCAGGCTTGCCGTAACAGGCCATGCTCTGCTCCCAGCAGGCGATCGCCGCCTCCAGTTCCTGCTGTTCCTGATACTGTTTTCCCAGCTCGTTGAGCGCTTTGGCCGACTCCTGCGGCGGCAGCTGTTGCGCTAAAATTTGCTCAATACGTGTATCCATAAAGATGACCTCCGCGCGGTTAATGGAAGAAGTTGAGAATATGACCAAACACCAGCCCGACGCTGATGACATCCGAATCGCTGAATGTCACGTTCGAGAAGCCGAATTTGCCCAGCAGAGGCAGCAGCAGCGCCGGAAGTAAGGTGATAAACAGGCCGTGGAAGATACCGCCGATAATCGCCCCGCGACGTCCGCCGACGGCGTTACCAAAGATGCCCGCCGTGCCGCCTGCGAAGAAGTTGGTCAGCATGCCCGGTAAAATCATCGCGAGTCCCAGGCTTGGAAACAGGAACATGCCGATGACCGAACCGATGGTGGTGGAGATAAACCCGATGATCACCGCGTTAGGGGCGTAAGGGAAAAGCACCGGGCAATCGAGCGCCGGAATGGCGTTCGGCACGATGCGCAGGGCGATCCCGCGAAAAGCCGGGACGATTTCTGCCAGCAACAGACGCACCCCGGAGAGCAGAACATACACACCCACCACAAACTGAACCGATTGCAGGAAGGAATAGACCAGATAATTGACGTTATTGGCGAAAGGCGCGACAACTTCCGGGCCTGCGGCGACGGCGGGGATCAGATAAATCGGGATCATCACCACCATCATCGACAGATAAGTGTCCTGCAGGAATGAGAGGGACTGCGGCAGCTCAAAATCTTCGGTGCTCTTACTGACGTCGCCGGTGATTTTCGCCACACCCGCCTGCACGATATAGCCGATGGTGCAGAAATGGCCGAGCGCAAAATCATCGGAACCGGTAATTTTGCGCACAATCGGTTGTGCCAGTACCGGCATACCGACCGCCATCACCCCGGCGATTACCCCACCGGTTACGATCAGCTCCACACCGCGCAGGCCACCCATATAACCGATGACCGAACAGACGGTCGCCATCCACAAGGAGGCCTGGCCGGTCAGGAAGATATATTTAAAGCGGGTCAGGCGGGCAATCAGGATGTTGACGATAAACGCCAGCACCATAATTAAGGCGGTTTCACGCCCGAGCGTCTGCTGGGCGATCCCGGCAATCGAACCGACGTCAGTCACGATGCCGCGCATATGGAAACCTTTCTGGAATATTTCGCCCAAAAAAGTCAGCGCATTAACAATAATGCTCGCCCCGGAAAGGAGGACTAAAAATCCCAGCAGCGTTTTCAGTGTGCCGGTAATAATTTGTCCGGGACTTTTTTTCAATGCGATCAAGCCAATCATCGCAATCAGCGATATTAATATTGATGCCTGGCCTAATACATCATTAACAATAAAGTGAAGGAAAGACATAAGCGTCCCCTGTAGTAGAGATGTAGAGTTGTTCTATTGGATGATATTATTTTTTATTATTAGATAGCCAGATGACCCATTTCCTGAAGAACGGGTGTCAGTTTGCTTTTTATTTCATTTTTATCCACCAGCCTTTTCAGGTAAATAATATTGGCTTTGATGGTGTAATGCTGGAATTGTGATCTGAAGTTTTCGCCGGTCATAATAATATCTGCCCGGGTAGAGGTGGCACTGGAAATATCACAATGTGATAAATCGGCTTCGACACCTAAATCTTTTAATGCGGCTTCGATACTCATTTCACAGGCAAAACTACTGCCCAGACCTGCGCCGCAGACTGCAAGGATAGATAACTTTTTCATAAGACTCCCTTACGCATTTTGTAGGTGATGATTGTTGTAGAGGATGAATATCGGTTGATGGTCATCTCTCTTCACTTCACGTTTAAAACTGCCGGATAATCTCTAAGGCTTCCTGCGTGTTCTTACTCTCTTTCAGTTTTTTCGCGGCCTCGTCGTCGCAGAA
This sequence comes from Rahnella sp. PAMC25559, assembly GCF_050632365.1. Taxonomy (GTDB): domain Bacteria; phylum Pseudomonadota; class Gammaproteobacteria; order Enterobacterales; family Enterobacteriaceae; genus Rahnella; species Rahnella rivi. The sequence continues at coordinate 590,032 of NZ_CP192543.1, read as the reverse complement.
AAGATGAGAGAGACTGGCAATCATTTCTATGTGCGAATGGCTGTCCACGGCGGCCAGCGCGAAAATAACGTACACCGGATCGTTATCTTCACTGCCGAACTCGACGCCTTGTGAAACAATCACCAGCGACAGCGCCGTGCGGTTGACGCCCTCTTCGGGCCGGGCGTGCGGCATAGCAATGCCTTCGCCCAACACATAATAAGGACCGATTTCCCGGTGCATATCATATATAGCCTGAAGATAACGACTTTCCGCCGCACCGGAATCAATTAACGGTTGCACCGCTAACGCGACGGCACTTTTCCAGTCTTCTGTTTTCGGAATTATCTTGGTGTTATTTTCATTAATCCAGTCGCTTAACATAATACCTCTTTACATGAATAGGGGCTTTTCTCAGTATGATATTTAATTTAAATAAAAACTGTGATCTGTCCAGTTCTATTGGTGACTAAATAAAGCTTTTCATTTATCCAAGATAAGAATGTAAAACGATGTGTCGGAATTAATGTCTGTGACAATAAAACACGTCATGTTTTTTGTTCAGTAACGTAATATTTCCCTTTCCGGTTTATTGTGTTTGGGTATGAAATGAATTTGTTATCCATTCGTGAATAACAACAATATTTACAGGTCTATTCTCATCAACATTATTTTGATCCACAGAATATACCGGTCCTAATGCCATTGGCTGCGCATTTCCTGCAAGAATTTTTAATTCGGGAATATATTCTGCCCCGACATGTCCCGCTAAGCGTTCGCCCACTCGCGAGGCAAAACGTTCCGCGACCCGTTCTGCATCAATCTGGCACCAGATTTCCAGTACCTGTGTCACGCCAGCCTGCTGCAAATAGGTGTGCAACACGTCTTTTGGCTGGAAACCAAACCAGGCATCGACAATAAATGTGCTGCCGTCCGGCGCGCCTGCGACGATATCCCAGATCACCTGATAACTGGCCTGACCCAGTACGCGGTTAAACGGGCGATCGACATTTTGCAGCCGCTGTAAAAACGGGTTTTTAATGCCATCGAGCGACAACTGCAACCAGCCACTCTGTTCAGAAAGCTCAACGGCGAGCCGGCTTTTACCCGATGCGGGGATCCCGTTAACCAGGATAACGCGTTTACCGGTAAAGCCATTTCGTGCGGCGCTTCTGTTTTCAGACATGTTCCACCTGTTCAGTTTTATGAGGTACCGGAGCCTGGAAGTATTGCTGGATCACGGCCTGAAGTTCGTTCAGACGCGGTACTGCAAGGGATTCGAGGCGGGATTTGGTCGCGCTGCGGTCAAGAGAAATGCAGTCTTTCCACAATGAACGCCCTGCTATAACGCCCGATGCGCCTTCACTCATGGCATCCGCCACTTGTTTGAGGAAGGTGGAATGATCAACTCCGGCGGAAAGCACCGCCCATGGCACGTCGCCGGCGAGTTCAGTGATGTCGGCACAGGCTTGTTTCGAGCCAGGATAAGGCAGTTTCAGCACCTTCGCACCGCACTCCAGGCAAATCTTAGTGCCGCCATAGATCAGTGAAGGGACTTTTTCTTTATATTCTTCCTCGGTTTCGTTGTCGAGTTTATAGGTCAGGAACTCCACCACCAGCAGCAGGTCTTCGCGGGCAAAATCTTCGATGCACTGATGCAGAATTTCAATGTTATGGCGGTTGGCTTCTTCCTGATCATCGCGCAGGTAGACCATGATTTTGCCGCCTGTGGCGCCCAGTTCACGCACGCGGCGGGCATCGACATTGGCCACCAGGCGGGACAGACGGTAGCCTTCCGGTGAATTATCCCAGCCCGACGCGTCAAGGCCGATCAGCAGGGCAGTATCGCGGGCAATAATGCCGTCATCCACCAGTTGCGGCACGGCGCAGACCGGATCGACCAGCACGCAGGAGGCTTTGCTGGCGAGGTATTGGGTGATGTCGGCTTTAATCAGCCCGAGTTCGTGTTCTGAAATGGCGGATTGTTGCTGCGGGTCGCTGGCCAGCAGGCTGCGCATGGCACCGCGCTGGTCACAGGCGATCACCAGCATCGCGCCATTCTTGCCACAAATTTGCTGATAGCTGCGTAATTCTGAAGTAGACATTTTTGACATGGAACTCTCCTTTGCGTGAAATTTATTACAGATGAAAAAATCTCGATTACACTGGACGTTCTGTCTTTAGCCCCCTGATGAAAAGGGGCGGAAAGTCGCGTAACACGCCGGTTTGCAAGGGTTGAAGCACGATCCGGTACATTGCATTTTTACAGGTGTTGCGCAATAATCCCTCAATCGACAATTTGAGTGTAATTCATTACTGAAAGGAATTTCAAGCTGAAAGAGCCAATTTTGCAAGATATTGCAGCAACGCGCGCCATGATGCATTTAGTGGCTAAGCTGCATTACGAGTCTGATATGTCTCAGGTGGAGATTGCTCGCAAGCTGGATGTGTCGACGGCCACCATCTCAAGATTGCTCAATAAGGCCCGTGCGGCGGGCATCGTGCGCATCGAAGTGGTGGGATTATCTTCGCCGGAAGACATGACATCAGACCTGGTTAAGCGCCTCGGATTGAAGCAGGCCTATGTGGTCGATGCGCCGCCGGGGAATGTGCTCGGTGCGCTGTCAACGCCGCTGGCCTCGCTGCTTCAGGACGCCGGATTAGGTGCCGGCTCGGTGCTGGGCATCGGCTGGGGAAGGGCGGTGCGCGAAGTGACGCTGGCCGGTATGCCGCGTCTGCCGGGGATCATGACCGTGGCGCTGAACGGCGGGATGCAACAGTCTGCACCGCATTTTCAGATCACCGAGTTCGTCCGCCGCGCGGCGGAACAGATGGAAGGCACACCGTACTTTTTACATGCGCCTTATCTCTCCTCGGCACCTTTGCGTGATGCCTTTCTCGCTGACCGCAGCGTGCAGGAAATCATTTCGCTGTGGGATAAGCTGGACGCAGCGATCGTCGGCATCGGGCTGACCCACACGCCGAAACCGAGCGAATCCACCACTGCCACGCCGGGCGAACAGGCGCTGAGTGATGCCGCGGGTGACGTGCTGCGCCACTACTTCACGGAATCCGGTGAATTATTACACTGGGAAGGTGAGGAGCGGATGATTGCGGCTTCGGTTGAACAGTTGCGCAAAACGCCACTGACCATCGGCGTCGCCGCCACGCCGGAAAAAGCCGCCGGAATTATCGGCGCGGTGCGTTCGGGCATGATCAATTCATTAGTGACAGACGTGAATACCGCGCAGGCGATCCTGGATAAACTGCCGGTGGCATGACGGCTTGTTTTTGAATATGACCAAAAGAAAAAGGCATTCCGTGACGGGAATGCCTTTTCGTTTTCCCCACGCTTTAAAATAAATCCGAGTGCCATCCTGAGTACTGAATGTGCTCATTTTTATCTTTCCTCCGCAATGGTTTGGCAGGTTTTAAACGGGTCATGTGTCATGTTGAAAATACTATGAGGTGCCAGGGGTAAAGAGTGATGACAGGTTATCTTTAACGTGTCGTTAAAAAATTTTGTTGTACCTATAGATATGAAAATAAGAGGTTTTTTTGCTCTTTACAGAAAGGAATGTCTGTCAAAAAAATCTGAACAAGTTGCCAAATTCTTTCCGCTATCTGCTTTTACACTCCTGCCCTATTGTTAATTCCAGCAGCACAACAACACAACATTAAATACAAACACACAACCCAACAATGCACTCTGAGAGGAAATGAAAATGTCTAAATTCGATCTGCTGGACCCACAGAATTCCACCCTGATTTTCATCGACCATCAGCCACAGATGTCATTCGGCGTTGCGAATATTGATCGCCAGCAGCTTAAAAATAATACGGTCGCTCTCGCCAAAGCGGGCAAAGTTTTTAACGTGCCGGTGATTTACACCTCGGTCGAAACGGAAAGCTTCAGCGGTTATATCTGGCCGGAATTACTGGCGGTGCACCCTGATGTGAAACCTGTCGAACGTACCTCAATGAATTCCTGGGAAGACGCGGCCTTCGTGAAGGCCGTTGAAGCGACAGGGCGCAAAAAACTGATTATCTCCGCCCTCTGGACCGAAGTGTGTCTGACTTTCCCGGCGCTGATGGCGCTGAAAGAAGGGTATGAAGTGTATGTGGTGACCGACACCTCCGGCGGTACCAGCGTGGATGCCCATGAACGCGCCATCGACCGTATGGTGCAGGCCGGTGCGGTGCCGGTGACCTGGCAGCAGGTTCTGCTCGAATACCAGCGCGACTGGTCACGCAAAGAAACCTACGACGCCGTTATGGATCTGGTGCGTGAACACAGCGGTGCCTACGGCATGGGCGTCGACTATGCCTACACGATGGTGCACAAAGCGCCACAGCGTCAGGGGTAATTCTGGTATGACAGCCCGGTTATTCCGGGCTATAAACGGTGCTCAGCCCGTCGAAGTTCTGCAAATTCTCACGCCACCACATGGCGGCGTTACCGGTGGCATTGTCGTTCCAGGCCATAAACGCCTGGTCGCGCCGGGGTTCGGTATCGAGACGACGCTCAACCAGCGCACCGCTTTCCAGATGCGGTGCGGCCAGATAACGCGGCAGATAGCCGCAACCCAGCCCGGCAATTTGTGCATGCACTTTGGCGTTAAAGTCATGCACGCTCAGCATTTTCTGCTCATCAAGCACGCGTAAATCAGCGCCTGCGCCGTGGCGGGAGGTGTCGTGAACGACAACGGCGCGATACTGGCGGATGTGTTCACGCACCAGCGGTTCCGGCATTGCGGCGAGCGGGTGGTGGGGCGCAACGGCAAACACATATTCCAGCCAGCCGATGGCGCGATATTCGATACCGCTGCGGGTTAACGGTTCCTGCACGGCGCCAAAGACAATGTCGGCTTCGCCATAACTGAGCGCTTCCCAGCAACCGGCGAGCACGTCGTGGCGAAACAACAATTGGGTATGCTGATGCTCGGCGTAAAACCGGTCGATCAGGGGGGCAAGCAGCGCAAAGGGAACGGAGGCATCAACGCTGAGGGTCAGTTTGCTTTCCCACCCGCTTTCGACGTACTGCGCCTGTTGTTCCAGCTCACTGACGGCGCGCAGCAGCACGCGGCCTTTTTCGAGCATCAGACGGCCGGTGGGAGTGAATGTCGCGCGATGACCTGAGCGGTCCAGCAGTTTGATGTTCAGATCACTTTCCATCTTCTGCACGGTATAACTCAGTGCCGACGCGGTTTTAAACAGTCTGGCCGCGGCGGCCGCAAAGGTGCCGTGTCTGTCCAGCGCATCCAGGATCAGCAGCGCTTCAAGGCTTAATCGCATTATTTTTCCCACCCCAAAAATTGTTTAACAACACCCCAAAATATTTTCGTTATCAATGAGGGTGCTGGTTTCGTATCGTTTATGAATATAACGCAACATTCAGTTAACCAGAACAACGGTGAATGAGAAGGAATATCCGATGACCTATCCGCATCAACCTGACCACATGACTCTGGTGATCACCCACGGCGTACAGCGGGATAAGCTCGCAGACTATGAATGCTGGCTGGAGACGCTGAAGACGGATGCGGCGAGGTTTCCCGGTTATCAGAATGTGAACATCCTGCGGCCGGTTCACGGTGAAACCATCTACACCCTGCTCGTGCGCTTCGATAACATTGATAATTTGTATCAGTGGATACACTCCGATCAGCGCGAAATCCGTGAGGCCACCTTAGCCAACTTACTGAGAGGACAGGAATATATTGAGATGCGCACACAGGCGTAATGTTTCGTCGCCCGAAATTTACACATTGTTTGCCCTGCAAAGGTTGAAGACTGTATAAAACGCCAGTATGATTCGGCTGTTTTTTATACGCTGTCGTTATCAGAGAAAAGTCATCACAGAAAGCAGGTCAGCCATTTTGTGGAATCCCGAAAAAGAGCTTTTTACCGAGCTTTATCAATACCCTGAACATCTTCGTCATACGTTGGAAAATTTACCCAGCAGCAGCGGTGTCTATATTTTCTATGGTGACGACAACGCTTTTCCGCTGTATATCGGCAAGAGTGTGAATATCCGCAGCCGCGTGATGTCGCATTTTCGTAATCCTGCCGAAGCCAAGTTGCTCCACATGACCCGCGATATCGATTATGTGAAAACCATCGGCGAAGTCGGGGCGTTATTGCTGGAATCGGATCTGATCAAAACCCGGCGTCCGCTGTTTAATAAACGTCTGCGCACCGCCCGCAAGCTCTGTTCGATCCGGCTTGAGGCGCTAAGCGCGAGTATCGTGTTCAGCAACGAAGTGGATTTCTCGCACAGTGACGATTTGTTCGGCTTGTTTAAAACCAAGATGTCGGCGGTCGAAAAAATCCGTGATATCGCCGATCAGGAAAAGCTGTGTTACGGCGCGCTGGGGCTGGAAAAGCTGACAAAAAACCGCGCGTGCTTCCGCTATTCACTGGGGAAATGTGCCGGTGTCTGTTGTGGAAAAGAATCCCCGCAGGCGCATCAGGCGCGTCTCAGAGAGGCGCTCAGCGCCCTGAAAATCCGCAGCTGGCCCTATCCTGGCCGGATTGCTATTGCCGAAGAAGCCAATGGCGTAACCGATTATCACGTCATCAATCACTGGTTTTATCTGGGGACGGTGCAAACGCTGGAGGCGGCAAAAGCCTTTGACATGGCCGTTCCGCATTTCGACCGCGACAGTTATAAAATCCTGTGCAAGCCGCTGTTCGAGGCGGACAGTTCGAAGGTGATTTTGCTGGATTAACGGCAACAAAAAAAGGCTTCCGATCCGCAGATCTGAAGCCTTTTTACTGCATCGCGTTAGCGTCGCAAGGGCGCGAATTAACGCATAGTCACAAACTCTTCCGCACCGGTCGGGTGGATAGCGACGGTGTTGTCGAAGTCTTTCTTGGTCGCGCCCATTTTCAGTGCAACCGCGAAGCCCTGCAACATTTCGTCCATGCCATAACCGATACCATGGATGCCGACGATTTTCTCTTCCGCACCCACGCACACCAGTTTCATGCGGCACGGCTGACGGTGCTGCGTAACGGCGGTGTACATGGCGGTGAACTGAGATTTATACACTTTCACGTTCTCTTCGCCGAACTGCTCTTTCGCTTGCGGTTCGGTCAGGCCGACCGTGCCGATTGGCGGGTGGCTGAACACGACGGTGGCGATGTTGCTGTAATCCAGATGCTCGTCAGGTTTGTTGTTAAACAGACGTTCAGACAGACGACGACCTGCGGCAACGGCAACCGGGGTCAGTTCAACCGCACCGGTGTTATCGCCCACGGCGTAAATCCCTTTTACGCTGGTGTTCTGGAATTTATCGACGACGATATACCCTTTTTCGTTGGTTTTCACACCCGTCGCTTTCAGGTTGAAGTTGTCGGTTTCCGGTTCGCGGCCAATCGCCCAGACCAGGCTGTCGACTTCAAATTCCTGACCGTTTTCCAGTTTCAGCGTCAGGCTGCCGTCGGCATTTTTCACCACTTCTTTCGGAATGGATTCTTTATGCAGCGCCGGGCCTTCGGCTTCCATCACTTCAACCAGCGTATCGACCATCAGCGGATCGAAAGTACGCAGCGGCGCGTGTTTACGCACGAACAGGTGAGTTTCAGCACCCAGGCCGTTCATCACACCGGCGATTTCTACCGCAATGTAACCCGCGCCGACGACGGCAACGCGTTTTGGCATTTCCGTCAGATCAAAGAAACCGTCGGAATCGATGCCGTATTCTGCACCCGGTATATTTGGGTGGCTCGGGCGACCGCCGGTGGCGATCAGGATGTGATCCGCGGTGATCTTCTCGCCGTTCACTTCCACGGTATGATCGTCAACGAAACGCGCGAAACCTTTGATCACGTCAACGTTGTTTTTGCCCAGCACGTTATCGTACGAGGTGTGGATACGGTCGATGTAGGCGGTACGGTTGGCGACCAGCGTTTTCCAGTTAAAGCTGTTAACGGTGGTATCGAAGCCATAGTCCGGGCCGTAGTTGCGGATCGCTTCAGCGATTTGCGCGGCGTGCCACATGACTTTTTTCGGGACACAACCCACGTTGACACACGTGCCGCCCAGCTCTTTAGCTTCGATCAGCGCACATTTTTTCCCATACATGGCTGCACGGTTGATTGATGCGATACCGCCGCTGCCGCCGCCAATTGCCAGATAGTCATAATGTTTGGTCATCGGATTTTCCATGAGTTGTCAAAAATGAAGAACGCCATACCGGCGTCGCTAATCTTAAAAATTGCTGTGAGTTTAGCGCGTGAATGCGTTTTGTCGCAAAGTTTGGATCGATGGCTGCAATAGGTTTGATAGCCGGGACCTTAGAAAAAGGTCCCGGCGAAGGGCAATTCTTTACTTACTCAGGCACAACCCATTTGACCGTCGTGTGACCGGTACCGGAAGGGACCAGCACTTTCAGCAGCCACGGCAGCACGTTGTTCATCTGCTGCTCGAGCTTCCACGGCGGATTGATGACGATCATGCCGGAAGCCGTCATACCGCGCTGATCGCTGTCCGGGCGCACGCCCAGCTCGATTTGCAGGATGCGGCGGATGCCGGTCGCTTCAAGATCACGCAGCATTTTCTTGATCTGCTGGCGCATGACCACCGGGTACCACAGCGCGTAAGTGCCGGTGGCAAAGCGCTTGTGGCCTTCCTGAATGCCTTTCACCACGTCCTGATAATCTGTTTTCAGTTCGTACGGCGGATCCATCAGGATAAAGCCACGGCGCGACAGCGGAGGCAACTGGGCTTTCAGCTGCTGGTAGCCATCGCTGCGCGAAACGCGGGTGCGGTCATCTTTCTGGAATTCACTGCGCAGCAGCGGGAAATCGCTCGGGTGCAGCTCGGTGAGTTGCAGTTTGTCTTCTTCGCGCAGCAGCTGACGGGCAATCAGCGGTGAACCCGGATAATAACGCAGGCTTTCGTTGCGGTTGAAGTGGTTGACGACGGACATATAGGCCGCCAGTTCTTCAGGAATATCATCACGTTGCCAGATGCGCGCAATGCCTTCCAGGTATTCGCCGGTACGTTCGGCGTGTTCGCCGCTCAGCTGATAGCGCCCGGCACCCGCGTGGGTGTCGAGATAAAGGAAGGGTTTTTCTTTTTCTTTCAGAGACTCGATGATCAGGCTCTGAACGGTGTGTTTCAGGACGTCGGCATGGTTGCCAGCGTGAAAACTGTGGCGGTAACTCAGCATAAATATCATGTTCCGGAGTGGCGTATTGGCGACAGTATAAACTGTTTGCCCTCTTCATACTTCACGTTGCAGGCGTGATCTTACTTCCCCACCCAGCTGTTCTTGATTTTGAATTTGTCCGCGCGGTTATAACTGATTGAGTAATTGAAGGTTTTTCCGTCTTCGAGTTTGGTAATGCCCGACACTTTCAGCATTGGCAGGCCGGTTTCACACGCCAGCAGCGCGGAAAGCGTGTCATCAAACAGCGAGGCCTCGATGACGGAGTTATAGAATTTAATTTTCCTGCCGGTTTTATTTTCAATGAATTCATATAACGAGCCATTTTGTAAAACGGACTCAGGAATAATGTCGATGATTGTGCAGGGAATATAGGAATCTTCGATCAGCACCGCAATATTGTCCACCAGCCGGACGCGGCGAATATAATGCACCTCGTCGTCTTCATGAATATCCAGCTGGCTGGCGATATATTCCCCGGCTTTGAGGGTATGCAGGCTGATTAAGCGGCTGGACACTTTCACGTCATCTTTGAATTCACGAGAAAAACCGAGAATAGAATCGCTGGTACCGTTATTGAGCAGATAAACGTTATCCTCAATGACTTTGGTGACGTACATCCCTTTGCCATGAATACGTTCGATAAAGCCCTCCTGTTCCAGCATGTGCATGGCTTTTTGCAATGTCACGCGCGTCACTTCATAACGCAGGGCCAGTTCGCGCTCGGAAGGAATTTTGTCACCGACCCGATACTCTTTATTGAGGATCGCCTGTTTCAGGCTGTTTTTGATATCAATGTAGCGGGCGGCCATGGGCGTAACTTCTTCATGTCAGGGTTTATTTTTGAGCAGTATAGACAGATGCCCCGCAGACCGGAAGCGCAGGCTCCCGGTCTGCGCGCGTGTCATCGCAGGCGGATCAGCGCCGGTGCCGGTTGTTCAAACGCACGATGCAGAATTTCCATCGTGGTCATTACATCTGCGGCAGGCACATACGGCGGCTGCCCCTGAGATAAGGTGGCATGGACCGCATCGTAAACGCGGCCATAATCGCCGTTGCCCGCATCGACACGTTCGGTAATGGTTTCACCGCGTTCATCCAGATATTTCAGCACGCCATATTCCGTTTCCTGACCAAAATCTGCGGTGCCCGGTAATTTCCCGGCTTTCAGCCAGGTTTCCTGTTGATCGATATTGAGTTTAATAAAGGAGCCTTTTTCTCCGTGAAGAATAAATTTCGGGTAAGGCTGCATCACCAGATGGCTGCATTTAACAATGGCTTTGGTTTTGCCGTAATAAAGCTGCAGTTCAAAGGTGTCGTCAGGGTTGTTTTTATTTCGCACCGAACGGATATCGTAATGCACACATTCCGGCCGCCCGAACAGGCTGACCACCTGATCGACAAGATGAACGCCCAGCCCGTAAAAAGCGCCGTGGGTATAATCGGCCGGTGAATCGGGGGCGTCTGGGCGGAAGTAATCAAAATGACTTTCGAACTCGACAATATTACCGAGCACGCCGCTGTTGATGACTTTTTTCACCGCCTGAAAACAACTGTCGAAACGCCGGTTCTGATAGGGCGTCACCGTCAGCCCTTTTTCCGCAGCCAGCGCAAATAAGGTCTGTGCTTCTTCCAGCGTGCGGGTAAACGGCTTTTCGACGATGACGTTCTTTCCGTGTTCAAGGCAGATTTTTGCATAGTCATAATGGGTTTGCGGCGGGGTACACAGCGTCACCAGCGTAATGCTTTCGTCGTGCAGAATATCATTGAGATCAGAGGTGAAGCGGATGCCCTGATAAGCCTCTTCTTGCTCAATGTCCGGGCGACGGGTGATATCAAAAATGGTGCGAACCTCAAAGGTGTCGCGCCGCTGCAAAACGTAAGGCAGATGGTAGCGCGTTGCGCTTTTTCCGAATCCTACAAACGCACAGTTTATCTTCATGATGATGTATTCCTTGTCGTTAAGATTTATGCATTGACCTGCAAAGCCGGAACAGGTTGTTCGCTGTGCTCCATCGCCAGCTGTTTCTTTTCCAGCACGCGGAAGAAGGGATAATAGATCATTGCTGAAATAATAATCATGACGCCTGACCAGATAGCTGCCGGAATATTCCCGCCGGTGGCAAAATAGGCATTGAAGAAAGGCGGCATGGTCCACGGGATCTGCAAGACCGGGCGGCCAATAATATTAAACGCCATCAGGAACCAGGAGAGGGTGCAAAGCAGCATCGGCGTGATAATTAACGGCAGCATCATCAGCGGATTAAACACCATCGGCACGCCGAAAATGACCGGTTCATTAATACAAAACAGCGACGGCGCAAAAGACATCCGGCCCAGCGATTTATAATAACGACTTTTCGACATCATCATCGCCAGCACCAGTCCCATCGTCGCGCCGGACCCGCCGGTGCAAATAAAGAAGTTATAAAAACCTTCCGCAAAGATATGGGGTATTGGCTGGTGGCTGAGATAGGCCTGAGTATTTTCGACAATGAACTTGAGAAATATCGGTGCGGTAATGCCGGAGAGCACGTTGGTACCGTGAATGCCGCAGCACCAGAGCAGCGAGATGAGAAACACCAGCACCAGCATACCCGGCAACGTGCCCAGGCCGATGACCAGCGGGCTTAAGATCAGCGTGAAAAATGCGTTGATATCAAAATGCAGGATCACCCGCACAAACCACACCAGCGCCAGACAGACGAACGCCGGAATGACGCCGATAAAGGACTGTAATACGGCGGGAGGAACGTTTTCCGGCAGCCGGATATAGATTTTATGTTCGATAAAAAAGCGAATGATATAGACGGTCAGCACCGAAAGAATAATGGCCGAGAACAGACCGGAGGCCCCGAGATTATCGACGTTTAACGTATATTCATCGTTAAGCTGCGCCATCAGAAATACGGCGACGGTGATCCCGCTGCACATCAGTCCGTCAAGCTTGTAATGTTTCGCCAGATTGTAACTGATGCCGATGGCCGACATTAATCCGATCACCCCGAAGGTCACAATGACCGGCACATTCAGCGCGGTGCCGAACTGACCTAAATATTCCGTCCAGCCGGGGATTGGCAGATTGGCGATAATTAAGAAGATACTGCCGGAAATAATAAACGGCAGCGTCAGCGTAATGCCGTTTCTGACGGCGACCAGAATAACGTTTTCGCCCACTTTCACCAGAGAGGGGACAACGCGTGATTCCAAAAATTTCATCATGAGGTTTTACCTGTCTTTCAATAATCATATTGAGGTAAATAAGCCCGGTTTACCGCCAGGTATTCGTCGAGAATTTTTTCGGCGATATCCACTGACGGCATCAGCGGATGCACCGAGAGCGCCATTAATGCCGTGGAATAATCGCCGGTGACGGCAGCGTCGATCGTGAGTTCTTCGAACGCTTTGACGCTCTGGATCAGGCCGCGAATTTTCGACGGTAAACGGCCATACGCCAGCGGATGCGCGCCCTGACGGTCAATCACCGCGTTAGTTTCCACCACGCTGTTTTCGTCAAGATCCGGCGTGGCACCGTGATTTCGCGTATTGACGACGTGGATTTCCTGCCGGTTGTTATAAATCGCGCTGATAATCGAACAGGCCGTGTCTGAGTAATATGCGCCGCCGCGGCTTTCCAGTTCTTTGGGTTTACTTTCAAGCTGCGGGTTTTTATAGATTTCAAAAAGCTGGCGCTCAATTTCACGCGTTTGTTCTCCGCGTGTGCCGTGCGTCTGACTGTCTTGTACGCTGTGCGCCACCATTTCACGGCGCAGATAGAAATATTTCAGGTAGGAAAGGGGATACAGCCCGAGTGCGCGGATAAAGGCGGGCGGCAATCCGGTGTCGGGAATGTTTTTCAACTGATGCTGACCGTTGCCCTGTGCCAGTTTTTCGATAAATTCTGCCGTAACGTCGTGGCCGTTGACGGCGATCTGATCGGCAAAAATCAGGTGGTTCAGCCCCATCACGCGGGCATACACGTCTTCGCGGCGCACGTCATACACCTTCGCGATATCCATCATCATGCTGTTCGCGCCGCTGCAAATCCCCAGCGTTTTGATGCACGAATATTTTTCGATGGCTTCGGTGACAATCCCCGCCGGATTGGTGAAATTGATCAGCCACGCCTCCGGGCACAGCCTTTCCATATCACGGCACAACTCTAACAGGACGGGAATGGTGCGTTGCGCTTTCATAAACCCGCCCGCGCCGGTGGTTTCCTGCCCGAGAACGCCGTATTTCAGCGGGATCGCCTCGTCGTGAATGCGGGCTTCCTGCTGGCCGACGCGCAGCTGGGTGGTGACGAAATCCGCATCGCGCAGCGCGGTTTCCCGGTCGGTGGTCAGATGGACCGTCATCGGGATACCGGCTTTTTTCACCATCCGCTGTGCCAGCGCGCCCACAATGTTCAGCTTTTCTTCACCGGCGGCAATATCCACCAGCCAGAATTCCGATACCGGTAATTCGGCGTGGCGGCGGATAAAGCCGTCGATCAGTTCCGGTGTGTAACCTGAGCCGCCGCCCAGCGTAACAATTTTGAGTGTTTTCATTCCCTGCTGACTCCCTGTGTTGTTGAAAAACCGTACTGGCATACGCCAGATGACAGGAAGTTAACACGAATAACCTTGCTGTAAATAAGGGTTAACGGGCAGGCACAGACAAAGATGAAAAATGCGAGGCAGGTCTTGCTGCAGGCTGATAATTCGAGCGGGAGTGATTGATAACATGAATATCTGTGCCAGCCGGACGATATCGGCGCCACCCTTGATTTCCCCGTCACTTGACCGCATGTTAGAAGTTACGTCATCTTTAAGACGACCCGAATTCACGGCGTGGTGCGCCACAGACGCATCAGCCCCAAACGCTATTACGAAGGACTGGCCCTATGACTGAACAGCAAAACGCGTCGAATCCGCTCTTAAAACCGTTCTCCCTGCCGCCTTTCTCTGCGATCCAACCTGAACATATTGTCCCTGCGATGAAGTCTGCGATTGAAGAAAGCCGCCAGACCATCGAACGCGTGGTCGCACAAGGTGCGCCATATACGTGGGAAAACCTGTGTCAGCCGCTGGCAGAAAGTGACGATCGTCTGGGGCGTATCTGGTCGCCGGTCGGCCACCTGAATGCGGTGAAAAACAGCCCGGAACTGCGTGAAGCTTACGAGCAGTGCCTGCCGATTTTATCCGAATTCAGTACCTGGGCGGGTCAGCATGCCGGGTTGTATCAGGCTTATTGCGATCTCAAAGCCAGCGAGCATTTCAACACGCTGTCCGTGGCGCAGAAAAAAGCCATTGATAACGCGCTGCGTGATTTCGAGCTGTCCGGCATTGGTTTGCCGATGGAAAAACAGAAACGTTACGGTGAAATTTCCGCGCGTCTGTCCGAGCTTGGCTCGACTTACAGCAACAACGTGCTCGACGCCACCATGGGCTGGAGCAAACTCATCACGGATGAGAACGACCTGAAAGGTCTGCCGGAAAGCGCGCTGGCGGCTGCCAAAGCCCTGGCCGAATCGAAAGAGCAGGAAGGCTGGTTGCTGACGCTGGATATCCCGAGCTATCTGCCGGTGATTACCTACGGTGAAAACCGTGCGCTGCGTGAAGAAATGTACCGCGCATTCGGCACCCGCGCCTCCGATCAGGGCCCTAACGCCGGTAAGTGGGATAACAGTGAAGTGATGGCGGAGATTTTATCGCTGCGTCATGAACTGGCGCAGCTGCTGGGCTTTGACTCTTACGCGGACATGTCCCTCGCCACCAAAATGGCGGAAAGCCCGGCGCAGGTGATCGACTTCCTGAGCGGTCTGGCGACGCGCGCCCGCCCGCAGGGTGAGCAGGAGCTGGCGCAGTTGCGCGCCTTCGCCAAAGAACACTTCGGCGTGGATGAAATGGAAGCCTGGGATTTGCCGTTCTACGGTGAAAAACAGAAACAGCATCTGTTCTCCATCAACGACGAGCAACTCCGCCCTTATTTCCCTGAACAGCGCGTGCTGGAAGGGCTGTTCGAAGTGGTGAAACGTATTTACGGCATCACCGCCAAAGAGCGTAAAGACGTGGAAACCTGGCACAAAGACGTACGTTTCTTCGACCTGTTTGATGAAACCGGCGACCTGCGCGGCAGCTTCTACCTCGATCTGTATGCCCGCGAGCACAAACGCGGCGGCGCCTGGATGAATGACTGCGTCGGCAGCCTGCGTAAAGCTGACGGCGAGCTGCAAAAACCGGTCGCGTACCTGACCTGTAACTTCAACGGCCCGGTCGGCAATAAACCGGCGCTGTTCACGCACAACGAAGTCACCACGCTGTTCCATGAGTTCGGTCACGGCCTGCATCATATGCTGACCCGCATCGACACCCCGGGAGTCGCCGGTATTTCCGGTGTGCCGTGGGATGCCGTCGAGCTGCCAAGCCAGTTTATGGAAAACTGGTGCTGGGAGCCGGACGCGCTGGCGTTCATCTCCGGCCATTTCGAAACCGGCGAACCGTTGCCGAAAGAGATGCTGGATAAAATGCTGGCGGCGAAAAACTATCAGGCGGCGCTGTTTATCCTGCGTCAGCTGGAGTTTGGCCTGTTCGATTTCCGTATGCATGCGGAATATGATCCGGCCAAAGGCGCGCAAATCCTGCAAACGCTGGCAGAAATTAAGAAGCAGGTTGCCGTGGTGCCGTCACCGTCATGGGGACGTTTCCCGCACGCCTTCAGCCACATCTTTGCAGGCGGTTATGCGGCCGGTTACTACAGCTATCTGTGGGCGGAAGTGCTGTCTGCCGATGCGTATTCCCGCTTTGAAGAAGACGGGATTTTCAACCGCGAAACCGGTCAGTCGTTCCTCGATAACATTCTGTCGCGCGGCGGTTCCGAAGAGCCGATGGATCTGTTCAAACGCTTCCGCGGGCGTGAGCCGCAGCTGGATGCTATGCTGCGCCACTACGGAATCAAAGGATAACCTCTGCCTGTGAGTGTGTGTTTACTGTGTGAAGAAGGCGCCGATGAAGGCGCCTTATCTGTTCTGGCGCAGCGCTGGAATCTGACGTCTGATCCGGATGCCGTGATGGCGCTGGTGCTGACGCCTGAACGTCTGGAATTACGCAAACGCGACGAGCCCAAACTCGGCGCGATTTTTGTCGATTTCGTCGGCGGCACCCTGGCGCACCGGCGTAAATTCGGCGGCGGGCGGGGTGAAGCGGTGGCGAAAGCCGTCGGTGTTAAAGGCCGCTATCTGCCGGATGTCGTCGATGCCACCGCAGGGCTGGGGCGCGATGCGTTTGTGCTCGCTTCTCTGGGCTGCAGGGTGCGGATGCTGGAGCGCAATCCGGTCGTGGCGGCATTGCTCGATGACGGGCTGGCGCGTGGCTATCGCGATGCGGAAATCGGTCCGTGGCTGCGTGAGCGTATGACGCTGCTGCACGCTTCAAGCCTGACGGCGCTTTCTGAGCTTTCGCCAAAGCCGGAAGTGGTGTATCTCGACCCGATGTATCCGCACAAACAGAAAAGTGCGCTGGTGAAGAAAGAGATGCGGGTGTTTCAGGGACTCGTCGGCCCGGACGAAGATGCCGATGGCCTGCTGGAACCGGCGCGTCGTTTAGCGACAAAACGAATCGTGGTGAAACGCCCGGATTACGCCCCGCCAATGGCCGATATTCCTGCCCAGGCCGCCGTGGTCACCAAAAGCCACCGGTTTGATATTTATACGCCGCTGTAACGCACTGGTGCTTTAGCCACTTCCGTTATAGCCATAAAAAAATGCCCGCCGGTTTTTCACCTGCGGGCATTTTTATAGCCGTTTCAGCGGGACAGTGTGTCTTACGCTTCTTCTTCCTCATCGCGCAGCGGCACGATCAGCATGTCGATATGTACGGTGTTGATCAGCTGGCGGGCGGAGGACATCAGTTTGCTCCAGAAATCCTGGTGATGGCCGCACAGCACCAAATCCACGCCGTATTTATTAATCGCATCAACCAGAACCTGTGCTAAATCACCGCTGCCACTCAGGGTTTCTGAAATCGGATAACCTGCGTTTTGCGACAATTCATTCAGCGCGTGGTGAGTTTCTTCGGAAATACGTTTCTGCATGTCGCCCAGATTGACGTCGATAAGGCCGGTGTACAGGTCTGAATAGTTCACATCAACGTGGATCAGGGACACTTTAGCGTTGTAAGGGCGCGCCATGGAGACGGCTTTCTCAACTAAAACCTTGCTCTCCGGCGACAGGTCTACAGCAATGAGTATGTGTTTGTAAGCCATAAGAAAACTCCTTCCATAAGTCGGTTAACAGCAATATCTGCATCATGCGAAAGTCATGCTTTTAGTATAGCGCCAAAATGGTTAAACAAATCAAGCATACAGATCCCATTTCCTGTTCCGGCAATCGATAGATATAAATAATATGAGGCGTCTTCCCTATTTCCAGATTCGTTTCCTACACTGAATAATGCAGGCTTCTCCTGTTTTGGCAATTTTCTGTGATGTGAAAGAGGGCGGACATATTCGTGTCCGGGGTGTGAAATCGCGGAAAGGCAGGGCGAAACGTCGGGTGTGCGGCAGAGTTGATGGCCGCAGTGCGCGGGGTGAGTTCGCCTTGAGGGGGAATCATGATCAGTCCCGTTGCGCTATTTTGGGCTTTATGTTTTGTGTGTGTGGTGAATATGCTGCGCTATTATTCTTCTTTGCGCGCATTGCTGGTGGTTCTTCGGGGATGTGATCCCCTGCTGTATCAATATGTTGATGGCGGTGGATTCTTTACGTCTCACGGGCAACCGAGTAAGCAAATCAGGCTGGTGCGTTATATTTATGCTCAGCGCTACGTTGAACATCACGATCCTGAATTTATCCGCCGTTGTGAGCGGGTGCGCGGTCAGTTTGTTCTGACGACAGCGCTGGTAGGGCTTATTCTCATCAGTATGATGGCGATGCTCATCTGGTATTAAATCTGAATAATCGTTGTGAGGATGTGTGAAAAAGGAAATAAAAAAGGCGACCTTGTTCAACACAGGTCGCCTTTTTCTATTCTGAACCGAGATTCAGACGCTTATCAGATGAGCTTCAGCGCAATCCAGTACAACAGGCCGGAAAGGACAATCGAGACTGGCAGGGTTAAGATCCAGGCCATCGCGATGTTTTTCACGGTCTTCGACTGCACACCGCCACCGTCCACAATCATGGTGCCCGCCACCGCAGAGGACAACACGTGTGTCGTGGAAACCGGCATACCCGTGTAGCTGGCAACACCGATAGACACCGCCGCAGTAAGCTGTGCTGACAGACCCTGTGCGTAGGTCATGCCTTTCTTACCAATCTTCTCGCCAATGGTGGTCGCAACGCGCTTCCAGCCAATCATGGTGCCCAGCGCCAGTGCCAGAGCCACAGCGATAATGATCCAGATCGGAGCATATTCCACGGTTTGAAGAATGTCGGTTTTCAGTTCACCCAGGAAGCGTTTATCCGCAGGTGACGTTTCCGGCAGCTTAGCGACTTTATCTGCCGTATCAGACACGCACATCAGCAGGCGACGCATATGGCTGCGTTCATCCGGTGACAATGCGCTGTAGGACGGAAGATTGGTCAGCAGAGTTTGCGCACGGCCAATAGCATCAAGCGCATGGCTGCTGTCGCAATGGAACACTTTTGCTGCATCGGTCGGGGCAATATTCACGTCTGGCGCAGGCACCAGTGGCGTTTGTGCTACCACGTGGGGTACCGCATCAACGTGCTGCTGATAATACTGCCCGAGGTGCGTCACGGCGTCGCGGGTACGGGTAATGTCGTAACCGGTGGCGCTCATGTTCAGCACAAAACCTGCCGGAGCCACACCAATCAGAACCAGCATGATAAGACCGATACCTTTCTGACCGTCGTTAGCGCCGTGAGAGAAGCTCACGCCGATAGCCGACAGGATCAGGCCAATACGGGTCCAGAACGGCGGCTTTTTCTTGCCGTCTTTCTTTTCACGTTCAGCAGGCGTCAGGTGGATACGGGCATGTTTCTTGTTGCCGCTCCAGTAGCGACGTAACAGGAAAATCATGGTCCCCGCCACAATCATCCCGACCAGAGGCGAGATAATCAGAGAGGCAAAAATACCGATCATTTTTGGGATGTTTAATGCATCGACCACGGACGTGTGAGTCATTAATGCATTGGTCAACCCGACACCAATGATGGCGCCGATCAGCGTATGGGAGCTGGACGCCGGCAGGCCGAAATACCAGGTGCCGAGGTTCCAGATGATCGCTGCCAGTAACATCGAGAACACCATGGCAAGGCCATGAGTGGAACCCACGTTGAGCAGAAGATCGGTTGGAAGCAAATGGACGATGGCATAAGCCACACTCAAACCACCGAGTATGACGCCAAGAAAGTTAAACACACCCGCCATCACGACCGCTAATTGCGAACGCATTGCCCGGGTATAGATGACGGTTGCTACTGCATTGGCCGTATCATGAAAACCGTTAATGGCTTCATAGAACAGGACAAACAGTAACGCGAGAATCAATAACGAACCGGTATGAATATCCAACCCGGCAAATAGATGCAGCATAATTGTTACGCCAGTTAGTGGTCATGAACGCCGCGCATTATCTGCGAGAACAGGGGGCCGATAAAAGGAAAATATGACATTTTTTTGATTAAAAACAGTTCAAAAAATGTTGCAATGTAGATTAACTTTTTATTAATCAGCAGGTTGTTGGGTCTTTGCTATCTGAAACATTTGCTTACTTTGCCTCATGCAAAGCCCCTGTGACTGGTTTATACCCCGTCAGTCCCTTACAATCCGCGACGCGCAGCGGTCAAAATCCTCCTGTGCGCAGGGCGTATACTATTTAAAACGTAGCTGAATTTTCCGGAAAGAGAGGCCAAAAGTGGAACAGGTTGATGTGGTAGTCATAGGTGCGGGTGCGGCAGGCATGTTCTGTGCAGCGCAGGCCGGACAGGGTGGCTGCCGGGTTCTGCTGCTGGATAATGGTAAGAAAACCGGGCGTAAAATTTTGATGTCGGGGGGCGGACGCTGCAATTTTACTAATCTGTATGCCGAACCGGCCGCCTATCTTTCCGAAAACCCGCATTTCTGCAAATCCGCCCTGGCGCGTTACACCCAGTGGGATTTTATCGATATGGTCAACCGCTACAACATCGCCTGGCACGAGAAAACCCTCGGTCAGCTTTTTTGCGATGACTCCGCACAGCAAATCGTGGCGCTGCTGGATAAAGAATGCGAACTGGGCAACGTCGATGTCCGGTTGCGCAGTGAGATTTCCGACGTACAGAAAACGGAAAATGGCTTTGTCATCAAGGTGAACGGCTCAACTGTAAGCACTCACTCACTTGTTGTTGCAAGCGGGGGGCTTTCCATGCCGGGGCTGGGCGCGACGCCGTTCGGTTACCGTCTGGCGGAGCAGTTTGGGCTGAAAGTATTGCCGACCCGCGCCGGTCTGGTGCCCTTTACCCTGCACAAACCGCTGCTGGATCACCTGCAAACCCTCTCGGGCGTGTCAGTGCCTGCGGTGCTGACCGCAGAAGACGGCACGGTTTTCCGTGAAAGCATTCTCTTCACCCATCGCGGCATGTCCGGCCCGGCCGTTTTACAGCTTTCCAGCTACTGGCTGCCAGGTGAGTTTGTGAGCGTTAACTTACTGCCTGACGTCGATCTGGCGGCGTTTCTCAATGACCAGCGGCAGGAACATCCCAATCAAAGCCTGAAAAATACGCTGGCGATGCAACTGCCGAAGCGTCTGGTGGAATGTCTGCAAACGCTCGGCCAGTTGCCGGACGTGACGCTCAAACAGCTCAACGTGCCGCAGCAGGCGGAGCTGGTTGAACAACTGCAAAACTGGCAGGTGCAGCCGAACGGCACCGAAGGTTACCGCACGGCGGAAGTGACGCTCGGCGGTGTCGATACCAGGGAGTTGTCTTCTAAAACCATGGCCGCTGCGAAAGTGCCGGGTTTGTACTTTATCGGTGAAGTGGTGGACGTGACTGGCTGGCTGGGCGGTTACAATTTTCAGTGGGCGTGGAGTTCCGCGTGGGCGTGTGCGCAGGATCTGGTGGCTGGCCGCGTCAGTTAACCCAACTCATCAATTTCACACCGCGACTGGCTGCCAGTTATCACGGCGATGAATACAAAAACACCCTGAAAACACTCGCGAATCTTCAGGGTGACCCTTCACATGCTCCGTGTCAGGTATCTGGCGCTGTTTAACGCGTTCTCAGGACAAGAATCTTTTCAGGTTTTCCAGCATATTGGTCATCATGCCAAAGGCCATATTCACGCTGTGAATGCTGTAATACAGCGTTATATCGTGGCGCATCAGGTAAGTTTCAAAACATTTATCTGCCAGCACTGCCTGAACTTCCAGGCTGCGATCGCGAAAATGGCGGCAGTTATTGATGTACAGATCCAGCGACCGGTATTCCCCGGTGGCAAGCTGATTCACCAGCGCCGCCATCTGTTCAAAGCTTTCCACCAATGCCTTGTGCTTTTCCAGATGGTCTGCCTGCTCCTCAAGATTATCCATAATGCTGTTCTCCCTGTAATAAGACGACGGTAAAAGCCTGATCAGAAACGTTGCCAGTCGGCCTCATTGTGTGGCGGAGTGCCCGGTTTTTGCGTGCGTGGCAGTGCAGCCAGCGTCTGCGCCGGTTTTACGAAGGACTGACGCTGGCCGGTGGCGTCGCTCAGGCGGAATTCACCGACCAGCCGCGCCAGGCCGTCGGCCTGATCCTGCAACGAGCGCGAGGCTGAAGAGGCTTCTTCCACCAGCGCGGCGTTCTGCTGGGTCACATCATCCATCTGATTAACGGCCTGATGCACCTGAGAAATTCCCTGACTCTGCTCGGTAGCCGCAGCGGCAATCTCGTTCACCAGATCCGTAACCTGACGGATGGCGTTGCCCATCGAGTTCATGTTCTCGCCGACATCGCCCGCCTGATGGGCACCGGCTTCGATCAGGCTGTAGGAGAGGTCGATCAGTGCTTTTATTTCACGTGCGGCGGTGGTCGAACGCTGTGACAGATTTCTGACCTCACCGGCCACCACAGCAAATCCTTTACCGTGTTCACCGGCGCGTGCCGCTTCCACGGCGGCGTTCAACGCCAGAATATTGGTCTGGAAGGCGATGCCCTCGATAAGCGTGATGATCTCGGTGACTTTGCGGGAACTGCTGCGGATATCGCCCATGGTGCTCAGCATGGTTTCCAGCGAGGAGGCACTTTTCTCCGACAGCGCATTCATGTTGCCCGCCAGTTGGCTGGCCTGACGCGTGTTGTCGGCGGTCTGGCGAACCGTCTCGCTGAGTTCGGTCATGCTGGCGGCGGTCTGTTCCAGCGAGGCGGCCTGCTGCTCGGTGCGCGAGGAGAGATCTTCGTTACCGGCCGCGATTTGTGCCGACGCGCTGCTGACCGACTGTGACGCCGCACTCACGGACAACAGTGCTCCGGAGACGCGTTGCATCAGGCTGTTGAAGGCGCGGGCCATGTTGCCCACTTCGTCATGACGGCTGGCATCGGCGCTCACCGTCAAATCCAGCCGTTCGCTGGCGATGGTCATGATATCCCCGATGGCCAGCAGGCTTTTCCGTACGCGGCGGATGGTGACCAGCGCAAAGAAACCCAGCAGCAGGATGGTGATCGTCACGCCGCTGCCCATCCCCCAGAGTGTGGCGTTGAAAATGCTGCGGTTAGTGGCGCGCAACCCCTCACCGATGTCGATGTTAACGGTAAGCTGTTTCTGGTAATCGGAGATGAGCTGACGGATAGCCATGCCGATGCCGCCGTCGCCCTCAATCAGCGCCAGACTGACGTCATCCTGATGTGCCCGTGATGAGGCCAGAAACGCCGGGAGCTTTTCCTCCACTTTACGAATATTGTCGAAAGCGACGTGGGTCAGCCTTTCATCTTCAGCGCTGGAGATATCGTGTTGCAGATAATATTCCGTCAGCGTTTTCAGCCCGGCAATCCGCTGCTGAATGAGGGTTTCTACCTCAGGCATTTTGCTGTTATCGGTCTGGCTCTGGTGTTTATAGAGCGTGAGGGAAAGCCTGTTGCTCTGATCGATGAGTTTATTGAGATCTTTGATGGAAGGGATCGCATTGACCTGAACATATTCAAACCGGTCCTGGAAACCCGAAATCAACATAATGGCGGCGACCCCCAGAGCGATGAGGGCGGCAGATAGCAGTGAGAACGTCAGTAAAAGACGCTGTGTGATGTTCATATTTTCCCCTGATTTTAAAAGTCCGGCCTTCGTGAAAGTGGCATGACGTGAATCAAGGTTATCGGCAAAGGTTGCGCCAACGTTAATTAAACCGATCTAATTCAATTATTTACGTTAAGTCAATGTTTCGCGTTGGTGTTTAAAATGATTTTTTATGCAGGTAAAGAGATTTTTCATGCTCTCTCAGACGATGTTGAATGATTCCCCCGACGCCCGGCGGGTTTGTGCAAAAGAACATCAGGATCGCGTCAATTTCTCATTGAAAAGCGCGGGGAAATGACACAGTCTGCGGCCTGCAGCGCGCCATCCGGCGAGCCTCTTTTTCTGTCACAAGGTCATCTGATGTGTATTCACTGTCGTCGCCGTTCAACTTCGCTCTATAAATCAATGCAATGAAAAGAATAACGGGACGATTTTCTGGCCTGAGCATCATGCTTCCTTTGCTTCTGACCGCGTGCGGAACCTTATCCGAGATGCAGGTGAAAGAAAGCCCGCAGGCGGTAAAGCAACTTGCCTGCACGAAAAATCTCGACGGGCTGGTTGACGGTATTGTTCAGCAATATATGAAGAAGGAAAAAGCCAGCGGCCTGGCGATAGGGATTATCCGCAACAACGGCGAAGCCCGGACCTGGGGCTATGGGTATACCAACGCAGTAAATGGCTACAAAATTGACGGGGAAACGCTGTTTGCGCTCGGTTCAGTGAGTAAGGGCGTGACCGGTGAAGTGGTGGCCGGGCTGGTCGATAAAGGGCAACTGAACTGGGACGATAAACTCTCGGACTTATTGCCAAAAATATTCTGCTCAGCCCGGATGCCCGGAACATCACCTTGTTGCAGCTGGCCACACATACTTCCGGTTTACCGCGACAAAACATGAACAAAGACATGTTGCAGAGCTTCCTGAAATATCTGTATACCGGCGACAATTTTTATAACGAACTGGACAGCGATGCGGTAGTGAACGATCTCTCTTCGTTCAAAAAGCCGCAAAAGCGGGAGCCTCAGTATTCCAATCTGGGTTACGCGCTTCTTGGCTACATTCTCAAAGTAAAAACCGGCGAAGACATCCAGCAACTGGCGTATGACTTTATCTTTAACTCGCTGAAAATGACCAATACCAGCTTCCACGGCCCGACGCTGAAAGATTACCCTTATCGCGCGATCGGTCATGCGGGCGATCAGCCGAAGTTTATTCGCCGCGGCAAAGTGGTGCCTGACTGGTACTTCACCAACAACATGGTGGCAGCGGCCAATCTGTACAGCAACGCCGATGATCTGCTGAAATATCTTCGTGCGCATATCGAGAATTCCCGCACCGGCGATCTCAACGCGGCTATTCAGGTCACAGAAAAAGTCTATTTCGAAAGAGAAATTGAGGCCTCCAATATTGCCTGGGTCACTGATTATAAAGATAACCAGATAATTACTTATCAGGTCGGATATATCGGCGGATACTCCAGTTATATCGGTTTTGATAAAAAACATCAGAATGCAGTTGTCGTGTTACAGAATTCCTTTAACTGGAGTAACTATATTGGTCATGATTTGTTATTAAAAATGGCAATGGCGGATGACTACCGGGAAACCTGTCAGTAAATATCCTCATTAAGTGCGAAAAATCCTAATACATTCATGACCATGTAACGTAAATAATGTGAAAAAAATTCGCATTATTTACTCGTGTATGAAATCATTGCGCCATCATGTTTTGAATCTTTTGTCACCATTGCAAAGTGGGCTTCACTTTATCCGCAGGAAAACTCGCTGCATTTTCTATTTTAATGTGCACCGGTTTTATCGCGATGAACGCTATTTCCCTGATTTATAAGATTCAACAAAGTAATTTTATTGCGAAGGTAATCCCATGTCTTTTATTCCTGCGAAGAAGAGCGCTT
Organism: Rahnella sp. PAMC25559; assembly: GCF_050632365.1. Taxonomy (GTDB): domain Bacteria; phylum Pseudomonadota; class Gammaproteobacteria; order Enterobacterales; family Enterobacteriaceae; genus Rahnella; species Rahnella rivi. Next base: position 564,772 of record NZ_CP192543.1, on the reverse strand, counting down.
ATGTGCTAAGCCTCATGATGATGTTTTGTTATTCCTTTAAGGTTTTTGCCAATGAACCGGCCGCTGCTCAGGTTACCGGTTCGGAAAATAACGCCGCCACGATTGCGCCAGCTGTACCCGCTGCACCTCTGACGACGCCTCAAACCCCGGAGGCACCTGCACCGGCCTTACCTGATGCCACTCCGCCCGCTACGCCAGACGCACAACCTGCTGCCCCGGCCGTTGCCGTGACCACGCTGCCCCTCACTCACGCGACGGCGGAACCCGAGCCTGAGCCGGTAAAAGAACCGGCTGCTGAAGTTGCGCCGGAGCCTGAGAAAGTCGCTTTCAGCCTGAACAGCGAAGAGCAAAAGCGTGCCTATGCCAGCGGCGTTGCCATGGCTAAATACATTGAAGCGCAGATTGTCGAGCAAAAGGCGCTGCACATTACGCTGGACAAAGACATTCTTCTGGCCGGGATCACCGATACCTTTAACCAGCGCGAAAAGATGAGTCCGCAGGATGTGCAGGCCACGCTGACGGCGTTTGATGAGCAGGTGAAGATCCTGACGCAGGCGGCGACAGCGAAAGAGCAGGGCGCAGAGAAAGCCTTTATTGAAGAGTTTGCCAAACGCCCGGGTGTGAAAAAGACCGCGAAAGGCCTTTACTATCTGGTTGAAAATAAAGGTGAAGGTGCGGGAATCAAAGACACCAATCAGGTGGAGGTGACCTACAAAGGGGAATTACTCGATGGCACTATGGTGGATGGCCCGCAAATTGAAAATGCGAACCAGATTTTCCGCGTGGCCGACATGCCGCCTGTACTGCGTGATGCCGTGAAACTTGTCCGCAAAGGCGGAAAAGTGACGATTGTTATCCCGCCTGCTGCTGTCGGGAAAAACAGTGAGGACGTTAAGCCAAAATCAGTGGTGATTTACACGGTGTCTGTGGTGAACGTGAACAACCCGCACTGACCGCCGGTCAGCACTCCCCTTCGCCGGGGAGGCCGCTTTCCTGCCACAACCTCTCTGGCACATTAAGCCAGGGAGGCACTTTCCTGATGCACCGCAATATAGCGCTCAAATTTGGCCGGTTTCAGCTGGCTGAGATCCACCAGCACCAATCCGTCGATGCAGTTGTTGAATTCCGGGTCGCTGCCGAAATCGATAAACTGCACGCCGCCGCTTTCGCAAAGTTCGGAATACTGCTTATACAGCGCCGGAATGCTGCATCCGAGATTGGCCAGCAGACGTTTGAGGCGCTGCAAATCTTCCTGATAATCATCACCGCAAAACTGCGCTAACACGTCAGGCAGCGACGCCGGATAAGGGCGCAGGGATGTCGCCAGTGGCAGCGTCGGGGCGAAATACAGTCGATAAAATGCCACCAGCAAATCGCGGGCGGGCAGCGGCATGCCGCCGGAAATCGACACCGGGCCAAACAGATAACGCGTTTGCGGATATTTCGCCAGATACGCGCCGATGCCCAGCCAAAGATAGTCCAGCCCGCGCTTTCCCCAGTACGCAGGCTGAATAAAGCTGCGTCCGAGTTCGATGCCCTGCGCCAGAATCGGATCCATCTGGTGGCCGTACTGAAACAAACTCTGACTGTAAATTCCGTTCAATCCTTTGCTGGCGACCTGATCGGCAGTCGGGATAAACCGGTACGCGCCGACAATCTCCAGCGCCTGCGGATCCCAAAGCACCAGGTGATAATAGTCGTCATCGTAACTGTCGAGATCCCGACGGCGGCCGCTGCCTTCACCGACGGCGCGGAAGGCAATTTCGCGCAACCGGCCCAGTTCGCGCAAAATCGGCACCGTATCTTCCCCGTGACGGCGATAGAGATAAATCATCTTGCCGTCCGGCGTTTTGCCCAGCACTTCGCTGGCTTCCAGCGCGTGTTTCAGCACCGCCCGATCTTCGGCGCGGGCAATCGACGTTTCAGTGTGGAAAAGCCCCGGCTTGCCTGCACCAAGGCGGTAAAGATGTTTACGAAAACGCGCCGCCAGATCCCCTGCCTGCATCTGCCCGTCGTGCCAGCTGGCATACGGAATGCGCGCGCCGATTTTAAGCGTCAGGCTGTTGCCGCGCTGGCCAAACATTTCATGCACCAGCAGCAGGGTACTCAGCGGGCGGTAAATCATCGACGTGAGATAAAACAGCGCACTGTTGCTGCCGCTGATATGCACCGGCACCACCGGCGCACGGGCTTTGGCCGCGAGGCGGATAAAACCGGTGTGCCATTTGCCGTCGCGCACGCCTTTCGAGCTCATCCGCGACACTTCGCCTGCCGGGAAGACAATCAGCACGCCCTGATTTTGCAAATGCTCCTGCATTTGTGTGACCTGATTGCGGCGGGTACGGTTGCCCATATTGTCCACCGGAATCATCAGGCTGCCGAGCGAAGACACCAGCGATAACAGCTGATTTGCCACCACTTTGACATCCGGGCGCACCGACGCCACTGCGTGCAACAGCGCGAGGCCGTCGAGCGTGCCAATCGGATGGTTCGCCACCACCACCACCGGCCCGTAACTCGGGATCTGCTCCCGGTCACGCTCTGTCAGTTCACAGCGAATATTGAAATGCTCAAGCACCTGCTCGGCCATATCAATCCCTTTCAGGTGCTGATACTGGTCGGCAAAACGGTGAAATTCTTTTTCGCGGAAAAGGGTTTTTAACAGACGGCGTTGCCAGGAAGGGGTTTTGTGCTGCGGGTCGAGATCCTGAAACAGGGTATCCATGCTGAACATAGGATGTCCTCCGGTTGAAGTCTCCCGACCATAATCAGCGCACATGACAGCGATGTGACGTTTTGATGGCAGTAAGAGGAAGGCTGAATAAAACACCGGTTCAATTTGTTGCGAAAACAACCAAATACCCATAGAGTCAACACTCCTGCATGGCGACTAAAATGCCCAACCCATCTTTCGTGAGACGCTGATTTCCATGCCCGCTCCCGCTTCGCCCGATCTATCTCCGGCTGCTGCTTCAAAGACCACGCTGCGCATTCTTTCGATTCTGGTGTTCAACTTCGCTAATTATCTGACCATCGGTCTGCCGCTGGCGATCCTGCCAGGGTATGTACATGAGCATCTCGGTTACAGCGCGTTTTGGGCGGGCCTGGTGATCAGCCTGCAATATTTTGCGACGTTGCTCAGCCGCCCGCATGCCGGGCGTTATGCCGATAAAGTCGGACCCAAAAAAGTGGTGATGATCGGCCTGACCGGCTGCCTGCTGAGCGGGGTGTTTTACCTGCTGGCGCTGTGGCTGGATGCCTCACCGGCGGCCAGTCTGGCGCTGCTGTGCATCGGACGCTTGCTGCTTGGCGCGGGGCAAAGTTTCGCAGGCACCGGTTCAACGCTGTGGGGCATCGGCGTGGTGGGTTCGCTGCATATCGGCAAAGTCATTTCGTGGAGCGGGGTGGTGACGTATGGCGCGATGGCGATTGGCGCGCCGCTCGGCGTGTGGATTTTCAGCCTTGGCGGCCTGACCCTGCTTTCCGGCTGCATAATTCTGGTGGCGCTGACGGCGTTGCTGGCGGCGTGGCGTAAAGCGCCGGTGGCGGGGAAAGCCGCGACACAACTTCCGTTCCGGCAGGTGCTGGGCAAAGTGTTGCCGTACGGGCTGGCGCTCGGGCTGGCGTCCACCGGCTTTGGCGTGATCGCGACGTTTATCACGCTGTTTTACGATGCCAAAGGCTGGTCGGGCGCGGCATTCTCTTTGACGTTTTTCAGCGCGGCGTTCGTGGGAATGCGGCTGCTTTTCCCCAACTGCATCAACCGTTTTGGCGGCCTGCGCGTTTCTCTGGTGTGTTTCGCCGTGGAAATCATCGGGCTGATTTTGGTATTTTTCGCCCCAACGGCTGGGGTGGCGATGGGCGGCGCGTTTCTTACCGGCGCGGGCTTCTCGCTGGTCTTTCCGGCGCTGGGTGTGGTGGCGGTTAAAAAATTGCCGCAGGAAAATCAGGGCAGCGCGCTGGCAACCTATTCGGCATTTCTGGATTTATCACTGGGTGTCACCGGCCCCCTGGCGGGAATACTGATGGCGCAGGCGGGGATCGGGGCGATTTATCCTGGCTCGGCGCTGCTGGTTCTGGTGGCGATGGCGCTGGTGCTGCGGCTGTTGTTACGTCCTTCACCGCAGAAAACCCGCGCCGACCTCTGACACTTTTTCAACACATTACACGCCGTGCAGGCGGCCCATGTGCAGCGTATCCACCAGCTCACCGTCACGCATCGCATAGCAAGGGCTGCGGCCTTCGAGCATGAAACCAAACTTTTTGTACAAGGCGATGGCGGCATCATTGTCAGCATAGACCGTCAGTTCCACGCGTTTCACCTGCAGCCACTTATCACACAGCTCAAGAGCGGCCTCGAGCAGTTTGCTGCCCACTCCTCTTCCCTGAAAACTGACATCCACGCCAATGCCGAACGTGGCGACGTGGCGGCGTCGCCAGGGCTCTTCCACCATTAGCGTCAGATTCCCGACCAGTTTGCCGTCAATGCAGGCCACCAGCGCGAAACGGTGAGGAGAAGAATTCGCCAGGCGGCCTTCCCAGAGGGCGGCGGGTGGATAAGGAAGTTGCAGAGTGTCGCTGTACACCGGCACCTGCGCGGAAAGTTGCCCAAGCGCTTGCGCGTCCGTTGATTCAGCATGGCGTATAACGATTTCGCTCATAGCGACACTCCTTTTAGTGTGGTTACTGTTTGAATATCCTCTAGATTTATCAGGAATAATAAAAGTGTCAATGTGTCATGTGGTGAAAAAAAATGCTTTACAAGTGCGAATGATAATGATTATTATTGCCATGCGTTCCGGGGATGGCCTCACACCAAGGTCAAACGGGTCCCCATGAATGCACGACATTGCTCACATTGCTTCCAGTATTATTTAGCCAGCCGGGTGCTGGCTTTTTTTTTGCCTTATTTTGAGCGGCAGAGGCGATGGCTCCGTTCACTCACCCGGATCACTGACTCATGTACTGACTCAGGTAAACCCGCCGGGATTCGCTTGCCTGCCACTCACACTCTTTAGATAAAATCTTTTTCCCTCTCTGCCCAAACCCGCATTTATCTCCTGCAATTCCTTTGAATTTAGTCATCTGCGTTTGTTCATATTTTTTGAACAGAGGGGTGAAGTTTTTACGCTTTCTTATTCTCAGCCGTTGACTAGACTAGAGAAAACATTGAGGAGAGTTGAACATGATCTACTTACGCAAAGCACAAGAACGCGGTCACGCAAGTCACGGCTGGCTGGAAAGCTGGCACACTTTCTCTTTCGCCGATTACTACGATGCAAACTTCATGGGATTCTCCGCACTGCGGGTCATCAATGAAGACTTTATCGACGAAGGGCAAGGGTTTGGCAAACATCCGCATAAAGACATGGAAATCCTGACCTACGTGCTCGAAGGCACCGTGGAACATCAGGACAGCATGGGCAACAAAGAGCAGATTCAGGCGGGTGAATTCCAGATCATGAGTGCCGGTACCGGCGTGACTCACTCTGAGTACAACGGCAACAAAGACCGCAAATTGCATCTGTATCAGATCTGGATCATTCCGGATAAAAAAGGTCTGGAACCGCGTTATGAACAACGTATGTTCGACGCGCCACAAGGCCGCCAGCTGGTGCTTTCTCCGGATGCACGTGATGGTTCACTGAAAGTCTTCCAGGACATGGAATTGTCCCGCTGGGCGCTGAAAAAAGACGAACAGTCTGTCTATCAGATTCAGGCAGAACGTCGTGTGTGGATCCAGGTGGTGAAAGGCACCGTCTCCATCAACGGTCAGAAAGCAGGGCCAAGCGATGCGCTGGCGATCTGGGATGAAACGGCGCTGTCCGTTCATGCCGATGAAGACAGTGAAATTCTGCTGTTTGATCTGCCACCGGTCTGAACAGGCAGGTAACACCCCTGAAGGCGACTCCGGTCGCCTTTTTTACGTCTGTTATCTGAAGCTGACGTTAATGCCCAGTTGCCCCTGATATCCCATCCCCGGCAGGCTTAAATTTCGGTAATGGGTGATGTCACTGAAAAATGCCACGCGTTTTGACAGCGTCGCGGTCAGGCCCACGCCGTCCTGCACCCAACGTTCCGTCGTCGGTGGCTCGATTTCAACCGTATTGATGGTCACTGCCGATTTATCTCCGACGTTACCCACCAGATCAATGTGAAAATAGGGCGTCAGGGAAGAGGTGTTGCGTTCTGTCTGACGGAAAATCCGCAAGCCGCCGCGCACCTGGCCGCTGTTTTGATCGATGGGCTGAATGCGTTGGCTGAGCGTGTTGAACGAATCCAGATGCAGATGCTGAGCGACAAACTGCGCCTGCGGTTCAAGCCTCCAGTTGTCGGCCACACGGTAAGGCTTGCCGATCTCGACGGAGAGCGTCGAGCCATAACCTTTCTGCGCGGCGTTGCGTTTTTCCGATAAGTCCTCGCGATAAAAGGTGTTCTGGTTAACGACATTCAGGTAGCCGCCTTCTGATGTCACCGCGCTGTAATACCCGCCAATGCCCGCCGATGCCGTCGAAATATTGCCGGTACTGAGCGCCTGCCCGATAAGCCTCAGCGCGCTGTCTTTGGTATCGGTGGTCTGATTGCCCAGTGTGACGATCACCCCGGCGGCGGTGCTCCCCGTCCGGTTTTTCTTCCTGAAACAGATCTCTGCCGATTTGCGCAAACCAGATATTCGACGCGCGATAGCGGGTATCCGTGACATCCGCGTTATGGCTGCCGCCGAGTAAACCCCAGGTGCCGTTTTCGCGATTTTTCGACGCATTACTCTGCCGTTCAAGGTAAGTTCCCACCGTTTTAAAGCCATATTCCCGGTTGAGGTAAGGCGCCGTGACGTAGGCATTTTGCGCCGGTTGCGGGTCAGCGGCCTGTACACAGCTTTCATGCAGCGCAAAACTGACCGTTCTGCCCAGAATAAACAGCAGCGTAAAGGCGGTAAAAGTGAGGGTTTTGCCTGAAGTCGTCATGAGTTCGCCTGCCTGTCTGCCCTGATGTCATCGGATAAGGCGGCTCAATATAGTCTGTTTTTTGCGCAAGGCTAATCACACTGCATCAGAGATAAAAATGTCAGGCACCACGGGCATCACAGCCCGGTGTGAGGAATTTTAGCCGGGCAAAAAAAACAATGATTACCGGTGAGTTTCTTAACTCAACGCATTTTGCGCAACGCGGCGGCATAGTCCTTTCTCTAAAAAGATGCTGAGAATTTATTCAACTTCGTGACGCTTTTCACAGCCTGATACGACGCTGTCCCGATTTTATGAGCATGCTCTCATTCCACCCTTTCAGTCATGGAAACCGGTTTCCAAAGAGACTCAAATATCTTCGGCAAGAGAAAACGGGCAGAACATTAATTATCTGGGAGTGAAGCAAAATGAAAAGAATCATGCTTTGTTGTTCGGCGGGGATGTCGACCAGTTTGTTAGTTCGCAAAATGAAAGAGGCCGCTGCCGCGCGGGGCGAAGAGGTACAGATCGAGGCGTTTGGTGCCAGCGAGTTTGACGAAAAATTCCGTGACTATCAGGTGGTGCTGCTCGGGCCGCAGGTGCGCTACATGCAGGCCGATTTATCGGCAAAGGCAGCAGAATTTAATATTCCGGTCGAAACCATCAATATGATGGATTACGGCATGCAGCGCGGCGACAACGTGCTGGACTTCGCTTACGGCCTGATCGCCCAGGAAGGAAGCCGCGTATGAGTGGCCTTTATCAGGCGATGGTGAACGTGATCGAAAAGCACATCACGCCACTGGCCGGCAGCGTCGGCCAGCAGCGGCATGTGATTGCGATCCGCGACGGCTTTATCGCCGCGCTGCCGTTTATGATCATCGGCTCATTTATGCTGGTGTTTATCTTCCCGCCTTTTTCCCCCGACACCACCAACGGTTTTGCCCGCGGCTGGCTGGATCTGTCGCTGAAATACCGCGAACAGCTGATGCTGCCGTGGTATCTGAGCATGGGCGTGATGACCTTTTTCATCTCGGTCGGTATCGGTGCCAGCCTTGGCAAACACTATAAACTTGACCCGATCATGACCGGTTTGCTGGCGTTTATGGCTTTTCTGCTGGTCGCCGCGCCCTATCATGACAAACAAATTTCCACCCAATATTTCTCCGGCGAAGGCATATTCACTGCGATCCTGACGGCTATTTATGCCGCCGAAGTCTATGCGCTGCTCAAACGCCGCAACATCACCATCCGCCTGCCGAAAGAAGTGCCCACCGGCGTGGCGCGTTCTTTTGAAATTCTGATCCCGGTGATTGTGATTGTCGCCACGCTGCATCCGCTGAACCTGTTTATTCAGTCCACCACCGGGATGATTATTCCCGAAGCGATCATGCACCTGCTGGCGCCGCTGGTTTCTGCCTCCGATTCTCTGCCGGCGATTTTGATTTCGGTGTTTATCTGCCAGGTGCTGTGGTTTGCGGGTATTCATGGTGCGCTGATTGTTACCGGCATCATGAATCCGTTCTGGATGACCAATCTGGCGCTGAACCAGACGGCATTACAGGCCGGTGCGCCACTGCCGCATATCTATCTGCAAGGATTCTGGGATCACTATTTGCTGATTGGCGGCGTCGGCTCGACCCTGCCGCTGGCGATCCTGCTGCTGTGCAGCAAGGCGGTGCATCTGCGTACCATCGGTAAAATGGGGGTGGTGCCGAGCTTCTTTAACATCAATGAACCGATTCTCTTCGGTACGCCGATTATCATGAATCCGGTGTTTTTCCTGCCGTTCACACTGGTCCCGATGCTCAACGCCATCTTCGCCTATACCGCCACAAAACTCGGCTGGGTAGCGCAAGTGGTGTCGCTCACACCCTGGACGACACCGGCGCCAATTGGTGCGTCATGGGCCGCAAATTGGGCGTTCAGCCCGGTAATTATGTGTCTTTTCTGTATGGTGTTATCGGCAGTAATGTATTACCCGTTCCTGAAAGCTTACGAACGTACGTTGCTGAAACAGGAAGCGGAAAAGGCTACGACACAAACGGCGGGTAACGCCGTGCCAGCAAACAGCTAAAAGCTAACGGACAGCGAGGATGACGATGAAATATCAATTTCCAAAAGAATTCTGGTGGGGCAGTGCCAGCTCAGCGCCGCAAACGGAGGGGGAAACCCTCAGTCACGGTAAAAGCGCCACGGTCTGGGATCACTGGTATTCGCAGCAACCGACACGTTTTCACGGCGACGTCGGCCCGCAGGACACATCGACGTTTTATAAAAACTGGCGCGAGGATATCGCGCTGCTGAAACAGCTGAACCACAATACTTTCCGAACCTCTATTTCCTGGGCGCGCCTGATCCCCAACGGGCGTGGCGCCGTCAACCCGGAAGCGGTGGCGTTCTACAATCAGGTGATTGACGAAATGCTGGCGCAGGGCGTGCAGCCGTTCATCAACCTTTTCCACTTCGACATGCCCATGGCGATGCAGGAAATCGGCGGCTGGGAAAACCGCGACGTGGTGCAGGCGTATGAAACTTATGCCGATACCTGTTTTGAGTTATTCGGCGACCGCGTGAAACACTGGTTTACCTTCAATGAGCCGGTGGTGCCAGTCGAAGGCGGCTACCTGTATGATTTCCACTATCCGAACGTGGTGGATTTCAAACGTGCGGCCACCGTTGCCTATCACACCATGCTGGCGCACTCGCGGGCGGTGAAAGCGTACCGCGCCCGCAACCTTGGCGGCGAAATCGGCATCATTCTCAACCTGACGCCGTCTTATCCGCGCTCGCAAAACCCGGCTGACCTGAAAGCCGCGAACATTGCGGATTTGATGTTTAACCGCAGCTTCCTCGACCCGGCACTGCGCGGCGAATATCCGCAGGAACTGGTGGAGTTGCTGAAAAAACACGATCAGCTCCCGGCCTGTCAGCAGGGAGACAAAGAGCTGTTGCAGCAGGGCGTGGTGGATTTACTCGGCATCAACTATTACCAGCCGCGCCGCATTCAGTGCCGCGACAGTATGGTGAATCCGGAAAGTCCGTTTATGCCGGAATGGTTCTTTGACAACTACGTCATGCCGGGGCGTAAGATGAACCCGCACCGTGGCTGGGAAATTTACGAGCAGGGCATTTACGATATTCTGACCAATCTGCGCGAAAACTACGGCAACCCGCGCTGTTTCATTTCCGAAAACGGCATGGGCGTGGAGCACGAACTGCGCTTCGAAAAAGAGGGCCGGATTGACGACGATTACCGCATCGAGTTTGTCAGCGGGCATCTGAAATGGCTGCACCGGGCGTTGCAGGAAGGCAGCGGCTGTCTCGGCTACCATATGTGGACGTTTATCGATTGCTGGTCGTGGATGAATGCGTACAAAAACCGTTATGGCTTTGTGCAACTGGATCTCGACACGCAAAAACGGACAGTGAAAAAGAGTGGCGAATGGTTCGCGCAGGTCGCTAAACATCACGGTTTCGACTAACCCTTAACGCGGTGACGCAAGGAAAGACATGGCAAACATTAACGACGTTTCGCGGCTGGCAAACGTCTCGAAAGCGACGGTTTCCCGTGTCCTGAGTGGCAGCCGCGGAGTAAAAGAAGAAAGCCGCCTGGCCGTGATGCAGGCGGTGGAAACACTGCAATACAAACCCAGCATGATTGCGCAGTCGCTCTCCACGCAGTCTACCGGCTGCATCGGCGTGATTTGCGCGGCAGAAAATATCAATCAGAGCACCGGCTATCTGCACGCGCTGGAAAAAGAGCTGAGGCTCAATCAAAAGTATTTACTGTTGAGATTCGCCACCGATGCCGCCAGCCTTGCCCATTCCGTGGATGAAATCGGTCGCGGGCTTTGCGATGCCATGATTGTGATTGGCGCGCGCTTCGCCCTGCCTGCGCTGCCCGACAACGTCATTACCATTGATTGCCTGGACGCAGATTCCGGGCGCAGCATTCATTTTGACCGCAGCTTTGCTACCGAAACCGCCTGCCAGTATGTGTTGCAGCAGGGGCGCCGACAGATTGCACTGATTAACTTTGAAAACAGCGAGGCCGCGGGGCAGGTGCTTCAGGGCTACCATCTGGCGCTGGAAAAATTCTTACTGCCTTATGACCGGCGGCTGGTCCACAGCGGAGAACACGCGCTCACGCAGTTGCTGGCGCAGAATGTCCCGTTCAATGCGCTGCTGGTGCCAGACGATGCCACCGCACAGGACGCGTTACGCCAGCTTACCCAGCTGGGGCGCGCGGTGCCGCAGGCCGTGATGGTGTTCAGCCTCGACAGCACGCTGCCACCGGGCGCTTCGGCGGTGCCGGCTATCGCTTATCCGCTGGAAACGCTGGCGCAAAGAGCGATGGCGTTGCTTACCGGACAGTTTTCAGCGAACACCGGCGAGCCGGTTCGCGGGCAGCTTTGTCTGCCTGCCTGACCCGCCTCGCATGTCGCGCAGCAACGGATATCCGCCTGCGCGAATGTTTGCTACCATAACTCCCTGATCCCTTAACCCCTTTCAGCGGCACATCCCTTTGACGACTATGAAGAAAAAAAGACCCGTACTCCAGGATGTGGCCGATAAAGTGGGCGTGACCAAAATGACGGTCAGCCGTTACTTACGCAACCCCGAACAGGTTTCCGGCGCGTTGCAGGAAAAGATTTCGGCCGCTCTCGATGAACTGGGTTACATCCCCAACCGCGCTCCGGACATTCTGTCGAATGCCAAAAGCCGCGCCATCGGCGTGCTGCTGCCGTCACTGACCAATCAGGTGTTCGCCGAAGTGCTGCGCGGCATCGAAAGCGTCACGGATATTCACGGTTATCAGACCATGCTGGCGCACTACGGCTACAGTCAGGAGCGCGAAGAACAGCGTCTGACCTCGCTGCTTTCTTACAATATCGACGGGCTGATTTTATCGGAGCGTCATCACACCGCACGTACGCTGAAAATGATTGAAGTCGCCGGTATTCCGGTGGTGGAAATGATGGATTGCGTCTCACCGTGCGTCGATCTGGCGGTCGGATTCAACAACTTTGAAGCGGCGCGGCAAATGACCCAGCAAATCATCGCGCGCGGCCACCGCCATGTGGTGTATTTCGGCGCACGTCAGGACGAACGCACCCTTATCAAGCAGCAGGGTTACGAGCAGGCGATGCGTGAAACCGGGCTGGAGCCTTACAGCGTGATGACCAGCCGGTCATCGAGTTACAGCGCGGGGGCGGAATTATTGCGTCAGGCGCAAAAAGACTGGCCGCAAATCGACAGTATTTTCTGCACCAACGATGACCTTGCGGCAGGCGCATTCTTCGAATGCCAGCGTCAGGGGCTGAAAATCCCGTCACAAATGGCGATCGCCGGTTTCCATGGTCACAACATGGGACAGGCGATGGAACCGCCGCTGGCAAGTGTGCTGACACCGCGTGAGAGAATGGGGCAGATCTCCGCCGAACGTCTGCTGGCGAGGTTACGCGGTGAGAACGTCGTCCCGCGCATGGTGGATGTCGGCTTTACAATTTCAGCGGGCGGCAGTATCTGAGCCCTGCGCGCAGATAAAAAAATCCCCGGCGAAGTGGCCGGGGATTGAGCAGTGTTTATTTGCAGGCGCGTTTATGACGCCAGTGACAAATGTCTTTTCTGCTGTTTGTAGGTTTGCAGCCACCCGGCGACGCGCTGTTGCTGAGATTTATCCAGCCACATGCCGAGTTTGGTACGCCGCCAGATCGCATCATCCAGTTCGCTCACCCACTCTTTTTCCACCAGATAGCGCAACTCTGCTTCATAGAACCCGTGACCAAAATCTTCACCCAGCGATTCAATGCTGGTGGCGTCAGACAGGAACAACTCCGTCTGGCTGCCGTAAGTGCGGGCATAACGGCGAGCCAGGGTTTCCGGCAACCATTTGAAGCGGCTGCGCAGATTGGCGCTGTAAGTATCACGATCGCCGTTCAGCTTCCCGCCGGGCAGTACCGCCGTTTTGGTCCATGCCGGGCCTGCTTTCGGGTAGTATTTGCCGAGTTTTTCCAGCGCATGTTCTGCCAGTTTACGGTAGGTGGTCAGCTTGCCGCCGAACACGGAAAGCAGCGGCGCTTTGCCGTCCTGATCGTGAACGTCGAGGGTGTAATCACGGGTCACTGCCTGCGGTGAATCCGATTCGTCATCACACAGCGGACGCACGCCGGAGTAAGTCCAGACGATGTCTTCGGTGGTCAGCTGTTTCTTAAAGTGGTCGTTGTACACTTTCAGCAGATAACCCACTTCTTTATCATCGATTTTCACGTCTTTCGGATCGCCGTGGTATTCCACGTCGGTGGTGCCGATGATCGAGAACTCATCCAGCCACGGGATCACAAACACAATGCGGTGATCTTCGTTTTGCAGAATGTAGGCCTGCGGCTGATTGTGCGCACGCGGCACCACAATGTGGCTGCCTTTGATCAGACGAATGCCGTACGGCGATTTCAGTTTCAGACCGTCGTCGAAGAAATGTTTGACCCACGGACCGGTGGCGTTCACCAGGCCTTTGGCGCGCCAGGTGAAGGTTTTGCCGGTGTCGATATCTTCGGCTTCGACCATCCACAAACCGTCTTCACGCCATGCACGGGTCACGCGGGTGCGGGTACGGACTTCGCCGCCGCGCTCTTCCACTTCCTGAGCGTTGACGACCACTAAACGCGCGTCATCGACCCAGCAGTCTGAGTATTCAAAACCTTTGGTCAGTTCAGGTTTGAGCACCGATTCGCTGCCAAATTTCAGGCCTTTGCTGGCCGGCAGGCTGGTGCGCTTGCCCAGATGGTCATACAGGAACAGACCGGCGCGGATCATCCAGGCCGGGCGCAAATGCGGCTGATGCGGTAAACGGAAACGCATCGGGAAGGCAATATGCGGTGCCATTTTCAACAGCACTTCACGTTCAGCCAGCGCTTCGCTGACCAGACGGAATTCGTAATGTTCCAGATAGCGCAGGCCACCGTGGATCAATTTAGAACTGGCCGAAGAGGTCGCGCAGGCCAAGTCTTGCGCTTCAAGCAGCAGAACAGACAGCCCGCGGCCAGCTGCATCTACTGCGATGCCGGTACCATTAATACCGCCACCAATTACGATCAAGTCTTTGGTTTCCACGTCATCTTCCTCCAGATGTTCGCAATAGCTCTTTTATGTTCGTTTTCGCTCACGATTGTAATCGAGAATCGTCAAACAAGCCAAGCGTTAACCAAATAAAAACAATTATGCGTGATGAAGGTAACATTTTTGTGTCGGTTTCGAGCAAAACGGCAAGAAGAGAACGAAACCGAACGCGGCAAAGAGTGGAATGTTTCGCAATTGTTCGTTTTAAAAGGGCAGGGAGGAGAAGGGAAAAGCGGGAGCGCCCGCGCGGCGCTCCAGAAAAAGCAGGGAAATCAGCAGAGTTCGAGCTGAACGTCGTACTTGTCGATGATCTGTTTCACGCTGTCCGGCGGCAGTTTATCGGTAAACAGATAGTGGATTAAATCCATTTTGCCGAGATTTACCATGGCGTTACGGCCAAATTTGGAATGGTCGGTCACCAGCATCACGCAGCGGGAGTTTTCGATAATCGCGCGTTTGGTTCGCGCTTCGTGATAATCGAATTCAAGCAGCGAGCCGTCCATATCGATGCCGCTGATGCCGAGAATGCCGTAATCAAGACGGAACTGGGAGATGAAATCGAGCGTGGCTTCACCCATGATGCCGCCGTCGCGGGCGCGAACTTCCCCCCCGGCGAGGAACAGGCGGAAATCGTCTTTGGCGCTCAGCAGCGTTGCCACGTTCAGGTTGTTGGTGACGATGCGCAGATCTTTATGGTTGAGCAACGCGTGCGCCACGGCTTCCGGCGTGGTGCCGATATCGATAAACAGCGTTGAACCGTCGGGGATCTGGCTGGCAACGCGTTCGGCGATGCGCGCTTTCGCTTCCGACCACATCACTTTACGGTCGTTATAGGCCGCATTCACCGAACTCGACGGCAAGGCTGCGCCGCCGTGATGGCGATGAATTTTGTTCTGTTCGGCCAAATCGTTCAGATCACGACGGATAGTTTGCGGGCTGACGGCGAAGTGCTCCACCAGCTCTTCCGTGCTGACGTAACCCTGCTGACGGACGAGATCGATAATCGCATCATGGCGTTGTGTTTGTTTCACCCGAATCCCCTACTTGCTTTTTTTGCGCGGTGTGCGCGTATCAACAAATGCCATCACCAGGCCAAGACCCAGACCAAATGCGTGTGCGGCATTCGCCACAGCAGCACCGCCGGTTGCGTAACCAATGAACATGAAAATCAGCGAAATGACCAGCAATCCGCCGGGAACGTACAAACGACTTTCCGGTTTTAACTGGCCGGTCAGCCACGCATAGCCCATCAGCGCATAAACCACGCCGGACAGACCGCCAAACCAGATACCGCTCACCATCGACTGACCCCAGCCGCTGATCAGTGCGGAAATCAGCGTCACGGTAAACAGCTTGCCGCTGCCCAGATGCATTTCAATCTGGCTGGCAAGATACCACCACCAGGCCAGATTAATCAGTAAGGCGATAAACGAGAAATTCATCAGCGCGGGCGTGAACCAGCGCCACACCTGGAACATGCGGGAACTGTCAGGCCAGGCCAGCCAGCTCATCACCAGCTGATCGCCCACCATTTGTTGCAGGATAAACACCGCAAGACTCAGGACGATCATGCCGATGGTCAGCGGCCCGGCGCGGCTGCGCAGGCTTTTAAGGAAAGGCGCGTGCGACATTTTTAAATGTGGCTGCGTTTTGCCGGTTTTCCAGCTGGCCTCCTGATAACGCGGATGCAGCGGATCGCGCACAAACAGCGCGACCTGTTTTTCTGCTTCTTCCAGACGGGATTCATCTTCCAGCCAGATCTGCACTTCCTGACTTTCGTGTTTCGTCGTCAGCGTAAAACCCTGCGTTGCCATGTAATCGACAAACGCCTGAGCGAGGCGGGGGTTGTTCAGGTTAAGAATGCGCACCATAGCGTTAAGCGGTTTCCCTAATTGTTTGATTTGTTGCCGTCATTTTAGGGCAATACCTTATCTGCCAGCGTGAGGGAAGTCGATTATAACGTCAGACGGGTAAACGAGGGGAATTTAGGAATGCTGTGTGGCCAGCGGTGAACAATAAAATAACGCGGGTGTGAGATAGATCGAGATCTGATGAAACAGACAGAAATAACAACCCTGATTGATGGAAGCCAAAACGCTAATATTCTGACGATAAATGCCGATTTTCGCCATAATAATGACAGAAACCGGCATATTCATTACCCGTTTGCTTACAACCCTTCCAGCGCCTGCGCCAGATCGGCGATCAGGTCTTCGGTGTCTTCGATACCGATGCTGATACGCACCAGCCCGTCGGTGATCCCGCTCTGACGGCGGATCTCCGGCGCGACGGCGCTGTGGGTGGTGGACGCCGGATGGCAGGCCAGCGAGTCAGTATCGCCGAGCGACACCGCCTGCGTGATGATGCTCAGCTTATCGAGGAAAGTGCGTGCGGCGTTCAGCCCGCCTTTCAGCTCAATCGCCATGATCCCGCCAAACAGTTTCATTTGTTTCGATGCCGTGGCGTGCCCCGGATGCTGTTTCAGCCCCGGATAGAACACCGTGTCGACCGCGCTGTGGCCGTCGAGGAACTCCGCCACCGCCTGCGCGCTGAGGGAACTGGCTTCCACGCGCAGCGGCAGCGTTTTCAAACCCCGGATCAGCAAACTGGCTTCGAACGGGCTGAGGCAACCGCCGAACTGTTTCAGGCTCAGGGTGCGGATTGGGGTGATTAACGCCGCAGAACCGGCCACCACGCCGCCGGTCGCATCGCCGTGACCGCTGATGTATTTGGTGGCGGAGTGCAGAACGATATCAATGCCCAATTCCAGCGGACGCGTCAGGTACGGCGTGGCAAAGGTGTTATCCGCCACACTCACCGCGCCTGCGGCTTTGGACAGGCGGGCGATTTCGGCCAGATCGGCGATATCCAGCCCCGGATTGGCAGGGGTTTCCACCAGCACCACTTTGGTGTTTGCCGTGAATGCCGCTTCCAGCCCGCTCACATCGGTGACGTGAACCGGTTTGATGCCATAGCGCGGCAGCAGGTTACGCACCACGCCTTCGGTGCCGCCATACAGCGTGCCGATATGAATGATTTCATCGCCGGGAACCAGCAGGGCAAACAGCGTGGCGCTGATGGCCGCCATGCCACTTGCGCAGGCCACAGCGGTTTCCGCGCCTTCGAGCGCCGCCAGTTTTTGTTCGAAAACGCTGACCGTCGGATTGGCGAAACGGCTGTACATATAGCCCGGCTCTTCACCGCTGAAACGGCGAGCACCGCTGTCGAAATCAGGATACGAAAATGCAGAAGAGGCCGTGATAGGCGTCGCGACGGCGCCGGTCTGGGCATCAGGCTGCTGGCCGCCATGAACGGCGAGGGTGCGCATCCCTAGAGAACGTGAAGTGTTCAGATTTTTCATCTTGAAATCCTGTCGATAGTAGGCGGAAATTATATCAAGACTAAAGAAAGGTAGCTTTTTCAACTTAAGAACATTTTCGGCGCAAACTGATCAAGCTGGTTATAAACAGCCTAGTCTGCGCCGGAAAAGAACAAGGGGGTAACGGGGAGAAAATCAGGCTTCGATATCGTGCGGAAAGGTTTTCGACCAGGCTTCAAAGCCGCCGTCAACGCTGTAGACCGATTCGAAACCCTGACCAATCAGGAACTGTGCTGCTCCGCGACTGCTGATGCCGTGATAGCACATCACCAGCACCGGTTTTTTGGCATCGGCCTGTTCCATGAATGCACGCATACTGTCGTTGCTCAGATGGAACGCGCCGGGGGCGTGACCCGCGCCGAACGTCTGAGGGTCACGGATATCGACCATCACGGCTTCGCCGGAGGTCAGGCGGGAATGCGCAAGTTCTACGCTGATTGCTTCAAATTGTTCCATTCTGGTCGTGCCTCATAAAAGGTGATGTCGTCATTCTACCCAATAATTGCACGACGAAGACCAGACAAAGAGAAGGGGTAAGCGTTAAACCAGGATCACTTTCACGCCTTTCTGGCGTAACTGCCCGATGATGTCGCCGTTCGCTTCTTTGCCGGTGATGAGCACATCGATTTGCTCGGTGCGGCTGAACAGCATACCCGCGCGCTGGCCGATTTTGCTGCTGTCGACCAGCACCGCTAAATTCCCGACGTAATTCAGCATCTTCTGCTCGGCCATCGCGGTCAGCATATCGGTTTTGTACAGGCCGTCAGTGGTCAGCCCCGCGCCGCTGGTGAACATCCAGTGTCCGGCATACAGGCTGGCATCGCCGTCTTGTGGGGCCAGCGTAATCGACTGACTTTTATTGTACTGCCCGCCCATGATCACCACGCTCTCATGCTCCTGCTCAATCAGATAATTGGCCAGCGGCAGATAGTTGGTGATGACCTGAATGTCTTTTCCGCACATTTCACGGCCCAGCAGAAACGCCGTCGAGCCACAGTTAATCACCACGCTTTCACCCGGCTGGCACAGTTCGGCTGCTGCTTTGGCGATGCGCATTTTTTCGTTGAGGTTGTGGGTCTGATGGATGTTCAGCGGTGTCCAGTTCTGGCGTGGCTGATTAACGGCTTCCGCGCCGTTGCGCACTTTACGCAATTTCCCCAGTTCGTTGAGCTTGGTGATGTCACGACGCGCTGTCGCCGGTGAAATATCAAATTGATCAATCACATCTGCGACGGAAATCTGCCCCTGACGTTGCAGGAGATCGAGAATAGCGTTGTGTCGTTGTGGCTCAGTCATGGTGGCTCCGCAGGTAAATAGGTGATTACCGCGTGATTATAAACGAGCATTTAATGCATTCAATCATCATTTGCTGATAAAACCAGCGGGGAATACTTTCCCCGCTGTGAATGCATGACTCTTTTAAGTAAATAATTTTAAAGGAAAGATTTAAAGGGCAAATCGGTTTCTGTGGTGAAACAGTCGTCGAATCCACGCGGGTAGTGATATTCGAAATTGTCTTTGTCATTCGGGTAAGTAAATTTGCCACCCACCTGCCAGATAAACGGCTTGAAGCCGTATTTCAGGCGATCTTTTTTCATCTCCCACAGCACGCGGATTTCCTGCGGATCGGCCTGGAAATTCGACCAGATATCGTGATGGAACGGAATGACCACTTTGGTGTTCAGGGATTCCGCCATGCGCAGCATATCCACGCTGGTCATTTTGTCGGTCACGCCGCGCGGGTTTTCGCCGTAAGAGCCGAGCGCCACGTCAATCTGATACTCGTTGCCGTGTTTGGCGTAGTAGTTGGAATAGTGTGAATCGCCGCTGTGATACAGGTTTCCGCCCGGCGTTTTGAACAAATAATTCACCGCACGCTGATCCATCATGTCCGGCAGCACGCCTGCGGCTTTCTGATCGGCGGGCAGGGTGATCAGCACCGTGCGGTCGAAGGAATCCAGCGCGTGAATTTCCACATCTTTGATCCTGACCACTTTGCCCGGCGTCATCACGATGCAGCGTTCAACCGGTACGCCCCAGCTCATCCACAAATCCACGCAGGTTTGCGGGCCGATAAAGGGGACGTCGGCAGCGCAGTTTTGCATCACGGCGGCGGCGACGTTCACATCGATATGATCGTTATGATCGTGGGTGGAAAGTACGGCGTCGATCTCGCGGATCGCAAAGGGATCGAGCACAAACGGCGTGGTGCGCAGATTCGGCTGGAGCTTCTTCACACCGGCCATGCGTTGCATCTGGTGGCCGGTTTTCATCAGCGGGCTGCTGTGATTTTGCTTGCCGACGCCGCACCATAAATCGACACAGATATTCGCGCCGCCCTCAGATTTCAGCCAGATCCCCGTACAGCCCAGCCACCACATGGCAAAGGTGCCCGGCGCGACCTTTTCCTGCTCAATTTCTTCGTTTAACCAGGTGCCCCATTCCGGGAACGTACTGAGGATCCAGGACTCGCGGCTGATCGTTTCTACTTTGCTCATGGTATTCCCTCATCTGAGTTGGGTGTGAAATAAGATGTCATAATAAATCATTTAATGATTAATCATGATTTATTGGTGAGGAAGTTATCACCGAAAAAGTGTCATGACAATGATTTTAAGGCGGGTTTTTTGAGCGTGAATAAAAACGTTTGAGAAGGGGTATTCAGCAGGATTCGCATTATTTAATAAGATATTACGTCATTATGATATTGAAATTATTCATGAATATGAGGTTTTTAAGCCAGGTGGCTATTTACCCTGATGACGATATCTTGCGAGACTGCTCACAAATAATCATTGTGAATCTTTATCTGATTTGATGTGAGCATTAGAGTGCGTCTGTCCCTCACTTCGCCGCGCGTTGTGCAGCGCCGGGAAGATCAAACAAGGTCAGACGGAGAGTCTTATGGAATTCCTCTACACCATCTTCACCGTATTTTTTAATCAGGTAATGACCAACGCGCCGTTGCTGCTGGGTATTGTGACCATGTTGGGTTACATCCTGCTCAGGAAGAGCGCGACGGTGATCATCAAAGGCACCATTAAAACCATTATCGGCTTTATGTTGTTGCAGGCGGGGTCCGGTATTCTGACCGGCACCTTTAAACCGGTGGTGGCAAAACTTTCAGAGGTTTACCACATCAACGGTGCGATCTCTGACACCTACGCCTCGATGATGGCGACGGTCGAGCGCATGGGCGAGGCTTACAGCTGGGTCGGTTATGCGGTGCTGATCGCCCTCGGGCTGAATATTCTGATGGTGGTTTTCCGCCGTATTACCGGCATTCGCACCATCATGCTCACCGGCCACATCATGTTCCAGCAGGCGGGGCTGATTGCGGTGTTCTTCTTCATCATGGGCTATCCGATGTGGACCACCATCTGGTCGACGGCGATCCTGGTGTCGCTGTACTGGGGCATTACGTCGAACATGATGTACAAACCGACGCAGTCCGTGACGGAAAACAGCGGTTTCTCCATCGGGCATCAGCAGCAGTTCGCCTCGTGGATCGCCTGTAAAATCGCGCCCTATCTCGGTAAAAAAGAAGAGAGCGTGGAAGACCTGAAACTGCCGGGCTGGCTGAATATCTTCCACGACAATATCGTCTCAACCGCCATCGTGATGACCGTGTTCTTCGGCATTATTCTGTGCTCCTTCGGCCTTGATACCCTGCAGCAGATGGCCGGTAAAACCCACTGGACGATTTACATCCTGCAAACCGGTCTGATGTTTGCGGTGGCGATCTTCATCATTATTCAGGGCGTACGCATGTTCGTCGCTGAACTGACCGAAGCCTTTAACGGCATCTCCCAACGCTTAATTCCCGGTGCCGTTCTGGCGATCGACTGCGCGGCAATCTACAGCTTTGCGCCGAACGCCGTGGTCTGGGGCTTTATGTGGGGCACCATCGGCCAGCTGATTGCCGTCGCCATTCTGTTTGGCCTCGGCTCATCCATCATGATCATCCCCGGTTTCATCCCGATGTTCTTCTCCAACGCCACCATCGGCGTGTTTGCCAACCACTTCGGCGGCTGGCGCGCAGCGCTGAAAATCTGTCTGGTGATGGGGATGATCGAAATCTTCGGCTGCGTCTGGGCCATCAAACTCACCGGCCTGAGTGCCTGGATGGGCATGGCTGACTGGTCGATTCTGGCACCGCCAATGATGCAGGGCTTCTTCAGCATCGGCATGGCCTTTATGGGCATCATCGCGGTGATCGCACTGCTGTACATGTTCTTCGCCGGTCGCACATTGCGCGCAGAAGAAGATGCGGAAAAACAAACGCTTAATCAATCCACTTCACATTAATCAACGAGGTTCCCATGACAGTACGAATTCTGGCGGTATGCGGTTGCGGGCAAGGCAGTTCGATGATCATGAAGATGAAAATCGGCCAGTTCCTGACACAGGAAGGCGTGGATCACACCATGAACAGTTGCGCGGTGGGGGAATACAAATCAGAGCTGGGCGGCGCCGACATTATTGTCGCGTCTACGCACGTGGCGGATGAAATCACCGTCAGCGGCAACAAATACGTGGTCGGCGTGCGCAACATGCTGTCGGCGGCAGATTTCGGCCCGAAAGTGATGGAAGTGATCAACGCGCACTTTCCGTCGTCGCTGAAAAAGTAAGGAGCGCTGTATGAAACTGCGAGATTCGCTGGCTGAAAACAACTCGATTCGCCTCAACGCAGAAGCAGAAACCTGGCAGGAAGCGGTGAAAATCGGCGTCGATATGCTGGTGGACGCCGGTGTGGTCGAGCCGCGTTATTACCAGGCAATCTTGGATGGCGTGAAACAGTTCGGGCCGTATTTCGTGATAGCGCCGGGGCTGGCGATGCCGCATGGCCGCCCGGAAGAAGGCGTCCTGAAAACCGGGTTTGCGCTGGTGACCCTGAAAACGCCGCGGGTGTTCAACCACGAGGATAACGATCCGGTGGATATCCTCATCACGCTGGCGGCGGTGGATGCCAACGCCCATCAGGAAATCGGCATCATGCAGGTGGTGAACCTGTTTGATGACGAGGCCAATTTTGACCGCCTGCGCGCCTGTACCACCGCGCAGCAGGTGCTGGATTTGATCGACCAGACTTCCGCCGCGGCGGTTCACTAATTCGTTAGCAGAGAAGGAATTCAATATGTCTCATTCATTACCGATGTTGCAGGTGGCGCTGGATAACCAGTCGATGGACGACGCCTACAAAACCACGCGCCTGATCGCCAGCGAAGTCGACATCATCGAAGTCGGCACCATTTTATGCGTCGCCGAAGGCGTGCGGGCGGTGCGTGATTTGAAAGCGCTGTATCCGGAAAAAATCGTGCTGGCCGATGCCAAAATCGCCGATGCCGGAAAAATCCTCTCGCGCATGTGCTTTGAAGCCAACGCCGACTGGGTGACGGTGATTTGCTGCGCCGACATCAACACCACCAAAGGCGCGCTGGAAGTGGCGAAGGAATTTAACGGCGACGTGCAGATTGAACTGACCGGTTACTGGACGTGGGAACAGGCGCAGGAATGGCATGACGCCGGTATCCAGCAGGTGGTTTATCACCGCAGCCGCGATGCCCAGGCCGCCGGTGTGGCGTGGAGTGATGCCGATATCACCGCCATCCAACGCCTGTCGGATATGGGCTTTAAAGTGACCATTACCGGCGGGCTGGCGCTGGAAGATTTGCCGCTGTTTAAAGACATTCCGGTCCACGTTTTCATCGCCGGCCGCAGTATCCGTGATGCCAAAGATCCGGTTGACGCGGCGCGTCAGTTCAAAAAATCCATCAGCCAGCTCTGGGGCTAAGGAATCTCGCATGATGCATAAAGCCGTTCCACTCGGTATCTATGAAAAAGCCCTGCCTGCGGGCGAAGACTGGCTGATGCGCCTGACGCTGGCGAAAGAGCTGGGCTTCGATTTCGTTGAAATGTCGGTAGATGAAACCGATCACCGGCTGGCGCGGCTTGACTGGTCACGCGAGCAACGCCTGCTGGTGGTCGATGCGATTTCGCGCACCGGCATCCGCATTCCCTCGATGTGCCTGAGCGCGCACCGGCGATTTCCGCTCGGCGCAGAAGATGATGAAACCCGTAATCAGGGGCTGGACATCATGCGCAAAGCCATCGTGCTGGCGCAGGATCTCGGCATCCGCGTGATCCAGCTCGCCGGTTATGATGTTTATTACCAGCAGGCCAACGACCACACCCGCGAACGTTTCCGCGACGGCTTGCAGGAGTCGGTTGAAATGGCCAGCCGCGCGCAGGTGACGCTTGCGATGGAAATCATGGATTACCCGCTGATGAATTCCATCAGCAAAGCCTTGGGCTACACGCATTACCTGAATAACCCGTGGTTCCAGCTTTACCCGGATATCGGCAATTTGTCGGCGTGGGATAACGACGTGCAGATGGAACTGGCGAGCGGCGCGGGGCACATCGTCGCCGTGCACATTAAAGACACGCAGCCCGGCGTATTCAAAAACGTGCCCTTCGGCAGCGGGGTGGTGGAGTTCGAGCGCTGCTTTGCCACGCTGCAAAAAAGCGGTTATCGCGGGCCGTACCTGATCGAAATGTGGAGCGAAACGGCCGCCGATCCGATGCAGGAAGTGCGCAACGCACGCGCCTGGGTGGTGGATAAAATGCAGAAAGCCGGGCTGAACATGGAGGAAACCGTATGACGGATGCTCTGAAACAACGCGTATTTGAAGCCAACATGGCGCTGCCCGCTTACGGTCTGGTGACCTTTACGTGGGGAAACGTCAGCGGGATTGACCGCGAGCGCGGGCTGGTGGTCATCAAGCCGAGCGGCGTGGAATACGAAAGCATGCAGGCCAGCGATATGGTGGTGCTGAACCTGCAAGGCGACGTCGTGGAAGGGCATTACACCCCTTCCTCTGACACCGCTACGCATCTCGAACTTTACGCCCGTTTTCCGCAACTTGGCGGCATCGTGCATACCCATTCCACCTACGCGACCTCATGGGCGCAGGCCGGCGTGGCCATCCCGCCGCTCGGTACCACGCACGCGGATTATTTCGCCGGTGCGGTGCCGTGCACCCGGCCTTTATCGCGTCAGGAAGTGGGCGGCGAATATGAACTGGAAACCGGCAAAGTGATCGCCGCAGCGCTGAGCGGCATCGACCCGCTGCACATGCCGGGCATTCTGGTCGCCCAGCACGGCCCGTTCTGCTGGGGCACCACGCCGGAACAGGCGGTACACAACGCCGTGGTGCTGGAAGAAGTCGCGAAAATGGCGTGGATCACCGGTTCAATCCGCCGTAACCACACCCCGATGGACGACTATTTGCTGCAAAAACATTTCAGCCGCAAACACGGGCCGGATGCCTATTACGGACAGAAATAATGGCACGGAGATGCCCTTAAAATGCCCCCCGGCCCCCCCTTCGAAGATGGGGGTTGGATGGGGCTTAAGGGTATCTCCGGCTAACCCGACATTATCCCTTCGACATGATTTCATGCATTTTTCCTCATCCCCGCAGTGAGCTTTTTTCCAGCATAGGGTTTATACATAAAGATGCCCAGATCACATTTTTTAGCGCAACCAGGCTTTTTCTCACGGAAGTATTCCGTCCCTCAGACAGAAAAGAGACTGCCCTTATGTCGAAGATCACGTTCAAGCAGGATGTTTTTTTGGCGGCGCTCACCCGCCAGTGGCAAGCGTTCGGACTCACTTGTGCCACGGATATGACCCGGCATCAGTGGTGGCATGCGGTCAGTGCTGCCGTCGCCGAACAGTTACCGCCGCAAAGCGATACCGTCACTAGCAAAAGCAAAAAAATCACCCGCCACGTTAACTACATTTCGATGGAGTTTCTGGTCGGGAGGCTGACCGGCAACAATCTGATTAACCTCGGCTGGTACGAGAAAATTGCCGGGGCACTGGAATCTTTCGATATCAATCTGACCGACCTGCTGGAAGAAGAAATCGACCCGGCGCTCGGCAACGGCGGCCTCGGGCGTCTGGCAGCCTGTTATCTCGATGCGATGGCCTCGGTCGGGCAGCCGGGGATCGGCTACGGCCTGAACTATCAGTACGGTTTGTTCCGCCAGCGCTTTGTGGATGGCAAACAGAAAGAGTCGCCGGATGACTGGCACCGCAGCGAATACCCGTGGTTCCGCCACAACAGTTCGCTGGCGGTCAGCGTCGGAATCGGCGGAAAAATCGTGAAAGATGAGCAGGGTGTTCCGCGCTGGGAGCCGGAGTTTACGCTGCGTGGCGAAGCCTGGGATCTGCCGGTGATGGGGTATCGCAACGGCATCACGCAGCCGCTGCGTTTATGGGAAGCCACGCATCCGCACCCGTTTGATCTCGAAAAATTTAATGACGGCGAGTTTCTGAAAGCGGAACAGCAGGGCGTGGATGCGGCGAAACTCACCAAAGTGCTCTATCCGAACGACAATCATCAGGCCGGTAAACGTCTGCGCCTGATGCAGCAGTATTTCCAGTGTGCCTGCTCGGTGGCCGATATCCTGCGGCGTCATCATTTCCTTGGCCGAAAAATCAGCGAGCTGCCGGATTATGAAGTTATCCAGCTCAACGATACGCACCCGACCATCGCCATTCCTGAAATGCTGCGCGTATTGCTCGACGAGCATCAGCTGAGCTGGAATGACGCGTGGCACATCACCAGCCGCACGTTTGCCTACACCAACCACACCCTGATGCCGGAAGCGCTGGAAACCTGGGACGAAAGTCTGGTGCGCAGCCTGTTGCCGCGCCATTTCCAGATCATCAAGCAAATTAACGCCAACTTTAAGAAACTGGTCAGCAAAGAGTGGCCGGGCGATGAGGCTGTGTGGGCTAAGCTGGCGGTGCATCACGATAAACAGGTGCGCATGGCGAACCTGTGCGTGGTTGCCGGTTTTGCGGTCAATGGTGTCGCGGCGCTGCACTCGGATCTGGTGGTGAAAGATTTGTTCCCGGAATATCACCAGCTTTGGCCGGAAAAATTCCACAATGTCACCAACGGCATCACGCCGCGTCGCTGGCTGAAACAATGTAATCCGGCGCTGTCTGCGCTGATTGATGACCGCCTGAAAACCGACAGCTGGGTCACGGATCTCGATGCGCTGAAAGGGCTGGAAGACGGCATCAAAGACAAAAAATTCTGTAAGCAGTACCGCAACATCAAGCATGACAACAAAGTGCGGCTGGCGGAATACGTCTGGCAGCGCATGGGCATCAGGCTCAATCCGGACGCCATTTTCGATGTGCAGATCAAACGCCTGCACGAGTACAAACGTCAGCACCTCAACCTGCTGCACATTCTTTCGCTGTACCGCCAGATCCGTGACAACCCGAAACTCGACATCGTGCCGCGCGTGTTCCTGTTCGGTGCCAAAGCCGCCCCCGGTTATTACCTCGCCAAAAACATTATCTATGCGATCAATCAGGTGGCGGAGAAGATCAACAATGATCCGATCGTCGCGGATCGTATCAAAGTGGTGTTCATTCCCGATTACTGCGTGTCGGTGGCGGAACTGATGATCCCGGCTGCGGACGTCTCCGAGCAGATTTCAACGGCAGGTAAGGAAGCTTCGGGCACCGGCAACATGAAACTGGCGCTCAATGGCGCGCTGACCGTCGGAACGCTCGACGGCGCAAACGTCGAAATTGCCGAACAGGTTGGCGAGGACAACATCTTTATCTTTGGCCTGACGGTCGACGAAGTGAAAGCGCAGCTGAAAAAAGGCTACAAGCCGAAAGCGCTGGTGAAAAAAGACAAACACCTCAAAGCCATTCTCGACGAACTGGCCAGCGGCTTTTATGCCAATGGCGATAAAAAAGCGTTCGATTTGATGCTGAACAGCCTGCTCGATGGCGGTGATCCGTATCTGGTGCTGGCGGATTTCGCCGAATACTGCGAGGCGCAAAAACAGGTGGATGCGCTTTACCGTAACGCCGACGAATGGACGCGCCGTGCGCTGCTCAATACGGCGCGCGTCGGGATGTTCAGCGCCGACCGTTCCATTCGCGATTACCAGCAGCGTATCTGGCAGGCCAAACGTTAGGAGCCGACATGGAGGATAAGCAACTCGTTGAGGCCGCGCGCCGGGCCGGGATTTTGGACAGTTTTATTAATATGGCGGATGACGTGGAAACGGTGTCCGATGATACCCGCGCCGCCTTGCTGGCGGCGATGGGACGGGATCCGGCGGATGAAGAGGACGTGACGCCGGTGCCGCCGGTGAAAGTCTTTACCCAGGGCCAAAAAATACTGCTGACGCCGGAAGGCAGCGGCGCATTTCGCTGGCAGCTGACGCAGGAAAATGGTGCACAGTCGCAGGGCGATCTTGCGCCGGGCAATGCGCTGAACTTAGGTGCGGCGCTGCCCGCCGGCTATCACCAGTTGACGTTATCGCAAAACGGCAACGTCTGGCACTGCCGGATCATCGTAGCCCCCGCTCGCTGTTATGAGCCTGAGGCCCTGCTGGCCGGGGAAAAACTGTGGGGCGCGACGGTTCAGCTTTATACGCTGCGCTCGGAAAATAACTGGGGCGTGGGCGATTTTGGCGATCTGAAGAAGATGGTCGAAGAAGTCGGAAAACGCGGTGGGGCGTTTGTCGGGCTGAACCCGATCCATGCGCTGTACCCTGCCAATCCGCTAAGCGCCAGCCCGTACAGCCCGTCGTCCCGCCGCTGGCTGAACCTGACGTACATCGACGTCAATGCGGTGGAAGAATTCATCGCCAGCAGCGAGGCACAACGCTGGTGGCATGCCCTCGACACGCACGACGCGTTATTGCAGGCGCGCAGCACGGAGTTTGTCGATTATCCACGGGTGATGGCGCTGAAATCGGCGGCGCTGACACTGGCCTGGCCGCTGTTTTGCGCACTGCCGGAAAACAGCCCGCGTAAGCAGGATTTCCGCCGTTTCGTCGACGCGGGTGGTGACAGTTTGCGGCAACAGGCGCTGTTCGACGCGCTGCATGTGCATCTGCGCGATCTGGATTTAGGTCAGTGGGGCTGGCCGGTGTGGCCCGATGCCTATCGCGATGCCAGAGGCGCCGACGTGACCGAATTCAGCGAGCGTTACGCCAGCGAAATTGAATTTTATATGTGGCAGCAGTGGCTGGCGCATGCGCAGTTTTCAGATTGCTATCAGCGCAGCGTTGAGCTGAACATGCCCATCGGTTTGTACCGTGATTTAGCGGTCGGCGTGGCAGAAGGTGGGGCAGAAACCTGGTCGTATCCGGCGCTGTATTGCCTGAATGCCACCATCGGCGCGCCGCCGGACATTCTCGGGCCGCAGGGGCAGAACTGGGGCCTGCCGCCCATTGATCCGCATGAAATGAAAGCCCGCGCCTATCAGCCGTTTATTGATTTGCTGCGCGCGAATATGGCGGAATGCGGCGCACTGCGTATCGATCACGTCATGGGATTACTGCGTTTGTGGTGGATACCGGCAGATCAGGAGGCGGGAAATGGCGCGTATGTTCGTTATCCGCTGGAAGATTTGCTCGGCGTGCTGGCGCTGGAAAGCCAGCGGCACAAGTGCATGGTGATTGGTGAAGACCTCGGCACCGTGCCGAAAGAGATTGTCACCAGCCTGCGCGACAGCGGCGTCTATTCCTACAAAGTGCTGTATTTCGAGCACGATAAACACTTCGTCTACCGGCCACCGGAAGACTATGTTTCGCAGGCGATGGCAACGGTCACCACGCACGATTTACCGACGTTGCGCGGCTACTGGGAAGGCGGCGATTTAACGCTGGGGGCGTCTCTCGGGGTTTACCCGGATCCACAGGTTTTGGAGAAGCTGCGCGGGGAACGTGAACACAGTAAGCAGGGGTTGCTCAATGCGCTGCATCTTGAGCATTGCGTACCGAAAACCACACCCCGCAAGGCTGAACATATGCCGATGAGCCCGGTACTGAATCACGGGCTACAGGGGTATCTGGCAGGCAGCGCCAGCGCGTTACTCGGCCTGCAACCGGAGGACTGGCTGGATATGGCGACGCCGGTCAATGTGCCGGGTACCAATGCTGAATATCCCAACTGGCGCCGCAAACTGACGCGAACGCTGGAGGAGATGTTTGCCGATGAGGAGATTGACGCGCTGCTCCGTGATGTGAACCAGCGCAGGCAGGCATAAAAAAAGCACCCAACGGAAGGGTGCTTTTTGCATTCTGGCTGATCAACGGAGGATCAGTAGAACGAGTGCTCGCCGCGCTGGTGTTCGGTCAGATCGCGAACGCCTTTCAGCTCAGGGAAGTTTTGCAGCAGTTCTTTCTCGATGCCGTCTTTCAAGGTGACATCAATCATTGAACAGCCGTTACAGCCGCCGCCGAATTGCAGGATAGCGATGCCGTCGTCGGTGATTTCCATCAGGGAAACACGGCCGCCGTGGCTGGCTAACTGCGGGTTGATCTGTGACTGCAGCTGGTATTCAACACGTTCCATCAGCGGCGCATCATCAGACACTTTACGCATTTTCGCGTTCGGCGCTTTCAGCGTCAGCTGGGAACCAAGCTGGTCGGTAACAAAGTCGATCACCGCGTCCTGCAGATAAGGCGCGCTTAATTCATCGATGAAAGCAGACAGCTTCTCGAACTTCAGTTCGGTATCCGTCGCTTCAACCGCGTCGGGTGGGCAATAGGAGACACCGCACTCTGCGGTTGGCGTACCCGGATTGATCACGAATACGCGGATTTGGGTGCCTTCTTCCTGGTTTGCCAGCAGTTTGGCAAAGTGCTCTTGGGCAGCATCGGTAACAAGGATCATAACATTAGCTCAATAGTTGACTATTCCAGTTGGTTATAATACGCCCTTTGCATTTACCCGTCATCCCTCGTGTGACCAGTGTGTTAGCAGCCTGTGCTTAAACTTAAAGCGTGCGGCAAATGCAGCCAATTTGCAGCGAGGCAACCCCCTGTTTTTGCAGAATTTTACCGATTTCTTTCACCGTGCTGCCGGTGGTGACCACGTCGTCGATCAGCATCACGTGCTTATTTTTCAGGTTTTCATGGCAGCTAAATGCCTTGCGCAGATTCCACTTCCTTTCCAGCTCAGTCAGGCTTTGCTGCGGGGGCGTGCGCCGGTCGCGGCTGAGTGCTGCGGGGCGATAATCGCAGTGCAGCCAGCGCGCCAGCGGGCGGGCGAGCAGTTCACTTTGATTATAACCGCGTGAGAAATACCGCTTCTGATGCAGCGGTACGCTGAGCATCACATCCGGTCGCGGCAGCCGGTTTTCACGCCAGCGCGCCTGCCAGCGCAATAAAAGCAGGCGTGCGAGGGCGGTATCCAGCTCAGGCTGTCTGGAGAATTTCAGCCGCAGCACCAGCCCGCTGACCGGCATCTCGTACGGACAGGCGAAGATCATCGCATCCCACGGCGGCGGCTTAAGCAGGCAGCGCCCGCAATCGATATGTCCGCCGGAGGAGGGCAATCCGCAGCGCGGGCAGCAGGGCGGGGCGGCGGGCAACGTTTTCAGACACAGGCTGCATATTCCCTGTACCGCCAGATGCAGCGGACACTGGCATAGCCAACAGCGGCTGGCAATTGTTAGCATAGTGGCGGGTTCCTTTTGCCAATCAGACAGACACGGACAATACGCTATGAACACGCTTTACCGGGAAACAATCGGCGAAGGAGATCGCCATCTTGTGCTGCTTCACGGATGGGGGCTGAACGCCGAAGTGTGGCGTTACACCGCAGAGCGACTTGCGCCGCATTTTTGTCTGCATCTGATCGACCTGCCGGGCTATGGCCGCAGTGAGGGTTTCGGTGCCATGACGCTGGACGCGATGGCGGAAACGGTTCTGGAGGTCGCGCCGGAAAAAGCGTCGTGGCTCGGCTGGTCAATGGGCGGGCTGGTCGCCAGCCAGATTGCGCTGAGTGCGCCCGCGCGGGTGGAAAAACTGATCACCGTGGCGTCGTCACCGTGCTTTTCAGCGCATGAAGCGTGGCCGGGCATCCGCCCTGACGTGTTGCAGGGTTTTCAGCATCAGCTGAGTGAAGATTTTCAGCGCACGGTCGAGCGTTTTCTGGCGTTACAAACCCTGGGCAGCGACAGCGCCCGGCAGGATGCGCGTCTGCTGAAATCCATTGTGCTGGGCCAGCCCATGCCTTCGGTCGACGTGCTGAACGGCGGGCTGGAAATCTTACGCAACGTCGATTTACGCCAGCCGATGGCCGCTCTGACCGCGCCTGTGCTGCGAATTTATGGCGCGCTCGACGGTCTGGTTCCGCGCAAAGTGGTGCCGCTGCTGGATGCGCTGTGGCCTGAGTCCCGCTCCGAAATCATTAATAAGGCAGCGCATGCCCCTTTTGTCTCTCACCCCGAGGTTTTTTGTTCACTCGTTGAAGACTTTCTGATGACAAAATGAAAGAGGATGTAAAAATATTTTTCAAATTTCTGGATAATTTCCAAAGGTGACCAATACTTAAGCCGATAATGACGGAGTGAGTGGCAAGCGTAAGTTGTTACGCCTGCCTGTTTGCGTCTCTGGGGAGTTTACTGGTGTTTAACCATGAAGGTCATGCCAGCGCATTCGCACCTGCCGTTTATATCCTGACTGCTTTCTTTGAAAACTATTCATCTAATTTAGAGGTAATGTCATGAAATATAATAAAATTATCGTTGCGGCAATGCTGACCGGGTTATTCTCAATCAATGCAATGGCAGCTGAGATGATCAGCAAAGAAGACGCAAAGGATAAGGGTTACACCAGCCTGGGCGTGGTCACCACCAGCAACGAATACACCGCGCCAATGGATGCTAAAGAAGAGCTGTCCAAACTGGCTGATGAGAAAGGCGGCAAATATTATGTCGTGATCGCGGCACAAGAGAAAAAGAAAATCACCGCAACGGCTGAAGTCTTCAAATAATCCGTCCGTTCTGTACTACATTCCGGGGATGCCACTGTGCATCCCTTTTTATTTCCTAATATTTGTGCGCCATCCCCCTTTCTGAATTTCTCATTCCCCTGATTTATCGACGATATTTTAAATCATTACTCTGAGAGTAACGAAGTGTCAGAGCACTTTATTGATGGAAATGCCCCCGATTCCTACACTTAACCCGTTACCTAAACAGGTCAAATGTGATGCAACCGCCACTTGACTGAACTTCCCTCCGTTCTGCTCTTTCGTCACGCCGGGAAGGTTTCAGCAAGCGCAACCCAGGGAGGTTTGGCATGCCGCAACATCCGCAGACCACGAAAGCGTGGGACACCCGCCGCAATGAAAAACAACGGCGTCTCGACAGTGTCCGTGCCGTGGCAGAGGGTAAAGTGTTACCCACCGATAAAATTATTCCTATCCTCGAAGCGCTGATCGCCTCCGGCGACCGCGTAGTGATGGAAGGGAATAACCAGAAACAAGCTGATTTCCTTTCCCGCTCGCTGGCACAGGTGAACCCTGAAAAACTGCATGATTTACATATGATCATGCCAAGCGTCAGCCGCGCCGAACATCTGGATCTCTTTGAACGCGGCATCGCCCGCAAACTCGATTTCGCTTTCTCCGGCCCGCAAAGCCTGCGCATCGCGCAACTGCTGGAAGACGGTCAGATGGAAATCGGGTCGATTCACACCTATATCGAGCTCTATTCCCGCCTGTATGTCGATCTGGTGCCGAACATCGCGCTTATCGCCGCCTTCAAGGCTGACCGTAAAGGGAATCTCTACACCGGCGCGAGTACGGAAGATACGCCAGCGCTGGTCGAAGCCGCCGCCTTTAAAAACGGTATCGTGATTGCCCAGGTGAACGAACTGGTTGAAGAGGACTGCGATCTGCCACGCGTGGATATTCCGGGCGACTGGATTGATTTCGTGGTTGTCGCTGACAAGCCGTTCTTCATCGAACCGCTGTTCACCCGCGACCCGCGCCTGATTAAACCGGTTCACGTGCTGATGGCGATGATGGCCATCAAAGGCATCTACGCCAAACACAATGTGCAGTCGCTGAACCACGGTATCGGTTTTAACACCGCCGCCATCGAACTGCTGCTGCCGACCTACGGCGAACAGCTCGGCCTGCGCGGCAAAATCTGTAAACACTGGACGCTGAACCCGCATCCGACGCTGATCCCTGCCATTGAAAGCGGCTGGGTGGATACCGTTCACTGTTTCGGTGGCGAGCTGGGGATGGAAGAGTATATCCGCGCCCGTCCGGACGTGTTCTTCACCGGTTCCGACGGCTCCATGCGTTCTAACCGCGCGTTCTGCCAGATGGCAGGTCAGTACGCGGTAGACATGTTCATCGGTTCCACCTTGCAGGTTGATGGCCTGGCTAACTCCTCAACCGTGACCCGTGGACGTCTGGCCGGTTTCGGCGGCGCGCCAAACATGGGGCATGACCCGCATGGCCGTCGTCACGCCACGCCAGCCTGGCTGGATATGATCGAAGAGCCGGATCCAATGGCACGCGGTAAAAAACTGGTCGTACAGATGGTGGAAACCTTCCAGGCCGGTGGCAAACCGACGTTTGTAGAGAAACTCGAAGCGGTCGATGTGGGTAAAGAATCCGGTATGCCGCTGGCGCCGGTGATGATTTACGGCGACGACGTGACGCACGTGCTGACTGAAGAAGGCATCGCGTACCTCTATCGCGCCCGTTCTCTGGAAGAACGCCGTGCGATGGTCGCCGCCGTGGCCGGGATCACTGACATCGGTCTGGGCGTTGATGCTAAACGCGTCGCTGACCTGCGCCGTCAGGAACTGGTGGTCTTCCCGGAAGACATGGGCATCCGCCGCACCGACGCCACCCGTTCATTACTGGCGGCTGGCAGCGTGAGCGATCTGGTTGACTGGTCCGGCGGTTTATACAACCCGCCCGCTAAATTCCGTAGCTGGTAATCATGATGCCGCAGACTTTAACGATTGGCGCTGTACTCACAGCACAAGAGCTGGCCGAAAGGCTGGCAGAAACGGCGACGCAGGCGCTGATCGACGAAGCGCGGCTTAGCCCGAAACCAGGGCTGGTAGACAGCCGGAGTTCCGGCGCACATCAGGATTTAACCCTTGATCTGATGGTGCGCTCGGCGTGCAGTCTGACGTCCACGTTCTATTTGCTGGCTTTACACAGCTGGCAGCGCCCGGCGGATATCGCCCTGCGTCAGGAAGTGGGCCGTCTGGGCCGTGCGGGAGAAGCGCTGATGATGGCGGAAACCGGCGGCGTGAACACGCACCGGGGCGCTATCTGGGCGATGGGGCTGCTGGTCAGCGCGATCGCCATGCAGCCGGAGGATCTCCAGCCGCTGCATATTGCGCAGCGCGCCGCGAAAATTGCGGCGTTGCCCGACGCATTCAGCCCGAAAAAATTCAGTAAAGGTGCGCACGCCGTGCAGCGTTATCAGGTGCCCGGTGCGCGTGAAGAGGCCCAGGGGGCATTCCCGCACATTCTCCATTGTGCTTTGCCGCAGCTCCATCACAGCCGGGCTCGCGGTGCCAGCGAAAGCGAAGCACAGGTCGATGCTTTACTGGCGGTCATGGCCCGGCTTTCCGATACCTGCGTGTTGTCACGCGGCGGATTACCGGCGCTGCACGCCATGCATCAGGGCGCGCAGGCCGTGCTCGATGCCGGCGGAATGAGAACGATGGCGGGCAAACAGTTATTACGCCATCTCGAGCACCGCATGCTGGCCGACAACACATCACCCGGTGGTGCCGCCGATTTACTGGCCGCGACGCTGTTTCTTGACCGCGTCAGCGTGGCCTGAACCGGATACGCATTAACTAACATCAGTACAAAGAGGTGTTATGGAACGTTTTGAATTTAATTACCCGGCGGCAAAACCGCTGGCAGGCCGCGCCGAAGCAGGCGTGGTAGGTTCCGGCGATTTAGAAGCGCTGTATGAACCAAAAACAGTCAATGAGCTGAACATTATCGTCACCACCTCGGTCGACGGCAGCCATACCTTATGGCAGAACTTTTTTGACCGTCTGAGCTCCCTGCGTGAATTACCGGCCGGGCGTCTCGACATCAATGATTTTGGCGCCACACCCGGGGTTGCCCGTCTGCGTATCGAACAGGTCTTTGAGGAGGCTGAACATGCAAACTGATGCTGATCAGAGCTTTATCGAGCTGAGTGCCCGTCAGCGCGCCCGCAAACTGCTGGATGCCGGGACTTTCCGTGAACTGCTTGGCCCGTTTGAACGCATTATGTCTCCGTGGCTGGAACCGCAGGGCATCGTGCCGCAGGCCGACGACGGCATGGTGGTCGCCAAAGGCCAGATTAACGGCCAGCCCGCCGTGGTTGTGGCGATTGAAGGCAGCTTCCAGGGCGGCAGCATGGGCGAAGTGTCCGGGGCCAAAATGGCCGCTGCGCTGGAAATGGCCGCAGAAGATAACCGCAACGGCATCCCGACGCAGGCGGTTCTGCTGCTCGAAACCGGCGGTGTGCGTTTGCAGGAAGCCAATCTGGGGCTGGCGGCGATCGCGGATATTCATGCCGCTATCGTCGATTTACGCCGCTACACGCCGGTGATTGGCGTGGTGGCCGGTACCGTCGGTTGCTTTGGCGGGATGTCGATTGCCGCTGCGCTGTGCAGCTATCTGATTGTCACCCGTGAAGCCCGTCTCGGTCTGAACGGCCCGCAGGTTATCGAACAGGAAGCCGGTATCGATGAATACGATTCCCGCGACCGTCCGTTTATCTGGAGCATGACCGGTGGCGAAGTGCGTTATCACAGCGGCTTTGTGGATGCACTGGTGAAAGATTCCCTCGCACAGGTGAAATCAACCGTGCTGGACTTCATTAAAAAAGGCGTTCCGGCCACACACCGTTCTGATAATTATGATTATTACCTGCCAAAACTGACCGGTTTTGACACCGCGCAGCAGGCCAGCCGTGATGTGACGGAAGCCCTGTTTAACCGGGAGGATCGCGCATGAGCACTATCAACAGCAACGCAGCCAGCCGGGGTGATTACTGGTTCGCACAACTGACCAAAGACGCCACACCGGTGGCCGGTCTTTGCCCTTCGGTGAAAGCGGCCGACGGCAAAATGAATGACCAGACCGTGCGTTTCATCGCCGTGGTGCCGGACAAAAATAACCAGTATCCGCGTGCCGCTGGCGGCGAAGTCGGCCTGCTCGAAGGCTGGAATCTGGCAAAAGTGGTCAACGACGTGATTGACGCTGACGCTAACGCCAGCACCAAACGCGCCATCGTGGCGGTGATCGATGTGCCAAGTCAGGCGTATGGCCGCCGCGAAGAGGCGTTCGGCATTCATCAGGCACTGGCCGGTGCCGCAGGCGCTTACGCCAAAGCACGACTGGCCGGGCATCCTGTCATCGGGCTGATTGTCGGCAAAGCGATGTCCGGTGCGTTTCTGGCGCACGGTTATCAGGCCAACAAACTGATCGCCTTTAAAAACAACGGCGTGATGATCCATGCGATGGGGAAAGAATCCGCCGCACGTATCACCTTACGCTCCGTGGAGGCGCTGGAAAAACTGGCCGCCACCATTCCACCGATGGCTTACGACATCGAAAACTACGCCACGCTGGGCCTGCTGTCGCAATTACTCGACATCGCAGACCCGGACAACGCCACGCCTGACGATATCGCCCGTGTCGAAAACACGGTCTGGCAAAACATCCAGGACGCACGCAAAGAAGGCGTTAGCCTCAGCAACCGTCTGGGTGCGGAAAATCGCGCAAGTTCGCAGCGCGTTCGCCAGCAGATGCGCCAGGAATGGTAATTCATTCATAACTTTCAGTCTCAACCGGTAACGCACCTGCAAACAGCGTGACGCAGCCGCATTGCGGGTTCCCGCCCTGACATACCGTCCGGGCTGGGACCTGCTGTTGTCTGCAACTGGACTGTCATACTAAAAAAACCATCGCACCGGCGCTGACTGAGCATTCATTTTTGTCTCAGGAATATCGCTATGACTTACGTAATATTGCACGCGCTTGCCCCTATTTTCGTCATCATGATCCTCGGTTTTTACGCCGGGAAAGCGAAAATGGTGGATAACCAGAATGTCTCTTTACTGAATATTTTCGTGATGGATTTCGCTTTACCCGCTGCGCTGTTTGCAGCGACCGTACAAACGCCGTGGTCAGGCATTGTCGAACAGTCACCGCTGATTCTGGTGCTGGTTCTGGCGATGTGGATCACCTACGCGGCGATTTATTTTATTTGCACCAAAGTCTTCAACAAGTCTCCGCAGGACGCTGCCGTTCTGACGCTGACCGTCGCACTGCCTAACTATGCGGCGCTCGGTTTGCCTATTCTGAGCAGCGTAATGGGCGATGCGCCGTCGACTTCACTGTCCGTTGCGGTATCTATCGCCTGCGGTTCGGTGCTGATGACGCCGTTCTGTCTGCTGATTCTCGAACGTGAAAAAGCCCGTCTGAGTGGCGAAAATCAGGGGTCTTCTCTGGCACTGCTGCCGGTTCTGATGTGGCGTTCAGTGAAAAAACCGATCGTCTGGGCACCGCTTCTGGGCGTGATCCTGTCAGCGATTGGCATTAAAATGCCGGAAATTTTCCTGGCATCGATTAAGCCGCTGGGTCTGTCAGCCACCGCCTCTGCGCTGTTCCTGACCGGTGTGATCCTGTCAGCCCGTAAACTGAAAATTAACGCGCCGGTGCTGTTGTCTTGTGTCGCCAAAAACCTGATCCAGCCGTTCATCGCCTGGGGTCTGGTACTGGCATTCGGCCTGAGCGGTCAGGTGGCGGTCACCGCTATTTTGATGATTGCACTGTCTGCCGGTTTCTTCGGTATCGTGTTCGGTAACCGTTTCGGGGTGCAGTCTCCGGATGCCGAAGCGTCACTGCTGATCAGTTCCGTATTATGTATCGTGACCTTGCCGCTGTTTATCTCACTGACAGCCGCACTTCACTAACAGAAAGAGGGAAATATGTGTGACCCGCAAGCCCATGATTTTGTCTGGATCAGCGACCGTTCTGCGCTGCAAAGCGACGACGTTTTACCCGCGTGGGTAAACACCGGCTGGCGCACGGCGCTGCCGCTGGTGGTGCGTCGCGATAAACGTGCTGACGGCGCAATCCCGGTGGGTATTCGCGGGCTGACCCGCATTCAGCGTGCCGCCGCCTGGATTGACCCGGCGGCGGTGGTGCGGGCCGTCACACCGGAATCACTGGTCAGCGACATCAACCTGTTACTGCATTCGCCGTTTGTGTCACAACAACCGGTGCAGGCGCTGATTACGTTGTGCAATCTGCAACTGCCTTTCCGGTGGGGGGTGACCGGCAGTTGTGCTTACGCGCTGGCCAGTGACCTCCCCGTCATGCATGCCGACAGCGATCTCGATTTACTGGTGCGCTGCGACGCACCGGTGGACGCTTCTCAATTTTCCGATTTTTACGACCAGCTTCAGCGGCTTCCCTGCCGCGCCGATGTTCAGATCACTACGCCGCAAGGGGGATTTGCCCTCAGCGAATGGCTGCGTGGCGGGGACATCATGCTGAAAACGGCGTCCGGCCCGTTGCTGGTGCGTGACCCGTGGCAACCGCCGGCAGAGTGATACCGGCCAAAAGAAGCAAGGAGCACGATGAAAATCCTATTTACCTTCCCCGGACAAGGGCCGCAGGTGCCGCACATGCTGCATCGTCTGCCGGATAATCCGCTTACCCATTCCCTGATCGCACAAGCCAGCCTCGCGCTGGGCGAAGATGTTCTGCTGCTCGATACCGCCGATGCGTTGCGTTCTACCCGCGCGGTACAACTGTGTTTACTGATTGCCGGTGTGGTGTGGGCGAAGCAATGTCAGGCCGAAGGCATTGAGGCAGATTTTTGCAGCGGGCTGTCGATTGGTGCATTTCCCGCCGCCGTGGTGGCAGGTGCACTCGATTTCTCCGAAGCCGTCCGGCTGGTTGCGCTGCGCGGTGAGCTGATGCAGCAGGCTTATCCGCAGGGCTTTGGCCTCTCGGCCATCACCGGTCTGCGTCAGATGCAGGTTGAGGGGCTGGTGGCGCAGGTGAACAGCGCCACGTCGCCGGTGTTTCTTGCCAATATCAACGCGGAAGACCAGCTGGTGATTGCGGGCAGCGACGCCGCCATGGCGCAGGTGATGCAGCTTGCCAAAGGGCTGGGCGCACAGAAAACGCATCA
This sequence comes from Rahnella sp. PAMC25559, assembly GCF_050632365.1. Lineage (GTDB taxonomy): Bacteria > Pseudomonadota > Gammaproteobacteria > Enterobacterales > Enterobacteriaceae > Rahnella > Rahnella rivi. The sequence continues at coordinate 525,287 of NZ_CP192543.1, read as the reverse complement.
GCTCGCGGTCAGCGTGCCGTCGCATTGTGCGTTGCTGGATGAGCCAGCGGCGAAGCTGGTGGAAGCGTTTAAAGAAATGTCGATTTCCCGCCCGACCTGCGGTTATCTCAGCGGCACCACTGGCCGCGTTTACTGGCAGCCGGAGAAAATCGCCGACGATCTGGCGATGAACATGGCGCGCACCGTGAACTGGCGTGACGCCATGGTGGCGGCGTATCAGCGCGATGTGCGGCTGGCAATTGAAATGCCACCGGGCGCGGTGCTGACCGGCCTGACCCGCCGCGCAATGGAGCAGGGCGAAGCGCTCTCTTTATGCCAGTCCGGCCTGCAGGTTGCGGGACGTCTCGCAACGCGGTTACGGGAAAACGAACGCTGATTAAAGGCATGATAGGTTGGTGATGAAAGGCGTTGGGCTGTTTGATTATTGCGCAGCGTGCTATTGTCCAACCACTCTGATTGAAGGGATATCATGCCAGTTTTAATTCGCGGGGATTCGCAAATGATCGTGCTCGAAAGATCGTACAGTCCGGCCACTCTGGCCAGAAGATTTGAAATCATTGATGAAATACGCTTCAACAATCTCGATATGTTGGTCATCTATGACGAGAAGATTCCGTTCATTGCCATTGCTGAAGCACAAACCCGAACCGATAACCGGGGTGAAAACCGACACCACGTAGTAGCAACGCTGGAACTTGCCCGCAGGGATAATAGCGATGAACTGCTCGAAGTCCGTCAGTTCTGGGAGGACGATCAGGCGTTTCAGGTCGAAGGCGTGGTGGTGAATGCCGGCATGCGCGATTACCGTTTAGCGACATTGTTGTATGAAACGCTGGTGGTAAAAAAACATCTCACCCTGATGAGTGATAACGATCATTACACCGGCGGTCGGGCGCTCTGGAAACGTCTTGCCCAAAATGCAGCGGGATTATTGGTTTTCATACTCGATACAGAAAAAGGGCAATTTTACCCTTATGACGGCTCGAAAATGCGTTATGACGGCGTGAGTATTCCGGAATCTGCCATCTGGAGTGAGCATCCGGATAAAACACACTGGCCGGTCGTTTTGATTGCACAAAACAGCGAGCGTCTGTCAGCGCTTTCTGCTCGCTAACGCATACATCCGGCTTTCGGCTGCGAGGGCGAGCAGGTTTGGATCGTGCTCGCGGCTGTGCGGGAAGACCAGCGAGATGGTCTGACGCATCTGGTAGGCTTCGGCCAGCGGCAGGAGTTTCACCGTATTTTCATACACACCTTTCATTCTGCCAGGAATGAGCGTGTACCCGACGCCCGCCTGCACCAGACTCAGCATCGAAAAAATATCATTCACTCGTGTGACGATGTCCGGCTCGAATCCGGCAACCTGAAACGCTTCCTGAAAGCCGTGATAAGTGGCGAACCCTTCCGCCAGTGAGACGAATTTTTCCTGCTTATAATCGCGTAAATCCGCCGTGCCTTCGCTCGCCAGTTCTGCACTGGCCGGGGCGGCGAGAAAAATATCATCCTGGAACAACGGCAGCTGATCGTAGCGCTGGGCATCAACGTTGGAATCGCTGGTCGAAATCAGGATGGCATCCAACTGACCGTCTTCCAGTTTGTGCAGTAAATCATTGTTCGAACCCATCACCAGTTCCAGCTCAAGCTCCGGACGGCGCAGCTTCAGCCCCATGATCAGGCGGGGAATCGTTTCCAGTGTCAGGGAATACAGCGTACCAAGCTTGAGGCGTTTATCCCCAAATCCGGCGGCGCGTTGTGTGGCCTGAATGCCGTGTTCCATCTGTTCGATGACCTGCGTGGCGTGTTCCAGCAATGCTTCAGCGGCGGGCAGCGGCAGCAGGTTACGGCCTTTATGGATAAACAGCGGGCAGCGTAACCCCTCTTCGAGCGAATGCAGTGCGCGATGCACGCTGACACTGCTCAGCCCGAGCTGTTCGGCGGCGCGGCTGATGTTCTGTTTTTCCATATAGGCGAGGAAAATTTCGAGTTTGCGAAAAGTGATTTCACTGTCGATCATGCAGGCTCCTGCGGCACGTTGGCGGCCGTTGCGACCTGTGATGATAGCCGCAACGCGGCTATTTAGGAAAAAATCGAATTACTGCGGGATCAACCGGTAGCTGACCGTCAGGCACTTTTTGCCTTCGGCGCAGCTTTTACAGCCGCCGGAAAGGCAGCTGTCGTCGGCGTCTATCGCTTCGGCTTTTTGCATGGCGACCAGCTTTTCGAGCATCGCCTGCACCAGCGGTTGCGGTGTGTTGAGTTGCCGGCTGAGCTGGCGGGCATCTGCCCGGCCAGCCAGTGCGAGGCTGTCACGTACCTGAATCAGACTGGCCATCGCGCCTCCTAATGGCAATCACTGCCGGTCGCCGGTGCACAGCAGGTCGCAGCTTGACGCGGTTGCAGATGAACGCTGACGCGGCTGCGGGCTTTGCGCAGGGCAGTGAGCACCAGCGCGTTGAAGACGAGTACGATAAGGATGATGGTCGCACTGTGCGTCGGATGGCTGCTGAACGTGGCCGCCTGATAGAACAATGTCGCCAGAGAATACGCCACGTTCAGCCCCCAGAAGATGGAGAACGTCATCCAGCTGCGGCTGGTTTCACGGGCGATAGCGCCCATCACCGATACGCAAGGCACATACAGCAGCACGAAGATCAGATAGCTGTAGGCCGAAATCGCCGAGCCAAATTTGCTGCTCATCACGCCCATTGAACTGACGCCCATCTCGCCGTCGCCTTTACTGGCTTCGATCGGGTTGGAGAGCACGCTGATGCTGAAGGTGTCTTTCAGGCCCTGCCAGGTTTCGTTTACGGCCCCGCGCAGTTCGTCGGGCAGGTTGAAACTGGCGGCGTCGAATTCTTCATTGGTGATGTGTTCGGCGGTGTAGAGCGTGTTCAGCGTACCGACCACCACTTCTTTCGCCATCGCACCGGTCACCAGCCCGACGGTTGCCTGCCAGTTGTCAGGGTGCACGCCCATCGGTGAGAGCACCGGCGTCAGCACTTTACTGACCGATGCCAGCGCGGAGTCATTGATGTTATTCACCGCCTTACCGCTGAAAGAGAAGCTGTTCAGCGCGCCGATGAAAATACTCGCAATCACAATCACTTTACCGGCGCGCAGCACGAAACCTTTCAGACGCTGCCAGGTTTGCAGCAGCAAACTTTTCAGATGCGGAACGTGATACACCGGCAGTTCCATCACGAACGGCGAGGCTTCACCGCGCATGATGGTGTATTTCAGCAGCAAACCGGTCAGGATGGCGACCACAATTCCCAGCAGATACAGCGAGAAGACAATCGACGCGCCGTCCTGGCCGAAGAACGCGGCGGAAAACACGGCGAAAATCGCCAGACGCGCGCCGCAGGACATAAACGGCGCCATCATGACGGTGATAAGGCGTTCACGCGGTGCATCCAGCGTACGGGCACCCATAATCGACGGCACGTTACAGCCGAAACCGACAATCAGCGGCACGAAAGATTTGCCAGGAAGACCGAGCGCCTGCATCAGTCTGTCCATTACGAAGGCCGCGCGGGCCATGTAACCGGAGTCTTCAAGGAAGGAAAGGAACAGATACATCATGCCGATTTGCGGCACCAGCGGCAGCACGGTGTTGATACCGCCACCAATCCCCTGTGCCAGGAAAATGGTCAGCCACTGCGGGAAGTGCAGGGTAAATCCGATCCACTGCGTGCCCTGAATGAAAATCGCCGCTGAGCCGATATCGAAAATCGGTTGCAGCGCGCCGCCGATGTTGATCGCCAGAACGAACATCAGGTACATCACCAGCAGGAAAATCGGCACGCCGAGGAAACGGTTGAGGATCACGCGATCCAGCACCTGCGTCAGTTTATTCGGCGCGGTGAGATGCGAGTTACTGATGTCGGCACTCAGGGCGGCAATGCACTGGTAGCGCGCATCGGCGATCAGCAGCGCGGGGTCATCCAGTTGCTGCGCGGCGAGCCGGGCTTTCACTTCTGGCAGCCGCTGTTGCGCGTTACCCGCGTGACTCTGGCTGTAAATATCGCCTTCGAGAATTTGCAGCGCCAGCCAGCGACGCTGTTGCAGCGCCATTTCTGCCGGCATATCGCTGGCGAGCGCGTCCACTTCCTGTTGCAGAATGGGATGGTAAACCACGCGCTCCATGGCGGTGGCGGGCGGCAGCTGGTCGATAGCCGCTTTCAGCTCTTTGATGCCTGATGCGCGTGTCGATACCAGCGCGATCACCGGGCAACCCAGACGCGCGGAGAGCGCCGGGATATCAATATGGATGTTCTGGATGTTGGCGATGTCGAGCATGTTCAGTGCGACGATGCAGGGAATGCCGAGTTCGAGCAGTTGCAGCGTCAGGTAGAGATTGCGCTCAAGGTTCGAGGCATCCACCACGTTAATCATCAGATCGGCGTCGCCGCTAAGAATGTAGTGGCAGGCAATTTGTTCGTCGAGCGAGGTTTGCTCGGAAATGGTAGTCAGGGAGTAGGTGCCCGGTAAATCCACCAGCGTGACGTTGTGTTCTCCGGTGGCGAACTGGCCTTCTTTGCGCTCGACGGTCACGCCAGCCCAGTTGCCCACGCGTTGGCGTGAACCGGTCAGCTGATTGAAAAGGGTCGTTTTACCTGAATTGGGATTACCAATCAGGCCAATGGTCAGTGCTTTCATACGTTCAGATCTACGTGTGAGAAAGGAGAAACGCGCAGGGGATCAGAGCGACCTGCGCAAAAAGGTCAGGCCAGCATTTCGAGTTTGAGCAGATCGAGATCTTTTCTGCGAACCACCAGGCTGGTGCGGCGGGTTTCGATTTGTACCGGGTCGCCCATCGGTGCCACGCGGATGATGTTGAAGAATGACCCTGGCAGCATGCCGAGCGACAGCAGTTTTTGGCGGTAGGCCGGGCTGATCTCATGAGAAAAGCCGGTGATTTTGTAAGCACGTTTTGATTGAAGTTGCATAGTTCCTCGCGAAGCGTTCAGGCATGTTGGGGGCAGCGTGACAAATGCTACGCCGCGCTTCCGTGCCCGGTGATCCCACTTAGTTGCGAAATACTGCTCAGAAATTGTCCCTGGTGCAAAATGTCAGTCTGAAACCGACGGCGTACTGAATACGCAAAGTAGTACAAACGAAAATAGTTATCATAATTAGTACGCATGAAGAGACAAAAAGAAAAGAGGCGTGCCTCTTCACGGTTGTCCCTACCGCGTCGCTATCCTATGCCTGTGCAAAAGCCGATTTATTGATTTACCGCAGTGATTGATTCAATAGGAGAGACTTTAAAAAGTGTCGAAATAAAGTACATAAAAAAAGCCGCTAAAATTCAGCGGCTTTCGGTTGGCAGGAGAAAACGAAAAAATTAGCGTTTTTTGCCCAGTGCGGCGGCCAGCGCATCGGCCATCGCGTTATTGCCCGCCGGTGCCGCATTGCGGCCTGCCGGTTTGTTTTGTGCGGGACGTTTCTGCCCATCGCGCGGGCTGGCTGCAGCCGGTGCCGATGAACGGCGCGCCGGTGCTTCGCCCGGTTGCTCGTCCAGACGCATGGTCAGCGCAATACGCTTACGTTGCAGATCGACTTCCATCACTTTGACTTTCACGATATCGCCGGCTTTCACCACGGTGTGCGGATCTTCGACGAATTTGTTTGCCAGAGATGAAATGTGCACCAGACCGTCCTGATGAACGCCGATGTCCACGAATGCGCCGAAGTTGGTGACGTTGGTGACGGAGCCTTCGAGGATCATGCCAGGCATCAGGTCATTCATGGTTTCCACGCCATCGGCAAAGGTCGCTGTCTTGAACTCAGGACGCGGATCGTGCCCTGGTTTTTCCAGCTCTTTGATGATGTCGGTGACGGTCGGCACACCAAATTGTTCATCGGTGAATTCGCTGGCTTTCAGACCGCGCAGCGCATTGGAATCGCCCATCAGATCTTTCAGTGCCAGCTGCGTCGCGGCCAGAATACGTTCGACCACCGGATAGGTTTCCGGGTGAACCGTTGAGGCATCGAGCGGGTTGTCGCCGTGATTGATACGCAGGAAGCCCGCGCACTGTTCAAAGGCTTTCGGCCCCAGACGGCTGACTTTCAGCAGTTGTTCACGGTTACGGAACTGACCATTTTCATCGCGCCAGTTAACAATATTCTGCGCCATCATACGGGTCAGGCCAGCCACGCGAGTCAGAAGCGGCACCGACGCGGTGTTGAGATCCACACCCACGGCGTTCACGCAGTCTTCGACCACGGTATCGAGTTTTTTCGCCAGCTGTGACTGGCTGACATCGTGCTGATACTGGCCGACACCGATAGATTTCGGGTCGATTTTCACAAGCTCTGCCAGCGGATCCTGTAAGCGCCGGGCGATAGACACCGCGCCGCGAATGGAAACGTCCAGATCCGGGAATTCCAGCGCGGCCAGCTCGGAGGCGGAATACACCGACGCACCAGCTTCACTGACAATCACTTTCTGCGCTTTTACCGCCGGGAACTGTTTTTGCAGCTCGAGGAAGAAACGTTCCGTTTCGCGGGACGCGGTACCGTTACCGATCGCCACCAGCTCAACATTATGTTTGATGCACAGCGCGGCAACCTGCTGCGCGGCTTTGGCCGCCTGTCCGGTATGGGGATAAACCGTGTCGATATCCACCAGTTTGCCGGTGTTATCCACAACGGCCACTTTGACACCGGTACGCAAGCCCGGATCGAGGCCCATGGTGGCGCGCATCCCGGCGGGTGCCGCCATCAGCAAATCGTGCATGTTGCGGGCAAAGACGTTAATGGCTTCATCTTCGGCGCGTTCGCGCACGGTGCCCATCAGTTCAGTTTCAAGGTGCAGCAGCACTTTGATGCGCCAGGTCCAGTTGACCACCGCACGGCGCCAGACGTCGGCAGGCGCGTTGTTCAGGCGCAGACCCAGATGATCGATGATCAGCTGTTCCGCGTAGCTCTCTTTCGGTGGCTCGTCGTGCTGCGGATCGGCATTCAGCGCCAGTTGCAGGATACCTTCGTTACGGCCACGGAACATTGCCAGCGCGCGGTGCGAAGGCACCTGAGAAATAGGTTCGTGGTGATCGAAATAGTCGCGGAATTTCGCGCCTTCCTGCTCTTTGCCTTCGACCATGCGGGAGGTCAGGTGAGCGTTTTTCCACAAATAATCGCGGACTTTCGCCAGCAGCCCCGCATCTTCGGCGAAGCGCTCCATCAGAATGTAACGCGCGCCATCGAGCGCCGCTTTAGTGTCGGCCACGCCTTTATCGGCATCGATAAATTTCGCGGCGGCGGCATCCGGCTCGTTTTGCGGCTCGTTCCACAGCAATTCGGCCAGCGGTTCCAGACCGGCTTCGATCGCGATTTGCCCGCGCGTGCGGCGCTTGGGTTTGAACGGCAGGTAGAGATCTTCCAGTTCCGTTTTGCTCAGCGTGGTACGGATGGCTTTTGCCAAGTCGTCGCTCAGCTTGCCCTGTTCTTCGATGGATTTGAGGATGGTCTGACGACGGTCTTCCAGCTCACGCAGATAGCCCAGACGGGAGTCCAACTGACGCAGTTGGGTATCATCCAACCCACCGGTGACTTCCTTACGATACCGCGCAATAAACGGCACGGTATTACCTTCATCCAGCAGACGCACCACGGAAGCAACCTGCTCCGGGCGAACCTGCAATTCACTTGCGATAATGCGGCTCAGTTGATCATTCATAGGTCTGGTATCAGTTTTTTCGTTAGTGAGTGACGTAAAAGCAGGGGCACAGTTATACGGTTTGAAGGCTGAAAATGCCAGCCATCAGGCCATTGCGCTGCGCGTTTTGAGAGTTAGCTGATCATTTCACGTAGTCAATGTCATTGACGTACCAAGTCGCATCGCCAACCGGTGTGGTGACCACCAGGCTGTCCCCGACTTCCTTTTTCAGCAGCGCACGCGCCATCGGGGAGTCGATAGAAATATAGTCTTTGCGGCCAAAGATTTCGTCATAGCCAACGATGCGAAAACGCTTGATGTCGCCGTTGTCGTTTTCCACTTCTACCCATGCGCCAAAGAACACTTTGCCGTCCTGCTGCGGCGAGTAATCGACAATGCGCAGTTGTTCCATGCATTTGGTCAGATAGCGGATGCGGCGGTCGATCTCACGCAGGCGCTTTTTGTTGTACTGGTAATCAGCATTTTCGCTGCGATCGCCGAGGCTTGCGGCCCAGGTGACTTTTTTAGTCACCTCAGGACGCTCTTCCCGCCACAGGAAATCCAGCTCCGTTTTGAGCTTGTCGTAGCCTTCGCGGGTAATCAGTTTGGTCTTCATGCTGGCTGTTGCCTTCCACGCGGTTAATTTTTTCAAAAAATTTCTGTGGCCATTGTTTCACACATTTGCATTGCTGGCAGTGCAGAAATTGGCCGAGAAATCTGCCGGACTGCTACGCTTTATGTGATGGCTTTTTAGTCGAATAATTATTATCCTTCGCCGCGATAGGGTGGGTTTATATTCTGTTCACCGTTTACGCAATATTCTGAATTTTATAATAGTTTCATAAAAAATAACTTCTGGTTATGGGTCACAGGGATTAGGGGTACAGCTACAAATGGATTTACTCAAATTCTTACTTCGTCTGCCTTTTACATTGATAAAAGGCGTCCTCCGCGCGCTGGCCTTCATTTTGGGTCTGCTTGGGCGCGTCTTTAAACCTGTTGTCGGCAATATCGACTGGCGTGCGCCGGTCTGGTGGACGGCAATGTCCGGCGGGCTGAAGCGTGGTTTTGCACGCCTGGAAGGCGGGGTGGATAAACACCCGAAAGCCATCAGCCTGACGATTCTGGTGTTGCTGTGCGCGGCAGGCGCGGGCGTTTATGGCTGGCACTGGTGGTTAAACCGTCCGCAGCCGATTGAACCGGCACCGATGGTCTATCAGGAAACCAGCGTGCGGGTCAGTGGCCCGGAAGCGGTGAACTACGCCGCACAGAAACTGGCGCCGCAGCAGGTGTCGTTTTACTTCAAAAACTCCGCTGCACCGCTAACCGATGTTGGCAAAGTGGTCGAGAAAGGGATTTCCCTGAAACCTGCCGTGGAAGGCGAGTGGAAATGGCTGAGTGGCTACACGCTGGCATTCACGCCGAAAAAACCGCTGCCAATGGGCACCCGATATGAAGTGAATTTCACGCCTGACGTGTTACTCGCCCCGCAAATCAAACTGCCCGTGACGCGCTATGAATTCACTGCGCCGGCGTTTGATTATCAGCTTGGGGAAACGGAGTATTACCAGGACCCGCAGGATCCGCAAAAACGCAGTGCCATTTTCAACGTCAGATTTAATGCACCGGTGGATGTGGCCAGCTTTGAAAAGCAAATCGCGCTTGGCCTGACCGAAGGGAAAGCCAAAACCGAGTCGAAACTCAATTATTCCGTGGTCTACGACCAGAAAAAACTCAATGCGTGGGTGCATTCTGAACCGCTGAAATCGCTTGATCACGGCGGCTCCGTGCGCGTCTCGATCGGTGAGGGCGTGAAAGCCTCGGTGGCATCGAACGCCACGACACAAGCCAGAAATGGTGTGGTTTCCGTGCCGACGCTTTACAGCCTGACGGTAAATGAAGCCAGCGCGCAGGTTGTGGATGCTGACGGGGCGAAAGGCCAGCGTGCACTGATTGTCGGTTTCAGCGATGCGGTCAAAGACAAAGACATTCGCCGCGCGGTAAAAGTCTGGCTGTTGCCGCAGCACGATCCGAATGAACCCGAAGCCGGTACCGGCCCGGACGACTACGCCAGCTGGGAAGTGCAAAGCATCGAAAATAACGTGCTGGCGCTGTCCACGCCGCTGAATATTCAGCTCAATGACGCCGAAAGTGATTTTCAGCCGCAGTTCAGCTTCCGCTTTGATGCCCCTGCGCACCGCTCAATGCTGGTGGAAATTGATAACGTGCTGACCTCCTCCGGCGGCTACAAAATGCCGGAAAAAGTCTACCGTATCGTGCAGGTTCCGGATTATCCGAAGTCTCTGCAATTTATGTCGCAGGGCTCGCTGCTGTCGGTCAACGGTGACAAGCAAATCAGCGTTGCGGCGCGTAACGTGCCGGGAATGCGTCTGGACATCAAACGGGTGATCCCAGGCCAGTTGCAACACATCGTTTCCTTCAAAAGCCGTCAGTATTCCTCGGCAGAATTTAACCGCCTGAATGACGAGTATTTTACTGAGCACTTCAAGTATCAGACGGCGGTAAACAACGATAAACCGGGTGAGGTGAATTATCAGGGCGTTGATCTCTCCCGCTACCTTTCGACCGATCCCAACTCGCACCGTGGCGTATTCCTGCTGACGCTGTCGGAATGGGATCCGAAGAAGAAAGAAGAAAAACCGGCCGCAGATGATGACGGCAACGTCTATCAGGAAGAAGAGAGCAGTGACGAACCCTCTGTGGGCGATTCCCGCTTTGTCGTTGTGACCGATCTGGGGATTATCGCCAAGCGTTCGCAGGATAAAACCCGCGATGTGTTTGTGCAGTCAATTCACAGCGGTACGCCGGTGGCGAACGCGAAAGTCTCGGTGATTGCGAAAAATGGCGTCACGCTGCTGACGCAAACCACCGGTGCCGACGGCCATGTGCGTTTCCCGGCGCTGGACGTTTATACCAGCGAGCGCCAGCCAGTGATGTTCCTGGCAGAGAAAGAGGGCGATGTCTCCTTCCTGCCTGCCGATCGCGATAACGATCGTGGCCTGGACTTCTCGCGTTTTGACATTGATGGCGAAATCACGCCGAACGATCCGCGCACGCTGAGCAGCTATCTGTTCTCCGATCGCGGTGTCTACCGTCCTGGCGATACGTTTAATATCGGCCTGATCACCCGCGCTGCTGACTGGAGTAACGGGCTGGCCGGTGTGCCGGTTCGCGCTGAGATCCACGATCCGCGCGATAAGCTGATGAGCACTGTACCGCTGACGCTCGGTGCCAGTGGTTTTAACGAACTCAGTTACACGACTGATGATAATTCGCCTACCGGCGAATGGAACGTCTATCTGTATCTGATCGGCAAAGACAATGAATCTTCTACGCTGCTGGGGCATACCTCCGTCAATGTGAAAGAGTTCGAGCCGGACCAGCTGAAGGTAAAACTCCAGCTGACGCCTGAGCGCAAGCAGGGCTGGGTGAAACCGTCGGAACTGCAGGCCAATATCGACGTGCAAAATTTGTTTGGCACACCGGCACAAGATCGCCGCGTGACCTCGAAACTGACGCTGCGCCCGATGTATCCGAGCTTTGATCAGTTCCCGGAATATGCCTTCTATGAGAACCGCCAGAACAGCGACGGCTTCGAAACAGAACTGGAAGACCGCACCACCGATGAAAAAGGCGCGGCGAACATTCCGCTGGACCTGAAATCCTATGCTGACGCGACCTACCAGTTGCAGTTGCTGTCCGAGGCGTTTGTGGCCGGTGGCGGGCGTTCGGTTTCCGCCACCGCACGGGTTTTAGTGTCGCCGTATGATTATCTGGTCGGTGTTAAACCGGACGGCGATCTGGGGTACATCAACCGCAGTGCGGTGCGTCATCTCAATGTGATTGCGGTTGATCCGACGCTGAAACAGATTGCGCTGCCTGCGCTGAAAGTTGCACTGATCGAACAGAAATACATTTCGGTGCTGACCAAACAGGATTCCGGCGTTTATAAATATCAGTCCAAAATGAAGGAAGTGCAGCTGTCGGAACAGCCGCTGTCACTTACCGCGCAGGGCAATGACCTGACGCTGGCGACGGACAAACCGGGTGATTTCGTGCTGGTGGTTGAAGACGCACAGGGCAACGTGCTGAACCGCATTGGCTATACCGTCGCCGGTAATGCCAACCTCAGCCGTTCGCTGGACAGAAATGCCGAACTGAAGCTGAAACTGAATCAGGGCGAATATCTGCCGGGCGAGGAAATCGAGGTGTCGGTTAACGCGCCGTATACCGGCAGTGGCCTTATCACCATCGAGAAAGATAAAGTCTACAGCTGGCAGTGGTTCCACACCGATACCACCAGTTCGGTGCAGAAAATCCGCGTCCCTGCGGGCATGGAAGGCAACGGCTATATCAACGTGCAGTTCGTACGCGATGTGAATTCCGACGAAATCTTCATGAGCCCGCTCAGCTACGGCGTAATGCCATTCAAAATCAGTACCAAAGCGCGTCAGAACTATCTCGAGGTGGATGCGCCTGAAGTGATCAAACCGGGCGAAAACCTGGCGATGACCGTGATGACAGACGGCCCGCAGCAGGTTGCGCTGTTTGCCGTCGATGAGGGGATTTTGCAGGTGGCGCGTTATCGCCTGAAAGATCCGCTGGAGTATTTCTTCCGTAAACGCGAGCTTGGCGTGGAAAGCTCGCAAATCCTCGACCTTATCCTGCCGGAGTTCAGCAAGCTGATGCAGCTGGCCGCCGCGCCGGGCGGGGACGCCGGTGAAGGGCTGGATCTGAACGTCAATCCGTTCAAACGTAAACGCGATAAGCCAGTGGCGTACTGGTCTGGCATTACCGAAGTAAATGGCGAGAAGCAGTTCGATTACCAGGTGCCGGATTACTTCAACGGTAAAATCCGCGTGATGGCAATTTCCGTCACGCCGGACAAAATCGGTAAAGCGCAAACGTCCGCAACGGTGCGCGACAACTTCATCATGACGCCGAATGTGCCGTCGATGGTGGCGCCGGGCGATGAGTTTGACGTCAGTGTCGGGGTCAGCAATAACCTCGAAGGTCTGAACGGAAAAAGCATTCCGGTGGCGATCCACCTGACCGTGCCGCCACAACTGGAAGTGGTCGGTAAAGCCGATCAGAACCTGTCGCTGGCTGAAAAACGCGAAGGCGTAATCAACTTCCGTCTGCGCGCCAAAGCCCTGCCGGGCGATGCGCCGCTGGTGTTTGACGCTACGTATGCTGATAAAACCAGCCGCCGCACCATCAGTACGTCGGTGCGACCTGCGATGCCGTTCCGCACGCAGTCGGTGATGGGACGCATGAGCGGCAGCAGCCAGAACGTCGATAACCTGCGTCAGATGTTTGATGCTTATTCGGTGCGCAAAGCGGCAGTTTCCAACTCGCCACTGGTGCTGACTAACGGGTTGTCGCAGTATCTGGCGGATTATCCGTACTACTGTTCGGAGCAGATTGTCAGCCGTTCGGTTCCGATGATCCTCGAAGGGCTGCATCCGGAAATGAAAGGCAGTCTGAGTCAGGCTGAAACCAGTAAGAAATTGAAAGACATGCTGGCTATCCTGCGTTCACGTCAGAACGACAGCGGCGCGATAGGTCTGTGGCGTTCGTCGCCGGAAACCGATCCGTTCGTCACGCCTTATGTGGTGCAGTATTTGCTGGAAGCCAAAGCCGCAGGCGTGGCGCTGCCAGCCGGCATGCTGGAAGAGGCCAACGGCGCATTGCGTGTATTGGCGGCGAATCAGAATGATGATTTGTACAACTTACGTCTGCGCGCATGGGCGGTGTATCTGCTAACGCGTCAGGGTGAAATCACCACCAGTTCACTGGCCTCGGTGCAGGACACACTGCAACAGCGTTATCCGGACACCTGGAAAACCGATCTCAGCGCGCTGTATCTGGCGTCGTCTTATCGCATGCTGAAGATGGATGATGAAGCCAATACGCTGTTGCAGCCGACATGGAAGCAACTGAGCAAGGCCTATGACAAAGCCTGGTGGACGCAGAGTTACTTTGACCCACTGGTGCAGGACGCAACGCGGCTGTATCTGATCACCCGTCACTTCCCGGAAAAAGTGTCAGCCATTCCGCCGCAGGTGCTGGAAAACATGGTCAAATCGCTGAAAGAGGAACGTTACACCACCTATTCCTCGGCGATGAGCATTCTGGCGCTGGAGAGCTATTCCTCACAGGTGGCAGCCCAGGCAACGGCACCGGATGCGCTGAAAATAACGCAGATCAGCAAAAGAAATAATGTTGAACCGCAGCTGATTTCCAGCGTTCAGGGGCTGTTTGCGAAAGCGAATTTCACTGCTGATGCGAAAGCATTACGTGTGGAAAACGGTAACGATGCGCCAGCCTGGTATGTGGTGACGCAGGCCGGTTACGATCTGTCCGCGCCGAAGAAAGCGATTTCGCGCGGTCTGGAAATCACCCGCGATTACACGGATGAAAAAGGCAATGCAGTCACGCAGGTCACGCTGGGGCAGAAGATCAACGTGCATCTGAAAGTCCGTGCCAATTCAGAAGAAGGTCAAAGCAATCTGGCGATTGTCGATTTGCTGCCGGGCGGCTTCGAAGTGGTTCAGCAAACGCCACCGGAACCGGAATCTGACAGCAGCGACGAGAACAGCGACGCGGAAGCGTCGGCTTCCTGGCAGTCACCGCTGGCGGCATCGGGTTCAACGTGGGCACCGGATTACAGCGATATTCGTGAAGATCGCGTGGTGATTTACGGCAGCGCAAGCACCGATGTACAGGAGTTTGTGTATCAGATCAAAGCCACCAATACCGGCAGCTTTGTGATCCCGCCAGCGTATGGCGAGGCGATGTACGACCGCGAAGTTCAGGCGCTCTCCGTCAGTGATAAAAAACTGGTGGTTGTGCCTGCTGCTGACAACAAATAACAGAGGGTGCCAGGCACTGTCTGAAGACTACGCCCCGCCATTCACGGCGGGGCGTAACCTTTCCCGGGTAGCAAGATGATCACCATTCCCACATTCTTCCGCACAGCAAAACGTCTGCTGCAAAATATTCTGATGGGCGTCTTTTTACTGGCGCTGATCGTGCTGGTCTGCCGTCTGTGGCCGCATCCGCCGCTTTCGCAGGGGCAACCTTTCTCCACCGTCTATTACGATCGCCAGGGCACGCTGATGCGCATCACGCTTGCCAATGATGACCGCTATCGTTTGTGGACGCCGCTCGGACAGGTTTCTCCGCTGGCCATTAACGGTTTGCTGTTGCACGAAGACCGCTGGTTTTACGTTAACCCGGGTTTCAACCCGGTCAGCCTGCTGCGTGGATTCTGGCGCAGCTATGTCGCGGGCGGCAAAATGCAGGGCGGCTCGACCATCACCATGCAACTGGCGCGTATGCACTGGCATCTCAATACCCGCACGCCGTCCGGCAAAATCATGCAGGTTTTACGTGCGGTTCAGCTGGAGCTGAGTTATTCCAAACACGACATCCTCGAAGCCTATCTGAACTACGCGCCCTACGGGCGCAACATTGAGAGCATCGGCGCCGCCAGTCTGATTTATTTCAACAAGGCGCCCAAAGATCTGACATTACCTGAAGCGCTGACGCTGGCTGTTTTACCGCAATCACCGAGTTTTCGTATTGATGCCAATACCGGCGTACTGGGGGCGGCGCTGACGCAGGCACGCAACCGGCTGTTTGAGCGCTGGCAGGCACATTACGTCACAGACTCCAGCCAGATTTCACTGTTCAGATTGCCGCTGGCGCTGCGCCAGCCGGAGCGGATGCCCTACATCGCGCCACATTTTATCGAACAGCTCAGGCTGCAAAACCGGCAACTGATTCAGACCGATACCCGCATCGACACGACGCTGGACGCGGGCCTGCAGCGGCTGGTTGAGCGTCAGGTAAACGCATTTATCACCCGTAACCAAAGTCGCGGTATCCAGAATGCCGCCGTGCTGCTGGTCGATAGCCGCGATATGGGGGTGCGGGCGCTGATGGGATCGGCGGATTACTACAACCGCAGTATTCAGGGGCAGGTGAACGGCACTAACGCCAAACGCTCGCCGGGATCGGCGCTCAAACCCTTTATTTACGCGCTGGGCATGGAGCAGGGCGTGTTGCATCCGATGACTATCCTGAAGGATGTGCCGTCAGCCTTCGGTGCTTATGCGCCGGAGAACTTCGACCGCCGCTTTCTCGGGCCAGTGACGGCCACCGATGCCCTGAACTTCAGCCGCAATATTCCTGCCGTGTATGTTGCGTCACAGCTTCGCCAGCCGTCGTTTTATCAGTTTCTGCGTCTTTCCGGCGTTGCCAATATGTCCAGCGAAAACCACTATGGCCTGTCGCTGGTGCTGGGCGGCGGGGAAGTGACGATGCAGGAACTGGCAAAATTGTATGCCCTGCTGGCGAACCGCGGCGTGCTGCAACCGCTGAGGATGCAAAAGAGTGATCCACAAACAGCCCCACCGGTACGGTTACTGAGTGAAGAAGCCAGTTTTATGACGCTGGACATGTTGCGTCAGCACCGCCGCCCTGGCGATACGCTGGCCCAGCAGCCCTCCGCGCTGCCCGTGTACTGGAAAACCGGCACCTCGTGGGGATTTCGTGACGCCTGGAGCGTCGGGATTTTCGGTCCTTACGTGCTGGTGGTATGGGAGGGGAATTTCGACAGTAAAGGCAATAATGTGTTTGTCGGCGCAGAGGCCGCAGCGCCGCTGTTCTTCAATATTATCGACAGCATCAATGCCAGCTATCCGGCATTGCAGGAGCCGAAGCGTGCATTCCCTAAACACCTGAAACGGGTGGATATCTGCCTGGCCAGCGGTGATTTACCGACACCCTGGTGCCAGCAAAAGGGCAAAACCTGGTTTATTCCCGGTAAATCACCGATTAAAGTCGATACCGTCTATCGCCCGGTGCGTCTTGATAAACTGACTGGTGACGTGGCGTGTCCGCCCTTTGATGAGGACGAAACCCGCACTGAAGTGTTTGAGTTCTGGCCGTCGGACCTGGCTAACGTGTTTGCACAAGCCGGTTTACCTAAGCGCAAACCGCCGGTGAGTCACTGCAAAGATAACGGTGTGGACGTCAGTGGCAACCCGCCGCGTATTACCTCACCGCTTAAAAACACGACGTATACCTTGCGGCAATCCCAGCAGGGGCGCGACCGGATTTCGTTCAACGCGGTCACTGACGCGGACAGTAAAACCGTCTACTGGTTTGTCGATGATATCTATCTCGGCAGCTCCGCAAGCAAATCCGCCATTAACTGGCAGCCTATCAATAACGGGCAATACCGCATCCGCGCCGTAGACGATCGCGGACGCGCGGACAGCCGGTTGGTGAGTATTGAGATTGTGAATTAGCGGTGAAATTCGGGCAGCGCAATGGCTGCCTGAAAATTATCTGATATCGATTTTAAGCGTGGCCGTCGCCTGGAAGGGACCTGTGTCGAGTTCACCGCCGACCAGGTTTATGGGAATGGCTTCGAGCGACAGTTTCCCCTGCCCGGTCTGATTGATCGCAAGAACGCCCATAGTAAAAGGGATATATGTCCCCGTATTTTCGATCATAATGCCTATATCTGCTTTGTTATCGGAAGGGCGACGCCGTGCAACCAGATAATACTGATCTTGAACATCCTGACCTTCAAGGATCATGGTTAATTTATTGCCCGCGGGTATCACGGGTAATCCGTTCTTTGTGCAGTTATATCTGATGTCAAAGTTAACCGGGCGATAATTATCTGGTCGGCCATTTTTAGTGACGAACTTACTGGCCTGAATGGCGCCGAAATTGACGGAAATAATTTCACCTTCATTTATTTCGCAACTTTGCGGTACTGTCAGTGTCCCGCTAAGGTACAGAATAGCCACCGGCGTACCTAAAATAGGGTTCGGGTTAGCTGATGTGGCAGCGGACGCATACACGCGGGCAATTTCAGTGTGTGGGATATTTATTTCACCCACAAAAGGCATAGTAATGTAGAAGTTTAATTTTCCCTGAGACCCGGTTGTGAATGTATCGTGCGTGTTATGTTGCCTGCATACACCTGTGTTAGTTTTATCCCGATGCAGTGTTTTATCAATGACTGCATTGGTCGTGGGGACAGTAATGTAATTATTATTAGGAATGGAAATTTGAGTCATGAGGTCCACATGATCATTTATTTTATAATAATTTATGGCGTGTCCGGCTGGTAATGATGTTCTTAAGCTGTATATAATCTGTACTCCGCTTGAACTTGCTGCATCACTATCAGTACAGTTACAAGCTATCTGATAGCTTTGTTGCCCCCCGTTCAGCGTTTCTTCGAACGTAAATGTCTTTTTATTTTCAACACTTTTTAAATCATGCAGTAAGTTATTTTCGTAACTATTTGCCCCACCATTAAGGGGCTCGCAGATAACGGCATCTCCGGCAAATACATGTGCGGGATAAATCCATGACAGGGTAAAGCCCAATACTGCCAATATGTGTGTTTTGAAATGAGATTTATTATTCATTTTTTTCCTAAATACATGAGGCAGTAATAGTCTGAACTGAAACAGGCGAAGGTTTTAGATTCACCGTCGCTTTACATTGCTGATTTTTAGCCATGCCCCATTTCACCTTAAAATCTACAGGTACGTTAGTTTTAACTCCGGATAAATAAAGGATCCCACCTTCATCGACGATATTCTCTAACGTTTGATCCTCATTCACCGCGACAGCCCCGAAAGGTACAGGCGCACCATCTAAACGGAGCAACTTAATAAGTACACGGACACCAATTCGTGCATCGAAGTGTGCAACTACCATCGCCCCTTTATTGGGAATAACCATTTCGGAAGATTTCGTGACATCGACGTCTTTGGGAAGTGTTGTGGTATCAAGATCGATCCGGTTTTCTGAGTATGCGGTGAGATAGGGAACAACGGCATAACCGCGCCAATCCGTTTCCAGGCCAGGAATATTTTGAACTCTGGCCCCACTCGCACCGTTGGTATCGATCAGAGCAAAAGTCTCGCTTAATGGTTGGGAAAGCGTAACGCCATGGTTGTGCCCAACTATTCCACCCGAGATCCCATAACTTATTTGTTGAGAAGTATTATCATAATAATACCCAGTATTTAAAATGCCGTACGGTGAACGATAAGTCGCGTTCAGGTTTGTGTTGTCTGTACCGCCCTGATTGGTATGGCTCTGTAAAACAGAATAGCTGAGGCGATAATCATCTAAAGCTCTGCCACTCATGCCTAATTGCTGACGAGTACTGTCGCCCTTTTGATGGGTAGCATTATAGGTCGCCCAACTTTGTGGCAACCAGCGACTTAAGGGCACACGAATGTTAAGTGCAATCTGCTGGTCATCTTCTTCATCTTTTACCCGGCTATAGGAATACGAGAGGTTATAGCTGATGCTATAAAAACTTGAACTCATTCCAACCGCGATATTTTTCTCTTTATTAGTGTCTCGCCAGTAATCCTGCTGATAGGCTGAGGCGTAAAAGCTGGCACCCTCCCAAAGTGACTGGTTGACACTGAGTTGATATTTACTGCGTTTGTGACCATTTTGCACTGCATCATCCAGCGATTGATTGGCTTCATCAAAATCGTAGAATCCGCTCGTCGAATAGCGGTAACTGGCAACGGAGAAATTGGTATTTGTTGTTTCGATATTTTTTGAATATTGGGCTCGATAAGACTGACCACTACTATTTTCATTGTTGTCCAGTGTGGTTTGAGCCTGGGTAATATCGACAGATACTGAGCCTAAATTAAGCAGACTAAACCCTATTCCGGCAAGGCCTGATACATAGTCAGAGGAAAGCAGAGTGCCGGCATAGGCAGTTATTTCATTAGAGATACCGTAAATCGCTGTGCCTTGGGCAAAGTTAGGTTCTTTATCTCCATTTTCATTCGAACGATATCTTCCGAGTGTGCCACTGTATTTAAATCTTCCAGGGCGTTGCATAACGGGTACAGCGGAGAAAGGCTGATTAAACCTGCGTTCCGTTCCATCTGCTTCTTTAACAGTGACTTGTAACTCCCCGCTAAAAGAGGAGGGATAAAGGTCATTAATCTCGAACGCACCTGGCGCAACGTAACTTTGATAGATAATGTAACCATCTTGACGGACAGTGACCTCAGCATTGGAATTGGCAATGCCTCGAATGGTGGGGGCAAAACCGCGTTGACTGTCGGGCAGCATGTTGTCATCGGACGCTAACTGAACACCCGTAAATGGCAGGCTGGGAAATAAGTCACCAGACGTTGAGCTTTCCCCCAATAAAAACTGGGATTTCAGGCTCTTAATATCACGTTCTGCATAGGTAGATATGGCATCCCAGCTTTGTTCATTGTCCCCGCTGCTGTAAGTACTGTAATTACGTAAACGCCATGGACCCAGGTTCAAACCGTTTTGCATATTAAGGTACTGGCTTGCGTCATCACTGCCATTTTTATTATGACGCTGGGAGCCTGAAAAAGAATAATTGGAAAACAAAACCGACACTCCGTCATCCCATCTTTTTGGGTCAACATACCCGTGAGCTTGCTGATTCAATGCAGCCTGAGGAATGCTCAAATCCAGACGCATACGGTTAAAATCGAATTTTGCTTCGGCGGCAGGAATGTATGACGCCAGTGAGTTAAGAGGGGCATCCGGTTTATGGTTGGCTAAAGCAGGGAAAGCATCCACGCGAATATTCAAGGCACGCAGTAAATCAGGAGTAATATTTGCTTTCAGTGAGCCATCAGGCATCTGGACATAGGAAATGTTTTGTTCAGACATCTCCTGTTGGTTAACAAAAATCTTGGTGTTATACACACCAGGAACTTGTGCTTTATCACTCAGAGAAAAAACCGAAAGATCTACTTTATCAGTGGGCTGTCCATGATGTTCAAGCAGCTGAGGATCGAAATAGACCTCCTGTGCCAGCGCCGAACTTATCGTCAGGCTGATTGCGGGTGCAAAACATAGTGTTAAAAAATGATGCTGCAAACGAAGTCGATAAATGAGCTCCTTCGCCTTATTCGTATACGGATAATCATCCATGGCGGCTGTCCCTGACGTCTCAAAACGCTTCCTGGTGAATAATTAAAATGTTAATTAAAGTGCGTGTTTGATTGGGGGCGTATCACCGCCATAATCATTTATTGCTCTCCATTCAACAGTATTACCGGTATTGTTATCAGGCAATTTTACTGTGATCTCGCTGTCTGGTGGGATCATGTCAGTATCTTTAAGTAATGAGTTTCCTAATGTCAGATAACTTAAAACAACGTAATAAGAAGAAGGGTTTCTAATATGCAGCTGACCGTGACTTTTTGAGAATGTGAGCATTTTGTAAGCATCAGAAGCTTTTCCTTCGATTTTTTCCGGACGATAAAACAACTTGATTCGTGTTTTAACCACAAGGATCAATTCACTTGTGTCATTTTTAGGTGTAGAGGGAATGGCACGGATATTGATATAAAATACAGACTCTCTGTCCTGAGGTAATTCGGTACCCGTATATGAAATACGCAGGTTGTTTTCTTCATGTTCGTTCAGACGAAAGAGGGGTGGGGTAAGCGCAAAGGGGGCGCGGGTTTTCCCATCACTATTTTCTATCCATGACTGGATTAAAAAGGGTTTGTTATCGGAATTATTACTTAATGGGAGTGAGGCTTCTTTTTTCTCAGCATTGTATATCACGCGTGTACGCCCAATTAAAATCCCACCGCCATAACTTTGCTGAATGGAAAAAATAAAAATTAGCGATATTTTCATTAAAGGTATGATTATTTTACGCATGAGATCATTAAATCCAGTTAGTATATGGAGTAAGTCTTTTTTGGGAAAACTCGCCAGAAACCTGGCGAGTTAATTCTTTTATCGGTAGTCGAGAGTGATGTCTACACTGGCTTCTGCAAGGCCCTCCTCGATATCTACAGTATCGACATACGAACGATAGTATGCCTTCCAGTTGATATTCATGCTTGTGCCAGTGATAGGGTATTCAATATCAGAAAGTCTATTTAAGGGCATAATGGAACCGCTGGCTGCATCAATAATTTCTATACCAACACCCTTGGCGATATCAGCAGAGACAACCCCTTTTCCTACCTGAATTAAATTAGGATGACTAGTGTCTACTGCCGGAGCCTCTAACCAAACACGGAAGTTTGGTATTGTGCTTGTGACCGGGCAGTTAGTGAGAGGAAGTATAACATCAACAAGTTGCGGGGATGTATCACCCGCATTGCGGAACTGAGCTGCTGAATAATGACCTAACTCAATATCTTTATCAGCGCCGCCGTTAATCACACAAGCAGTTTTAATGATTTCACCCGTGAAGTTAATTCTTCCGTCAATCGCGTAGCTGTTTCCACCTAACGCCAGAAGTAATCCGCTAACAATAGCTTTGTATTTCATTTTCATTTTCAGCATCCATTCATAAATAAAATATTGAAGGTGAGGGCTACAGGCTCCATCAATTCATACACAAAACTTATTAATGAAGCGCCTGCAGGAATCGGATTCTATCAAGTGTTTTATGTATTGAATAGTAGGTGCGAAGTTGTCTATTTAGCTTTGGGATGTTTTTTACTCTAATATATAAATCTGAATAATTGTTTATATTTAGATGATTCATTTTAATGATTTGTTGATGATTAACTGGTCTGTGATGAAAAGAAAAAGATATTATTAAAATTTTATTATTAATTTTATCTATAAAAGGACTCATTAAGATTTCTGTTTAATTTCATCTCAAATTAATTTGAGAGTGATTTTTTTACCGACAATGAGCCATTTTTACTCTTACCCCGGAAGGATGCCGTCTGGGAATCGGTCAGACAGGTCAGATAAAGTACAGCAGAAGTCGGGAACGGGTTTTGGAGGGCGGGACAAACCGTAACAAAGCAGGCGTTGGTAGCGGAAGATTCCTCTGATATTGTTGATAAATTAGGAAATCCGTATTCATTGTTACAATTTCGGCTAGAATATATACCATTAAACACTGTCTGTTTTGGCTGATTTTTCTAACAATACACGCTTCAGGCATTCACGCCTTTGGGAGAGTTACATGCAAGAAAATCACAAGATTCTGGTGGTCGATGACGACATGCGTCTGCGCGCACTTTTGGAGCGTTATCTGACTGAACAGGGCTTCCAGGTGCGTAGCGTGGCCAATGCTGAACAAATGGACCGCCTGCTGACCCGTGAGTCCTTCCACCTGATGGTGCTGGATTTGATGTTGCCGGGCGAAGACGGTTTGTCTATCTGCCGCCGCCTGCGTAGCCAAAGTAACCCGATGCCCATCATTATGGTCACCGCGAAAGGCGAAGAAGTTGACCGTATCGTGGGGCTGGAAATTGGTGCCGACGACTACATTCCTAAGCCGTTTAACCCGCGTGAACTGCTTGCCCGTATTCGTGCCGTATTGCGCCGTCAGGCCAATGAACTGCCGGGTGCCCCTTCTCAGGAAGAAGCGGTGATCTCCTTCGGTAAATTCAAACTGAATCTCGGCACCCGCGAAATGTTCCGTGAAGATGAGCCTATGCCGCTGACCAGCGGTGAATTTGCCGTGCTGAAAGCACTGGTGAGCCATCCGCGTGAACCGCTGTCCCGCGACAAGCTGATGAATCTTGCGCGTGGTCGTGAATACAGTGCAATGGAGCGTTCTATCGACGTGCAGATTTCGCGTCTGCGTCGCATGGTAGAAGAAGATCCGGCGCATCCACGTTATATCCAGACCGTCTGGGGTCTGGGCTATGTCTTCGTGCCGGACGGCAGTAAGGCATGAGACGAATACGCTTTTCACCGCGTAGCTCGTTTGCCCGAACACTGTTACTCATCGTCACCTTGCTGTTCGTCAGCCTGGTGACGACTTATCTGGTGGTCTTGAACTTCGCCATCTTACCGAGCCTGCAACAGTTCAATAAGGTTTTGGCCTACGAAGTGCGTATGCTGATGACCGATCGGTTGCAGCTGGAAGATGGCACGTTGCTGGCCGTACCACCGGCGTTTCGTCGCGAGATTTATCGTGAACTGGGCATCTCTCTTTATACCAACTCTGCGGCAGAGGAGAGTGGCCTGCGCTGGGCGCAACATTACGAATTCCTGAGTCAGCAGATGGCCCAGCAACTCGGTGGCCCGACTGACGTGCGTGTTGAAGTGAACCAAAACACGCCGGTCGTGTGGCTGAAAACCTGGCTGTCGCCGGATATCTGGGTGCGCGTACCTCTGACTGAAATTCATCAGGGTGATTTTTCCCCGCTGTTCCGTTATACGCTTGCCATTATGTTACTGGCGATAGGCGGCGCATGGCTGTTTATCCGCATTCAGAACCGACCCCTGGTGGAACTGGAACATGCCGCGTTGCAGGTGGGTAAAGGGATCATTCCTCCGCCGCTGCGCGAGTACGGTGCTTCAGAAGTCCGTTCGGTTACCCGTGCCTTTAACCAGATGGCTGCCGGTGTGAAACTGCTGGCCGATGACCGCACATTATTGATGGCGGGCGTCAGCCATGATTTACGCACGCCGCTCACCCGTATTCGTTTAGCGACGGAAATGATGAGTGACGGCGATGGTTATCTCGCGGAGTCGATCAATAAAGACATCGAAGAGTGCAATGCCATCATCGAGCAGTTCATTGATTATCTGCGCACCGGGCAGGAAATGCCGACGGAAATCACCGATCTCAACGGTATTTTGGGTGAAGTGATCGCCACGGAAAGTGGCTATGAGCGTGAAATCGATTCCGGTCTGGCTGAAGGTGAATTGCTGGTGAATGCGCATCCGCTGTCGATCAAGCGCGCGGTGGTGAATATGGTGGTTAACGCCGCCCGCTACGGTGATGGCTGGATTAAAGTCAGCAGCGGTCGTGAGTTGCAGCGCGCCTGGTTCCAGGTTGAGGATGACGGTCCGGGCATTGCGCCTGATCAGCTCAAGCATCTGTTCCAGCCGTTTGTGCGGGGGGAAAGCGCACGCACCACCAGCGGAACCGGGCTCGGGCTGGCCATCGTTCAGCGTATTATTGATGCGCATTCGGGGACGCTGGATATCGGGAAAAGTGAGCGTGGCGGGTTACGCATTCGCGCCTATTTGCCGTTACCGGTTGAGATGCTGAAAGCGGTGGCGGTTCAGCAGAAGCCCGTCTGATTAAACGGGGGCCGTAATAATCCCCCGCTTTAATGGCATCAGGGCTGTAAAAAGCAGCTGAGAACATCCCGGTTTCTTCATATCGGCGATCACTTGTCGCGCTGCGGCAACCCAGGGTTTTGTCAGCTCTTCCTGCTCATCACATAATACTCTGCCGCTTCTTCCCGCCATCTCGGTGTCTCTGCTGCGTCCCACGGATTCACGAGTTGCACGCCTGCCAGTGCAAAGCCTTCAGGATGATCCGTTGCCAGAGTCGCCTGATGATTGAGGCAAACGGCGGCGAGCTGGATATCAGGCTCCGGCATATCCCTGTTGGCCGCTTTTAATAAGGCTGAAACTCGCGGGTAATACAGTGCGCTGGCCGCATCAAATGACAGCAGGCGACCGGCGAAATCCTGATTCAGCATTTCCAGTAAAGCCTCCGAAAGTGCGGCTTTCGGCTGGTTCTCTGGCAAATTCTCAACCCAGGAGAAAAGTGCGGCGACGCTCAGGCTGGTCAGGTACAGCTGCGTAGTGTCCTGCGCATCCAGCCATTGCAGTACGTTCTTTTGCGGCCGGGGGTTGATCATCTCCAGGATGACGGCGGTATTGAGAATAATCATTTGGATGGCAGTTCGAGGGGCCCGATGCTCAGCGTAGAAAAACGCTGGCGGAGCTGGCTGCCCAAACCGAAGTCAGGTTGGGCGGGCGTTAAGGCCTGCTTCAGAATTAAACGCACTTCCTCTTCCATCGAGTGGCCTTTTCTGGCTGCCGCAATACGCAAAAGTTCCTTCACGTCGTCATCCAGATTACGAACGGTAATAGTCGCCATGTGATGCTCCTCTGACAGCTTTGCTGTCATTCTGAAATGCCGCCGGGCCGGTTGCAATAAAAAAGGCGCGGAAGTCCGCGCCTGAAAGGTGAATATCGACAGATTAAAGCGTCGGCCCGGCGCTGACCAAGGCGGCACCCGCAGGCGTATCGGTATATTTGTCGAAGTTATCAATAAATAACCGGGCCAGATGCTCAGCTTTTTCCTGCCATTGTTCACGGCTGGCGTAGGTATTGCGCGGATCCAGAATCTGGGTATCGACGCCCGGCAGCTCAACCGGCACGGCCAGATTAAACAGCGGCAGCGTAAACGTTTCTGCGTCGTCAATTGTGCCATTGAGGATGGCGTCGATAATGGCGCGGGTGTTTTTCAGCGAAATACGCTTACCGGTGCCGTTCCAGCCGGTATTGACCAGATAGGCCTGAGCGCCAACCGCTTCCATGCGCCTGACCAGCACTTCGGAGTATTGCGTCGGGTGCAGCATCAGAAAAGCGGCACCAAAGCAGGCGGAGAAGGTCGGCGTCGGCTCATTGACGCCGCGCTCTGTACCCGCCAGTTTGGCGGTGAAACCAGACAGGAAATGGTATTGCGTCTGCGAAGCCGTCAGTCGGGATACCGGAGGTAAAACGCCAAAGGCATCGGCGGTCAGGAAAATCACTTTGCTGGCGTGACCTGCTTTGGACACCGGCTGCACGATATTCTGAATGTGATAAATCGGGTATGAAACGCGGGTGTTTTCAGTTTTGCTGTTGTCATCGAAGTCGATCTTACCGTCTTCGCTGACCACGACATTTTCCAGTAACGCATCGCGTTTTATCGCACCAAAAATTTCCGGCTCCGCTTCCTTGCTGAGTTTGATGGTTTTTGCGTAACAACCTCCCTCGAAGTTAAACACGCCATCATCGTCCCAGCCGTGTTCATCGTCACCAATTAACTGACGTTTCGGGTCGGTGGACAATGTGGTTTTTCCTGTGCCTGAAAGGCCAAAGAATACCGCCACATCACCTTTTTCACCGACGTTGGCGGAACAGTGCATTGACGCTATGCCCTGCAACGGCAACAGGTAATTCATCACCGCGAACATGCCTTTCTTCATCTCGCCGCCGTACCACGAGCCGCCAATAAGCTGAATGCGCTCGGTAAGATTAAACGCGATGAAGTTTTCAGAATTCAGGCCCTGCTTCTGCCAGTCCGGGTTGGTGCATTTCGCGCCGTTCATGACAATAAAGTCAGGCTCGAAGTTCTCCAGCTCAGTCTCCTGCGGGCGGATAAACATGTTTTTGACGAAGTGAGCCTGCCAGGCGACTTCAGTAATAAAGCGCACCTTCAGGCGGGAATCGGCGTTTGCACCGCAAAAGGCATCGATGATGAATAAACGCTTTCCAGACAATTGCTTGCTGACTAAAGCTTTCAGCGAAGACCAGACTTCAGGCGACAACGGTTTATTGTCATTTTTGCCTTTGCCCTGATCTGCCCACCACAAGGTATCGCGCGTGGTGTCGTCGCGGACAATGTATTTATCCTTTGGGGAACGGCCGGTGAAAATGCCGGTATCGACGTTCACTGCACCCAGTTCTGTCACCTGTCCGCGCTCAAAGCCTTCAAGGCCTGGTGCGGTTTCCTCATTGAAAAGAGTCTCGTAATCAGGGTTATAGACGATTTGACTGCTTTGATGGATCCCGTAGCGGGCGAGTGTTTCGGCGTTGATCCCGAGAGTGGTTGGCATTTCCCTGCTCCTTACCTGAACGTAGAACCCCTAAAGCGTCAGCGTCTTTAGGGATAAACCAGCGGTAATTGTAGGTATTTATGGCGGTCAAACAGCGATAGCTCTCAAAGAATAACCGGAGATGTGAATTTTCTTCTGGAAATGTGATGGAAAACTAACAAATTGTGCAATGAAGTTATGAGGAAGCAATAAAAAAGGGACTTTCAACAGAAAGTCCCTTTAGTTTAATGAGTTAACAATTAATGAACGTTATCATTTCCCGAAATAACATTGCCGCTTGCCTTCAGCGTCGCCATGTCCATGGCGTCAAATTCATAATCTGAACCGCAATAATCACAGTGCATCTCGATTTTGCCGTCTTCTTCCAGCATTTCGAGGATCTCTTCATCTGGCAGCGTCATCAGCGCACCGGCGCAGCGTTCACGCGAACAGGTACAGCGGAAACATACGTCCTGCGGTTCATACAGAGTGACTTCTTCCTGATGATACAGACGATAAAGCACTTCGTTAGCCGGCAAATTCAGCAATTCTTCAGCTTTGATGGTGGTCGTCAGCTGTGACAGATGGCTGAACTCTTCCGCGTCCGTCTCTTCAGCGGGCAGAACCTGCAACAACATGCCGCCAGCCGCGGGCTGACCTTCAACTTCGCCCGTACGGATGAAAATACGTGTCGGCAACTGTTCAGACTGCATGAAATAGTTTTCCAGGCACTCAGCCAGATTTTCACCTTCCAGCCCGACAACGCCCTGGTAACGTTCGCCCACGTTTGGAGAAATGGTGATCACCATGTAGCCGTTACCAATCATCTCTTTCAGGGAACTGCCTTCGGCGATGTCACCCTGTAAACGCGCAATGCCGCGCAATTCCTGTCGGTTATTGCCGTTGATCACCGCCAGTTTCAGCGGGCCATCACCCTGCAGTTGTACGGTGATATCGCCATCAAATTTCAGAGTGGCCGTCAGCAGGCTGGTGGCGACCAACATTTCGCCCAGTAAATTACGGACTTCAGCCGGGTAGTCGTGACCCGCTACGATGTGCCGGAACGTCTCATGGAGTGAAACCAGTTCGCCGCGCACAGCGTGATGGTTGAACAGGTAACGGTGTAACTGGTCGTGATTTGACATAACGTTCTCTCTGTTTGGCGGTGTTTATTCCGCATCGCCATATTTGAATTTGATCAGGTTGCGGCGTTCCTTTTTGTCCGGACGTCGGTCCGGATGGGGCATCGCATTCATCTTCCGCGCCTGAGAAATTTTCTCCCGGCTGGCAATGCTGGCCTCGGTTTCCTGATAAAGCGTTTGCGCTTCTTCCGCACTGCGACGCTGAGTGGTCAGCCCCAGCACAATGATCGTTTTTGCATCGTTTCCCTGACGCAGGGTGATTTCGGCATTCAGTTCCATCAGCTTGCTGGGTTTCCCGCGCTGGCCGTTGTAATGCACCTTGCCGCCGTCAATCATCTCGCGTGCCAGTGCCCGGGTCTTATAAAAACGAGCCGCCCACAGCCATTTATCGAGACGTACTGCGTTATCGTCCTCTTCCTTTTTACCTTTCATCTCTCCCCCTGAAACGTACCGGAACTACTGAGCCGGGCCTGTTACGGGGTGAATCGAAGGCAACAGGTCGCGGTAGTCATTGATGGAAGGGTGTCCCTGGAATGACTTATTTGCCCCGCTCGAATCCGGATTTTCTATACCCAGACAATAGCGGATACCAAAGGTTTTTGCCGCATTCAGGATCGGTTCCCCGTCATCGACAAACAGGGTTCTGCCGGGGTTAAAACCGGTCTGCTGCTGCACGGCAGCCCACAAACGTTGATCTTCCTTTGGATAACCAAATGTGTGGGTGGAAAGTAATAAATCAAGGTGCTGATCCAAACCGGTGTGTTCAATTTTAACTGACAGACTGTGGGGATGCGCGTTAGTCAGCAAAATAGTTTCGCGACCGCTCGCCCGCAGATGACGCAAGAACGGCACCGTATCTTCGCGTAAGCGCGCATTTTTGCCGATGTTTGTGGTCATCTGATAGATGTCCAGATCCAGCCTCTCGCTCCAGTAATCAAAGCAATACCAGTTCATGGTGTGCTGAACGGCCAGGTATTCGTCATGAATGATCTGGCGGGCATTTTCCAGCGGGATTGCACGTTGCAGGCTGAGTGCTGCCGGCACGTCCTGTAACCAGAACTGACTGTCGAAAGCCAGATCCAGCAGCGTGCCGTCCATATCCAGTAAAACGGTATCGATATTGTTCCAGTCGAGATCAAGAGGCATGAAAACTCCATGTCCTGCGTGCCGGAGCATGGCAGGAGAGGTTAAACGCAAGCAGGGAAGGGCCAGAATACCATATTCTCTCAGGGCGGCGCAGAGCCACCCTGGGATTCAGTTCAGCGTATGCGTGGGGGCAGGCATCAATGTCGGGTGAAAGCTGGCGTTGTAATACTGTTCAATATCGTCGATGCGGCGCTTGTCTTTGATGAAGCGACGGATAAACAGCACCGTATTCACCAGCAGCACGCCAAGCAGCAAGAACAGCAGGACGCTGGTGCCCAGATAGCGCCACAGCGTCGAGATATCCGGCTCACTGTGCAATGAAATGTGACGCGTGCCGTTGGCATCAATGCTGATGCTGGTGATCACACCCTGCGCACTGAACGGTGTGTGCAGCAACATCGCGGAAAGGGTTTGCAGCTGTTTCCACTGATCCTGTGGCGGATTACCGAACAACCCGACCGGCGGCACCGGCTGTTCGACCAGCTGACGGCCTTCGTCATTGCTGATCAGGAATCCGCCCGGAGGTGGGCTGTTCAGGCTGTCAGCGGCGCGGCGGGTTTCCTGCAGGAAGAAAGAAGACGTGGCGTTGTTGACCAGTTCACTCAATGACTGCGCGCTGACCGGCCGCAGCAGAACGTTGATTCCCTGCAATGTTCCCGCTTTTGCACGCTTCACCAGCATGCTCCAGTTATTTGAATTGCCCAGATTCACCAGCGCATTTTTCAGGCGCACACACTCGTTTGATTTGTTTCCGCACAGCGCATCGGTTTTCAGCACGATATCGGCGAAATCATCGAGCAGGATCATGCCGGATTTTTCAATCGCGGTCGCCAGTTGCGGGTTGATGTTCTGCTCCAGATTTTCACCCGGATGCATCTGATTGTTGACCGTCGTTTGCAGTGCGGTGGCGGCATCAATAATTTCTGACTGCGGAACCGGCAGCGGCGCGGCGTTGTTCCAGTAAATACCGGAACAGTCGAATGGCATGAAACCCGATGCGCTGCGGCTGCCCGATGGCGCTACATAGCACATCCCCGTGCCCTGAACTTTCAGCGTGTCGCCGACGCGCAGCGCCGTTTTTTCCAGATCCTGCACGCTGTTCACCTGCGCACTTTGCGCACCCTGAAGCCACGCCATGCTGAGTTTGAGCGGCAGTCCGAGCGGTACGTACACCAGCAGCATGAGCAGCAGCAGGAAAGCGCTGGTCGCCAGCACCAGATTCTTTCCCCACAGTTGCAACGGGAATTTTTTCACTTCGTCGTGTAAAGACAAATAGCTGCCCTGACGAACCACGTGGCTGTTCATGTACAGCTCGATATCTGTCGGCTGACCCAGGTCACGGCCAATAAACGGCTGCCAGTGCGGCGGATAAATCAGATCAACCGTACCGAGTGAAATATTGCTGATATCACCCTGTTTGGATTCACCAAAAAGACCCCAGCGTTTAGGTAATCCCCGCAGGCAATGGATTTCCTTGCGGTTTTTACCTAAACGTTCGGAGACGACCCGCCAGCCTACCCAGGCAGTAAGCACCGCCGCCAGCGTCAGTAACCACGGCAGGAACACCACCGGGCTGAGCAGGGTGATAAACAGCAGCAATAAAACGCCGGAGATGGCCAGCGCCTCTTTCACGCCGCTGGAGCGGGTAAGTGCGTGTTCCTCACGGGTTTCACGACGCACTTTTACCAGTTCGATATGTTCACTTTCTTCATGGCGGATCGAGGCATTTTGCGGCTGCGAAGGCAGCACGGTAGAAACCGGCGCCGGGCCTTCATAGACGTGATCGACCAGCGAATGCCCGTTAAGGGAGATGACCAGCGGCATAGACTGCGTTTTGATCAGCTCAACCTGATTTTCCTGGGCAATGTATTGTTCCCAGAAAGGCGGCAGGTGAATTTCGGTGGTATCAAGGAAGTAGCGTCCGCTGTTGGTCTCTTCGCTGGCGACCCCGTAGCGGGTAATCGCGCGCTTGAGGCTGTAGACGTTTTCGCTTTTGGTGGTCAGGATGAGTTTATCGCGCAGGATAATCAGGTTATTACGGTGGGTAATCGGTGTTTGTCCCAGGCCTTCGCTTTGTCGTAAATACCGTTCAACGGCGTCGCGCTCTTGTTGCGAAAGTTTTCGCTGGCTGGGGGTGGGGAAATGTACCACGGACTCGTCGCGTTGGCGGCGTCGCAAGGCAAACCAAAAGAAACTCCCAGTGGCAATGATTGCGATACACAACAACACCAGTGTCACGACTACTGTGCTCATCCTATCCCCGTTCTGACGTGGGTGACTTACGTCAACTCTGTGAAAGTATTATACATAATTTAAAAACACATAAACCCAATACACATTTTTACGCGCGACCTGATATCGGACAGAATTTTCATTATTTGACTGATTTTTATGCGCAAATTTTTTTCAAAACATACCATGCTAAAGGATATCCGCAATTGTACTTTAATGGGTATCGGTATAATCCTATTTTGAATCGTGCGTGTTTTTGTTACAGCAGAATTGTGACGCGAACATAACAACGGGTCTTTTTTGCACGATATCAGGAGTGAAATTCGAGCTTCGGCGGTGAATAAACCCGTCTGCGCTGAACTTATGCGCGGTAAAGATTGCGATTCAGGCTTGCATTAACGCACAATGTTTTCTGATAGTAATATTCAGAAACCCATATGAACCCATTACGACACCCGCAGTCAGGTGAATAATAAGTTGGGGATGAAATGACACAACACCTGCAAAAACCGAAAATCCTGAAGGTGGAAACCGTAGCCCGTTCGCGTTTATTCACCATCGAATCTGTTGATCTGGCGTTCAGCAATGGCGCCGAACGTGTCTATGAACGCATGCGTCCTTCCGATCGCGAAGCGGTGATGATCGTGCCGATCATTGATGACGATCTGCTGCTGATCCATGAATATGCCGTCGGTATCGAAAGCTACGAGCTGGGTTTTCCGAAAGGGCTTATCGATGCAGGAGAAAGTGTGCTGGAAGCGGCGAACCGTGAACTGATGGAAGAAGTCGGTTACGGTGCCGGTCATTTTGACGTACTGGCAAAGCTGACGATGGCGCCGTCCTATTTCTCCAGCCGTATGAACATTGTGATTGCGAAAGCGCTGTATCCGAAAAGTCTCGAAGGTGATGAGCCGGAGCCTTTACCGCAAACCCGCTGGCCGATTTCGCGGATGATGGAACTGCTGCAACAGCCTGATTTTTGCGAAGCCCGCAACGTCAGCGCGTTATTCCTGGCGCATGATTTCCTGACCCGCAACGCCCGCTGACCCAATGGGCTTTGCGGCGTTTGAGCCAAAAAAACGCCAATAAAAAAGCCGGTCATGCATTATGCAGACCGGCTTTTTTGCTTTACAGCTCAGGCATCAGAACAGTTCGTGTTCCTGACCGTTATCCATGATGGTCGTTCCGACTTCATGCACCGCATGTTCCGTCGGCTGAGTTCCGTCAATGAAGTACTCCGGACGGCTGCCACCGCCGCCGTCAGACAACTTACCGGTGCTCTTATCGATAGTGACCGTCACAATGCCCGGAGGCGGCGTTTGTTTCTCTTCAGGTACGCCTTCCAGCACCGCTTTCATGTAATCATCCCATGCCGGTTGCGCACTCTTCGCGCCGCCTTCAGCGCCGGAGATCTGATCCGGGATCACACCCGAAGCGGTCGAACGCCCCAGATCGCGTCGGTGATCGTCAAAACCAATCCAGACTGAAGTCACTACATTTGGACCGTAGCCGGAGAACCAGGCATCTTTCGAGCTGTTGGTTGTCCCGGTTTTACCGCCAATGTCGTGACGTTTCAGGTCACGTCCTGCGCGCCAGCCTGTGCCCATCCAGCCAGGTTCGCCGAAGATGTTGGAGTTCAGCGCATCACTAATGAGGAATGACAGCGGCGTACTGATCACATGTGGCGCGTACTGTTGCTGTGCATCGACCTGAGGCGAATTAGGCGGCACCTGTTCAAGCTGCGGCGTCGGCACCGCGTTATTGCTGTTATTCACTGAAGTGGCAACGTTTTCCACGTTGTCATCAGATAGCACCGCCGATTTCTGTGTATCACCATAAATCACCGGAATATTACAGGTGCGGCAGGCGATTTTCGGTTTAGCTTCAAACAGAACTTCGCCGGACTCCGACAAGATTTTGGTGATGAAATACGGATCCACCAGATAACCGCCGTTGGTTAACGTCGCGTAACCGCGCACCACCTGTAATGGCGTGAATGAAGCAGAACCGAGTGCGAGTGATTCAGAATGCACAATGTTGGCGGCCGGGAAGCCGAAACGCTGCAGATATTCTGCTGCGTAATCTACGCCCATCGCACGCATCGCACGCACCATCACCACGTTCTTAGACTCTCCCAGCCCCTGACGCAGGCGGATAGGGCCGACGTAGGTTGGTGGGGAGTTCTTCGGACGCCAGTCCTGGCCTGCGCCCGCATCCCAGCGGGTGATCGGCATGTCATTGAGGATAGTGGCGAGCGTCAGCCCCTTATCCATCGCAGCGGTGTACAGGAACGGTTTAATGTTCGAACCCAACTGACGGACAGCCTGATTTGCGCGGTTGAATTTGCTCTGATTGAAATCAAATCCACCCACCAGCGCTTCAATCGCGCCGTCGTTCTGATTCAGGGAAACGATGGCCGAGTTGACATCAGGAACCTGTGCCAGCCACCAGACATCACCCACTTTACGCACCCACACCTGCTGGCCCGGCTGAACCACGTCGGACACTTTTTTCGGCGTCGGACCCTGAGCATTGTCATTACGGTAAGGTCGCGCCCAGCGCATGGTGCTAAACGGCAGGCTGATCACCGCACGGTTAGACATAGTTGCCGTGGCCTGCGCATCGTCGATTGACGTGATGACCGCCGGGAACAATGGCCCGTAGACCGGCAGCGTTTTCAGCGACTGAACGATTTTGTCTTCATCCCACGCAGGTTCACCGACTTTCCACATCTGATTCGACGGGCCGCGGTAGCCATGGCGCATATCGTAATTCAGTACGTTAGTACGCAGGGCTTCCTGCGCTGCCAGCTGCGTTTTCTTGGTGATGGTGGTGTAGACATCATAGCCATCGTTATAAGCGTTGTCGCCATAACGTTTCACCATCTCCTGGCGCACCATTTCGGTCAGGTACGGCGCAGAAAACTCAATGTGCGGGGCGTGATAGTTCGCCACAACCGGTTCTGCACGTGCCTGATCGTACTGCTCCTGCGTGATGTATTTTTCATCCAGCATACGGGCCAGTACGGTATTGCGACGTGCAACAGAACGGTCGTGTGAATAGAGCGGGTTAAAGGTTGACGGCGCTTTTGGCAGACCGGCAATCACGGCCATTTCGCTGAGTGTCAGCTGGCTCACGTCTTTCCCGAAATACACCTGCGCAGCAGCACCCACGCCATAGGCGCGGTAACCGAGATAAATCTTGTTCAGATACAGCTCGAGGATTTCATCTTTAGTCATCAGCTGTTCAATGCGGATGGCTAAAAATACTTCCTTGATTTTACGGGTCAGCGTGCGTTCTGGGCTCAGGAAGAAGTTACGGGCCAGCTGCTGAGTAATGGTACTCGCGCCCTGTGAGGCGTGACCGGACATCAGCGCGACAGACGCCGCACGGAAAATACCGATCGGATCCACACCGTGATGCTCGTAAAAACGGCTGTCTTCTGTGGCGATAAACGCATGCACCATTTCCGGAGGGATCTGGCCCAGTTTCAGCGGGATACGGCGCTTCTCACCGTATTGGGCGATCAGATCGCCTTCAGCACTGAAGACCTGCATGGGTGTTTGCAAGCGCACGTCTTTGAGCGTGGCAACATCGGGTAGCTGAGGCTCGATAAATTTATACAAACCGAAGATCGAGGCTGCTCCCAGCAAAATGCAACACACTGCAAGAATCAATAAATACTTTACGAACTTCACCTGAGATTTCCCATTTAGTGTCAATTGGGCAGTTTATAAACAACCGCGCGGTAGTATAAAGGCAAGCCTGCAACATGGATACGTACTTTTATTTACTTGACGATATGGAGATTGGGCGAAAATGCGACTACAAGCATGGCAGGTAGGTCTGGATATTCAAGCCGGTTTTGCCCGTGCGATCGCCGTACAAAGGCGGCGTCATGGCTGGCAATTACGTCATTGGTGGCAGCATCCGCTGCCCGATTTCACGTTGCGGGAGGGCATATTACATGAGACTGCGCCACTGATCGCCATTTTATCATTTTGGCGCAAAACCTTACCCTCGACGCTGTCACTCAGAATCAGTCTCCCGGCACAGCGGATCATGCAGCAGCGTATGGCCGCGCCTGATGTGCGTATGCCTGAGCCTGCCCGCAGCGCCTTTATTTTCGCCCATGCGGCGAAACAGTTCCCCCTCAGCATCGAACATCTGGTGATGGACTATCGCGCAGACCCGTGCGGCGATAATCAGATGGTGGTCACCGCTGCCAGGCAGCAGGAAATCGAACAGTGGATGAGCTGTCTGGCGCAGGCGCAGCTTTTCCCGCAGGTGATCGAACTTGCCCCCTGTGCTCTTCAGGTTGCCGCCCACGCCGCCGGGCT
Source organism: Rahnella sp. PAMC25559 (assembly GCF_050632365.1). Lineage (GTDB taxonomy): Bacteria > Pseudomonadota > Gammaproteobacteria > Enterobacterales > Enterobacteriaceae > Rahnella > Rahnella rivi. Next base: position 489,145 of record NZ_CP192543.1, on the reverse strand, counting down.
TCCCGGTGACGCCTTGCTGATTCATCCTCTCGACGATGGCATTCTCTGGGCTTCGCCGCATGGTTTGCCGTTCCAGTTTGGATTATTCGATAACACTGACGCGCAGGCCGACACTTCCCTGGCAGAACGGGTCCGTACGCAGTATCGCACGGCGACGTTGTGTGAAGCCGGAGGCTATTACAGCGGCGAAAATCCACCGCCGTCACTGCAAAGCTGGTCGCCGCTGAGCGCGATCGGTCAGTTATCTGCACCGCTACCGGTCAGCCCCGGCGCTTTTGCTCCCGCCGTCGGGCTGGCACTGCGACATATGGATTGCTGATGCTACAGGTTAATTTATTGCCCTGGCGCAGGGTGCAGGGCCGGAAACGGCTGCGTTTCTGGCTGAACGTGACGGTGCTGTTTCCGGGATTGCTGCTGGCGGGTTCTTGGATCTGTGCTGCTTTTCTGGCACAGCATCAGACACTGTTACTGCAGCATGTCGCTGCGCTGAAACTCGCTTCGCAGGCGCTGTCCCTCCAGCAACGGCGTGTGGATGCGGCATCAGCAAAGGTAAAAGAGCAAATGGCTCAGCGCCTGATAAGCCAGCAGAAGGCGCAGCGAAGCAGGGACTATCTGCAACTGCTGACGTTGCTGGCTGAAAATATGCCCGAGGATCTCCGGCTGAGTGAACTGACTGAGCATCAGAACCACCTGACACTTAAGGGTGAAGGGCGGTTTTATCACGATATTTTGGCTTTTGGTGAAACGCTCGCCGCCAGCGAATTACTCGGTGACGTCAGCCTTGCAGATGTACGTCAGCAATCCGGTCTGGCGCTGAGTTTTACCCTGAAGATGCAACTGCGTCAGCCGCCCGACGTGTTATCAGCGGATAAACAGGAGGCGCGGCCATGACGTTCTCCTTCGCCGCGCGGCTTGAACCTCTGATGCAAAAACCGGGCTGGCAGCTGGCATCAATGCTGACGTGTGCAACGTTATGCATGGCGATGATCCTGTATCAGTGCGTGTTGAGTGGCATGTGGCAGCAACAGAATGATCTGGAGAAGCAGATCAAGGATATGCAGCGGGTTGTGGCTCATGCCCAGGTGATATTGCTTCAGGCATCACCGCTGTCGCGCCTGGAGCAGACTCTGAAAGAAAACGTGCGGGCAGAAAATGACATTTTGCCTCTGGATCAGCAATTCTCACAGCCACTGAAAACCTCACAAGCCACGCTGGTTCAGTGGTTGCCCGCGCCCGGCCCGCAAGGTGAACTTCATCTGAACGCGTCGTTTAGTGCGCTGATGCATTTTCTTCAGACATTGCTGCAAAAACCTTCGCATCCGGCGTTCAGTGAACTGAATCTGCGGGCGGGTGAAGACGGTCTTGCGGCATCACTTTTATTGACGCAAACCACCGAGGCTGCGGAAATTCCCGATGCGGTTGCCACGAGCCTCCCCGTGCGTGATCCCTTTGCTTCCACGCCATCCCGGCCTTGTGCGGACGAAGCGCTATCTTCGGCATGGCGTTTAGGCGGGATCGTGCAGGTGGAAGGGCGGCAGTCCGGCTGGTTACTCTCGCCGGATGAAGGCTGGATAAAGGTAGAAGCAGGCGCGCAGATCGGTATGCCGCAATGGACGGTAGAAGCGCTCAGTGCGTCAAAGATCGAACTCAGCATCAGCGATATTCGCTGCGGCGAGCAGCGCCAGACCCTTCGGTTTGGTCAACCTATTGTCACTCCACGGAAAGGAAAATGATGAAACAGATTAACTATGCCGCCTGGTGGCTGCCGTTATGTTTGTGTTTTAGCGCGGCGAAGGCCGCTCAGTTGTCGCCGGTGTCACTGGAGTTTCAGACCGCGCCGGTGGAAATGGTGTTGCAGGCACTGGCCGATACCCGGCAGCTCAATCTTATTACTGCGCCGGGCGTTGAAGGGCAGATCAGCGTGAAGCTCAGGGAAGTGCCCTGGCAGCAGGCGCTGGATATTATCCTGCGCATGAACCATCTCACCAGCCAGCTGGAAGGCAACGTGCTGATGGTGTCACCTGAAATCGATCCGCTTTTGCAGCAACAGAAACTCAGGGAGGCTGCCGAGCAGCAGGAAGATCAACGTCCGGTACTCAGCCTGACCGTGCCGCTGCAATATGCCGATGCCAAAGAGGCGGCACTGAGTCTGAACGCGCAAAAAGGTACGCTGCTTTCTGTAAAGGGCAGTGCGTCTGCGGATCCGCGCACCAACACACTTTTATTGCGTGATACTCAAGAAGCGCTGGATGTGGTTGCGCCGTGGGTGAAAGAGATGGATCTGCCCTTGCAGCAGGTGCAACTGGCAGCACACATCGTAACAATGAATAGCGAAAGCCTGAGGGAATTAGGCGTACGCTGGGGATTCACGGGGGAAGAGGCGATCACCAAAGCCGTGCGTATGAACAATTTCAGCGTGGGGATGCCGGTAGAAAACCCGATATTTACCGCGGGATTTAATCTGGCGCACATCAGCGGACGGATACTGGATCTCGAGTTGACTGCGCTTGAGCAGGAAGACAAAGTCGATATTATCGCCAGCCCGCGGTTGCTGACGGCGCATATGCAGACCGCCAGTATCAAACAGGGCACCGAAATTCCTTATCAGGTGTCTAGCGGTGCGAGTGGCAGTACCTCGATCGAATTTAAAGAAGCCGTGCTCGGTATGGAAGTGACGCCCAAAATTCAGCGTGACGGTCGCATCCAGCTGGCATTACAAATCAGCCAGAACATGCCGGGGCGGAGCATTAAACAGTCAGAAGGTGAAGCGCTGGCGATCGATAAGCAGGAAATTAAAACCCAGGTCACTGTAAAAGATGGCGAAACGATTGTACTCGGCGGAATTTTTCAACGTAAAAATCAGAACACAGATACAAAAGTGCCCGTCCTCGGCGATATTCCGGTGGTAGGTTCCTTGTTTAAACACCAGTATACGAATGAACAGCGGCGTGAGTTGGTGATTTTCATCACTCCAACCTTAATCCGCACCCGCTAAGCGGGTATTAAGTGTTAACCTAAACCGCATAATTACCTTGAGCACGTGCAACTTTTTGTGTCGTCAGAGGCTTCTGAGTTTGACGCTGCCGTCGATTTAGCTTACAAGGGTTACCGAATTAAGCACCGTGATCTTTTTTTACTGCACACACGTCGATAAAAACGTACGGTTTCCCTCCTGCGGCGTGCAATGTGATTTATTCGGTTGCCAAACTACCAAGAGTGTTGAGATAATTTTTTTCTGATCTCGCACTATCGCTCATGAGGTTTCAGTTTAGGTCCCGCCGCTAATTTGATTGGCGGGGCGGGTTATCATCAACGAAATAGTCTTAGTAATACCGAAAAACATGGCAGAGAAACGCAATATCTTTCTGGTTGGGCCTATGGGTGCCGGCAAAAGCACTATTGGTCGACAGTTAGCTCAACAACTCAATATGGAGTTTTTCGACTCCGATCACGAAATTGAGCGACGTACCGGAGCTGATGTGGGCTGGGTATTTGATTTAGAAGGCGAAGACGGCTTCCGCGACCGCGAAGAAAAAGTGATCAACGAATTGACCGAAAAACAAGGCATCGTTCTGGCAACTGGCGGGGGTTCCGTTAAATCACGTGAAACCCGTAACCGTTTGTCGGCGCGTGGCGTTGTCGTCTATCTTGAAACTACCATCGAAAAACAACTGGCGCGTACACAACGCGACAAAAAACGTCCATTATTACAAGTGAGTGCTCCGCCGCGTGAAGTGCTTGAAGCACTGGCGAGAGAACGCAATCCTTTGTATGAAGAGATTGCCGACGTCACTATTCGTACCGATGATCAAAGTGCCAAAGTCGTCGCCAACCAGATTATTAACATGCTGGAAAGTAACTGATTTTTGGTTTCTATCATTGCCTGAGGGTGTCAGTTAAAGAAGGTTACAGAGCGCGACATGGAGAGGATTACCGTAACGTTAGGGGAGCGTAGCTACCCCATTACGATTGCTGCCGGATTGTTCCACGATCCGGCTTCTTTTATGCCGGTAAAGGCAGGCGATCAGGTCATGATAGTGACCAATGAAACCCTCGCTCCTCTCTATCTGGACGGCATTCGTTCAGTGCTGGAGCAGGCAGGCGTTCGTGTTGATCAGGTGATTTTGCCTGATGGTGAACAATACAAATCCCTGACTGTTCTCAATGACGTGTTCTCCGCGCTGCTCCAAAAGCCGCACGGACGTGATACCACACTTGTCGCCCTTGGCGGCGGCGTAGTCGGTGATTTAACCGGCTTCGCTGCAGCCAGTTATCAACGCGGTGTACGCTTTGTTCAGGTGCCTACCACGTTGCTTTCTCAGGTCGATTCCTCCGTTGGCGGTAAAACGGCGGTAAACCATCCCCTCGGAAAAAACATGATCGGCGCGTTTTATCAGCCTGCGTCGGTGGTGGTTGATCTCGACTGTCTGCGCACTTTACCTGCCCGTGAAATGTCATCGGGGCTGGCGGAAGTGATCAAATACGGCATTATTTTGGATGCCGACTTCTTTGTCTGGCTTGAAGACAACATGGACGCTCTGCTGGCGCTGGATATGAACGCGCTGGCTTACTGCATCCGACGTTGCTGCGAGCTGAAAGCGGAGGTTGTCGCTGCCGATGAACGAGAAAACGGACTGCGCGCCTTGCTGAATCTGGGCCATACTTATGGCCATGCTATTGAAGCTGAAATGGGTTATGGCAACTGGCTGCACGGTGAAGCCGTGTCCGCAGGCATGATGATGGCGTGTTATACCGCCCATCGCCTCGGTCAATTCGGTCTGGGTGATATTGCCCGGGTGAAAACCTTGCTGACCCGCGCCGGTTTACCGGTCACCGGGCCACAGGTCATGAAAGCCGACGCCTATTTGCCGCACATGATGCGTGATAAGAAAGTACTGGCTGGCGAACTGCGTCTGGTTTTACCGAAAGCAATTGGACAGTCTGAAGTACGCTCCGGCGTATCGCATGAAATGGTGCTGGCTTCGATTGAAGATTGCCGTTAAACCTGTGGCCACTTTTTTGGCCAGATAACGACCGATTTTACCAATGCCCAGCAAGCGTTATATTTATTAGTCAGGATAGTTGCTCCGCGTGAGGCCTGTTTCAGGCTTTTAGCCGGGTTGGAGGTTTTAGATGGATGATTTAACACCGGAAGACGATCTCAAGCCAGACACCAGCGATCGCCGCCCACCGCGCGCGCGCAAACCGTCTCCTTCCATACCAAAGGTCGCTGTTTCCCGTCAGTACGTCATGATTGGCATCGGTATTGTGGTGCTGGTATTGCTGATCGTAGGCATCGGCTCTGCGATGAAGTCACCGACATCGAATCAGGCTACCCAGCAGAATAACGGTCCGAAAGACATTAATCTTGCGGGCAACGACGCTGCAGCCCCGGCTCAGCCCTCCGCGCAGGCGCAAAACAACACCGCTCAGGCCGCAAATGGCCAGCAGCCGCAGAATATTGGTTTACCGCCAGTGTCCTCCACCCCAACTGAAGCACAGCCTCTGCCTGATAATGGTCAGAAAGAACGTGTGGATCTGCCGGGTGATATGGGCGATGCATTGTCTTCCCAGCAGAATCAGGTGGATGGTGTTGCGCAGGGCAGTATGGTTCAGGGTTCAGCAACCAATGGTGCTGCACAATCTCTGACTTCTCTGCCGACCGCCGCGGCGACAGTCAATGGTTCGGCGCGTACTCAGACGCCGGCCGTTTCACAACCTTCAGCTACGCATACCCGTCCGGCGCAAACCGCCCGTACCCCGCAGACCGCCCATACCGCGAAGCCGGTTGAGCGTAAACCTGCGGCGACGGCATCGCACCCGGCCAAATCCCAGACAGCGTCAACGCCTGCCGCGTCTGCGCCAGCAGTGGCTTCAGGCAGCGCATCAGCCATTAAGTCTGCACCTGGTTCACACTTCACGCTGCAGTTAAGCGGCGCCTCTCAGGCTACTTCGCTGAACGCTTTTGCCAAACAATCAGGTTTGAAAAACTATCTGGTTTATCAGACTGCCCGTGACGGGAAGCCTTGGTATGTATTGGTCAGTGGTAACTATGCGTCTTCTGCAGAAGCCAAGCGTGCTATTGCCAGTCTGCCTGCGGAAGTTCAGGCGAAAAAACCGTGGGTTAAACCTGTACATCAGGTACAGCAAGACCTGAAAAAATGAATCTGATCTCAACGCGATTTGCTGTCTAAAAACAGGGTACAATCCGCGGCTGTGAATTGTATAAGTAGCTAACTGACGGCATGAAGAAGAACCGCGCGTTTTTGAAGTGGGCTGGCGGCAAATACCCGCTGATTGATGACATTAAACGTCATCTTCCGGCGGGAGATTGTCTGATTGAGCCTTTTGTTGGCGCGGGCTCGGTATTTTTGAATACTGAGTATGACGCCTACATTCTGGCGGATATCAACAGCGACCTGATCAACCTCTATAACATTGTGAAACTCCGCACAGACGAATTTGTGCGTGATGCCCGTGTGCTTTTCACGCCTGAGTATAATGATTCAGATCGTTTTTACGTCCTGAGGGCTGAGTTCAATGCCAGCAGCGACCCTTATCGTCGTTCGGTACTTTTCCTCTATTTGAACCGCCATTGTTACAACGGCCTGTGTCGCTATAACCTCAGCGGAGCGTTTAACGTGCCTTTTGGCCGTTATAAAAAACCGTATTTCCCGGAAGAAGAACTCCACTGGTTTGCTGAAAAAGCCAAAAATGCGGTTTTCGTGTGCGAGCATTATCAGGACACGTTGCTGAAAGCGGAGTCTGGCTCGGTGGTTTATTGCGATCCACCTTATGCGCCACTTTCTGCTACTGCGAATTTTACGGCGTATCACACCAACAGCTTTAGCATGGACGATCAGCGCAATCTGGCGCGTCTGGCGCAGCAGCTCTCTAATGAGAATGCGGTACCGGTGCTGATCTCCAACCACGAAACACCACTTACGCTGGAATGGTACGCAGAAGCGGAACTGCATCGCGTCTCTGCGCGTCGTACTATCAGCAGCAATGTTGCTCAACGCAGCAAAGTGAACGAACTTTTAGCGCTGTATCGCTGATTGCCGGTTTGCGCCGCAGTCAACAGGTAACCTTATCGTTTGGAGAAGCGGATGAAACAGTTTTTGATTGCACCATCGATTCTGTCTGCTGACTTTGCCCGTCTGGGTGAAGACACGGCAAAGGCACTGGCTGCGGGTGGAGACGTCGTACATTTCGATGTAATGGATAACCACTACGTACCGAATTTAACGATGGGGCCTGCGATCCTCAAAGCACTGCGCGATTACGGCATCACAGCACCGATCGATGTTCATCTGATGGTAAAACCGGTGGATCGTCTGGTGCCTGATTTTGCTGAAGCGGGCGCGACGTACATTACTTTCCATCCGGAAGCCTCTGAGCACGTTGACCGCACTTTGCAACTGATCAAAAGCCACGGCTGTAAAGCCGGTCTGGTCTTTAATCCGGCCACCTCGCTGAGCTATCTCGACTACGTGATGGATAAACTGGATGTGATCCTGCTGATGTCGGTCAACCCCGGCTTTGGCGGTCAGTCCTTTATTCCGGGCACGCTGGATAAACTGCGTCAGGTGCGCAAGATTATTGATGCGAGCGGTTACGACATTCGACTGGAAGTGGATGGCGGCGTGAAAGCGGAAAATATCCGTGAGATTGCTGCTGCGGGCGCCGACATGTTTGTCGCCGGTTCAGCCATTTTCAATCAGCCGGATTACGGCACCGTCATTGACCACATGCGCAGCGAGCTGGCGAAGGTTTCCCATGACTGACACTCTGGCTGCGCGTGGTCTGGCATTTGATTTAGACGGCACGCTGGTCGACAGCGCGCCGGGTCTGGCCGAGGCCGTGGATCTGGCGTTACGTGATGTCGGTTTACCGGCCGCTGGCGTTGCGCGCCTCAGCACCTGGATCGGCAACGGTGCCGACGTCATGGTTGAACGCGCCGTCCGCTGGGCCGAAGGCGATATGTCGCCAGAATTTCTGCAGAACGTGCGTAATAAATTTGATCACTATTATGCCGGTACCGCCGCAGGCGGCAGCCGTTTATACCCTCAGGTCAAAGAGACGCTGGCCGCACTGGCCGCGGCGGGGCTGCCAATGGGGCTGGTGACCAATAAACCGACGCCTTTCATCGCGCCTTTGCTGCAATCGCTGGGTATCGACAGTTATTTCACCGTCGTGATTGGCGGCGATGACGTCGTGGCAAAAAAACCGCATCCGGCGCCGGTCTATATGACCCTGGCGTTGCTCGGACTGCGTGCCAGTGAAATGGTGTTTGTCGGTGATTCACGCAATGATATTCATGCTGCACAGGCCGCTGGCTGCCCGTGCGTCGGCATGACATACGGTTATAACTACGGTGAAACTATCGCGCTGACCAAACCCGATCGCGTACTGGAGAATTTCGCCGACCTTCTGCCCACCTTGGGGCTGTCATCTTTAAAAGATCAGGAAGCATAAAATGAGTAAACCCATCGTATTTAGTGGCGCACAGCCCTCCGGCGAATTGACCATTGGCAACTACATGGGTGCGCTGCGTCAGTGGGTCAAAATGCAGGACGATTACGAATGCATTTACTGCATCGTCGATTTGCATGCGATCACCGTGCGCCAGGATGCGGAAAAGCTGCGTAAAGCAACGCTCGACACGCTGGCACTGTATCTGGCCGTCGGTATTGATCCGAAGAAAAGCACGATCTTCGTGCAGTCTCATGTTCCTGAACATACGCAACTGAGCTGGGCGCTGAACTGCTACACCTATTTCGGTGAACTGGGTCGCATGACGCAGTTTAAAGATAAATCAGCGCGTTACGAGACGTCCAACAGCGAAAGTATCACCGCCGGACTGTTCGATTATCCGGTGCTGATGGCGGCCGATATTCTGCTGTACCAGACCAATCAGGTGCCGGTCGGTGAAGACCAGAAACAGCATCTGGAACTGAGCCGCGATATCGCCAGCCGTTTCAACGCGATTTACGGTGACGTGTTTACCGTGCCTGAGCCGTTCATTCCTAAATCCGGTGCACGTGTGATGTCATTGCAGGAACCGACCAAGAAGATGTCCAAGTCGGATGACAACCGTAAAAACGTGATTGGCCTGCTGGAAGATCCGAAAGCGGTCACCAAGAAAATCAAAAGCGCGATGACGGATTCCGAAGAGCCACCGGTCATCCGTTACGACATTAAAAATAAGCCGGGCGTTTCAAACCTGCTGGATATCCTTTCCGGTGTCACCGGCAAAGCGATTCCAGAGCTGGAAGCTGAATTTGAAGGCCAGATGTATGGTCATCTGAAAGGTGCGGTGGCCGAAGCTGTTTCAGGCATGCTGACCGACGTGCAAGAGCGTTTTAACCGCTTCCGCAGCGACGAAGCTTACCTGCAAGAGGTGATGAAAGAAGGTGCTGAGAAAGCCCGCGCCCGTGCCAGCGTGACGCTGAAGAAAGCTTATGAAGCGATTGGTTTTGTTACGCTGCCATAATCCCTGACTTCGCGGTGAACACAAAAACCACGTCTGCCTGACGTGGTTTTTTGCTTTCAACACCTTACAACATCGGTGAAAGATGCAGCCAACGTTGCGCTGGCTTGTCAGTTCTGCGTTTCACTGGCAAACCAGTTCAGTTTTTCCCGCAGGCTTACCACGCTACCAACGATGATCAGGCTCGGGCTTTGCACCTGTTTTGCCAGATTGCCCAGTTCAGTCAGCACGCCGGTCACGACCCGCTGCTGCTGGCTGGTGCCGTTTTCCACCAAGGCGACGGGCGTTTCTGCGGCCAGACCATTTTCCAGTAAACGGCGCTGTATTTCACCGGCCTGCGTCAGCCCCATATAAAACACCAGCGTTTGCTGGCTTTGCGCCATGCAGGCCCAGTCCAGAATGCCGTCCTGCTTTGCATGACCGGTGATCAGCCGCACACTTTGCGCGTGGTCACGGTGAGTCAGCGGAATGCCGCTGTAGGCTGAACAACCGGAAGCCGCCGTGATGCCCGGCACCACGGAAAACGCGATTCCCGCGGCTTTCAGTGCTTCCAGTTCCTCGCCGCCACGGCCAAAGATGAACGGATCCCCGCCTTTTAACCGGACAACGCGTTTGCCCATCTGCGCCTGCTCCAGCAGGATTTCATTGATACGCTCCTGCGGCACGCAGTGGTGTCCGGCACGCTTGCCGACGAAAATCCGCTCGGCGTCACGGCGCACCAGATTCAGCACGCCATCGGAAACCAGCCGGTCGTAAACCACCACGTCGGCCAGCTGCATTTGCTGCAAGCCTTTGAGCGTCAGTAATCCGGCGTCGCCTGGCCCGGCGCCCACCAGAACCACTTCGCCGTGTTTATCTACCGGTTCGCTAAACAGCTCTTCGATAAATTGCGCGCTTTGTGCTTCATCGTTGTTGGCCAGAGACTGCGCCAGACGATGATGATTAAACAACTTTTCCCACCAGCGGCGGCGTTCGGACATCTCGCTGAACTGGTTTTTGACCCGTGCGCGTAATCCGCCCGCTACCTGCGCCAGTTTGCCCAGATGCAGCGGCAGTATAGCCTCCAGACGCTCACGCAGCAGGCGCGCCAGCACCGGCGCATTACCGCCGGAGGAGACGGCAATCATCAGCGGCGAACGGTCGATAATCGACGGCATGATCACGCTGGCACGTTCCGGGGCATCCACCACGTTACAGAACACGCGACGGTGTTCGGCGGCGTCACTGACTTCCTGATTCACCAGATCGGAATCGGTGGCGGCCACGACCAGCCATTTTTCATCCACCACCAGCGGGGAGAATTCGCCGCGCAACAGGCGGACTTTGCCTTCATCAGCCCAGATCTGAAATTGCGGTGTAAAGGTGAGGGCGTTTACCGTCAGTTTTGCACCGGCTTCCAGCAGCAGGCGGGCTTTACGTTCCGCCACGTCACCGGCACCAACCAGCAAACAGGCTCTGTTTTTTAACTGACAAAAGAGGGGCAGGTAATCCATGGGCGCTTCTCTATCAAACGGATGTGGCGAAACAGATAAAAACGCCGCCCGGAGGCGGCGTGGACGGTGCGGAGTTTAACAGCGCTCAGCCTGAAGACGGGCGGTATTGATTTCCACATTCCCGTCGCGCACGCGCACGTCATAGGCCGGGATCGAATACTGATCGTCTTCCATGCACAAGCCATCGCTCAGGCGAAAATGCTGTTTTTTCAGCGGGCTTGCCACCCACAGCTCGCCCTGATGCTCCGCGATAATTCCGCGTGACAGCACACTGGCCTGCGCAAACGGGTCGAGGTTCGACAGGGCAAAGATCTGCTCGTCAGCGTAAGGGCGGAACAGGGCAACCTGTTGATCGCCCGCGATCGCGCAGACGCCACAACCCGGTAAGATCTGCTCAACAGAACAAAGCGTTAACCACTGGCTCATAATACTTCCTCCCCGTCGGCGAGTTGTTTCACCGGGATACGTTCGTCAGGCCGCGCCGGACGATGTTGCTGACGTTCACCGACGAACTGCACGTTCGGGTCACGCTGGCTGCTGTTGATAAAGTGGCTAAAGCGGGTTTGCGCCGCCGGGTCGTTCAGCGTTTCCTGCCATTCACATACGGCTGAATCACGCAGGCGTGTCAGCTCGGCTTCCAGCTGATCGTTCAGGCCCAGTTTGTTGTCGATGATGACTTTACGCAGGTAAACAATTCCGCCTTCAAGGTTGTCCATCCAGACCGAGGTGCGTTGCAGCTTATCGGCGGTGCGGATGTAGAACATCATGAAGCGGTCGAGATAACGCAGCAGAGTCTCGTTATCCAGATCGGCTGCCAGCAAATCACCGTGGCGCGGTTTCATGCCGCCGTTGCCGCAGACATACAGGTTCCAGCCGTTTTCCGTCGCAATAATCCCGACGTCTTTGCCCTGGGCTTCAGAACATTCACGGGTACAGCCGGAAACGCCGAATTTCATCTTGTGCGGCGTACGGATGCCTTTGTAACGGTGTTCCAGGCTGATGCCGAAACCGAGGCTGTCGCCGACGCCGTAACGGCACCAGGTGCTGCCGACGCAGGTTTTCGCCATGCGCAGTGCTTTGGCGTAAGCCTGGCCGGTTTCGAACCCGGCGTTAATCAGTTTCTGCCAGATGGCTGGCAAATCGTCTTTTTGCGCGCCGAACATCCCGATGCGCTGCGAGCCGGTGATTTTGGTGTAAAGATTGTACTCCGCCGCGATTTCGCCAATTGCCTGCAAACCTTGTGGTGTGATTTCACCGCCCGGTGAACGAGGAATGACGGAATAAGTGCCGTCTTTCTGCATGTTGGCGAGGAACACGTCGTTGGTGTCCTGCAGCGGCGTGTGCTGTGCTTTAAGCACGTAATCATTCCAGCAGGAAGCCAGCAGCGAGCCGACGGTCGGTTTACAGACTTCGCAGCCGTAGCCTTTGCCATATTTATTCAGTAAATCGTCGAACGAACGGATGCCTTCGACGCGGATCAGGTGATACAGCTCCTGACGTGAATACGCGAAGTGTTCGCACAGGTGATGATTCACTTCGATGCCTTGCTTACTCAGTTCAGCATTCAGCACCTGAGTGACCAGCGGAATACACCCGCCGCAGCCGGTCCCGGCTTTGGTGGCCGATTTCAGGGCTGCTACGGTGTGGCAGCCGCCCTGAACCGCCTTGATGATGTCGCCTTTCGTGACGTCGAAGCAGGAGCAGATTTGCGCGCTTTCCGGCAGGGCATCGGTGCCGATTACCGCGCCGCCGCTGCCTGCGTGGGCGGGCAGGATCAGTGCATCCGGGTTTTCCGGCAGCGGAATGTTGTTCAGCACCAGTTGCAGCAGATTGCCATAATCGCTGGTATCGCCCACCAGCACAGCGCCGAGCAGCGTTTTATTGTCTTCACTGACCACCAGACGCTTATACAGCGCCTTGTTCTCGTCGAGGTACACATAGCTGCGTGCCCCCGGCGTGCGGGCGTGTGCGTCGCCAATACCGGCCACATCGACGCCTAACAGTTTCAGTTTGGCGCTCATGTCTGCGCCGGTGAACGCGTTTTCGCGACCCAGCAAATGGTCGGCGGTGACTTGCGCCATTTTGTAGCCCGGCGCCACCAGGCCGAAAGTCCGCTGATTCCACGACGCACATTCGCCGATGGCGTACACGTCCGGATCGCTGGTCTGGCACTGGTCGTTAATCACAATGCCACCGCGCTGGGCGATCTCTAAATCGCACTGGCGCGCCAGTTTGTCCTGCGGGCGGATACCGGTGGAGAACACGATAAAATCGACTTCGAGGAAGGTGCCGTCGGCAAACTCCATCGTCTTACGGGCGGCGGTGCCACCCTGAACAATCTGTTTGGTATTTTTTGCGGTGTGGACGCGTACGCCCATGCTTTCGATTTTCTGGCGCAGCTGACTGCCGCCCATCACATCGAGCTGTTCAGCCATCAGGCCGGGGGCGAATTCGACCACGTGGGTTTCCACGCCGAGGTTTTTCAAGGCGCCGGCGGCTTCGAGGCCGAGCAAACCGCCGCCGACCACGGCGCCGCGTTTACTGCGACGGGCGCAGGATTCGATAGCGTGTAAATCTTCAATGGTGCGGTAAACGAAGCAATCCTGGCCGTCGGAACCGAGGATAGGAGGCACCCACGGGTAGGAGCCTGTCGCGATAATCAGTTTGTCGTAAACCACCGTGCGACCGCTGCTGGAGTGGATCACTTTCTCTTTGCGGTTCAGCGTGATGGCGCGTTCGCCAATCAGCACATTGACGTTATGCTTCTCGTAGAACCCTTCGCGTACCAGTGACAACTCTTCGGCGGTATGGTGGGAGAAATAGGAGGAGAGATGGACGCGGTCATAGGCCACGCGCGGTTCTTCACAAAATACCGTGATCTCGAACTGGCCCGGCTCTGCTTTATCCAGTAAGTCTTCGATAAAGCGATGGCCGACCATGCCGTTACCAATAATCGCGAGTCTGACTTTGCTCATAATTGCCTCAATTTTGATTTTCTAAGGCTAAACATAACGCGCGCGTAACAGGGGGTATTGATGCAAATCAAGCCGCTCCCAATATACTCCTTAGGTAGTATTTGTCTGATTTTGTTAGGTTTTTATGTAACCTTTCGATTTATAAACAGTTTCGGGCTATTGTTCTGTTATTGCATTTCCTCAAACACTTTCTGAAACCACGAGGTAGAGCGTGACGAAAACCCCTTTGCGTACCATTAAAAATGTCCGGATGCCTGACCGCGAAGGTCTGTGGCAGATCGATATCGAAGACGGCGTTGTTCGCCAGATTATTTCCCAGCCTGACAGTGACGCGCAGGGTGAGCACATCCTGGATGCGCAGGGTGGTCTGGCAATCCCGCCGTTTATCGAGCCGCATATCCATCTCGACACCACACAAACCGCCGGTCAGCCCGCGTGGAATCAGTCTGGTACGCTGTTTGAAGGGATTGAACGCTGGGCAGAGCGTAAGGCGCTGCTTTCGCATGAGGACGTCAAACAACGCGCCTGGCAGACGCTGAAGTGGCAGATCGCTAACGGCATCCAGCATGTGCGCACACACGTGGACGTGTCCGATCCGACGCTCACCGCGCTCAAAGCCATGCTGGAAGTGAAAGCTGAAGTCGCGCCATGGGTGACGCTGCAAATCGTGGCCTTTCCGCAGGAAGGCATTATGTCCTACCCGAACGGTGAAGCCCTGCTGGAAGAGGCGCTGAAGCTGGGTGCCGACGTCGTCGGGGCTATTCCGCACTTTGAATTCACCCGCGAATACGGCGTGGAATCGCTGCATAAAACCTTCGCGCTGGCGAAAAAATACAACAAGCTTATCGACGTGCATTGCGATGAGATTGACGACGAACAATCGCGCTTTGTGGAAACCGTCGCCGCCCTGGCGTTACGTGAAAACATGGGCGAACGCGTGACCGCCAGCCACACCACCGCGATGCACTCTTACAACGGCGCATACACCTCGCGTCTGTTCCGTTTGCTGAAAATGTCAGGTATCAACTTTGTTGCCAATCCGCTGGTGAATATCCACCTGCAGGGCCGGTTCGATACTTACCCTAAACGGCGCGGTATCACGCGGGTGAAAGAGATGCTGGAGGCGGGGATTAACGTCTGTTTCGGCCACGATGATGTGTTTGACCCGTGGTATCCGCTGGGCACCGCCAATATGTTGCAGGTGCTGCATATGGGGCTGCACGTTTGCCAGCTGATGGGCTACCAGCAAATTGACGACGGCCTGAAGCTCATCACCACCTACAGCGCCCGTACCATGAATTTGCAAGGCTACGACCTGAAGGCAGGCAATGCGGCGAGCCTGGTTATTTTAGCGGCGGAGAGTGGTTTCGATGCCGTGCGCCGCCAGACGCCGGTGCGGTTCTCTGTTCGTCAGGGCGTGGTGATTGCGCAAACTCAGCCTGCACAAACCCTCATTCATCTTGAGCAAGATTATCCCGTAGATTTCAACAGTTAAACGCGCGAAAAATCTTATGTAATATTTTGAAATAACTGAATAATTAGCCTTGAGCGTAAATAAAGGTAAAGGTCTGGCGCTGAGCGTAAAGGCTCTTTAGAATCAGTAAGATCTGCTGTTTGTATTCACGAGAAAGGAACCGTCATGTTTAAACGTACTTTAGTGGCCTTAACTGCGCTGCTATCCCTGACTGCTGTGTCGCCAGTTTTTGCTGCCGGTGAAACTCACGTAATGCTGACGACTTCAGCAGGGAATATCGAACTGGAACTCGACAGTGCGAAAGCACCGGTTTCTGTGAAGAATTTTGTTGATTACGCCCAGAGCGGTTTCTATAACAACACCGTATTCCATCGCGTAATCCCAGGTTTTATGGTGCAGGGCGGCGGCTTCTCCGCGGACATGCAGCAGAAAGCCACCAAAGCGCCTATCAAGAACGAAGCGGATAACGGCCTGCGTAACCTGCGCGGCACCGTCGCGATGGCGCGTACAGCCGATAAAGACAGCGCCACCAGCCAGTTCTTCATCAACGTGGCAGACAACGCCTTCCTCGATCACGGCCAGCGTGATTTCGGTTACGCCGTTTTCGGTAAAGTCGTCAAAGGGATGGATATCGTAGACAAGATGTCTCAGGTCAAAACCGACAACGTCGGCCCGTACCAGAACGTCCCGACAACGCCTATCGTGATCTTGTCTGCGAAAGTGCTGCCATAAGCTTTATTTCCGACCC
The DNA here is from genome assembly GCF_050632365.1 of Rahnella sp. PAMC25559. GTDB lineage: Bacteria > Pseudomonadota > Gammaproteobacteria > Enterobacterales > Enterobacteriaceae > Rahnella > Rahnella rivi. The sequence continues at coordinate 472,962 of NZ_CP192543.1, read as the reverse complement.
TTTTGTTCCTTTCTATAAAGCCTCCGGATCCGGGGGCTTTTTCATGTCCATTTCTTGACGCCCATCCCGCTGACGAATAGGTTTTAATAAACGCCCCGCGCCCACGTCAAGGATAATGAAATGAGTGAAGCCCGTCTGATTGCGAAAGCCATGAGTGAAGGTCAACCGGTACAGGATCTGGTGATCCTGCCTGCGCTGGCGAACCGGCATGGTCTGATTACCGGCGCGACCGGCACCGGTAAAACCGTCACGCTGCAACGCATGGCCGAGCAGTTTTCGCGCATCGGCATTCCGGTTTTTCTGGCCGATGTGAAAGGGGATCTATCAGGGATTGGCGCCGCAGGTGTGCCGTCGGAAAAACTCACCGCGCGGCTGAATAACATCGGCGTGACCGACTGGCAGCCGCAGGCGTGCAGCATTATTCCATGGGATATTTTTGGCGAAAAAGGCCATCCGATCCGTGCCACGGTTTCAGATCTCGGCCCGCTGTTGCTGGCGCGTTTGTTGGACCTTAATGAGGTGCAGAGCGGCGTATTGCAGCTGGTGTTTAAGATTGCCGACGACAACGGCCTGTTGCTGCTCGACATGAAAGATTTGCGTGCCATGGTGCAGTTCGCCGGCGAGAACGCGAAACAGTTCCAGACGCAGTACGGCAATATTTCCACAGCGTCCATCGGGGCTATCCAGCGCGGGCTGCTGACGCTGGAAGGTCAGGGCGCCAACCAGTTCTTCGGCGAGCCGATGCTGGAGATCAATGATCTGATGAAAACCGATAAAAACGGCCACGGTGTGATCAATCTGCTGGCGGCGGACAAGCTGATTAATCAGCCGAAACTCTACTCGGTTTTTCTGTTGTGGCTGCTGGCCGAGCTGTTCGAACATCTGCCTGAAGTGGGCGATCCGGAACAGCCGAAGCTGGTGTTTTTCTTTGATGAAGCGCATCTGCTGTTCAATGACGCGCCGCAGGCATTGCTGACCAAAATCGAGCAGGTGGTGCGTCTGATCCGCTCGAAAGGCGTCGGGATTTACTTCGTCACGCAGAATCCGCTGGATATTCCAGACAGCGTGCTCGGGCAGCTCGGCAACCGTGTGCAGCATGCCCTGCGCGCCTTTACGCCGCGTGACCAGAAAGCGGTGAAGGCGGCGGCACAAACGCTGCGCGCCAATCCGGCGTTTGATGCTGAAACGGCAATTACCGAACTGGGCGTGGGCGAAGCGCTGGTGTCATTCCTGGATGAAAAAGGGCGTCCTGAGGTGGTGCAGCGGGCGATGGTGATCGCGCCGGAATCTAAAATGGGCATGCTGGGCGATGACGAACGCAATAAAGCCATCAATCAGTCGCCGCTGTATGGCCGCTACGAAGACAGCATTGACCGGGAATCTGCTTACGAAAAAATCACCGCACAGGGCTTTGGCACGGTCGCCACGCCGCAATCAACCGCCTCCGCCAAACCTGCGGCGGAAGGTGCTTCCGGCGGCGGGCTGATGGGCGGCCTGAACGATCTGCTGTTCGGCAGCACCGGCCCGCGCGGTGGCAAACGCGACGGCGTGGTGCAGGTGGCGGCGAAAAGTATTGCGCGCGACCTGGGGCGTCAGATTTTACGCGGTGTGCTTGGCTCCATTATGGGGGGCCGTAAAAAGTAACGCTCTTCACTTAACAGGAGTAGCTGAACCGCGTCAGCTTCTCCTGTTCAATTCCCGCCTGACCTCGCATTTTTGAGTGCAACATTCCCTTTGTGACATCTCAATGTGTCGTTCAAAGCACGTTACTGTGGCTGTTTTTGATGAAAAACCCGGCGAAGTGAAGGCTGTCACGTTTTTCACCTGACGGGCTTTGTAGGCTGAATTGCTTTTGGGCTAAATCAATTCAGCAAAAAGGAGTGAATGTGAAAAAATTACTCGTAACCGGGATCGTGATGGGGCTTTTTTCGTGGCAGGCTGCTGCACAAACTATCGTGCTGACGGATGCTGAAGCCGGTACGGAACTGGGAAACTGGAAGACTGACAGCAAAAAGCTGAATCTTGCCGGCGCGGATTTCAGCATCGAACAAAAAGTACTGCATGGCGGCAAACAGGAAGGCTCCAAAGTCATCACTATCACCAGTAAAGGGCTGACAATCGCCCTCAGCCCGACGCGCGGGATGGATTTACTGCACGTCACCGGCGATAACATTCGTTTAGGCTGGGATTCGCCGGTTCAGGAAGTGGTGAACCCGGCGTATATCAATCTGGAAAGCCGCAACGGTGTGGGCTGGCTGGAAGGTTTCAACGAAATGATGGTGCGCTGCGGCTTTGAATGGACCGGCCATCCGGTGACTGCCGACGGTATGATTTACACCTTGCATGGCCGCGCAGGCAATACGCCCGCGTCGAAGGTAGAGATTGAGATTGCCGACAAAGCGCCGTTTGAAATCACCGTACGCGGCCTGCTGAAAGAGAACACGTTTAAGAAAGCCAGGCTCGAAACCTGGACAGAGTTGCGTTACGTGCCGGGCAGCCAGTCCTGGACTATCCATGACACGCTGACCAACGCCTCTGACTATCCGCACGATTATCAGATCATCTATCACAGCAACTTTGGTCAGCCGATCCTTGAACAGGGTGCCCGCTTTATCGCGCCGCTGAAGTCCATTTCACCGTTCAATGACTACGCCAAAAAAGGGCTGACCGACTGGCAAACCTACGCCGGGCCGACCAAAGGCTTCGACGAAATGGTGTTTAACATGGTGCCGCTGGCGGATGCACAGGGCAAAACCGTGGCCGGGGTGGTCAACAAAGCGGGTGATAAAGGCGCCTCGATTGAGTTCAACACCCATCAGTTGCCACTGCTGACGCTGTGGAAAAACACCGACACGTTGAAACAAGGTTACGTCACCGGCATCGAACCGGGCACCAATTACGCCTATCCGGTGACCATCGAACGTAAGCAAGGCCGCGTTAAACAGTTACAGCCGGGTCAGAGCACTGTGTTTGAGCTGAAATACTCACTGCTGCCGGATGCCAAAGCCGTTCAGCAGCTTGAGCAACGGGTGAAAACGTTGCAGGGCGAACAGAAAACGGAGGTCAGCGATCAACCGATCGCCGTTGAATAATCTGAGTTTAGGGCGCCACACGTGGCGCCCTTTTTTCTCTGTCTATACTTAACTCCACAAGGTATGCGCCCTAATGGCTGTGCCAGGGAGGAAACGATGGCGAAGAAAACCACGCTCAGACAGCAGGAAAAACTCTTTCGGGAACGGCAGCGGCAAAACTTTCAGGCCAGCAGCGCGCTGGATGGCCTGCAGGTTGAGGTCGTCACGTTAGATAACGACCAGATTGCACAGCGTCTGGCCGAGCTGAGGGGGCACTATGAACGATAAACTGGTGGCCGGTGCCGACCCTTACTACTATCGCGGCATTAACGTATTGAAAAACAGGCTGGAAATCCGTGAGGCACACCGCCTGCGGGAAGCCGAGCTGGCCTTCACGGCGTTGCGGGCGGCAGTGATGCCCCTCGGCCCTTCGGTCATGGGGCTGCCGCACCTGTGCGCCATCCATCTGTCCCTGTTTCAGGATATCTATCCGTGGGCGGGCGAGTTCCGCGAAATCGATATCTATAAAGACGACACCCAGTTTTGCCATTTCGGCTATATCGAAAAGGAAGGCAATGCGCTGATGCAGGAACTGGAAGACGAAGAGTTTCTCGTCGGCCTGCCGCTTGATCAGTTTGCCGAACGGCTGGCGCATTACTACACCGGACTGAACTTGCTGCATCCTTTCCGCGACGGCAACGGACGCGCACTGAGGATTTTCACCGAGCAGCTGGTTATCCATGCCGGTTATGACATTCAGTGGGCGAATGTTGGAAGGGAGCGGTGGATAGAGGCCAACAAAACTGCCGTGTTTGGCGATGAATCTGATCTGGTGGCGATTTTCAGCACCGTGATCAGCGAAATAGCCGACGACCACTGACTTTCTGCCGGTAAAAACATTCCCAGAAAGTGCTGAAGCCTGTACGGAAAAATGCGTAGAATTGCCCGGTAAATTTTCGACTTTACCGGGAACACTATGCTGCTGCTGATCGACAACTACGACTCCTTCACTTACAACCTCTATCAGTATTTTTGCGAGCTGGGCGCAGAGGTGAAAGTGATGCGTAACGATCAGCTGACCCTCGCCGACATTGAGCAGCTCTCGCCGTCGCATCTGGTGATTTCCCCCGGCCCCTGCACGCCCGATCAGGCCGGGATTTCCCTGAAAGCCATTACGCATTTTTCGACGCGCTTGCCGGTGCTTGGCGTATGCCTGGGGCATCAGGCGATGGCACAGGCATTCGGTGCGAACATCGTGCGCGCCCGTCAGGCGATTCACGGCAAAACGTCTCCCATCCGCCACACCGGCAACAGCGTGTTTAGCGGGCTGAATAACCCGCTGACCGTCACGCGTTATCACTCTCTGGTGATTGCGCCCGACACGCTGCCAGACTGTTTTGATGTCACCGCGTGGACAGAACGTGAAGGCGCCCGCGACGAAATCATGGGCATCATGCACAAAACCCTTCCGCTGCATGGCGTTCAGTTCCATCCGGAAAGCATTCTGAGCGAACAGGGGCACCAGCTTCTGAATAATTTCCTTAAAATCTAATCAGTTAATTCTGCCGAAAAAATTACTTACCCATCAGGTGCGATTACCGTTTGCCTGTTTGTGATTTTTTATGCATATTTTGTGATTATATTTTCATGTTAACGGCAGTGAGGGAAAGGGTTATGGCAGAAAAATCAGCGGTAGACCGGAGCACGTTCGACAAAGTGATTTTGCCGATTTATTCACCTGCTAAATTTATTCCGGTGAAAGGTAAAGGCAGCCGCGTGTGGGATCAGCAGGGCAAAGAGTATGTTGATTTCGCCGGGGGGATTGCCGTGACGGCGCTCGGGCATTGCCATCCCGCACTGGTGAAAGCATTACACGAGCAGGGCGAAACGCTGTGGCACGTGAGCAATGTGTTCACCAACGAACCCGCGTTGCGACTGGCTCAGAAGCTGATCGACGCCACCTTTGCTGACCGCGTATTTTTCGCCAACTCCGGCGCGGAAGCCAACGAAGCGGCCTTTAAACTGGCGCGCTACTACGCCTCGCACCGTCACAGCCCGTACAAAAGTAAGATCATCGCTTTCCATAACGCCTTCCATGGCCGCACGCTGTTCACCGTGTCTGTGGGCGGTCAGCCAAAATACTCCGACGGCTTTGGCCCGAAACCGGCTGATATCGTCCACGTGCCGTTTAACGATCTGGACGCCGTCAAAGCGGTCATCGACGATCACACCTGCGCCATTGTGGTTGAGCCGGTGCAAGGCGAGGGCGGAGTGACGCCTGCCACCCAGGAATTCCTGCAAGGTCTGCGCGAGTTGTGCGACAAACATCAGGCGCTGCTGGTGCTGGACGAAGTACAAAGCGGCATGGGCCGCAGCGGCAAACTCTTCAGCTACATGCATTACGGTGTGACGCCGGACATTCTGACCACCGCCAAAGCGCTGGGCGGCGGCTTCCCGGTTTCAGCGATGCTGGCAACCGAAGACGTGGCCTCCGTGATGGAGCCGGGCAAACACGGCACCACTTACGGCGGTAACCCGCTGGCCTGTGCCGTGGCTGAAGCGGCTCTGGATATCATCAACACCCCGGAAGTGCTGGCGGGTATCGACGAGCGTCGCGAGAAATTCATCAGCGCGCTGGAGGCCATCAACCAGAAATATCACATCTTCAAAGAATTCCGTGGTCAGGGATTACTGATTGGAGCCGAGCTGTCGGATGCCTTCAAAAACCGCGCGGGCGAGTTCCACGCCGCCGCCGCTGAATTCGGCCTCATGATGCTGGTGGCCGGACCGAACGTAATGCGGTTTGCGCCATCGCTGGTTATCGACTTCGCGGATATTGAAGAAGGGATGCAGCGGTTTGAGAAAGCGGTGGGGAAAGTTTGCGGGGGGTGAGCCCTGCTACACCGCTGGTTAACACCGAAATGTACTCAGTCGGTTTTAACCAGCGGCGAGTGCGTGGCCTCCGCACCCGAGAAATCGAAATAGCGCCGGTCAGTTTTAAAAGACCGGCTGGCTGCAAGACAGTAAAAACCGGAATTTGAAAGGGCATTCCCCTTCACGCCTTGCGCGTCAGCCAGATCCCATGATGCGGCCTCTGCTTCCACGCCAGTGACGAAATCGTATGCATCACGCTGAGATGCGAAATTACGCGTCGCAGGTGGCGTTCCATCTCGGTCAGCGGCATATCCGGGTGCAGTTCAGGCGCATTGAACAGAGTGTTCTCGCTGCCCGGCCCGTCGTAGAGCAAACGTTGCTGACAGCTTTGCAGCGCGATTTCGCAGGTCTGTAAATACTCCGTCGCCAGTTTTTCCGGCAGCATGTAATGCTCGCGGGCGAGAATGGTCATCGCGTTAATATGCTCGACCACAAACTGGCTGTGCGTTACCCACAAACGCATATCCGTCAGGTAATGCGAGTTAAACCCCGGTTCCTGCATCGCCTGATTCAGCGAGGTAAACAGCTTGTTGTGGGCCTGATTGACCTGCATTCGGGCGTACGCCAGTTTGGCGGTATCCGGATTATCCTGCAGTAACAACCGGATCGCCTCCTGATCGGCTTCCAGCGCCTGATGGGCATTTTGTCGCAGCAATCCGCTTTGCCACTGAGGCCACAGCCAGATCGTACCGCCGAAGGCGAGGGCGCAGCCGATCAGGGTATCGATAAGCCGGGGCACCAGAAAATGCACGCCATTCATCGCCAGAAGCTGGAGCGTATACACCGCCGTCACCGTCATACCCACCATCGCCAGCCCGTAGTTTTTCCGCAACACCGTGTACGATATCAGCGTAATCAGTAGCATACACAGCAGCGTGACGCCCTCGGGCAGCTCCAGTTTCAGCAGGGCAGCGGCGATCAGCAATCCCGCCAGCGTGCCGAGCGCACGGTGCTGAATGCGCACGCGGGTGGCGTTATAACCGTTCTGACTGACCAGCATGATGGTCAGCAAAATCCAGTAAGGTTTCGGCAGATTGAAGAACAACCCGAGGCTGCTGCCTAAAGCCAGAATAATGCCGAGACGTGCGGCATTGCGCAGGGCAATGGATTTAAAGGACAAATAGCTTTTCAGTGCGGGCCAGAAAGGCAGGCGCGGCTGAGTATTCATCAGATCGCGCCGGTACAGTGGCCTCTGGGTACGCAGCAGGCGTGCGATGCGGCTGAAATGGTAATAACAGAACTGGCCGACCGGATTATCCGGATTGCGTGCGGCAATTTTCTCCAACGCCGCCAGTTCGTTCGCCATGGTAAAACGCCCGGAAAGACGGTGGTAAAGAATGTCGTCAGCAATCACCCGCAGACGGGCTGAAATCACCTGAGCATTACGGCGGATCACCGCTTCCGCATGGCTCTCTTCCACCAGTTTTTGCACTTCTTCTGGCTGATGCAGGCTGACGGTAATGTGCTCCTGCAAATCCAGCGCCACCTGAAAACGCTGAAACAGCCGCTTGTAGTGATGATGATGTCCGTGCTGCGGCAGCATGTGCAGCTGCTGATAAAGCAGGGCGATAAGATCGATGACCTGTTGCTGGCGCTTGAGCAGCGGCGGCAACGCGGTTTCAGGGTCTGTATGCTGCGTCAGCAGGCTGTATTTGGCTTCGAAATAATCCGCCAGTTGCAAATAGAGCTGACTGAGGGTTTCGCGCATCGGTTGTTCTTTTGATATGCGAAACCACGCCCAGTTAAACAGGCCGTACCAGGCGGTGCCTGCGGCAAACAGCGCGGGTGCCTGCCACATCGGCCTGACGCCCACCATGCTCAGGGTAAAGATGGTCGCCACTAAGGCACCGGGCAACAGACGCGCATGGAGCGGGCTGATTTCGCCGGTGACGCCAAGTAATAATGCCAGCGACAGCATGATCAGCGGCAGCGGGAGGTGCCACCCGGTCAGCATCACTTGCAGCAGAATGCTGCCCAGCGCAAACAGAGCACCACCAATAATGAGACGTTTGAAAAAGCGTTTGTGGGGAGTATCAAGACCGGCGACGTTACAGCAGGCAGGGCAGAGGGAAAACAACAGGCCCATTTGCAGATTCCCAAACAGCCAGCAGAGGCCGACCGGCAGACATAACACCAGCGTCTGACGCAGTGCATAGTTCACTTCGGGATGATAAAACAGCCTTCGCCATAGCGTCATGGATGAAGCTTAGCCCATAAAAAAGGCGCGACAGTAAGCTGTCGCGCCTTTTTTTGAGGGATTAACGTGTGCCGTAAACGACAATCGTTTTACCGTGTGCGGAGATCAGGCTCTGATCTTCCAGCATCTTGAGAATGCGGCCGACGGTTTCACGGGAGCAACCGACGATCTGACCGATTTCCTGGCGGGTAATTTTAATCTGCATCCCGTCCGGGTGGGTCATGGCATCTGGCTGTTTGGCCAGATTCAATAAGGTCTGAGCGATACGGCCCGTTACGTCGAGGAAAGCAAGGTTACCGACTTTCTCTGACGTCATTTGCAGACGGTTTGCCATCTGCGCGGAGAGGCGCATCAAAATGTCCGGGTTAACCTGAATCAGCTGGCGGAATTTTTTATAAGAAATTTCAGCCACTTCGCAGGCAGTTTTAGCACGTACCCAGGCACTGCGTTCCTGACCTTCTTCGAAGAGTCCCAGCTCGCCGATGAAGTCACCTTGGTTAAGGTAGGAAAGTATCATCTCTTTGCCTTCTTCATCTTTAATCAGGACGGCAACCGACCCTTTCACGATGTAGTACAGCGTTTCGGCTTTTTCACCCTGGTGAATCAGCGTACTTTTAGAAGGATACTTATGTATATGACAGTGAGACAGGAACCATTCAAGTGTCGGGTCTGTTTGTGGCTTGCCGAGAACCATTTGCTATTATCCTCTGTTATTATCGCTGCCCAAAATCACAGGGCTCAGAGTTCCCTGTACGGCGTCTGAATATTAATGCGCCCTATCAGCATGTAACTCACCAGAAATGCTGCAAGCGGATGTCGGAGTGAAACAGCCTGTTAATTGCTGTTATCACCTTGGGTTCTGTTCTTAAACCGCGAAAACCGTCACCGCAATTTACTGGAAAGTATGTTTCGGCTTTGTTTGTAACACAGGTTTGCAATGCTGTCTTGTGTTGTCTCGCTTCAGCATGATGGCGATCGGGTTACGTTGCCAGTTTTTAGGTGAAAGGGTACTCTGGGGTGAAAATTTGATGAATAAGAACGCCAGGAGATAAGCAAATGCACGCACGCGTAAAATGGGTGGAAGGTCTGACGTTTTTAGGTGAATCCGCGTCGGGTCATCAGGTTTTAATGGACGGGAATGCCGGTGATAAAGCACCGAGCCCGATGGAAATGTTGCTGATGTCCGCGGGCGGATGTAGCGCGATCGACGTGGTGTCGATTTTGCAAAAAGGCCGCAGCGATGTCCGTGACTGTGAAGTGAAACTGACATCAGAACGTCGCGAAGAAGCACCGCGTTTGTTCACACACATCAATCTGCACTTCATCGTCACCGGTAAAGACCTGACTGACAAGGTTGTGGAGCGCGCCGTCAGCCTGTCAGCTGAGAAATATTGTTCCGTTTCTCTGATGCTGGGCAAAGCCGCCTCGATCACCCACAGTTTCGAAGTGGTTAACGTCGAATAAGTCACGACCAGTCATACGTCTGGCACTGATGACGCAGTAAATCCAAAAATCGCCGCGCGGCAAAAATCCAGCCTGCCTTCGCGCTGTAGCGCGGCGAAATCCTCTGGACTGGCCAGAATTGAATGGTAATGCCATTAAAACCCCGCCACTGATAAACGACTTAAAAACCCTCGATCGGCGTTATCGGGTGGCGAAAGCCACGTTAATAAGTAGGGGTGTTGTGCGAGCTGAAGACGTGCGAAAGCGGCTGAGGGTGGGCAGCGACTAAGGATAATTAACACGGGAAATCAATGGGGGGTTGAACGTGAGGAAAGCCCGTTCAGCCGACCGGGCTTTGTACTTCAGGGAGTAATATTACTTAACCTTGCGGGCGTTATCTGCTTTCCATTCTTCGTATGTCGCTTCAAGGATCCACAGACAGGTAGCTCCTTTGTCTGTTTCCAGCAGGGCCAGCCGGGTTCGTTGGTAATAATCTTCAACCATAGCGTCACTGGTGAATAGCTCAGCGGGAACGCCACAGACGATGTCGGTCCCAATCATATGGGGCCATGTTTTTGCGTCAATGATGCCGAGTGCGTCCAGAACGCCCGTGGTGTTCTTTGGCAACGCCATAGAAAGTGCATCTTCGAGACCAGCGGCCTGCTTAACGTCCGCCGTGGCTGCAAGTTCCGGGACCTTCGCAAGCCAGGCTTTTTCGCCCGACTCGACGCCCTTCAGGGTGGCTGGCCAGTCAGCAAGGTTTCCACCCGCCCAGACCAGACACGGGAACAGGCTCAGAAGCAGGAGCCGCCTCATCGCACGACCTCAACCGTCCCGCCCTCGCGTAGAATCCGCCGCCGGGTAGACCGGGACATAATAATACAGCCTTCAGACGCGAAGCCCGCTGGCTTGTTCACGCGTTCGCCATGAATACGGAAGGCGGAGCGGCCAAAGGAATCCCCGGACGTCTGCTCCAGGATAATGGTCATCGGACCTTTTGATACTGAGTGCCCCGCGATTCTGTACGTTCCCCGAGGGAGCGGCCCCATCCCTTTAACCTGCTGGCGGTCGGGGTTGTTTTTATTGGTCAGGCTACCGGAATAACCGGTCTCAACTAATTCGCTGCCGTTGTACAGCCTGCCAGTGCTTTGCTCATATTTCCATGCCATCGCTCTTTATCCTTATGCGGTTGCGCGTTCGTTCCAGCTGTCAGAGTGGATGATGTTCCCGTCCACATAACGCCAGGTGATTTTTTCGTAAATCAGCTCCACCACTTCCAGGTGGTTCCGCTTTTCCCCGTACTGAGATTTGACGTCATACATGATCGGCCCCACGCTGACGACCGTCACGCCTTCCATCACGACGCTGAAATACTCAGTCTCCTGACCGGCGTCATTGATTCGATAAAACTTTACTTCTGCTGAGTGGAGCTTCTGCCCGGAGGTCACGGCCTTGTACAGATAGGGACTGGAGGCGTCGATCTCCTTGTCAAAACTGTAGGGGGAATGTTCGCGGGTGGCGGTGGGTTTGCCTGTTGCGTTGTCTGTAGGGAGAGTGACGCCGTGATTCAGGCCGAGGATCTCGATACTGCCTTCACGGCCCGCAACGTCGACAGAGCCGCGAATATCCGCGCCGCCGTCGTCTTTGAGCCATAGATAAGCTGGAATAGCCATTGTTTTAAACTCCATTTTAAAGAGAGAGCCAGCGCGAAATATGCTGGCTAACCTGCTGCTCTCGCAGTGGAATTAAACTATCCCTAAGTCAAATTGGCGTCAATTTTTGTACAGTCTGAAAACTCTGTAACGGGGTGGGGGTTATTGATTTAAATAAACAAAGGCCGGAATAATCCGGCCTTTGTTGTATAAAATTTTGACTAAAAGTTATTTTAATAAAATCTAAACAATCGAGTTAAAGGTCAATAACGGCTAGATCTGATTTATCCCCTCAGCATTTACTGATGAACGACGCCTGAGCCCGCTTACTCGATTTTTTTACCTTCCATCAGGCGCTGCACCAGCGGCGCCATAATCAGCTCCATTGCCAGCCCCATTTTGCCGCCCGGCACCACCAGCGTTTTAATTTGCGAGATAAACGAGCCCTGGATCATCGCCAGCAGGTAAGGGAAATCGATGTCATCCAGCCCCTGGAAGTGGATCACCACAAAACTTTCATCCAGTGAAGGGATGGCTTTTGCGGCAAACGGGTTGGAGGTGTCGATGGTCGGAACACGCTGAAAGTTAATGTGGGTGCGGGAAAATTGCGGGGTGATGTAGTTGATGTAGTCATCCATCGAGCGCACGACTGAATCCATCACCGCCTCACGGGAATGCCCGCGCTCGCCGGTATCGCGCACCAGTTTCTGGATCCACTCAAGGTTGACGATAGGCACCACGCCGACCAGCAAATCGACCTGCGCGGCGACGTCAATTTTGTCCGCCACCACACCGCCGTGCAGACCTTCATAAAATAAAATGTCCGTTGGTTCCGGCAGCGCCTGCCACGGCGTAAAGGTGCCCGGCACCTGATTGTAGGGAACAGCTTCGTCATAAGTATGCAGATATTTACGAGAGCGCCCGGTGCCGGTATTACCGTATTCAATGAAGCTTTTTTCCAGTAAGCCGAAGTCATTGGCTTCCGGCCCGAAATAGCTGATATGACGCCCGAGATCGCGCGCCTTGCGGATGGCGGCGTCCATTTCAGGGCGGGTGAAATGATGGAAACTGTCGCCTTCTAGCTCAGCCGCGCGCAGGCCAAGTTGTTGGAAAATCTTACGAAACGCCACGCTGGTGGTGGTGGTGCCCGCACCGCTCGAACCGGTGACTGCAATAACAGGGTGTTTGGCTGACATATTGCGCTGTTCTCCGTAAAGGTGATGCTGGCAGGCGCGACGCGGCCCTTTCTGTGATCGAAGACCTGGCGTCATCGCTGCGCATAATTACGCCTATTGTTACCATATTTATTCGGGAAGTGACAGGCGACGACCGGTTATTTCAGCCGCCCGCAACCGGCATTTTTTCCCTGATTTCTCAGGTAGTCTTTATCCATCAAATGCCCGATAGCGGCGGCAAAATCATCATTTTTACGATACGGTCCGCGCACCGTTGGCATATTTCGAACAGTCGCTGGCAGCCCTGACGGCGAAGCCTGAGGTGTGTCCTCAGCAGTGAAAATCCGGTCTGTATGATCGTTGTGAAAAAGAGGGCAGTTCAGGAAGAAATCAGGGAAAGGAATAAGAAACCCCCGGTGCAGGCCGGGGATCTCTGAACAATCGGAATGCGGAGAACTACTTTTTTACCGTCTTCAACGCTGCTACGCAGCGGTCGACCACGCCGTCAAATTTATGATCAATATTGACGCGTAAGACATCCGGTTCGTCTTCGCCCGGCTCTTCGAGCGCGTCGAACTGGCTTCTCAGTAAATCAGTCGGCATGAAGTGTCCGGCGCGGGCTTTCAGGCGATCGGCGATCACGTCGAAACTGCCTTTCATGTAGATGAATACCATCCCTTCGTTGTCTTTACGCAGCGCGTCGCGGTAGCGGCGTTTCAGGGCGGAACAGACAATCACGCCCGTTTCGTTTTTATGGCGCAGGCTGTAGGCGGCGTCATTTAAGCGTAATAACCACGGCGCACGATCGTCGTCGTTCAGTGGCGTGCCGCTGGCCATTTTTTGAATGTTGGCGCGGGGATGAAGATCATCACCGTCGATGAATTTCGCGTTGATTTCACGGGCCAGTGCCGCGCCGACGGTGGATTTACCGCTGCCTGACACGCCCATCAGAATGATGCTTTGTCCTGCCATAAGTATGATCTCTATCCCAAAATGAAAATTTTGACTGCGTAGTGAGTCCTAATATTAGCATGTTACCGGTATCATGATACCGGTAACAAATGGAGATGTGACTAATATCACAAAGGAATGCACTGCTGTTTTAGCGGTCGCGGTCTGTACCCGTTGCACTGTTAATTCCTACAACATGTTGAAAATTAAAATCAATGCGTCGCTCGTTGGGTTTCTGCGCCAGAGCGACAGCATGAGGGGAAGAATATGCCACTAGTTATTGTAGCGGTGGGCGTCGCACTGCTGTTGTTACTGATGATCCGCTTTAAGCTCAACGGCTTCATCGCACTGATTCTGGTCGCGCTGGCTGTGGGTATCATGCAAGGCATGCCGGTCGATAAAGTCATCACCTCCATTAAAAACGGGGTGGGCGGCACGCTCGGCAGTCTGGCGCTGATCATGGGCTTTGGTGCCATGCTCGGTAAAATGCTGGCCGACTGCGGGGGCGCACAACGGATTGCCACCACGCTTATCGAAAAATTTGGCCGTGAACACATTCAGTGGGCGATCGTACTGACCGGTTTTATCGTCGGTTTTGCGTTGTTCTATGAAGTGGGCTTCGTTCTGATGTTGCCACTGGTCTTCACCGTGGCGGCAGCGGCGCGTCTGCCACTGCTGTACGTCGGTGTGCCGATGGCGGCAGCGTTGTCAGTGACCCACGGTTTCCTGCCTCCGCACCCGGGGCCGACGGCTATCGCGACTATCTTCCACGCCGATATGGGGAAAACGCTGTTGTACGGTTCACTGCTGGCCGTGCCGACGGTGATTCTGGCCGGACCGGTGTACGCCCGCTTCCTGAAAGGCATCGACAAACCTGTGCCGGAAGGCCTCTTCAACCCGAAAACGTTTACTGAAGAAGAAATGCCGAGCTTCGGCGTCAGCGTCGCGACTTCTCTGGTGCCGGTGATTTTGATGGCGTTTCGCGCAGTCTGCGAAATGATTTTGCCGAAAGGGCATCCGGTGCTGGCTTACGCGGAGTTCTTCGGTGATCCGGTAATGGCGACGCTGATTGCTGTGCTGATCGCAATCTTCACCTTCGGCCTGAATCGTGGCCGCAAGATGGAAGATGTGATGGAAACCGTCAGCGATTCCATCAAAATCATTGCGATGATGCTGTTGATTATCGGCGGTGGCGGTGCGTTCAAACAGGTACTGGTCGACAGTGGTATCGAGAAATATATCGCTGCGATGATGGATGGCAGCACGCTGTCACCTATCCTGCTGGCCTGGTCAATTGCTGCGGTTCTGCGTATTGCGCTCGGGTCTGCCACGGTGGCAGCAATCACGGCTGGCGGTATCGCCGCACCGCTCATCGCTACCACCGGCGTCAGCCCTGAACTGATGGTTATCGCCGTCGGTTCCGGCAGCGTGATTTTCTCGCACGTTAACGATCCGGGTTTCTGGCTGTTCAAGGAGTATTTCAACCTGAGCATCGTCGAAACCTTCAAATCCTGGTCCGTGCTGGAAACCATCATTTCCCTGTGCGGCCTGGGCGGATGTTTGCTGCTCTCGATGGTGGTGTAACGGTAAAAACCGTCATAAAAAAGGCGAGCCAGTTGGCTCGCCTTTTTTGTTTCTTCTGTCCGCTAAATCTTCAAATACGCCCTGATGCCATCGAGGAACATCTGCGTGGAGAGCATGACCAGAATCAGGCCCATCAGGCGTTCGAGAGCGCTGACGCCTTTATCGCCCAGCAGGCGCAGGAACAAATTCGACAGCAGAAGGATGGCCATTGACAGTCCCCATGCGATAAACAGGGCCAGCGTCAGGTGGCTCATCTGGTTCGGATACTGGTGTGAAAGCAGCATCAGCGTGGCAAGGATCGACGGACCAGCGACCAGCGGGATAGCCATCGGGACGAGGAAAGGTTCTTCACCGGCTGACAGGCCCGTGCTGCTTTTTTCTTCAGAAGGGAAAATCATTTTGATGGCGATCAGGAACAGGATGATACCGCCGGAAATCGACACGGTTTCAGTACGTAAATTCAGGAACGACAGGATTTTTTCCCCGGCGAACAGGAAAATCAGCATCAGCAGCAGGGCGATCAGCATTTCGCGGATCAGTACGACGCGGCGGCGTTTCGGGTCGAGATGTTTTAACACCGACATGAAAATCGGTAAATTACCCAATGGATCCATAATCAGAAACAGCAAAATTGTTGCTGAAATCATTTCGGTCATGACTACCTCAGATGAAAGTTCGGCTTTTGAAAACGCCTGTTATAAGTTGTGCTGCTATTAAACGCTGCACTATTGATTAAATTCACTTGCCACTTCTGGTGCATTTTGTAAGGTGGTAGACCCGCGCGTTAACGGGGCAGAGTGCATGAAAACAGGCACTGTCTTAGTGCGAACGCGCGTTCAAGCCGTTTTAAGCAGTTATCACCCTCAGGGCAGGACAGATATTATGAAAAATGTAGGTTTCGTTGGCTGGCGCGGGATGGTCGGTTCTGTACTCATGCAACGCATGATTGAAGAACGCGATTTCGACGCTATCCGTCCGGTATTCTTTTCGACCTCTCAGCATGGCCAGGCCGCTCCAGACTTTACGGGCCAGAGTGGCACCTTACAGGATGCCTATGATCTGGATGCACTGAGCGCGCTGGACATTATTATCACCTGTCAGGGCGGCGATTATACCAATGAAATCTATCCTAAGCTGCGTGAAATCGGTTGGTCCGGCTACTGGATCGACGCAGCATCCTCTCTGAGAATGAAGGATGACGCGATAATCATCCTCGACCCGGTGAACAGCGCGGTGATCCACCAGGGCATCGACAAAGGCATCAAAACCTTTGTGGGCGGTAACTGTACCGTCAGCCTGATGCTGATGTCTCTCGGCGGCCTGTTTGCCAATGACCTGATTGAGTGGGCTTCGGTTGCCACTTATCAGGCGGCATCCGGCGGTGGTGCGCGCCACATGCGTGAACTGCTGACCCAAATGGGCATGCTGCACAACAGCGTGGCGAAAGAGCTGGAAAATCCGGCCTCTGCCATTCTGGATATCGAACGTAAAGTCACCGCGCTGACCCGCAGTGGCACGCTGCCAACCGATAACTTCGGTGTTCCGCTGGCGGGCGGTCTGATCCCGTGGATCGACAAACAGCTGGATAACGGCCAGACCAAAGAAGAGTGGAAAGGTCAGGCAGAAACCAACAAAATTCTCGGCACCTCAAGCATCATTCCGGTGGACGGCTTGTGTGTCCGTATCGGCGCGTTGCGCTGCCACAGCCAGGCATTCACGCTGAAGCTGAAAAAAGACGTGTCGATTCCTGAGATTGAGCAAATGCTGGCGACGCACAACGACTGGGTTCGCGTGATCCCGAATGACCGTGAACTGTCGATGCGTGAACTGACGCCTGCGGCGGTCACGGGCACCATGAACACCCCGGTTGGACGTCTGCGTAAACTGAATATGGGCCCGCAATACCTGTCTGCGTTTACCGTCGGCGACCAGTTGTTGTGGGGCGCGGCAGAGCCTTTACGCCGTATGCTGCGTATTTTGCTCTAACAGGCCTGTATGTTGAAAACTGTCTTGTTTTCATCTTTATGATTTACCCACGGGATGCCAGCACGGTGTCCCGTTTTTATTCCAGTCATCAACCACTTCACCGTTTATCCGCATTTTGCCAGCGCATCTCTCTGTATTTCATTTTGAGCAAAATTCCTCAGTTTCTTCCCACTGATTTATTCAACCTTTGTCTATGCTTAGTAGAAGAGCTCTGCCTCTTTGAGAAGCTGAAACAGACACTTATTTAGAAAGTGTGAGCAAACGCGTTATCGCGCACTATTTGGCAAAACTGAAACCAGATGAGATCACAAAGCCACGATAAAAAGGGGAGCAAACTGGGGTTACGTTTCGTATTTGGCACCTGAATGATTTTATTGGATTTATTGATTTAATTAATCATAGGACGAAATTCATGTCTGTACTTCCCGATCAGCACGTCATTAATCAAATTATATCGGGTCACTACGCTGATCCTTTTTCTCTGCTGGGAATGCACACCGTGGCCGCCGGACTGGAAGTGCGTGCGCTGCTTCCGGATGCCGATCAGGTTTGGGTGATTGATGCAGATAAAGGTAAAAAAGTTGTTGAACTGCGCCGTACCGACGATCGCGGTTTTTTTGTCGGGCTGATGCCACGCCGTAAAAATGCTTTCCGCTATCAGCTGGAAGTACGCTGGGGCGAAAACACCCAGGTGATTGACGACCCTTACCGGTTTGGCACGCTGTTGCAGGAGCTGGATATCTGGCTGCTGTCCGAAGGCAAGCACCTGCGTCCTTACGAAAAGCTCGGCGCACATCCGCAAACGCTCGATAACGTTGCGGGCGTCAGTTTTGCCGTCTGGGCACCCAACGCCCAGCGTATTTCGGTGGTGGGTGAATTCAATTTCTGGGATGGCCGCCGTCATCCGATGCGTCAGCGCCGCGAAAACGGCATCTGGGAATTGTTTATCCCGGCCGTCCACGAAGGCCAGCTGTATAAATTCGAAATTATCGACTGTCGCGGGCACGTCACCCTGCGCGCTGACCCTTATGCTTTTGAGGCGCAGATGCGCCCGGACACCGCTTCGTGCGTGCGTAAACTGCCGGACGTCGTGCCGTTTTCGGAAAGCAGAAAGAAAGCCAATGCGCTGAATCAGCCAGTCTCAGTGTACGAAGTGCATCTGGGATCCTGGCGTCGTCACACTGACGATAACTTCTGGCTGAGCTACGGCGAGCTGGCGGAACAACTGGTGTCCTACGCCAAATGGATGGGTTTTACGCATATCGAACTGATGCCGGTCAACGAACATCCGTTCGATGGCAGCTGGGGCTATCAGCCGCTCGGCATGTATGCGCCCACCCGCCGTTTCGGCACGCCGATGGATTTCAAAGCGCTGGTCGAGGCGGCCCACAACGCCGGGCTGAACGTCATTCTTGACTGGGTGCCGGGGCATTTCCCGAGTGATTCCCATGGTCTGGCGGAATTTGACGGCACCGCGCTGTACGAATACGCCGATCCGCGTGAAGGCTATCATCAGGACTGGAATACGCTGATTTATAACTATGGCCGCCATGAAGTGCGTAACTATCTGGCGGGAAATGGTTTTTACTGGATCGAGCGTTTTGGTATTGATGGTCTGCGCGTTGATGCCGTGGCCTCCATGATCTACCGCGATTACAGCCGCAAAGCCGGTGAATGGATCCCCAACCATTACGGCGGGCGCGAGAATCTTGAAGCCATTGCCTTCCTGAAATACACCAACCAGACCATTGGCCGCGAACTGGGCGGTGCCGTGACGCTGGCAGAAGAATCCACGGATTATCCAGGCGTCACTATGCCGCCGGATGCCAACGGGCTGGGGTTCCATTACAAATGGAACATGGGCTGGATGAACGACTCGCTGAAGTACATGCAGCTCGATCCTGTTCACCGCAAATATCACCACAATCTCATGACGTTCGGCGTGCTTTACGCCTACAGCGAGAATTTCATTCTGCCGCTGTCGCACGATGAAGTTGTTCACGGTAAAAAATCCCTGATCGACAAAATGCCCGGCGACGCGTGGCAGAAATTTGCCAACCTGCGCGCCTATTACGGCTTTATGTGGGCGCATCCCGGCAAAAAGCTGCTGTTTATGGGCTGCGAATTTGCCCAGGGGCGCGAATGGAACTTTAACGCCAGTCTCGACTGGCATCTGCTGGACAATCCTGACGGCTGGCACCGCGGCGTACAGCATCTGGTGCGGGATCTGAACCTGACTTACAAGGCCAATGCGCCGCTGTATGAGCTGGATTTCAATCCGCGCGGTTTTGAATGGCTGGTGGTTGACGATCATGAGAACTCGATCTTTGCGTTTGCCCGCCGCGATGAAAACGCCGGTGAAGTGATTGTCATCAGCAACTTCACGCCGGTGCCGCGCTATGACTACCGCATTGGCATCAGCCGTCCGGGCGTGTACCGCGAAATACTGAACACCGATTCGCATTTCTACCACGGCAGCAACGTCGGCAATGCCGGCGATGTTCACAGTGAAAACATCAGTCAGCATCAGCGCGAACATTCTTTGAGCGTCACCATCCCGCCGCTGGCGACGATTTATTTGCGAAGGGAGCCGTAATGAAGCAGCTCGAGCCCGGTCAGCCCGCGCCCTTTGGTGCGCATCTCAGAGATAACGGCGTCAATTTTTGCCTGTTCTCCGCGCATGCGGAAAAAGTGGAGTTATGTCTGTTTGATGAGACGGGCAGCGAGCAGCATCTGCCGCTGACTTCGCGCACCGGCAATCTCTGGCACGGCTTTTTGCCGGGTGCCAAAGCCGGGCAGCGCTACGGTTACCGGATTTACGGGCCCTTTGATCCGCTACACGGCCATCGTTTTAACCCGAAAAAAGTGCTGATCGACCCCAGCGCACGGGCCATTGACGGCGTGCTGCTCGACAACGCGCGGTTCACCGGCGGAATTGATGCGCCGGACGACCGCGACAGCGCCGTTGTGGCGCCAAAATCCGTTGTCGTTGCCGGAAACTTTGACTGGGAAGAGGATAAACCGCCTGCCACGCCGTGGGGCGATACGGTGATTTACGAAGCCCATGTGCGCGGCCTGACGCGTCAGCACCCGCGCATTCCGGCGGCACTGCGCGGCACCTATGCCGGGCTGGCGCATCCGGTCATGCTCGAGTATCTGCAACATCTCGGGGTAACGGCCATTGAGCTTTTGCCGGTACAGCATCACGCCGATGAACCCCGCCTGCAACGTCTTGGGCTGACCAATTACTGGGGTTACAACGTGCTCGCGCCGTGCGCCGTAGACCCGCGTTATGCCAGCGGTCTGGGCGGCGTCTCGGCGCTGAGTGAGTTTAAGTCGGCGGTGAAAGCACTGCATAAGGCGGGGATCGAAGTGATCCTCGATGTGGTGTTCAACCACAGTGCGGAGCTTGATATTGACGGGCCGTTTATCTCGTTTCGCGGCATCGACAATGCCAGCTGGTACTGGCTGAACGAAGACGGCACTGACAACAACATGACTGGCTGCGGCAACTCGCTGCGGCTGGTGGACGACGAGGTGATTGCCTGGACGCTCGACTGCCTGCACTACTGGGTGCGCGAATGTCACGTTGATGGTTTCCGGTTTGACCTGGCGACGCTGCTCGGACGTACGCCGGCGTTCACCGCGCATTCGCCGCTGTTCAACGCCATTAAACAGGATGCGGTACTTTCGCAGGTCAAGCTTATCGCCGAACCCTGGGACATCGGTACTGGCGGTTATCAGCTCGGACAGTTCCCGGCACCCTTTGCGGAATGGAATGACGTCTGGCGCGATGAAATGCGTCAGTTCTGGCTGCATGGCGATGTCTCGATCGGTCAGTTTGCCGGTCGCGTGGCGGCGTCAGCAGATAAATTCGATCCGGCGCAGCGTGAACCCTACGCCAGCATCAACATGCTGACGGCGCACGACGGTTTCACGTTGCGCGATGTCGTCAGTTTTAACCAGAAACACAACCAGGCCAACGGTGAAGAAAACCGCGACGGCCATAACGAGAACTTCAGCCAAAACCACGGCGAGGAAGGGCTGGAGGCGTCTGCTGAAGTCTTACGGCAGCGTCGTCTCAGCCAGCGTGCGCTGCTGGCGTCGCTGTTTTTGTCACAAGGCACGCCGATGTTGCTGGCCGGTGACGAGCACGGCAACAGCCAGTCGGGCAACAACAACGCCTACTGTCAGGACAACGCGCTGACCTGGCTCGACTGGGAAAATGCCGATGAAAGCCTGACCGCCTACGTCTGCGCGCTGATTGCGCTGCGCCGGAAAATCCCGGCACTGACGCAAAACCGCCGGTGGCAGGAGGACGGCGACGACGTGCAATGGCTGAATCAACAGGGGCAGCCGATGACCCCCGGTGACTGGGAGCAGGGGCCGCAGCAATGGCTGCAAATCCTTCTTTCCCGCCGCTGGCTGTTAATCGTGAATGCTTCCCTGCACGACGTGGATCTGCAACTGCCGCCGGGAAACTGGCAGCCGGTGGCACCGTTCAACAGCGTGCTTTTTGATGAGGAACCCCGACGCGTCATGGAAGGCTCGCAATGGCGGGCAGCAGCGAAAACCCTCTGTGTCCTACAAGATGTCACTCCACAGAGCCGGTCACAATAAAAACGAAGGAGTCAGATATGGCGACATTAGATAACCGGGACCCGGTCATGCTGGCGCGACAACTGCCGCTGAAATCCGTGGCGTTGATTCTTGCCGGGGGACGTGGTTCACGACTGAAAGATTTGACGGCCACCAGGGCAAAGCCCGCCGTTCACTTCGGCGGTAAATTTCGCATCATCGATTTCGCTCTGTCGAATTGTCTCAACTCGGGCATCCGGCGTATCGGCGTGATCACGCAATATCAGTCGCATACGCTGGTGCAGCACATTCAGCGCGGCTGGTCATTTCTTAACGAAGAAATGAATGAGTTTGTGGATTTGCTTCCGGCGCAACAGCGCCACAGCACGGAACACTGGTACAAGGGCACCGCCGATGCCGTCTATCAGAACCTGGATATTATTCGCCGCTACAACGCCGAGTTTGTGGTGATCCTGGCGGGCGATCATATCTACAAGATGGACTACTCGCGCATGCTGATCGACCACGTGCAGAAGGGCGGTGAATGTACCGTCGCCTGCCTTGCGGTGCCGATTGCCGAGGGCAGTGAATTCGGTGTGATGGACGTCAGCGAAGACTATCAGATCAAAAGCTTTGTCGAGAAACCGCAAAACCCACCGCCGATGCCGGGGCACCCGGATATGGCGCTGGCGAGCATGGGCATCTACATTTTTAATGCGGACTATCTGTTTCGGATCCTCGAAGAAGATATGGCGGATGAAAGTTCCACCCATGACTTCGGCAAAGATCTGATCCCGAAACTGACGGCTCAGGGGGTGGCGCGTGCGCACCCGTTCAGCCTGTCGTGCGTTACGCAGAACGAAGAGTTGCCTCCGTACTGGCGCGATGTCGGCACGCTCGACGCTTACTGGCGCGCTAATCTGGATCTGGCGTCGGTGACGCCGGAACTGGATATGTACGATCGCGACTGGCCGATCCGCACCCACATGGAACCGCTGCCGCCGGCAAAATTTGTGCAGGACCGCTCGGGCAGTCACGGCATGACCATGAACTCGCTGGTGGCCGGGGGTTGCATTGTGTCGGGCTCGGTGGTGGTGCATTCAGTGCTGTTCCCGCGTGTGAGGATCAATTCTTTCTGCAATATTGATTCAACGATTATTTTGCCGGATGTGAATGTGGGTCGTTCATGTCGTCTGCGCAAATGTGTGATTGACCGCGCCTGTCAGATCCCCGAAGGCATGGTCATTGGTGAAAACGCCGACGAAGACAGCCGCCGCTTTTACCGTTCCGAAGGCGGCGTTGTGCTGGTGACGCGCGCAATGTTGGCGAAACTATAAACAGACCTTAGAAAGCATGACTTTTCGTCATCCCGGTTATCGCCGGGATGACCGGGATAATCAGGAGCGCGAATGCAGGTTTTACATGTTTGTTCCGAGCTGTTCCCCCTGTTAAAAACGGGTGGCCTTGCAGACGTCGCCGGTGCACTGCCTGCCGCGCAGATTGCTGAGGGAGCGGATGTCCGCGTGCTCATTCCGGCGTTCCCCGATGTCAAAAAAGGCCTCGGAGAAACACGGGTAATCGGTACGCTGGATACTTTTGCCGGGTACGTCACCCTTTCGCTGGGTTATTTTGACGGCGTCGGTATTTATCTGATTGATGTGCCAGGTTTGTACGATCGTCCCGGCAGCCCGTATCACGATCAGTCTTCCTTTGCTTACGCCGATAATCATCTGCGTTTTGCATTGTTAAGCTGGATGGCGTGCGAACTGGCGTTGGGATTTGATCACCACTGGCAGCCAAATATTGTGCATTCCCATGACTGGCACGCCGGTCTGGCGTCGGCGTATATCCGCGCCCGCCATGCGCCGGTGAAAACGGTCTTTACCGTGCATAATCTGGCGTTCCAGGGGCTGTTTGGCGCGCACCACGTGGATGAGTTATACATCCCGCGTGAATTTTTCCAGATGCACGGACTGGAGTTCTACGGCCAGATTTCCTATCTGAAAGCCGGTTTGTATTTCTCCGATCACGTGACCACCGTCAGCCCGACCTACGCCAAAGAAATCACCGGTCCGGAATTCGGTTACGGCATGGAATCTTTGTTGCAGCTGAGGGAAATGGAAGGGCGGCTGACCGGTATTCTTAACGGTGTTGATGAAGCGATCTGGCAGCCACGTGATGACGTGCTGCTGTCTGCGCGGTATGACGCCGATGATTTACGTTCCAAAGCCATTAACAAAGCCTATTTGCAACGGGCGATGGGGCTGGACGTGGACGACTCGCGGCTGGTGTTTGCAGTCGTCAGCCGCCTGACCAGCCAGAAAGGGCTGGATCTGGTGCTGGAAGCGTTGCCGGATTTACTCGAGCGTGGCGGTCAGCTGGCGCTGCTGGGAGCGGGTGATGCGGTGCTGCAACAGGCATTTCTGGCCGCCGCCGCTGACAATCCGGGGCAGGTCGGTGTGCAGCTCGGTTACCACGAAGCCTTTTCCCACCGCATTATCGGCGGGGCGGATGTCATTATGGTGCCGAGTCGCTTTGAGCCTTGCGGTCTGACGCAATTATATGGTTTGAAATACGGCACCCTGCCGCTGGTGCGTCGTACCGGCGGGTTAGCGGATACCGTGGTGGATTGTGCATTGGAAAATCTGGCTGACGGAACGGCCAGCGGTTTTGTGTTCGAAGAAGCCACGGGGAAATCGCTGGCAAGTGCGATCCGCCGGGCATTTGTTTTGTGGAGCCGTCCTAAACATTGGCGACACGTACAACAACACGCCATGGGTATTGATTTTGGCTGGAAGGTCGCAGCTCAGGAATATCTCACGCTGTATCACCGTCTTCTGTCCTGAACCCCTGAACGTAGCTAACTTGATCGGGAATGTAACGTTATGACTTCACCGTTTAATTACAACTCACCGACAGTCAGTGTCGAAGCGCTAAAGCATTCTATCGCCTATAAGCTGATGTTTATTATTGGCAAAGACCCGTCTATCGCGACGCAGCATGACTGGCTGAACGCCACCTTATTTGCGGTGCGTGACCGTATGGTTGAACGCTGGTTGCGCTCTAACCGGGCGCAAACCTCACAGGATGTCCGGCAGGTGTATTACCTGTCGATGGAGTTTTTGATTGGACGGACGCTCTCCAATGCGCTGCTGGCGATGGGTATTTACGACGATCTTAAAAGCGCGCTTGATGAAATGGGCTTTGATCTTGAAGAACTGATCGGCGAAGAGAATGACCCCGGATTAGGCAACGGCGGCCTGGGGCGTCTGGCAGCCTGTTTCCTGGATTCGCTGGCGACGCTGGCGCTGCCGGGGCGCGGATATGGCATTCGTTACGAATACGGCATGTTTGCGCAGAACATCGTTAACGGCGAGCAAAAAGAGTCACCGGATTACTGGCTGGAGTACGGGAATCCGTGGGAGTTTCAGCGTTACAACACCCGTTATAAAGTACGTTTCGGTGGCCGCGTTCAGCATGAAGGGGTGAAAACCCGCTGGCTGGAAACCGAAGAGGTCATCGCCTGCGCCTACGATCAGGTCATTCCCGGTTACGACACTGACGCCACCAACACGCTGCGGCTGTGGGGCGCGCAGGCCAGTAACGAGATCAATCTGGGTAAATTTAATCAGGGCGACTATTTCGCGGCGGTGGAAGATAAAAACCATTCCGAGAACGTATCGCGCGTGCTTTATCCGGATGATTCCACTTATTCGGGGCGTGAACTGCGTTTGCGTCAGGAGTATTTCCTGGTGTCGGCGACGGTGCAGGATATCCTCAACCGCCACTACACCACCCACCATACCTACGATAATCTGGCCGATAAAATTGCCATTCACCTCAACGACACGCACCCGGTGCTTTCTATCCCTGAGCTGATGCGGTTACTGATCGACGAACATAAATTTGAATGGCTGGTAGCGTGGGACACCGTTTCCCGCGTGTTCTCCTACACCAACCATACGCTGATGACCGAAGCGCTGGAAACCTGGTCGGTGGATATGATCGGTAAGATCCTGCCGCGCCATCTGGAAATCATTTTCCAGATTAACGATCACTTCCTCAAAGAAGTCGCGGCACAAATACCGGGCGACGACGGCCTGCTGTCACGCGTTTCTATTATTGATGAAGGTAATGGCCGCAAGGTGCGCATGGCGTGGCTGGCGGTGATCGCGAGTCATAAAGTCAACGGCGTCTCGGCGCTGCACTCCGATCTGATGGTGCAGTCGCTGTTCGCGGATTTCGCGCATATCTATCCTGACCGTTTCTGTAATAAAACCAACGGAGTGACGCCGCGTCGCTGGCTGGCGCTGGCCAATAAACCGCTCTCGGCGGTGATTGATGATGCGATAGGCCACACCTGGCGTTCCGACCTGAGTCAGCTTTCTGAGCTGAAACAGAATCTGGATTACCTGAGTTTCTTGCAGGCCATCCGTAAGGCCAAGCTGGATAACAAAAAACGGCTCGCGCTGTATATCGCGCAAAAACTGAATATCGTGGTGGATCCAAAAAGTCTGTTCGATGTGCAGATCAAACGTATTCATGAGTACAAACGCCAGCTGATGAACGTGCTGCACGTCATCACCCGTTATAACCGCATTCTGGAAGAGCCGGACGCCGAATGGGTGCCGCGTACGGTGATTTTTGCCGGTAAAGCGGCCTCGGCCTATTATGCGGCGAAACAGATCATCCGGCTGATCAACGACGTGGCGGCGGTGATCAATAACGATCCGCGTATCGGTAACAAGCTGAAGATCGTCTTCATCCCTAACTACAGCGTCAGTCTGGCGCAGATGATCATTCCGGCAGCCGACCTCTCCGAGCAAATCTCGCTGGCAGGGACCGAAGCTTCCGGTACCAGTAATATGAAATTTGCTCTCAACGGCGCGCTGACCATCGGCACGCTGGACGGCGCAAACGTCGAAATGCTCGAACACGTCGGCGAGGAGAATATCTTTATCTTCGGCAACACCACCGAGCAGGTCGAGACGTTACGCCGTCAGGGTTATAACCCGCACACGTATTTTGAGCAGGACGCGGAGCTGCATCAGGTGCTGACGCAAATCGCCACCGGTGTGTTCAGTCCTGGCGAGCCAAAGCGCTACACCAACCTGTTCGATACGCTGGTGAATCTCGGCGACCATTATCAGGTACTGGCGGATTACCGCAGTTATGTCGATATGCAGGATAAAGTCGATGAGCTGTATAAACTGCCGGAAGAGTGGACGCGCCGCACGCTGCACAACATCGCCAATATGGGCTATTTCTCGTCAGACCGTACCATTCAGGAGTACGCAGATGAGATCTGGAACATTAAGCCGGTGAAATTGTAGAGGGGCGTTGATTTAACGGTTAACCCCGGTCAGTGGCCGGGGTTAACAATAACCATGACGCGAACGTTTTTACTCACCAGTCCTGCGGTGTTTCTTCCTGCCCGGCGCGAAACTGGCCGCGCGGCATGATGTTGAGCGTTTCGTGCAGTTCGGACCATACCAGCACTATTTCGCCGCTTTTCAGCTGACGTTTCACGTCATCCACTTTTTGCTCGAGAGAGCGTTCCTGTTCGCCGTAGTCGGTACCTTCGCGCAAGACAAAAGATTCCACCACGCTGGTGAGGATTTCTGCGTCCAGTTCTTGCCAGGGAATAATCACAACGTTACATCCTTTGTTGGTTCTTCTTTCTCTAAATAGGGGGCGATCCACGCGGGAATGCGCTGCTCCAGCCACATCTGCGGATTGCGCAGACTGCCGGAAACAAACCCGACATGCCCGCCGTGTTCGGTCAGCTGATACTCCACGCAGGCCGGTAAATCCTCTGCTTTAGGGATCACCTCCGGCGTCATAAACGGATCGTCCTTAGCATGGATGATCAGCAGCGGCGTTCGTACCTGTAACAGTAACGGCAGGCCGCTGCACCGGCGGTAATAATCCAGCGCATCGGCAAAACCGTGGGCTTTCGACGTGATCGCGTCGTCGAATTCGCGCAGGCGACGCATCGATTTCAGCTGTGTCAGGGTGACCGGCAGCGTTCCGGGGTATTTTGCCAGTTTGCGTGACGCATTCCCTTTAAGCTGACCGAGCAAATAGCGCTGATAAATCCGCGATGAACCGCGCTCAAGCCGGTACGCGCAAGGCTCAAGCATCAGCGGCGCCGACACCACCACAGCGGCGCTGAGGGTGCATTTTTCGCCTTCCTGACCGAGATAACAGGCCAGCATATTGCCGCCAAGAGAAACGCCGACGGCGCCGGTGGGCATTTCACCGTAAGTTTCATTTAGCCAGTGAATGAAAAAGCGCGCGTCTTCGGTTTCCCCCGAATGGTAAATTCGCTGAAGTTTATTCGGCTCGCCGCTGCATCCGCGAAAATGCATCACCACACCCAGCCAGCCCCGGTCTTTCCACGCCTGTAATAAGCCGTGCGCATACGGGCTGTAGAAGCTGCCTTCCAGCCCGTGAAACAGCACCATACGCGGTTTGTGGCGCGCCAGTTGCGGATCTTCACTCCAGGCCAGATCCAGAAAATCGCCGTCGGGCGTGTCCAGTCTTTGCCAGCAGGGTTTAAGTTTTGCGTGCCGCCTGACCAGCCGCGGTAACAGCGTCTGGATATGCGGATTACTGGCCCCGCGCAAAGGGCGAAAGGATTCATACATAAGATGAATAATTTTCTCTCAACAGGCTCTTGTGCGATCAATATCACACTGATAGCTTCAATCTTATCGCACAACTGAATCGCACGACACCGGGTGAGGAGCACCCATTAAATGGAACTTAGTTTATTTTTATCCATGCTCGGTTTTTTATGGGTCGCGGCCATCACGCCGGGGCCGAATAATATGTTGTTAACCACCTCTGGCGCTAACTTCGGGTTCTTCCGCTCACTCTGGCTGATGGTCGGCATTATGCTCGGTATGCAAAGTATTTTGCTGCTGGTGGCATTTGGCGTCGGCGGATTGATCACGGTGTATCCCGCGTTACATCTGTTCCTGAAGATCGCCGGTAGCCTGTATTTGCTGTGGCTGGCGTGGAAAATTGCCACTTCCGCCTATGAAAAACTGGAAACCGGCGCACCGCCGCCAAAGCCCATCCGCTTATATCAGGGCTGGTTGTTGCAGTTCCTCAACCCTAAAGCGTGGCTGATGGGGCTGGGAGCGGTGGCGAGTTTCAGTCTGGCGGGCGCGGCTTACAATCACTCAATTGCCGGTATCAGCCTCGGAATGTTTTTGGTGAATCTGGTTTCCGGGGTGATCTGGCTGGGTTTCGGTACGGTGATTGGCCGCCTGCTGCGCAGTCGTCGCGCCTGGTACACCTTTAATATTGCGATGGGTATTCTGACCGCTGCCTGCGTGCTGTTAATCTGGCACTGATTTTTTTGCTGCGTTTTCCAGGGCCTCCGCAACGAGGCCTTTTTGTTGGTGTCTTATATTCCATAAAAGCATTAAAGATAATTTCTAATTACTTTATCTATTTTTACACCTCCGCTACAACTGACAAACACACACAATGACGCCCTGCGCGGAGCTGACCCCCCATGACCGATCTCAATACGTTTCCCCTCTCTGCATTGAAAAAAAGTGGCCTGGCCCTCGCTCTGAGTATGGCGGCGTTCTGCGCGCAGGCGACGGATGTCACCGTGGCTTATCAGACGTCAGCGGAACCGGCTAAGGTCGCTCAGGCAGAAAATACGTTTGCCAAAGAATCCGGTGCCAAGGTGGACTGGCGCAAATTCGACAGCGGATCGAGCGTGCTGCGCGCGCTGGCCTCCGGTGACGTGCAGATCGGCAATATTGGATCCAGCCCGCTGGCCGTTGCCGCGAGCCAGAAGTTGCCGATCGAAGTGTTTTTGCTGGCGTCTGAACTCGGCAGTTCCGAGGCGCTGGTGGTGAAGAAAAGCATTAACGGCCCGAAAGATCTGATTGGGAAACGCATCGCCGTGCCGTTTATTTCCACCACTCACTACAGCCTGCTGGCCGCGCTGAAGCATTGGGGTATCGATCCGAAGCAGGTCACTATTGTGAATTTACAGCCACCGGCCATCGCGGCGGCGTGGGCGCGTGGTGACATTGACGGGGCATATGTCTGGGCGCCGGCGGTGAACGAGCTTGAGAAAACCGGCAAAGTGCTGACTGATTCGGCACAAGTGGGTCAATGGGGCGCCCCCACGCTGGACGTGTGGGTCGTGCGTAAAGATTTCGCCAAAGCACATCCTGACGTCGTGACCGCCTTTGCCCGCAGCGCACTGAAAGCGCAGGGCGACTATTTGCAGCAACCTGAAAAGTGGTTACAGGATAAAAAGAATCTCGACACCTTATCGCGTCTGAGCGGCGTGCCGGATGAGCAGATCCCGGGTCTGGTGAAAGGTAACCGTTATCTGCCGGTCAGCGAGCAAATTACCCAGCTCGGTGAGCCGGTGAACAAAGCGATTAAAGATACGGCGGCCTTCCTCAAGGAGCAGGGCAAAATTCAGCAGACTGACGATGATTACAGCGACTATGTGACCAGCGAGTTTGTGAAAGCGGTGCAGTCCGGCCCGAAATCCTGAGGAGCAACCTATGTTAAATGTCTCGCATTTATCGGCTGAATATCAGGGCAAACCGGCACTCAAAGACATTTCACTGCAGATCGCCAGTGGCGAACTGGTGGTGGTGCTCGGGCCGTCCGGTTGCGGAAAAACCACGCTGCTCAATCTGATCGCCGGTTTCCAGTCTGCCTCTTCAGGGAGCATCACGCTGGACGGCAAGCCAGTGAACGGGCCGGGTGCCGACCGCGGCGTGGTATTTCAGCACGAAGGTTTGCTGCCGTGGCGGGACGCTCAAAGTAATGTCGAATTTGGTCTGGAACTGGCTGGCGTGAAGAAAACTCAGCGTCGGGACATCGCGCAGCGCATGTTAAGCAAAGTGGGGCTGGGCGGTTACGACAAGCATTTTATCTGGCAGCTTTCCGGCGGGATGCGTCAGCGGGTGGGTATCGCCCGTGCGCTGGCGGCGGATCCGCAACTGCTTTTGCTTGATGAGCCTTTCGGCGCGCTGGATGCTTTTACCCGCGAACAGATGCAGGAATTACTGCTGACCATCTGGCGTGATACGGGCAAACAGATCCTGCTGATCACCCACGACATCGAAGAAGCCGTTTTCCTGGCCAGCGAGTTGTTGCTGTTGTCGCCGGGGCCGGGGCAGGTGGTTGAACGCCTGAAACTCAACTTCGGCCAGCGCTATGCCGGGGGTGAAAACTGCCGCGCAATCAAATCTGATCCTGAATTTATTGCTCAGCGTGAATACGTGCTGAGTAAAGTCTTTCAGCAGCGTGAGGTGCTGATATGAGCCTGGATTCCGCGTTGAAAACCGATACGCCGGTGGCCGTTTCGCGGCGGCGATTTCGCCTGCCGCGCAATGTGCGCCTGAGCATTGCCACGCTGTTGGTGTTGCTGCTGGTCTGGTGGGCTGTGACGGCGTTGCACCTCATCAGCCCGCTGTTTTTACCCGCGCCGCAGCAGGTTTTGCATCAGCTTTACGTGATCGGCAGTCCTCAGGGATTTATGGATGCCACGCTGTGGCAGCATCTGGCCGCGAGCCTGACGCGCATCGTTATCGCCCTGCTGGCCGCGGTGATCATTGGTGTGCCGGTCGGTATCGCCATGGGGCTCAATGACACCGTACGCGGCATTCTTGATCCGCTGATCGAACTGTATCGCCCGGTGCCGCCGCTGGCCTATTTGCCGCTGATGGTTATCTGGTTTGGGATCGGTGAAACCTCGAAAATTCTGCTGATCTATCTGGCCATTTTTGCGCCGGTGGCGCTCTCTGCGCTGGCCGGTGTGCGCAGTGTGTCGCAGGTGCGGGTTCGCGCTGCTCAGGCACTCGGTGCCAGCAAACTTCAGGTTTTGCGTTACGTGATATTGCCGAGTGCGCTGCCGGAAATCCTGACGGGTATCCGCATCGGACTGGGCGTCGGCTGGTCAACGCTGGTCGCGGCAGAACTGATTGCCGCCACGCGTGGCCTCGGATTTATGGTGCAGTCGGCCGGTGAGTTTCTGGCGACCGATGTGGTGATTGCCGGTATCAGTGTCATCGCACTGATCGCTTTTAGTCTTGAACTCGGGTTGCGCGCTTTGCAACGCAGGCTGACCCCGTGGCATGGAGAACAACAATGAACGAACGTTTGGTGATCACGCCTTTAGGTCCGTATATCGGCGCGCAGGTTGAGAATGTCGTGCTGAGTAAACCGCTGTCAGACGCGCAGTTCGAGCAGCTTTATCACGCGCTGTTAAAGCATCAGGTGCTGTTCTTGCGTAATCAGCCGGTTACCCCGCTGGAGCAACGTGCGCTGGCCGCCCGTTTCGGTG
The DNA here is from genome assembly GCF_050632365.1 of Rahnella sp. PAMC25559. Classification (GTDB taxonomy): domain Bacteria; phylum Pseudomonadota; class Gammaproteobacteria; order Enterobacterales; family Enterobacteriaceae; genus Rahnella; species Rahnella rivi. The sequence goes on along the minus strand of NZ_CP192543.1, from coordinate 441,052 downwards.
ATTTGCATATTCACCCGGTGTATCCGCACGCGCCGGACGTGGAAGAGATCATCGTGCTGGATACGCATGATGATAATCCGCCGGACAACGACAACTGGCATACCGACGTGACCTTCATCGACACACCGCCAGCCGGTGCGATTTTAGCCGCGAAAAGGTTGCCTTCTTCAGGCGGAGATACGCTGTGGGCCAGTGGTATTGCGGCCTATGAGGCGCTGTCTGAGCCATTCCGGCAGTTGCTGAGTGGCTTACAGGCTGAACACGACTTTACCAAATCATTCCAGGAATTTAAGTACCGGAAAACGGCGGAAGAACACGCGCAATGGCTGAAAGCCAAGGAGAAAAATCCGCCGTTGTTGCATCCGGTGATCCGTTCACACCCGGTCAGCGGCAAAAAGGCGTTGTTCGTCAATGAGGGTTTCACGACGCGGATTATCGGCTTGAGTGAAAAAGAGAGCGCGGCTGTGTTGACGTTCCTGTTCAGCCATATCACTAAACCGGAATTTCAGGTGCGCTGGCGCTGGCAGGAAAATGATATCGCGATATGGGATAACCGCGTGACGCAGCACTATGCGAATGCCGATTATTTGCCGCAGCGGCGGATCATGCATCGCGCGACCATATTGGGCGATAAACCCTTTTACAAAGCCTGATACGAGGTTGTGCAGGGCGATGACGGCATCGCTGCGTCACGTTGGTCGCTCCTGCACAATCACGTTTTATCGGTGTGACCGCTTTTAACCGTCAGCTCAGCCTTCTACATCAAAGGCTTTTGATAACTCTTCCAGCTGTTCCTGGGCATCGAGCCAGGTCATTTCGGTTTCTTCCAGCGCGCCTTTCACTTTGGTCTGTTGTTGCAGACATTCGGTAAGATCGGCTTTACGGCTGATGTCGTACATCGCGGAATCGGCCAGACGTTCTTCAATCGCCGCCAGTTCAGTGCTCAGTTTTTCCATCTGCGTTTCGAGTTTGGTGATTTGCTTACGCAGCGGCTGGGTCTGGTTGCGGAAATCGGCTTCGCGACGCTTCTGGTCTTTGCGTGATTGCGCACTGTTTACGCCACCGTCTTTCGAGGGTGCATCCAGCTGATTTTCCTGACGCTGAATATCCACCAGCCACTGCTGATAATCTTCCAGATCGCCGTCGAACTGTTCGACTTTACCGCCGTGAACCAGATACAAATCATCCGTGGTGGAACGCAGTAAGTGACGGTCATGCGACACCACCACCATCGCGCCTTCAAAGTCCATCAGCGCTTCGGTCAGCGCCTGACGCATATCCAGATCGAGGTGGTTGGTCGGTTCATCGAGCAGCAGCAGGTTCGGACGCTGCCAGACGATCAGGGCCAGCACCAGACGGGCTTTTTCGCCGCCGGAGAAACGCCCGGTCGGATCCGTCACTTTGTCGCCGTGGAAGCCGAAACCACCGAGATAATCCCGCAGTTGCTGCTCGGTTTCTTTCGCTGCCAGACGCACCAGGTGTTGCAGTGGCGAATCATCGGCGCGCAGGAACTCGAGCTGATGCTGCGCGAAGTAACCGAGTTTGACGCCTTTAGACAGCCCGATATCACCCTGAAGCGGTGCCATGGTGCCCGCCAGCAGTTTGATCAGCGTGGATTTACCGGCACCGTTACGGCCCAGCAGGCCGATGCGCGACCCCGGCACCAGATTCAGCTTGATCGAATCCAGAATGGTGGTGTCGCCATAACCGGCGCTGACTTTTTCCATCCGCAGCAGCGGATCGGGTAAGCTTTCCGGCGAACGGAAGCTAAAATGAAAAGGATTGTCGACGTGTGCCGGGGCAATCAGCTCCATGCGTTCGAGCATTTTGATACGGCTCTGCGCCTGTTTGGCTTTGGTCGCCTGGGCGCGGAAACGATCGATATAGCTTTGCAGATGCGCCACTTTTTCCTGCTGACTTTCAAACAATGCCTGCTGTTGCGACAGTTTGGTCGCACGCTGACGTTCGAAAGACGAGTAGTTGCCGGTGTATTCGTTCAGCGTTTGCTGCTCGATATGCAGAATTTTATCGACAATCGGATCCAGGAAATCGCGGTCATGGGAAATCAGCACCAGCGTGCCGGTGTAGCTTTTCAGCCACTTTTCCAGCCAGATCACCGCATCTAAATCCAGGTGGTTGGTCGGTTCGTCGAGCAGCAGTAAATCAGAGCGGCAAATCAGCGCCTGCGCCAGGTTAAGGCGCATACGCCAGCCACCGGAGAAGGATTTGACCGGCTGCTGAAGCTGATTCTGGCTAAAACCTAAACCGCTGAGCAGGCTGGCCGCGCGCGCCGGAATAGTCCAGGCGTTGATCGCATCCAGCTTGCCGTGCAGCGTGGCAATGGCATGGCCATCGTCACGTTCATTGGCCTGCTGTAATTCGGATTCTAACTGACGAAATTCGCGATCGCCGTCGATAACATACTCTATCGCAGGCTCGTCCAGAGCGGGTGTTTCCTGATTAACCCAGGCCAGCGCCCAGCTGGACGGAAATGTCAGATTGCCTGCATCGGCGCTCATCTCACCTTTTAGCAGTGAAATAAGGGTGGATTTACCGCAGCCATTTTTGCCCACCAGCCCGACTTTTTGGCCAGGATTGATGGTCGCAGACGCGTTGTCCAGCAGCACATTAGTGCCGCGTCGGATTTGTAAGGAGGAGAAAACAATCATAAAGCGCCGTGTTGAGAGTATGTTAAATTGTCATGAAAATGATTTAAACAAGACGTATCGCGTCCCATTTTGTCTTTGCGAAGCATGGTAACGGAAAAACCGCACCCTGACGACGCTTTGGAGGTATTGATGTCGCAGCCACCAAAGGTTTTGCTGCTGTACGCCCACCCGGAATCACCCGATTCGGTCGCCAATCGCGTTTTATTACAACAAGCGCAGCAACTTGAACATGTCACCGTGCACGATTTGTACGCCCACTATCCCGACTTCTTTATTGATATCCACCGCGAACAGCAACTGCTGCGCGAGCATAAAGTGATCGTCTTCCAGCATCCTCTTTATACCTACAGCTGCCCGGCGTTGCTGAAGGAATGGATGGATCGCGTACTGGCGAGAGGCTTTGCCAGCGGAGCAGGGGGCAATGAACTGCGGGGAAAATACTGGCGTTCGGTGGTCACCACCGGCGAACCCGAAGGGGCGTATAAAGCGGGCGGGTATAACCGCTATCCGATGTCCGACATTATGCGGCCATTTGAGCTGACCTCGGCGATGTGTCATATGCACTGGATGACGCCCGTCATCATTTACTGGGCGCGTCGTCAGAAACCTGATGTGTTGCAAAGCCATGCTGAAGCTTACGGCGAATGGCTTAAATCTCCGCTGCCGCAGGGAGGGATCGCCTGATGGATGGTTCAAATCTGCCCGCCGCGATCCTGCTGTTTCTGTTCGCCGCCGTCGTGGCCGTTCCCGTTGCGCAGCGTTTAGGCATTGGCGCGGTGCTCGGCTATTTGCTGGCCGGGATCGCCATCGGCCCTTGGGGGCTGGGCTTTATTCGCGACGTCGACGAAATTCTGCACTTCTCTGAACTCGGCGTGGTCTTTCTGATGTTTATCATCGGGCTGGAGCTGAACCCCGGAAAGCTGTGGGCATTGCGGCGGCAAATATTTGGCGTCGGCGCCGGGCAGGTGATCCTCACTGCGCTGGTGCTCGGCGGCCTGCTTTATCTGACGAAGTTCTCCTGGCAGGCGGCGGTGATCGGCGGTATCGGGCTGGCGATGTCATCAACGGCCATGGCGTTGCAGCTGATGCGCGATAAAGGCATGACCCGTAACGAAGGCGGCCAGCTGGGTTTTGCCGTGCTGCTGTTTCAGGACATCGCGGTAATCCCGGCCCTGGCGCTGATCCCGATTCTGGCGGGAGGGTCCGAGGGCAGCAATAACTGGGAAATGATCGGTATTAAAGTGCTGGCGTTTGGCGGCATGCTGATTGGCGGCCGCTATTTGCTGCGGCCCATTTTCCGGCTGATCGTTGCCTCCGGCGTGCGCGAGGTGTTTACCGCCGCCGCGTTGCTGGTGGTGCTGGGTTCGGCGTTGTTTATGGATACGTTGGGCTTTTCGATGGCGCTCGGGACGTTTATCGCCGGGATTTTACTGGCAGAAAGTGAATATCAGCACGAACTGGAAATCGCTATCGAGCCATTTAAGGGTTTACTGCTCGGGCTGTTCTTTATTTCTGTTGGCATGGCGTTGAATCTGGGGGTGCTGTACACCCATATTCTGCTGGTGCTGGCCGGTGTGATTATTCTGGTGACGGTCAAAGGTGCGGTGCTCTACGGGCTTTCCCGGGTGTTTGGGTTACGCACTTCAGTCCGGCTGCAATTCTCCGCTGTGCTCAGCCAGGGAGGCGAGTTTGCTTTCGTGCTGTTTTCGGCCGCCGGCGCGCAGAAAGTCATTTCTTCTTCCCAGCTTTCATTGCTGCTGGTGGTGGTGACGTTATCGATGATGACCACGCCTTTGCTGATGCAGTGGGTGGACCGGATCCTGGTACGTCGCTATAACGACGGTGAAGAGAGCGACGAAAAGCACTTTGTGCAGGATGATGAGCCGCAAGTGATTATCGTCGGATTCGGGCGTTTCGGGCAGGTCATCGGGCGTTTGCTGATGGCGAATAAGATGCGCATCACCGTACTGGAGCGCGATATCAGTGCGGTCGGGCTGATGCGCACCTATGGGTATAAAGTCTATTACGGCGATGCGACCGAACTTGAGTTGCTGAGGGCATCCGGCGCGGAGAAAGCGAAATCGATTGTCATTACCTGTGATGAGCCGGAAGACACAATGACCATCGTGCATTTGTGTCAGCAACACTTTCCTCATCTGAATATTCTGGCGCGCGCCCGGGGCCGCGTAGAAGCCCATGAACTGTTGCAGGCGGGCGTAGCGCACTTCTCCCGCGAGACGTTCTCCAGTGCGCTGGAACTGGGCAAGAAGGCGCTGGTGACGCTGGGTATGCATCCGCACAGTGCGTATCGCGCCCAGCAGCATTTTCGCCGTCTCGATATGCGTATGCTGCGTGAGCTGGTGCCACAAAACCGGGGTGATGTGGCGCAAATTTCCCGCGTGAAAGAGGCGCGGCGCGAACTGGAAGATATCTTCCAGAGCGAAATGCATAACGAACGCCGGCAGCTTGATGGCTGGGATGATGATGAATAGTCCGGCAGATTAAAAATAATGCCGCCTTTTGAGCGAAAACTGACCAGACGCAATGTCGTTAATTTCAGGAGAAGTAACAATGGCTACTACCCGTAAACGTTTTATCGCCGGCGCGGTGTGTCCGAAATGTAAGGCGCTGGATACGCTGGCGTTATGGACGGAAGATCAGGTTGAAGTGGTGGAATGCATGACGTGCGGCCACCATCAGCGCCAGACGGATGCGCAGGTCAGTAAGAAGCTGCGTCCGGAAGAGCAGGTGATCGGTATTTTCGATCCAAAGTAGCGTTAATAGCCGCGTTTTTTTATGCTGTAGGGTACAGCGGCGCGGATTTCCGCTACACTCTTCGCCAAATTTATCCGGTATCGCTTTTCAGGATGATCTCATCGAAAAGTGACCGTCACTGAATTAGTCTTAACTGACGTTGCGTACGTTGTTAAGACGTCCGCATACAACAAATTAAGTTTCCAACGGTAGGAGTTATCATGAAAGTATCTAAAGACCTGGTCATCAGCGTGGCATATCAGGTACGTACAGAAGACGGTGTGTTGGTTGATGAATCTCCGGTGAGCGCACCGTTGGATTATCTGCACGGCCATGGCTCCCTGATCTCCGGTCTGGAAACGGCGCTGGAAGGCCATGCCATCGGCGACGTATTCGACGTGCACGTTGGCGCGAATGACGCTTACGGCAACTACGATGAAAATCTGGTTCAGCGCGTTCCTAAAGACGTGTTCATGGGTGTTGAAGAGCTGGAAGTGGGTATGCGTTTCCTGGCTGACACCGATCAAGGCCCGGTTCCTGTTGAAATCACTGAAGTTGACGGCGACCACGTTGTTGTCGATGGTAACCACATGCTGGCGGGTCAGGATCTGAACTTCCACGTTGAAGTGGTTGCTATCCGTGAAGCGACTGAAGAAGAACTGGCGCATGGCCACGTTCATGGCGAACACGGCCACGACCATGGTCACGATCACGAACATGGTGACGGTTGCTGCGGTGGCCACGGTCACAGCCATGATCACGATCACGGCCATGATGAAGCGAAGAAAGGCGGTTGCGGCGGCAACGGCGGCTGCGGTTGTCATTGATCGCACGCCCGCTGTCGCGGTTAATAAGAAAGGCGCCTGATGGGCGCCTTTTTACTGGGTCAGGGAACGTTATCAATAATGTGGCGGCGGAGTTTCTTCCGACTGATCTGCAATCATTGACGGCTGGCTGGCGCGCAGTTTGTCCGTCAGCAGACGCAGATGATCATGTAAACGGCTCATCTCCAGCTGGTGTTGCGTCACGATCATATTCAGCTCTTCGATGGTGACTTCCTGAAAAGCCAGTTTGTTTTCCAGCATTTCCAGACGCTGTTCAACGGTATTTGAGTTCATCATTGTTACCTCATCGTGTGGCTCAAGTTGATCAGATTGAGCACTGACCGGAACCTCATCCTGCAATTAGGTGGCCGATTCTACCTGCAAATACGGCGAATTACCTGACAACTGTGGCGCTCAACCTTCGTTTTTCAACGGTTTCGCGAAACTAATTGATGCGTAAAAGGTCTGAAATAGACGCTAATGGCGTGTATAGAGATTGTTTTGTCGTGAGACGGACAGTTATAGTAACCGCCGAACTTTCGTAATGATTACCAGAGGTCATAAACTTCTGGTCCTGGAGAAATGGATGAAATCACTGTTTAAAGTCACCCTGCTGGCAACGACCATGGCAATCGCCCTGAACGCGACTCAGGTTATGGCTGCTGAAACTGCACCGGCCGCAGCGGCAAAACCTGCTGCCACCGCGCCAGCTGCTGCACCTGCAGCAGAAGCCTCTAAGTTTAAAAGTGATGATGAGCAGGCGGCTTACGCGCTGGGCGCTTCACTGGGTCGCTACATGGACAACTCGCTGAAAGAACAAGAAAAACTGGGCATCAAACTGGATAAAGACCAGTTGATCGCCGGTGTTCAGGATGCGTTTGCGAACAAGAGCAAATTGTCAGATCAGGAAATCGAGAAAACCCTGCAAACCTTCGAAGGCCGTGTGAAAGCTTCTGCACAAGCTAAGATGGAACAGGATGCTAAAGCGAATTCCGACAAAGGTGACAAATTCCGTGCTGATTTCGCTAAAGAAAAAGGCGTGAAGAAGACGGAATCTGGCCTGATGTATCAGGTAGAAAAACCAGGTACTGGCGCGGCACCTAAAGACAGCGACACCGTTGTCGTGAACTACAAAGGTACCCTGACCGACGGTACAGAGTTCGATAACTCTTACACCCGCGGCGAGCCACTGTCTTTCCGTCTTGATGGCGTGATCCCAGGCTGGACCGAAGGCCTGAAACACATCAAGAAAGGCGGCAAAATCAAGCTGGTCATTCCACCAGAACTGGCCTACGGCAAAACCGGCGTTCCGGGGATCCCAGCGAATTCTACTCTGGTGTTCGACGTTGAACTGCTGGACGTGAAGGCTGCGCCTAAAGCAGATCCTAAAGCAGCTGAAAAACCAGCTGAAGCTGAAGCAGCGCCAAAAGCAAACTAAGCGAAAGCACAGTTGCTGCAACGAACCGTCGCATAATGCGGCGGTTTTTTTTCGCGGGTAACTTTTATCGCAACCAATCCCTCTTTTTACTGCGGTTACTCTATGATGATTACTTGACGCTTCTGTCCGTCGGGCATAACGTCACAGATCCGTAAACTCGCCAGACCGTTTTTTCTGTAGTTTTGGTACAGTAACGAACCTGGAATGATGAATAATGCGCCCTGGCTCCCATGAGAAGGCGCGATGTAGAGGGTGGTAGCTTCAATGTCTAATTCGCTTATAACTGGCGAAACCGGCGAACTGGATTTGCTGGACCAACGTCCTTTTAGCCAGGTCGATCACGAAATTTTGTCTTCCTACGAGGCCGTCGTGGACGGACTGGCGATGCTTATTGGTGAGCATTGCGAAATTGTTCTTCACTCGCTGGAAGATCTGAAATGTTCCGCCGTGCGAATCGCCAACGGTGAACACACAGGCCGTAAGATTGGTTCGCCTATTACGGATCTGGCGCTGCGCATGTTGCATGACATGACCGGCGCGGACAGCAATGTCTCCAAAGCCTATTTCACCCGCGCAAAAAGCGGTGTGTTGATGAAGTCAGTCACTATCGCCATTCGCAATCGCGAACAGCGCGTGGTGGGGCTGTTGTGTATCAACATGAATCTTGACGTACCTTTCTCGCAAATCATTCAAACCTTTATGCCGCCTGAAACGCAGGAAGTGGCACCTTCGGTTAACTTCGCGTCGTCCGTTGACGATCTGGTCGCACAAACGCTCGAATTCACGATTGAAGAAGTGAACGCTGACCGTAATGTGTCTAACAATGCGAAGAACCGTCAGGTGGTTCTGAATCTTTATGAAAAAGGTATTTTTGATATCAAAGATGCTATCAATCAGGTCGCTGACCGGCTGAATATTTCCAAACACACGGTCTACCTGTATATCCGCCAGTTTAAAAGCGGTGACCTGGTGGGGAATGAGCGTTGAAACTGCGTTATTGCCTCCTGGTGACCGGCCCGGCTTATGGAACGCAACAAGCCAGTGCCGCTTATCAGTTTGCGCTGGCTTTGCTCGCCAGCGGCCATCAACTCGACAGCGTGTTTTTCTATCGGGATGGGGTGTTGAACGGCAATTTGCTTTCTGCCCCGGCCTCCGATGAATTCGATTTGGTTCGTTCATGGCAAAGAATGGCGGCCGATCATCAGGTAGCGCTCAATGTGTGCATTGCTGCGGCATTGCGCCGGGGAGTGATCGATGAAACGGAAGCGCATAATCAGGGGCATGGTCAGACCAACCTGCAACCCGGCTTCAACCTCACCGGATTGGGCAGTCTCGCAGAAGCGTCACTGACCTGCGATCGAATGGTGCAATTCTGATGTGTCTGAGCGGAAAACAACGATGAAGAAGGTGGCGTTTATTTTCACGCAGGGACCTCACGGTACATCTGCCGGTCGTGAAGGTCTTGATGCATTGCTGGCAACTTCTGCCCTGACCGAAGACATTGGCGTCTTTTTCATGGCGGATGGGGTGTTTCAGCTGATCCCAGGCCAGCAGCCCGAAAAAATATTAGCGCGCAATTATATCGCGACATTTGGCGTGTTATCGCTTTACGACGTCGATCAGTGCTATGTCTGTTCGTCATCTTTAAAGGCAAGAGGATTGTCTGTTACGCAGGATTGGGTGCTGGATGTTGCGCCGCTGTCTGTCGCCGAAATCCGTCGCCAACTGGCTGAATATGATGTGGTGCTGACTTTCTGAATCAGGAATTCCGATGCTTTTTACTCTTGGCCGTTCCCCGCAACACTGTGATTTCCCGCTGCTTGTTAAACTGGTGACTCAGGATGATGCCCTGCTGTTGATGCAAGATGGTGTGCTGGCTTCCCTTGAAGGCAGTGAGGCGTGCGAGCTGCTTTTTCAGCATGTACAAAGTGTCTATGTGCTAAGCGAGGATTTGGCCGCCAGAGGATTGGTTGGTCAAATATCACACAATATTACCCTGATCGACTATACTGGTTTCGTCGCGCTGACGGAGAAACATGCCCAGCAAACCGCTTGGTGAATCTATGATGTGCTGTATATTTCTTGACACCCTCCAAGGTCAGCTCTAAAATTCTGCGTCCCCATATTAGCTAATGCTTTTTATGGGGCGATTTATCACGCGTTTACAAAGTAGTTTATGAACCAAAATCCAGGAGCTTTTTAATGGCAACAATTAATCAGCTGGTACGCAAACCACGCTCTACGAAGGTTGCTAAAAGCAACGTTCCAGCGCTGGAAGCTTGCCCGCAGAAACGTGGCGTATGTACCCGTGTATATACCACCACTCCTAAAAAACCAAACTCCGCATTGCGTAAAGTATGCCGTGTGCGTTTGACTAACGGTTTTGAAGTTACCTCCTACATCGGCGGTGAAGGTCATAACCTTCAGGAACACTCCGTGATCCTGATCCGTGGCGGTCGTGTAAAAGACTTGCCAGGTGTGCGTTATCACACCGTCCGCGGCGCGCTGGACTGTTCAGGCGTTAAGGATCGTAAGCAATCTCGTTCTAAATACGGCGTTAAAAAGCCGAAGTCTTAATGGTTCTCCGTTAAGTAAGGCCAAACATTTTCACATTACTGTCAAAATAAACTCTTAGAGTTTTGGACAATCCTGAATTAACAACGGAGTATTTCCATGCCACGTCGTCGCGTCATTGGTCAACGTAAAATCCTGCCAGATCCTAAGTTCGGATCCGAACTGCTGGCAAAATTCGTCAACATTCTGATGGTAGATGGTAAAAAATCTACTGCAGAAGCAATCGTCTACACTGCTCTTGAGACCCTGGCTCAACGTAGCGGTAAAGGCCACCTGGAAGCTTTCGAAGTCGCACTGGACAACGTTCGTCCGACTGTCGAAGTTAAGTCCCGCCGTGTAGGTGGTTCTACTTATCAGGTTCCAGTAGAAGTCCGTCCGGTTCGTCGTAATGCTCTGGCAATGCGTTGGATCGTTGAAGCTGCTCGTAAACGCGGTGATAAATCCATGGCTCTCCGCCTGGCGAACGAACTTTCTGATGCTGCAGAGAACAAAGGTACTGCAGTTAAGAAACGTGAAGACGTTCACCGTATGGCTGAAGCCAACAAGGCGTTCGCCCACTACCGCTGGTAATCACTTCGCTGTAGTTATGCTAACCAAGCGGGCGCTTCAAGAAGCCAACCCGCTTGGCTTAACCGAACTTGAACGTCCTAGTTATAGAGGAATCAAATGGCTCGTAAAACACCCATTGAGCGCTACCGTAACATTGGTATCAGTGCTCACATCGACGCCGGTAAGACAACTACTACCGAACGTGTTCTGTTCTACACCGGTGTAAACCACAAAATCGGTGAAGTTCATGACGGCGCAGCCACCATGGACTGGATGGAGCAGGAGCAGGAACGTGGTATTACCATCACGTCCGCTGCGACAACCTGTTTCTGGTCTGGTATGGCTAAGCAGTTTGAACCACACCACATCAACATCATTGACACCCCAGGACACGTTGACTTCACCATCGAAGTTGAACGTTCCATGCGTGTTCTTGATGGCGCGGTAATGGTTTACTGTGCAGTTGGTGGTGTTCAGCCACAGTCTGAGACCGTATGGCGCCAGGCAAACAAATATAAAGTTCCACGTATCGCGTTCGTTAACAAAATGGACCGTATGGGTGCTAACTTCCTGAAAGTTGTTGACCAGATTGAAAAACGTCTGGGCGCAACTCCGGTGCCTCTGCAACTGGCAATCGGCGCGGAAGAGAAATTCACCGGTGTTGTTGACCTGGTGAAAATGAAAGCTATCAACTGGAACGAAGCAGATCAGGGCGTGACCTTCGAATACGAAGAGATCCCAGCTGATATGCAAGAACTGGCTGAAGAATGGCGTCAGAAACTGGTTGAGTCCGCTGCTGAAGGTTCTGATGAGCTGATGGAGAAATTCTTTGGTGGCGAAGAGCTGACTGAAGAAGAGATCAAAGCTTCTCTGCGTAAGCGCGTTCTGAACAACGAAGTTATCCTGGTTACCTGTGGTTCTGCGTTTAAAAACAAAGGCGTACAGGCAATGCTGGATGCTGTTGTTGAATATCTGCCAGCACCAACTGACGTTGAAGCTATCAACGGTATGTTGGATGACGGTAAAGATACTCCGGCAGTTCGCCATTCTGACGATGCTGAGCCGTTCTCTGCTCTGGCGTTCAAAATCGCTACTGACCCATTCGTGGGTAACTTGACGTTCTTCCGTGTTTATTCCGGTCTCGTCAACTCTGGTGACACTGTATTTAACCCAGTGAAATCACAGCGTGAACGTCTGGGTCGTATCGTTCAGATGCACGCTAACAAGCGTGAAGAAATCAAAGAAGTTCGTGCGGGCGATATCGCTGCAGCGATCGGTCTGAAAGACGTGACTACTGGTGATACCTTGTGTGATCCGGATAACGTGATCATTCTGGAGCGCATGGAATTCCCTGAGCCGGTAATCTCCGTTGCGGTAGAACCAAAAACCAAAGCTGACCAGGAAAAAATGGGTCTGGCTCTGGGCCGTCTGGCGAAAGAAGACCCATCATTCCGCGTATGGACTGACGAAGAATCTGGTCAGACTATCATCGCAGGTATGGGTGAACTTCACCTGGATATCCTGGTTGACCGTATGCGTCGTGAGTTTAACGTTGAAGCGAACGTAGGTAAGCCGCAGGTTGCTTACCGTGAAGCGATTCGCTCCAAAGTGACTGACGTTGAAGGTAAACACGCCAAGCAGTCTGGTGGTCGTGGTCAGTACGGTCACGTTGTGATCGATATGTATCCGTTGGAGCCAGGCTCGAATCCGAAAGGCTACGAGTTTGTCAACGAAATCAAGGGTGGTGTAATTCCTGGCGAATACATCTCTGCGATTGACAAAGGCATCCAGGAACAGCTGAAATCAGGTCCTCTGGCGGGTTACCCAGTAGTAGATCTCGGTGTGCGTCTGCACTTCGGTTCTTACCACGACGTTGACTCCTCCGAGCTGGCGTTTAAACTGGCCGCTTCTATTGCCTTCAAAGATGGCTTTAAGAAAGCGAAACCAGTTCTGCTTGAGCCGATCATGAAGGTTGAAGTAGAAACTCCAGAAGAGAACACTGGTGACGTCATCGGTGACCTTAGCCGTCGTCGTGGTATGCTGAAAGGCCAAGATTCTAACGCTACTGGCGTTGTGATTCATGCCGAAGTTCCGCTTTCCGAAATGTTCGGTTATGCGACTCAGCTGCGTTCACTGACTAAAGGCCGTGCATCTTACTCCATGGAATTCCTGAAGTATGATGATGCGCCGAATAACGTGGCCCTGGCCGTTATTGAAGCTCGTGGCAAATAAGCCACAGTTTTAAACACAATGATCCCGTGCTCTCTCTATGAAGGGAGAGCACAAGAGTAAGGAATATAGCCGTGTCTAAAGAAAAATTTGAACGTAACAAACCGCACGTTAACGTTGGTACTATCGGCCACGTCGACCACGGTAAAACTACCCTGACTGCAGCAATCACCACCGTTCTGGCTAAAACCTACGGCGGTTCTGCACGCGCATTCGACCAGATCGATAACGCACCAGAAGAAAAAGCTCGTGGTATCACCATCAACACTTCACACGTTGAATATGACACCCCGACTCGTCACTACGCGCACGTTGACTGCCCAGGGCACGCCGACTACGTGAAAAACATGATCACCGGTGCTGCTCAGATGGACGGCGCTATCCTGGTTGTTGCTGCAACTGATGGCCCTATGCCTCAGACCCGTGAGCACATCCTGCTGGGTCGCCAGGTTGGCGTTCCATTCATGATCGTGTTCATGAACAAATGCGACATGGTTGATGATGAAGAGCTGCTGGAACTGGTAGAAATGGAAGTTCGTGAACTTCTTTCTGCTTACGAATTCCCAGGCGACGACATCCCGGTCATCAAAGGTTCAGCGCTGAAAGCACTGGAAGGCGATGCAACTTGGGAAGCGAAAATCATCGAACTGGCAGAAGCACTGGACAGCTACATTCCATTGCCAGAGCGTGCTATCGATAAGCCGTTCCTGCTGCCAATCGAAGACGTATTCTCCATCTCCGGCCGTGGTACGGTTGTTACCGGTCGTGTAGAGCGCGGTATCGTTAAAGTGGGCGAAGAAGTTGAAATCGTGGGTATCAAGGACACTGTTAAGTCTACTTGTACCGGCGTTGAAATGTTCCGCAAACTGCTGGACGAAGGCCGTGCTGGTGAGAACGTTGGTGTTCTGCTGCGTGGTATCAAACGTGAAGACATCGAACGTGGTCAGGTTCTGGCTAAACCAGGTTCAATCAAACCACACACTAAGTTTGATTCCGAAGTGTACATCCTGAGCAAAGAAGAAGGTGGTCGTCATACTCCATTCTTCAAAGGCTACCGTCCACAGTTCTACTTCCGTACAACTGACGTGACCGGTACTATCGAACTGCCAGAAGGCGTTGAGATGGTAATGCCTGGTGACAACGTGAACATGGTTGTTACCCTGATCCACCCAATCGCGATGGATGACGGTCTGCGTTTCGCAATCCGTGAAGGCGGCCGTACAGTAGGCGCTGGTGTTGTTGCTAAAGTTATCGCTTAATCGCTGATAATTAAGAGCAAAAAAAAGGGTGCTTCGGCACCCTTTTTTATTGCCTGAAAATGAGTCAAAAGTATACGCGCCACATTTGCAATAATAACCATTCTCATTTAAAGTTAAAGGAAGTTATATGCGAGGTGTGGTTTATATGTACGTGTGTTTGTGTAATTCAGTCAGTGATAAAACAATCAGACAGGCAGTAAGACGTTACCAGCCTCAAACGTTTCAACAGCTCAGGAATTTTGTGCCGGTCGGGACTCAATGTGGCAAATGTGTACGCGCAGCACGTCAGATAATGGAAGATGAGTTGCAGCAAATTCCCGAGTTCAAAAACATCGCGTAAAAATACTTCGTTAAAAAGTGTGCCTTTTTTTTGACTTACTCTGTACCGGATCTACGCTTTAGATACCGGAACGGAGGAGTTACCTATGAAAGGCGATAAAAAAGTCATTGCACACCTCAATAAACTTCTTGGAAATGAACTGGTTGCTATCAATCAGTATTTTTTGCATGCGCGTATGTTCAAAAACTGGGGGCTGATGCGTCTTAATGGTATCGAGTATCATGAATCGATAGACGAAATGAAACATGCTGATATCTACATTGAGCGTATCTTGTTCCTTGAAGGGCTACCAAATTTGCAGGATTTAGGCAAACTCAACATTGGTGAAGATGTTGAAGAGATGCTGAAGTCAGATTTGCTTCTGGAATTAGAAGGTGCGAAAGATCTGCGTGAGGCTATTTCATACGCAGACTCCGTCCATGATTATGTCAGTCGCGATATGATGATCACCATTCTGGCCGATGAGGAGCATCACATCGACTGGCTGGAAACAGAGATCGAGTTAATTGGACGCATCGGACTGCAAAACTATATTCAGTCGCAATTGAAAGAAGAATCACAGTAACGGTCTTGAGTAGAACCCAAGAATATTACATCAGCCAGAGCATTTCACTTTTCTGGCTGGTGTAGATAAGAAAGCCTGCAGCTGAAAGGCTCGGACCAAAAGGTATTTGCTTTTCAGCGCCCCCATTTTTTTTCCAAAATATCGAAAATACCATTCCCGAACATGCGGCCAGTGTACAGACAAGAGGCAGCGCCTCCCACCCTGTCCAGGCTCCGATAGCTGCAAGCAGTTTAAAGTCGCCATATCCGACGCCTTCCTTCCCCGAAAAAAACCTGAACAACCAATAAAGTCCCCATAAAGACAGATACCCACATACCGATCCGCATATGGCGGACTCCGGTGATATTCCCACCCCAGACACACTTATCAGTAAGCCGGACCACAATAAAGGTTGAGTCAGTGCATCTGGCAGCCTGAGGGTGTAATAGTCGATCATGCTCAGAATCAGAAGAAACCCCATGAACCACAAGATTGATAAAAGGGCTAATGAGAAGGGGAGGACAAAAGAAAGACCAAGCAACAGTATTCCGCAAGTTCCTCCATTAAGCAAAACACGCTTAGATCTCGACTCCTGAAGTAAAATACAAAGCCCGATGAAAAATGGGCAGTTGGATAATCTTATGGGGCATCTGGTTCGAAGACCTGATTTTGTTTTGGGGCGATGCGGTGCCAGCGTGAATGTATCGGTACTCGGTTGCAAATCGTCGTTCGAGTTGTTTGCGAGGTGAAGTCGGCGTGCGGTGATCGTTAAAGCGCCGCCAAAAATTGCCCCGAATATCAAAGATGAGGCATGAATAGCAAAAGAAAGTAAACTGCCAGACTTGAGTATGCTTTGTAGAAATTCCGCCATGATTGCCCCCGCTTTGCTTATGCGATGATATTTACCAGGGCAGATAGTGGATAGTCAGGAGCCAAGGGTCTAGAGAATTCATTGTTAACTATGAATGCATTACGACATTGATATGACCGCTGATAACTATTGATGCGGGACATCATTGAGTGTGAGGCAGGATGAACAGCGCAAAGAGGGCGCGCAAAATAAACGCACATTCTCTGGATTGGCAGTTGCTTAATCTGACGGTTTACGTATAATGCGCGGGCTTACCTAATATTGGTAAGCCTGATTCAATCTGAATCAGCTGGCCACTGAGGCAACTCGCTGGTCAACAATACTCCCGATATGGGGGTTATGTGAAGAACGATTACACTCTCCCATCAATCGAAATGGGTTTGAGGAGTAATCATTTACGTTTAAAATAATTGGAGCTCTGGTCTCATGCAGAACCAAAGAATCCGTATCCGCCTGAAAGCGTTTGATCATCGTTTGATCGATCAATCAACTGCGGAAATCGTTGAGACTGCGAAGCGCACTGGTGCGCAAGTTCGTGGTCCAATCCCGCTGCCGACCCGCAAAGAGCGTTTTACTATTCTGATTTCTCCGCACGTCAATAAAGATGCGCGCGATCAGTATGAAATTCGTACTCACAAGCGTCTGGTTGACATCGTTGAGCCAACCGAGAAAACCGTGGATGCTCTGATGCGTCTGGATCTGGCTGCTGGTGTAGACGTGCAGATCAGCCTGGGTTAATCAGGTCATTGACGATTGAGAGGTTGAAACAATGATTGGTTTAGTCGGTAAGAAAGTGGGCATGACTCGTATCTTCACAGAAGATGGCGTTTCAATCCCAGTAACCGTTATCGAAATTGAAGCAAACCGCGTTACTCAGGTCAAAGACCTGGACAACGATGGTTACCGTGCTGTGCAGGTTACTACTGGTAGCAAAAAAGCTAACCGTGTAACCAAACCAGAAGCGGGTCACTTCGCTAAAGCTGGCGTAGAAGCTGGCCGTGGTTTGTGGGAATTCCGCCTTGCAGAAGGTGAAGAATTTACTGCAGGTCAGAACATTAGCGTTGAAATTTTCGCAGACGTTAAGAAAGTCGATGTTACCGGTACTTCTAAAGGTAAAGGTTTTGCTGGCACAGTTAAGCGCTGGAACTTCCGTACCCAAGATGCTACCCACGGTAACTCCTTGGCACACCGTGGACATGGTTCAATCGGTCAGAATCAGACTCCAGGTAAAGTGTTCAAAGGTAAGAAAATGGCAGGCCAACTGGGTAACGAACGTGTAACCGTTCAGAGCCTGGATGTAGTACGTGTTGATGCTGAGCGCAACCTGCTACTGGTCAAGGGTGCTGTTCCGGGTGCTACCGGTGGCAACCTGATCGTTAAACCTGCTGTTAAGGCTTAACGTCGAGGAGATAGGAATGGAATTAGTAGTGAAAGACGCGCAAAGCGCGCTGACTGTTTCCGAAACTACCTTCGGGCGTGATTTCAATGAAGCGCTTGTACACCAGGTCGTTGTTGCTTATGCAGCAGGTGCCCGTCAAGGTACTCGCGCTCAGAAGACCCGTGCTGAAGTAACTGGTTCCGGTAAAAAACCTTGGCGTCAGAAAGGTACTGGCCGTGCGCGTGCAGGTTCTGTAAAGAGCCCAATCTGGCGTTCCGGTGGTGTAACCTTCGCTGCAAAGCCACAGGACCACAGTCAAAAAGTAAATAAAAAGATGTACCGCGGCGCGCTGAAAAGCATTCTGTCCGAACTGGTACGTCAAGATCGTCTGATCGTTGTCGAATCGTTCTCTGTAGAAGCGCCTAAAACTAAGCTGCTGGCACAGAAACTGAAAGACATGGCTCTGGAAGACGTGCTGATTGTAACTGGCGAAGTCGACGAGAATCTGTTCCTGGCCGCACGTAACCTGTACAAGGTTGACGTTCGCGATGTAGCAGGTATCGATCCAGTAAGCCTGATCGCCTTCGACAAAGTGGTTATGACTGCTGACGCTGTGAAGCAAGTTGAGGAGATGCTGGCATGATTCGTGAAGAACGTCTGCTGAAAGTGCTGCGCGCGCCGCACGTTTCTGAAAAAGCTTCTACCGCGATGGAAAAGAACAACACCATCGTACTCAAAGTTGCCAAAGACGCGACTAAAGCAGAAATCAAAGCTGCGGTTTCGAAACTGTTTGAAGTCGAAGTCGAAGACGTAAACACCTTGCTGGTTAAAGGCAAAGTGAAACGTCAGGGTCAGCGTGTTGGTCGTCGTAGCGACTGGAAAAAAGCTTACGTCACCCTGAAAGAAGGCCAGAATCTGGACTTCATCAGCGGCGCTGAGTAAGTCGGAGGAGTAAGAAACAATGGCAATTGTTAAATGTAAACCTACATCTCCGGGTCGTCGCCACGTTGTTAAAGTGGTTAACCCTGAGCTGCACAAGGGTAAACCTTATGCCCCGCTGCTTGAAAAACTGAGCAAAAGCGGTGGCCGTAACAACAATGGCCGTATCACCACCCGTCATATCGGTGGTGGCCACAAACAGCATTACCGTCTTGTTGACTTTAAACGCAACAAAGATGGCATCGCTGCAGTGGTTGAGCGTCTGGAGTACGATCCGAACCGTTCCGCGAATATCGCGCTGGTTCTGTACAAAGACGGTGAACGCCGTTATATCCTGGCGCCGAAAGGCCTGAAAGTGGGTGACCAGATCCAATCTGGCGTTGATGCTGCAATCAAGACAGGTAACGCCCTGCCTATGCGCAACATCCCAGTAGGTTCAACGGTTCACAACGTAGAAATGAAACCAGGTAAAGGCGGCCAGATGGCTCGCTCAGCTGGTGCTTACGTTCAGATCGTTGCTCGTGACGGTTCCTACGTAACTCTGCGTCTGCGCTCTGGCGAAATGCGTAAAGTTCAGATTGATTGCCGCGCCACCTTAGGTGAAGTCGGTAACTCTGAACATATGCTTCGCGTTCTGGGTAAAGCAGGTGCAAGTCGTTGGCGTGGTATTCGTCCTACCGTTCGCGGTACTGCGATGAACCCAGTCGATCACCCACACGGTGGTGGTGAAGGTCGTAACTTTGGTAAGCACCCGGTAACTCCGTGGGGCGTTCAAACCAAAGGTAAGAAGACCCGTAGCAACAAGCGTACTGATAAATTCATTGTACGTCGCCGTAGTAAAAAATAATTAGAGGATAAGCCATGCCACGTTCTCTCAAGAAAGGTCCTTTTATTGACCTGCACTTGCTGAAGAAGGTAGAGAAAGCGGTGGAAAGCGGTGACAAGAAGCCTTTGCGCACTTGGTCCCGTCGTTCAACGATCTTTCCTAACATGATCGGTTTGACCATCGCTGTCCATAATGGTCGTCAGCACGTACCAGTGTTCGTTTCCGATGAAATGGTCGGTCACAAACTGGGTGAATTCGCGCCGACTCGTACTTATCGCGGCCATGCGGCTGATAAAAAAGCTAAAAAGCGCTAAGGTAGGAGGAAGAGATGGAAACTATAGCTAAACATCGCCACGCTCGTTCTTCTGCTCAGAAGGTCCGCCTTGTTGCTGACCTGATCCGCGGTAAGAAAGTGTCGCAAGCTCTGGAAACTTTGGCCTACACCAACAAGAAAGCTGCTGGTCTGGTTAAGAAGGTGCTGGAGTCTGCCATTGCTAACGCAGAACACAACGATGGCGCTGACATCGATGATCTGAAAGTCACGAAGATTTTCGTAGACGAAGGCCCAAGCATGAAGCGCATTATGCCGCGTGCTAAAGGTCGTGCAGATCGTATCCTGAAGCGCACCAGCCACATTACTGTGGTTGTGTCCGATCGCTGAGACTCTGGAGACTAGCAATGGGTCAGAAAGTACATCCTAATGGTATTCGCCTAGGTATTGTCAAACCTTGGAATTCTACTTGGTATGCAAATACCAAAGATTTCGCTGACAACCTGGACAGCGACTTTAAAGTTCGCCAGTTCCTGACTAAGGAATTGTCGAAAGCTTCCGTTTCTCGCATCGTTATCGAGCGTCCAGCGAAGAGCATCCGTGTGACTATTCACACCGCTCGTCCTGGCATCGTAATCGGCAAGAAAGGTGAAGATGTCGAAAAACTGCGTAAGGTCGTAGCGGATATCGCTGGCGTTCCTGCGCAGATTAACATCGCCGAAATCCGTAAACCGGAACTGGACGCAAAATTGGTTGCTGACAGCATCACTTCACAGCTGGAACGTCGTGTTATGTTCCGTCGTGCTATGAAGCGTGCTGTACAGAACGCAATGCGTCTTGGCGCTAAAGGTATCAAAGTTGAAGTAAGCGGCCGCCTTGGCGGTGCTGAAATCGCGCGTACCGAATGGTACCGTGAAGGTCGTGTTCCGTTGCATACTCTGCGTGCGGATATCGATTACAACACATCTGAAGCGCACACCACTTACGGTGTAATCGGCGTTAAGGTATGGATCTTCAAAGGTGAGATCCTGGGTGGTATGGCTGCAGTTGAACAACCGGAACCGGCTGCTCAACCTAAAAAGCAGCAGCGTAAAGGCCGCAAGTAAGGAGAGTCGCTGATGTTACAACCAAAGCGTACAAAATTCCGTAAGGTGCACAAGGGCCGCAACCGTGGTCTTGCGCAAGGTACGGATGTGAGCTTCGGCACTTACGGTCTGAAAGCTGTTGGCCGTGGTCGTCTGACTGCTCGTCAAATTGAAGCAGCACGTCGTGCGATGACCCGTGCAGTTAAGCGTCAAGGTAAGATCTGGATCCGAGTATTCCCGGACAAACCGATCACCGAGAAACCGCTCGAAGTTCGTATGGGTAAAGGTAAAGGCAACGTAGAGTATTGGGTTGCTTTGATTCAGCCTGGTAAAGTCCTGTATGAAATGGACGGTGTGCCTGAAGAGCTGGCTCGTGAAGCCTTCCAGCTGGCAGCAGCCAAACTGCCTATCAAAACCACCTTTGTAACTAAGACGGTGATGTAATGAAAGCACAAGAGCTGCGCGAAAAAAGCGTGGAAGAGCTGAACACTGAGTTGCTGAACCTTTTGCGTGAGCAGTTTAACCTGCGCATGCAAACGGCAAGCGGTCAGTTGCAGCAAACACACCTGTTGAAACAAGTGCGTCGTGATGTTGCACGTGTGAAAACTTTACTGACTGAAAAGGCGGGTGCGTAATGACTGATAAGATCCGTACTCTGCAGGGTCGTGTAATCAGTGACAAAATGGAGAAATCCATGGTTGTTGCGATTGAGCGTGTGGTGAAACATCCGATTTACGGTAAATTCATCAAACGTACGACCAAATTGCACGTACATGACGAGAACAATGAATGTGGTATCGGCGACGTTGTAGAAATCAGCGAATGCCGTCCACTGTCTAAGACTAAGTCTTGGACCTTGGTTCGCGTTGTAGAGAAAGCGATTCTGTAATACAGTAGCGCTTCTCAAAAACAAATAAACGGCTCATGTACGTGGGCCGTTTATTTTTTCTACCCATAATCGGGAACCGGTGTTATAATGCCGCGCCCTCATATTGTGGGGATTTCTTAATGACCTATCCTGGGTCCTAAGTTGTAGTTGACATTAGCGGAGCACTAACATGATCCAAGAACAGACTATGCTGACCGTGGCCGACAACTCCGGTGCACGTCGCGTAATGTGTATCAAGGTTCTAGGTGGCTCGCACCGTCGCTACGCAGGCGTCGGCGACATCATCAAAATTACCATCAAGGAAGCAATTCCTCGCGGTAAGGTGAAGAAAGGCGATGTGCTGAAGGCGGTAGTGGTGCGCACCAAGAAGGGTGTTCGTCGCCCGGACGGTTCTGTCATTCGCTTCGATGGTAATGCTTGCGTTATTTTAAACAATAACAGCGAACAGCCAATCGGCACGCGTATTTTTGGGCCGGTAACTCGTGAACTGCGTAATGAGAAGTTCATGAAAATTATCTCTCTGGCACCAGAAGTACTCTAAGGAGCGAAACCATGGCAGCGAAAATCCGTCGTGATGACGAAGTTATCCTGCTTACCGGTAAAGATAAAGGTAAGCGCGGTAAAGTTAAAAATGTCCTGACTTCTGGTAAGGTCATTGTTGAAGGTATCAACCTGGTTAAGAAACATCAGAAGCCTGTACCGGCCCTGAACCAACCAGGCGGCATCGTTGAAAAAGAAGCTGCAATTCCGGTTTCTAACGTTGCACTCTTCAACACGGCAACTGGCAAGGCGGACCGTGTAGGCTTTAGATTCGAAGACGGCAAAAAAGTACGTTTCTTCAAGTCTAACAGCGTAACTATCAAGTAATTTGGAGTAGTACGATGGCGAAACTGCATGATTACTACAAAGACGATGTCGTAAAAAAACTCATGGCTGAGTTTGGTTACAATTCTGTCATGCAAGTCCCTCGGGTCGAGAAGATCACCCTGAACATGGGTGTTGGTGAAGCGATCGCTGACAAGAAACTGCTGGATAACGCAGCAGCTGACCTGGCAGCAATCTCCGGTCAAAAACCGTTGATCACCAAAGCACGCAAATCAGTTGCAGGCTTCAAAATCCGTCAGGGCTATCCGATCGGCTGTAAAGTAACCCTCCGCGGCGAACGCATGTGGGAGTTCTTTGAGCGTCTGGTCTCCATTGCTGTTCCACGTATTCGTGACTTCCGCGGCTTGTCTGCTAAGTCTTTCGATGGTCGTGGTAACTACAGCATGGGCGTGCGTGAACAGATCATCTTCCCGGAAATCGATTATGATAAAGTCGATCGCGTTCGTGGTTTAGATATTACTATCACCACTACTGCGAAATCCGATGATGAAGGCCGTGCATTGCTGACAGCCTTTAACTTCCCGTTCCGCAAGTAAGGCAGGGTTACTAATGGCTAAGCAATCCATGAAAGCACGCGAAGTCGTTCGCGTAAAACTGGCTGATAAATACCGCGCTAAACGCGAGGAATTGAAAGCTATTATCTCTGGTGTGAACTCATCCGACGAAGATCGTTGGGATGCAGTTCTTAAGCTGCAGTCTCTGCCGCGTGATTCCAGCCCGTCTCGTCAGCGTAACCGCTGCCGTCAAACTGGTCGTCCGCATGCTTTCCTGCGGAAGTTCGGGTTGAGCCGTATTAAGGTCCGTGAAGCCGCTATGCGCGGTGAAATTCCGGGTCTTAAAAAGGCTAGCTGGTAATTGTCACCAATTGAATCACGGGAGTAAAGACAGATGAGCATGCAAGATCCGATCGCGGATATGCTGACCCGTATCCGTAACGGTCAAGCCGCGAACAAAGTTGCGGTCACCATGCCTTCCTCCAAGCTGAAAGTGGCTATTGCCAACGTGCTGAAGGAAGAAGGCTACATTGAAGAATTTAAAATCGAAGGCGACGCCAAACCTGAACTGGAATTAGTACTGAAGTACTTCCAGGGCAAGGCAGTGGTAGAAAGCATTCAACGTATCAGCCGCCCTGGTCTGCGCATCTACAAGAAAAAAGATGAGCTGCCAAAGGTTATGGCCGGTATGGGTATCGCTGTTATTTCTACCTCTAAAGGTGTTATGACTGATCGTGCAGCTCGCCAGGCTGGTCTTGGTGGCGAGATT
This sequence comes from Rahnella sp. PAMC25559, assembly GCF_050632365.1. GTDB lineage: Bacteria > Pseudomonadota > Gammaproteobacteria > Enterobacterales > Enterobacteriaceae > Rahnella > Rahnella rivi. The sequence goes on along the minus strand of NZ_CP192543.1, from coordinate 417,465 downwards.
ATCTGCTACGTAGCTTAATCGGGAGGAAAGCATGTCTCGTGTTGCAAAAGCACCCGTCGTCATTCCTGCCGGCGTAGAGGTAAAACTCAACGGTCAGGTTATTTCGATTAAGGGTAAAAACGGCGAGCTGTCACGTACTATCCATGACGCCGTTGTAGTTAAACAGGAAGAAAATACACTGACCTTCGGTCCGAACGAAGGTTTTGTAGACGGCTGGGCCCAAGCGGGTACCACTCGTGCACTGTTGAACTCTATGGTTATAGGTGTTACCGACGGCTTCACTAAAAAGCTTCAATTGGTAGGTGTTGGTTATCGTGCTGCTGTTAAAGGCAATGTGGTGAATTTGGCCTTAGGCTTCTCTCACCCAGTCGAGCACCAACTGCCGGAAGGCGTTACTGCAGAATGTCCTACCCAGACTGAAATCGTGCTGAAAGGCGCTGATAAACAAGTCATTGGTCAGGTTGCTGCGGATTTACGTGCCTACCGTCGTCCTGAGCCTTATAAAGGCAAGGGTGTCCGTTACGCCGACGAAGTCGTGCGTACCAAAGAGGCTAAGAAGAAGTAAGGTAACACTATGGATAAGAAATCTGCTCGTATCCGTCGTGCGACCCGCGCACGCCGCAAGCTCAAGGAATTGGGTGCGACTCGCCTGGTGGTACATCGTACCCCGCGTCATATTTACGCACAGGTTATCGCACCAAACGGTTCTGAAGTATTAGTTGCTGCATCTACTGTAGAAAAAACTATTACTGAGCAACTGAAGTATACCGGCAACAAAGATGCTGCCACTGCTGTAGGTAAAGCTATCGCAGAACGCGCATTGGAAAAAGGGATCACGAAAGTATCCTTTGACCGTTCCGGTTTCCAATATCATGGTCGAGTCCAGGCACTGGCAGATGCTGCCCGTGAAGCTGGCCTTCAGTTCTAAGGAAGAGGTTTAAGATGGCTCACATCGAAAAACAAGCTGGCGAACTGCAGGAAAAGCTGATCGCGGTAAACCGCGTATCTAAAACCGTAAAAGGTGGCCGTATCTTCAGCTTTACCGCACTGACAGTAGTTGGTGATGGTAACGGTCGCGTTGGTTTTGGCTACGGCAAAGCACGCGAAGTTCCGGCAGCGATCCAGAAAGCGATGGAAAAAGCCCGTCGCAACATGATGAATGTCGCGCTGAATAGCGGCACCCTGCAGCATCCTGTTAAAGGTGCTCATACGGGTTCCCGTGTGTTCATGCAGCCGGCTTCCGAAGGTACCGGTATTATTGCCGGTGGTGCAATGCGCGCCGTCCTGGAAGTTGCAGGGGTTCATAACGTATTAGCTAAAGCTTACGGTTCTACAAACCCAATTAACGTGGTTCGTGCAACTATTGATGCTCTGGCAAATATGAAATCCCCACAAATGGTCGCTGCCAAGCGTGGTAAATCCGTTGAAGAAATTCTGGGGTAATTAACCATGGCAAAGACTATTAAAGTTACACAAACTCGCAGTTCCATTGGCCGTCTGCCGAAGCATAAAGCTACTCTGCTTGGTCTGGGTCTGCGTCGTATTGGTCACACCGTTGAGCGCGAGGATACTCCTGCTGTACGCGGTATGATCAACCTGGTTTCCTACATGGTTAAGGTTGAGGAGTAAGAGATGCGTTTAAATACTCTGTCTCCGGCTGATGGTGCCAAACAAGCGCCTAAGCGTGTAGGTCGTGGTATCGGTTCTGGCCTGGGTAAAACCGCTGGTCGTGGTCACAAAGGTCAGAACTCACGTTCTGGCGGTGGCGTACGTCGTGGTTTTGAAGGTGGTCAGATGCCTTTATATCGTCGTTTGCCGAAATTCGGCTTCACCTCCCGCAAAGCTATGATCACGGCAGAAGTTCGTCTGTCTGAACTGGCTCTGGTGGAAGGCGACGTGATCGACCTGAACGCGCTGAAAGCCGCTAACGTAGTTGGTATCCAGATTGAATTCGCGAAAGTAATCCTTTCAGGCGAAGTCGGTCGTGCGGTAACTCTGCGTGGTTTGCGTGTCACCAAAGGCGCTCGTGTTGCTATCGAAGCTGCTGGCGGTAAAATTGAGGAATAAGTAGCAGATGGCTAAGCAACCGGGGTTAGATTTCCAAAGTGCCAAGGGTGGACTAGGCGAACTGAAGCGCAGACTTTTGTTTGTTATCGGTGCGCTGATTGTTTTCCGTATCGGCTCTTTTATTCCGATCCCTGGTATTGATGCCACTGTACTTGCCAAATTGCTCGAACAGCAAAGAGGCACCATCATTGAAATGTTTAACATGTTCTCTGGTGGTGCTCTTAGCCGTGCTTCTATCTTTGCTCTGGGAATCATGCCGTACATTTCGGCATCGATTATTATCCAGCTCTTAACGGTGGTTCATCCGGCGTTAGCAGAAATTAAGAAAGAAGGGGAGGCTGGCCGTCGTAAGATTAGTCAGTATACCCGCTACGGTACGCTGGTATTGGCAGTGTTTCAGTCGATCGGTATTGCTACCGGTCTTCCGAATATGCCTGGTATGCAGGGCTTGGTGTTAAATCCAGGCTTTGCGTTCTACTTTACTGCAGTAGTGAGCTTAGTTACCGGGACAATGTTCCTGATGTGGCTGGGTGAACAGATTACTGAACGAGGTATCGGTAACGGTATTTCAATCATTATCTTTGCAGGTATCGTAGCGGGTCTCCCGCCAGCAGTTGCCCATACTATCGAACAAGCTCGGCAAGGCGACCTGCACTTCCTCCTGTTGCTGTTGGTTGCAGTTTTAGTGTTTGCAGTGACTTTCTTTGTGGTGTTTGTTGAACGTGGCCAACGTCGTATTGTCGTTAACTACGCTAAACGCCAACAAGGTCGTCGTGTTTATGCAGCACAGAGCACGCACTTACCGTTGAAAGTGAATATGGCTGGGGTTATCCCTGCAATCTTCGCTTCCAGCATAATTCTGTTCCCTGCCACGATTGCATCATGGTTTGGGGGCGGGACTGGTTGGAACTGGCTGACTACGATTTCGCTGTATTTGCAGCCTGGACAACCGCTTTATGTGTTACTCTATGCGACTGCAATCATCTTCTTCTGTTTCTTTTATACTGCGCTGGTGTTCAACCCGCGTGAGACAGCAGATAACCTGAAGAAGTCCGGTGCATTTGTACCAGGAATTCGTCCGGGAGAGCAAACGGCGAAGTACATCGATAAAGTAATGACTCGCTTAACCTTAATTGGTGCGATGTATATTACTTTCATCTGCCTTATCCCGGAGTTCATGCGTGACGCGATGAAAGTTCCATTCTACTTTGGTGGTACTTCTCTACTCATCGTAGTCGTTGTCATTATGGACTTTATGGCTCAAGTGCAAACTCTGATGATGTCAAGTCAGTACGAGTCTGCATTGAAGAAAGCAAACCTGAAAGGCTATAACCGCTAATCTGGTGCGTTTGAGAAGTTACGGAGAGTAAAAATGAAAGTTCGTGCTTCCGTCAAGAAATTATGTCGTAACTGCAAAATTGTTAAGCGTAACGGTATCGTTCGCGTAATCTGCAGCGCAGAACCGAAGCATAAACAGCGTCAAGGCTGATTATCTCGCATATTTTTCTTGCAAAGTTGGGTTGAGCTGGCTAGATTAGCCAGCCAATCTTTTGTATGTAAGCAGCAATACTATTTGAGTATCCTGAAAACGGGCTTTTCAGAATGGTATTGCCGTATATAAATAGTAGGAGTGCATAGTGGCCCGTATAGCAGGCATTAACATTCCTGATCAGAAACATACCGTGATCGCATTAACTTCGATCTACGGCATCGGTAAAACCCGCTCACAGTCTATCTGTGCTGCATCCGGTATTGCTGAAAATGTTAAGATCAGTGAGCTGTCTGAAGAGCAAATCGAAAAACTGCGTGACGAAGTTGCCAAGTTCATTGTTGAAGGTGATCTGCGTCGTGAAGTCACCCTGAGCATCAAGCGTCTTATGGACCTTGGAACTTATCGTGGTTTGCGTCATCGTCGTGGTCTTCCAGTACGCGGTCAGCGTACCAAGACTAACGCACGTACCCGTAAGGGTCCGCGTAAACCGATCAAGAAATAATCGGGGTGATTGAATAAATGGCAAAGGCACCTGTTCGTACACGTAAACGTGTAAGAAAACAAGTCTCTGACGGCGTGGCTCATATCCATGCTTCTTTCAACAACACCATTGTTACCATTACCGATCGTCAGGGTAATGCTTTGGGTTGGGCAACAGCTGGTGGTTCCGGTTTCCGTGGTTCTCGTAAATCCACTCCGTTCGCAGCTCAGGTTGCAGCAGAGCGCTGCGCTGACGCAGTGAAAGAATACGGTATCAAGAATCTGGAAGTTATGGTTAAAGGACCTGGTCCTGGTCGTGAGTCTACTATCCGCGCGTTAAACGCGGCTGGTTTCCGCATCACTAATATTACTGATGTGACTCCTATCCCTCATAACGGTTGTCGTCCGCCGAAAAAGCGTCGCGTATAACGCTGCTTTTAGGTTTGTTGGAGAGAGAAAATGGCAAGATATTTGGGTCCTAAGCTCAAGCTTAGCCGTCGTGAGGGCACAGATTTATTCCTTAAATCTGGCGTTCGCGCGATCGATACCAAGTGTAAAATTGAACAAGCTCCTGGTCAGCATGGTGCGCGTAAACCGCGTCTGTCTGATTACGGTGTACAGTTACGTGAAAAGCAAAAAGTTCGCCGTATCTTCGGTGTTCTTGAGCGTCAGTTCCGTAACTATTATAAAGAAGCAGCACGCCTGAAAGGCAACACCGGTGAAAACCTGTTGCAACTCCTGGAAGGTCGTTTGGACAACGTTGTTTATCGTATGGGCTTCGGCGCTACTCGTGCGGAATCGCGCCAGTTAGTTAGCCACAAAGCTATCATGGTAAACGGTCGCGTTGTTAACATCGCTTCTTATCAGGTATCTCCGAATGACGTTGTCAGCATCCGAGAGAAAGCTAAAAAGCAATCTCGTGTGAAGGCCGCTTTGGAGTTGGCTGAACAGCGTGAAAAGCCGACTTGGCTTGAAGTTGATGCTGCTAAGATGGAAGGTGTGTTCAAGCGTATGCCTGAACGTACTGATCTGTCTTCCGACATTAACGAACACCTGATCGTCGAGCTTTACTCTAAGTAAAGCTTAGTACCAAAGAGAGGACACAATGCAGGGTTCTGTGACAGAGTTTCTAAAACCGCGCCTGGTAGATATCGAGCAAGTCAGTTCGACGCACGCCAAGGTGACCCTTGAGCCTTTAGAACGTGGCTTTGGCCATACTTTAGGCAACGCACTGCGCCGTATTCTGCTTTCATCCATGCCGGGTTGCGCGGTGACCGAGGTTGAGATTGATGGTGTACTGCATGAGTACAGCACCAAAGAAGGCGTACAGGAAGATATCCTGGAGATCCTGCTCAACCTGAAAGGGCTGGCGGTGAGAGTTCAAGGGAAAGATGAAGTTATTCTTACCCTGAATAAGTCTGGCATTGGCCCTGTGACTGCAGCCGACATTACCCATGATGGTGATGTCGAAATCGTCAAGCCGCAACATGTCATCTGCCATCTGACCGATGAGAACGCAGCTATTAGCATGCGCATCAAAGTTCAACGTGGTCGTGGATATGTACCGGCGTCTGCCCGAATTCATTCGGAAGAAGATGAGCGCCCAATTGGTCGTCTGTTAGTAGATGCATGCTACAGCCCTGTAGAGCGAATTGCCTACAATGTTGAAGCAGCGCGTGTAGAACAGCGTACTGATTTGGACAAGCTGGTTATCGAAATGGAAACCAACGGTACGATCGATCCTGAAGAGGCGATCCGTCGTGCGGCAACCATTCTTGCTGAACAACTTGAAGCTTTCGTTGATTTACGTGATGTACGTCAACCGGAAGTCAAAGAAGAGAAGCCGGAATTCGATCCAATCCTGCTGCGCCCTGTTGACGATCTGGAATTGACTGTCCGCTCTGCTAACTGCCTTAAAGCAGAAGCAATCCACTACATCGGTGATCTGGTACAGCGTACCGAGGTTGAGTTACTTAAAACACCTAACCTGGGTAAAAAATCTCTTACTGAGATCAAAGACGTACTTGCGTCCCGTGGTTTGTCACTAGGCATGCGCCTGGAAAACTGGCCACCAGCAAGTATTGCTGACGAGTAACCGGATCACAGGTTAAGGTTTTACTGAGAAGGATAAGGTCATGCGCCATCGTAAGAGTGGTCGTCAACTGAACCGTAACAGCAGCCACCGACAGGCTATGTTCCGTAACATGGCCGGCTCTTTGGTTCGTCATGAGATCATCAAGACGACCCTGCCGAAAGCGAAAGAGCTGCGTCGCGTTGTTGAGCCGCTGATTACTCTTGCCAAGACCGACAACGTTGCAAATCGTCGTCTGGCATTCGCCCGTACTCGTGATAACGAGATCGTGGCAAAACTGTTTAATGAACTGGGCCCGCGTTTCGCGAGCCGTGCCGGTGGTTACACTCGTATTCTTAAGTGTGGTTTCCGTGCAGGCGACAATGCGCCGATGGCATACATCGAGCTCGTTGATCGTGCAGAGTCAAAAGCAGAAGTAGCAACTGCTGAATAATCTGTAGATGCATGAAAAAACCGGGCTTGCCCGGTTTTTTTACATCTAAAATTTATCCCTTCCATAATTTCTTTCTCTGCGCCATTCTGAATTACCCTTGTTTTCGCGCTACTCTGTACTAATGAATCACATTTAATGTTGGCGAGGCTCTGCCATGTTTTTGGTTGATCAATGGGTGGAAAAATACATCAAAGAAGCGATTGCTAGAGGCGAGTTCGAAAACTTATCCGGTAAAGGCAAGCCATTGGTTTTAGATGATGACAGTGCGGTGCCTGCAGAACTCCGGGTTGCTTATCGTATTCTCAGGAATGCGGGGTATTTACCTCCTGAGTTGCAAGATCGTAAGGAAGCTCTCGAGTTAGAACATATGCTTAGATGCTTGGCGCCGAATGATCCAGAGTTGTGCGTCATTGAGAAGCGCCTTCAACTGCTCAAGTTAAGATTACAACGGTCGGGCATGAATACAGATTTTATTGATGGGTGTTATAACGACGCCATTAGAGGGAAATTTAAAGGTGAGTAAACATGTTTAAAATTGGCGAATTAGCCCGGCTCGCAAATGTTTCGAATGATACTGTTCGCTACTATGAAAAGCAGGGGATGATGAGTTCAGCACAACGTGACAGTTCGGGGTATCGTCAATATGATGACAATGATCTGCAAAGACTGCGCTTCATTCGGTACGCCAAATCAACAGGCTTCACTCTGGAAGCGATCAGAGAATTACTGTCGATTCGAATTGATCCAGCTCATCATACCTGCCAGGAATCAAAGTCGATTGTTGAGGAGCGGCTTGCAGAAGTTGAGCTCAAACTGAAGGAGCTTGAGCGCATGAAAGAATCGCTTCAGAGGTTGAGCAAGGCGTGCTGCGGTTCTTCACACTCAAGCATCAGCTGTTCTATCCTCGAAGCATTAGAGGACGGGGCTGGAAAAGTGACATTGAAATCCCTTTCACATGAAGAATGAACGCAGTATGATGCGGCGGTATTTTAGGCAGTTAATGATTAAACTGAGGAATTTATGAGTAACTACAAGCACCAGAAAGGCATTATTCAGGAAAATGCGTTACAAGCACTTTTGCATGATCCGCTCTTTAAGCAGCGAATAGAAAAGAATCTGAAGGGAAAAGGCAGTTACCGTCGCAAAGAAAAAAATGGAAAAGGGCGTTATCTGGAGGGCAGTGTTGAGTGTTTTACGAATATTCAACACTGCCCTTCATAAGCAAGCCCGAATGAGGGTTCTGAGTCCCTTAGAACTTCGGTGTCTGTTGCTCTTTTAACAAGTCACGTATTTCTGCTAACAGTGTTTCTTCTGCGGTCGGTTTAGGCGGTGCAGAGGGTACATCTTCTTGTTTCCGACGCATCTTATTCATCAGTGTAATCGCACAAAAAATGGCTAATGCAACAATAATGAAATCAAAGATGTTCTGGATAAAGACACCGTAATGCATCACAACGGCGGGTACTGTGCCCTGCGCTTCCCGGAGTACCAGAGTAAACTGTTTGAAATCAACGCCACCGATAAGTAATCCCAGTGGCGGCATAATAATGTCAGCAACCAGTGATGATACTATTTTCCCAAATGCGGCACCGATGATGACACCTACAGCCAGGTCAACCACGTTGCCTCGCATGGCAAACTCACGAAACTCTTTCATAAAACTCATAAAATTCTCCTTGGCAAATTCAACAATTGTGTCAAACAAAGTAAAGACCATTTGTAGCGTCTTCGCTACAAAACTTAGCTTCAGAAATCTATTTTAAACAAAACCTGTCGAGCTGTGTGCGTTATAAGAAGAACGGACTTGGCTGGAACAAACGTTCAACGTCTCTGACAAACTTTTTGTCGGTGATGAACATGACGACATGATCACCTTGTTGTATCCTGCTGTTTCCGTTAGCAATGATGACTTCATTACCGCGAACAATAGCCCCGATCGTTGTGCCAGGCGGAAGCTTAATTTGTTCGACAGTACGGCCAACTACCTTTGACGTAGTTTCATCGCCATGCGCAATCGCCTCGATCGCCTCAGCTACTCCCCGGCGCAATGATGAAACGCTCACAATATCCGCTTTTCTCACGTGACCCAGCAGAGCTGATATGGTGGCTTGTTGAGGTGAAATAGCGATATCAATAACGCTGCCTTGAACCAGGTCGACATAAGCGCTGCGTTGAATAAGCACCATGGCTTTCTTAGCGCCCATACGTTTGGCAAGCATGGCGGACATAATATTGGCTTCATCGTCATTGGTGATCGCGATAAATACATCTACTTGTTCGATGTGTTCTTCTGCCAGCAATTCTTGGTCGGACGCATCACCGTAAAACACGATAGTGTCTTGCAGAAGTTCCGCCAGTTCAGCGGCACGTTGCTGATCCCGTTCGATGAGTTTTACGCTGTAATTTTTCTCAAGCTTTTGTGCCAGCCCAGCTCCAACGTTGCCACCACCCACAATCATGATTCGTTTGTAAGGCTTTTCAAGCCGCTGAAGTTCACTCATTACCGCACGTATGTGCTGAGAGGCTGCGACAAAGAACACTTCATCGCCTGCTTCTATAATTGTTGAACCCTGGGGACGTATCGGACGTTCGTGGCGGAATATCGCAGCAACACGGGTTTCAATATGTGGCATGTGCTCACGCATTGATGAAAGGGCATTTCCCACCAGCGGACCACCGTAATAGGCTTTAACCGCAGCAATGCTGACTTTACCTTCGGCAAAGTTTACGACCTGAAGTGCGCCTGGATACTCAATCAGTTTGTAGATGTAGTCCGTGACTAACTGCTCAGGAGAAATCAAATGATCAATGGGCACCGCTTCAGGATTGAAGAGCTTTTCCGATTCACGGATATATTCAGTCGAGCGTATTCGGGCAATGCGATTGGGTGTGTTGAATAATGAATACGCTATCTGACAGGCCACCATATTAGTTTCATCGGAGTTTGTGACTGCCACTAACATATCGGCATCTTCGGCGCCGGCTTCGCGTAAAACGCGCGGGTGAGAGCCATGACCTTGCACGACGCGCAGATCGAACTTGTCCTGGAGCTGACGTAAACGAACGGTATTAGTATCAACAACGGTAATATCGTTGTTTTCGCCTACCAGGTTTTCGGCGAGCGTTCCGCCAACTTGCCCGGCACCGAGAATGATTATTTTCATATGATTCTCTGCTTTGCCTAAAAAGTATCAGCCTGAGTAGATAGCGCTAATGCAGACGTTTAACGTTTAATCAGTTTAGCGTAATAGAAGCCATCGCCGTCTTCAGCATGAGGCAGATTTTGTCGGCCTGGTTTTTCAGCTGAACCGGTTTCAACCAACATTGCATCGGGATGCGTTTGTAAAAAAGCAGAAATTTGTTCGCTGTTTTCATCGGGCAGAATTGAGCAGGTGGCATAAACCATTACACCCTGACTTTTCAGTCGCGGCCAGACGGCTTCCAGAATTTCTTTTTGCAGTTTTGCGAGTTCCGCAATATCACTATCACGGCGCAGCCATTTGATGTCCGGATGTCTGCGAATAACACCGGTAGCGGAACATGGAGCATCGAGAAGAATTTTATCGAAGACACGGTCGCCAGCCCAGTTTTGTGGCTCGCGGCCGTCACCTTTTTTGACTTCAGCACTCATTTTAAGGCGCTGGAGATTCTCATGGACCCGCTTTAGTCGCTGCTCGTCCACATCGATGGCTAACACATGCGCTTTAGGCGCTGCTTCCAAAATATGTGTGGTTTTTCCGCCCGGGGCGCAGCATAAATCGAGGATCATTTCCCCATCCTGCGGATCCAGCAGATCAACGCTACCCTGTGCCGATGCATCCTGAACTGTCACCCATCCTTCTGCGAATCCTGGCAGCAGGTTCACCTGGCAAGGTGTGACCAGACGAAGTGCATCGCGATACTCGTCATGCGCAATCGCCTCAATCTGAGCTTCGCTCAACAGCTTCAGATACTCATCCCGGGTATGATGCAGACGATTGACGCGTAACCACATCGGTGGTCTTTGGTTATTAGCATCAACGATATTTTCCCATTGTGCGGGATAGGCTTTCTTCAGACGATTTAACAGCCAGCTTGGGTGCAAATGACGGCTGTCATTATTGGCCATTTTCGGAAGTAACTCTTCCTGCTGTCGCTGGAACTGACGCAGAACACCGTTGATCAAACCTTTTAATTGTGGACGTTTGAGTGCTACAGCACCGTCAACGGTTTCTGCCAGAACGGCGTGTGCAGGGATACGGGTATGGATCAGCTGGTATAAGCCAACCATCAGTAAATAATGCAGAGTCCGTTGTTTACCCGTTAATGGTTTTGCCATGAGTTGCTGCAAACACCATTCCAGCTGAGGTAAAACCCTCAGCGTACCGAAACACAATTCCTGCAGTAATCCGCGATCTTTATCTGAGATGTTTTTCTGCAAACCGGGAAGAACGGTGGAAAGCGACAGACCTTTGTCTAATACCTGGCTAATAGCTTGCGCTGCAATACTACGGAGATTATAGGCTGTTTTCATAGTCAAAGAAGCTGAACAATATCAGCATTATCATGGGGATAAGGCCCGGCATTAAGCCGGGCGTAGTCGTAATGGTCAGGCTAAACGAGTGCCTGCGATAAACCATTCACGACGAGAGTTCAGCAAGTCCTGCGCGGACATGGCTTTTTTACCCGAAGGCTGGAGTTGGGTGATATTCAGGATACCGCTGGCGGTCGCAATCTGTATCCCTTTTTTATCTGCGGCGATAATGGTGCCCGGTAGCGCACCAGTTTCATCGGGCAAAGTTTCTGCCAGCCATACTTTCACCGGTTGGTCGTCAATCATGAAATAACTGACTGGCCACGGGTTAAAGGCACGGATGCAACGTTCAAGTTGCTCAGCAGAAAGCATCCAGTCTAAGCGAGCTTCTTCTTTACTGAGTTTTTCTGCATAAGTGACATGCGCTTCATCCTGAACTTCCCGAAGAGCAGTGCCCTTTGCCAGCTGGTGTAGCGTTTCAAGCAACCCAGATGGGCCGAGTAATGCCAGTTTGTTATAAAGTGATGCGCTTGTATCTTCAGGCAAGATATCGCACTCGACCTTATGCAGCATGTCGCCGGTATCCAGTCCCACATCCATCTGCATAATAGTGATGCCCGTTTTAGTATCTCCGGCCCACAGCGAACGTTGGATTGGTGCCGCACCGCGCCAGCGTGGAAGCAGAGAACCATGCACATTGATGCATCCCAGTCTCGGCATTTCCAGTACGGCTTTAGGCAAAATCAGCCCATAGGCAACAACAACCATGATGTCCGCTTCTAACGCGGAAACCAGCGTTTGATTTTCTTCGGGCCGCAAAGATTTAGGCTGGAAAACCGGAATGTTGTTGGCCTCTGCCAGCATTTTTACCGGGCTTGCAGTCAGCTTATTGCCACGGCCAGAGGGGCGATCAGGTTGGGTGAATACACCCACAACCTGATGTTCAGATGTCAAAAGCGCGTCAAGATGACGCGCTGCAAAATCGGGTGTACCGGCAAATATAATCCGCAAAGCAGTATCCTGTGTTACACGAATATTAGTCAGGCCGGGCGTTCAGCTTGGCCATCTTTTCCATTTTCTGACGGATGCGCTGACGTTTCAGTGGAGATAAGTAATCCACAAACAATTTACCGACCAGATGATCCATTTCATGTTGAATGCAGATCGCCAGCAAGTCGTCAGCTTCAAGTTCGAAGCTTTTGCCTTCACGGTCCAGAGCACGAATTTTCACTTTCTCAGCGCGTGGAACAAGGGCACGTTGATCTGGAATCGACAGGCAGCCTTCTTCAATGCCCGTTTCGCCGCTTTTTTCCAGCAACTCAGGGTTGATGAGCACCAGGCGCTCGTCACGATTTTCAGAAACATCAATGACAATAATACGCTGATGGATGTCGACCTGAGTCGCAGCCAGACCAATGCCTTCCTCTGCATACATGGTTTCGAACATATCATCCACGATTTGCTGGATTTTGGCGTCAACTACTTTGACCGGTTTTGCAGTAATGCGAAGCCGCTCGTCTGGGAAATGTAATATCTGTAATACGGACATATTTTTCTGGATCTTTATTCAATTGATTGAAGATATATAGTTTCTATTCTAGACATTTCTCGCTCCGATTGACAGCATCCTCTGCCAATTGAATCACTCGCTAAAAGGCATTGAAACGGAGCGCAGTAATGACACTACAGGAAGTATGGATACGTTTGTCTGCGGTGAAACGGCTCAGCGCTCATCGTGCTGAAGGGATTATCCAGGCTCTGTTTAGTCGGGGGGATTACACGAGGTCCGGGCTTTCTGGTTGCGGACTTTCACCTGAGCAGAGTGATGATTTTCTTCAAATCAACCGGCAATGGCTTTTGGCTTCCCTGAAGTGGCTGGAAGGTGATAACCGCCATCTGGTTACCTTTGACAGTGAGTTTTATCCGCCTCTATTGGCACAGATATCGTCACCTCCGTTAATTCTTTTTGTCGAAGGACAAGCTGGACTGTTGTCATCCCCGCAGATTGCTATGGTTGGAAGTCGCCACTTCACCCACTATGGTGATCACTATGCGCAGGTTTTTGCCGGTGGATTAGTTTGCAGCGGGTTTACCGTCACGAGCGGACTTGCTCTGGGGATAGATGGCATCAGCCATAAAGCCGCTCTGGATTCAGACGGAAACACTGTCGCTGTGCTGGGTAGCGGATTAATGAACCGCTACCCAGCACGTCATTCCAAATTAGCTGACCGCATTCTGGCGCAAGGAGGCGCACTGGTGTCAGAGCATTTAGTCTCCATGCCTCCCATTGCCGCACACTTTCCTCGCAGAAATCGGATTATCAGTGGCCTGAGCGTGGGCGTTTTGGTGGTTGAAGCGACGCTGCGCAGTGGCTCGTTAATCACAGCCCGCTTTGCGCTGGAGCAGGGCAGGGAAATATTTGCTTTACCGGGACCGCTGGGCAGTCTGACTTCAGAAGGAACGCACTGGCTTATCCGCCAGGGTGCTTATCTGGTCACCGAACCCAAGGATATCGCCGAGCATATGGGCAGCGGGTTGACATGGTTTCCGGCGCCTGTGGACTCATCATTGCGGCAAATTCCACAGGATGAGGAAATATGTGCCTCAGAGGCGATTTTTTATGCACAAGATGACGAAGTTGAATTGCCATTTGCTGATGTGTTGGCTAACGTAGAATATGAGGTGACATCTGTTGACGTCGTCGCCGAACGTGCCGGCCAACCTGTGCCAGAAGTGGTAGGTAAACTACTCGAGCTGGAGTTAGCAGGATGGATCGCAGCTGTATCCGGCGGCTATGTCCGAATTAAGAGGGCAGGCCATGTTCGACGTACTAATGTACTTATTTGAAACTTACATTCACAACGAAGCGGAGATGAATGTTGACGAGGATAGGTTAACGGATGACTTGACCGAGGCTGGTTTCCACCGGGCCGATATTCACAATGCGTTGAATTGGCTTGAAAAACTTGCGGATATGCAAGAGGGTGGAACCCCATCTTACATGCTGGATTCTGATCCTTCAGCATTACGAATCTACACCGATGAGGAAACAAACCGGTTAGATTGCATGTGTCGTGGTTTTTTATTGTTCCTCGAACAGATCAAAGTGTTGAATTTCGATACCAGGGAGATGGTTATCGATCGTGTTATGGCTCTGGACACTGAAGAGTTCGATCTTGAAGATCTTAAGTGGGTCGTGCTGATGGTTCTCTTTAATATTCCCGGATATGAAAGTGCGTATCAGCAAATGGAAGAGCTGTTATTTGAAGTTAATGAAGGTTATCTGCACTAACAGATAACAGGTAAAACATAGCGTATGACTAAAGCAGCACTTTTTGCTGAGAAGCAAAATGAATCCTGTCCGGAATGCGGGGCCGGTTTGGTGATCCGTAGTGGTCGCCACGGCCCCTTTCTCAGCTGTTCTTCTTATCCACAATGTCAGTATATTCGACCGCTCAAAGCGCAGGCTGACGGCCATATCGTCAAAGTACTGGATGGGCAGCACTGCCCAAAATGTGAATCGACACTGGTATTGCGTCAGGGCCGTTATGGAATGTTTATTGGATGCAGCCAATATCCCGAATGTGATCATATTGAAGTGATCGACAAACCTGAAGAAACCAGTCTGAGTTGTCCACAGTGCGGCAGCGGGCATCTGTTACAGCGCAAATCACGGTTCGGCAAAGTCTTTCATGCCTGTGATCGCTATCCTGATTGTCAGTTTGCTATTAATAATAAGCCTGTCGCGGGCGAGTGTGCGTATTGCCACTACTCCTTGTTAATGGAAAAGAAAACAGCGCACGGTATTAAATTATTTTGTGCCAGTAAATTATGCGGAAAAGCCGTACAAACGAAAGATAACCTAACAGATGAATAAAGAAGCTGAAAACTCATTTAGCGTAGTGCTTGAAGCACTGCGTCAACAACAAGTGATCGCGTACCCCACAGAGGCCGTCTTTGGTTTGGGATGCGACCCTGACAGTGAACTTGCAGTCGAAGCACTGCTGGCGCTAAAAAAACGTCCTAAAGATAAAGGGCTGATTTTAATTGCTGATAATTATCAGCAACTCCTCCCTTATATAGATGACTCTTTTTTAACTGAGCAACAACGTCAGACAATATGGTCCTCATGGCCCGGCCCCGTCACCTGGGTAATGCCTGCTAAAGTCTCCACTCCTGACTGGCTGACCGGGCGTTTTTCCTCGCTCGCGGTTCGTGTTACGGATCACCCTCAGGTTAAAGAACTCTGCCAGAAATTTGGAAAGCCTCTGGTATCCACCAGCGCCAACCTCAATGGTGAGCCACCTTGTCGTTTCGCAGCAGAAGTCAGTCAGCAATTTGGGAATGAGTTTCCGGTTCTGGCGGGTAATGTCGGCGGAAGAGAAAATCCATCAGAAATCCGGGATGCCCTCACCGGGGATCTCATTCGCCAGGGCTAAGGATCGAGTTCATGCCATCTTTTGCAGTGTTTGGGAATCCGATTAGTCACAGTAAGTCACCAAGAATTCATGCACTTTTCGCCGTCCAGACGGGTATTGATCATACTTATGGAACGGTGTTGGCCCCGCACGAAGAGTTTGAGGAAACACTACGATCCTTTTTTCACGGTGAAGCCCAGGGGGCGAATATCACAGTCCCTTTTAAAGAGCGCGCATTTGCTGAGTGTGATGAACTGACCGATCGTGCGGCATTGTCTGGCGCGGTGAACACTCTGAAGAAACTTGAGGACGGGCGTCTGCTGGGGGATAACACCGATGGCATCGGTATGCTGAGCGATCTTGAACGGCTCAACCTCATCCGTAAAGGCGACCGGGTTCTGCTGATCGGCGCCGGCGGCGCGGCGCGGGGCGTCATTCTTCCGCTGCTGTCTTATGGTTGTTCTCTTGTCGTGACTAACCGGACGTTCGAGAGGGCACAGCATTTAAGCCATATTTTTGAAAGCAGAGGCGATATTCAGGCAATGCCATTGGAAGAGCTGATGAAAGAATCATTTGATTTGATCATCAATGCTACTGCCTCTGGTATTAAAGGTGAGATCCCAGCGATTCCCCAAGAAGTGATCACCCCGCAGACTCGCTTATACGATATGTACTATCAGGCCGGACTCACACCTTTTATCGAATGGGCGCAAAAGAAGGGAGTGACGCATTATGCAGATGGTTTGGGCATGCTGGTCGGGCAGGCAGCACATGCATTTCATCTTTGGCATGGTGTTATGCCTGAGATTGAACCCGTGCTGGCGCAATTGAAGCAGGATTTGCTGAGTTAATTTTGAAGCATGCCTGAAGAAAGATGCTTCAGGCATGAGAACCGTTTAATCATTTCTGGTCGGTAAGATACAGATCTTTCCAGGTAACATAGTTACTGGAAGAGTAAGTCAGTCCTGCAAGTTCTTCAGACGTAAGCTCCCGGATCTGCTTCACCGGACTTCCCAGATAAAGATATCCACTTTCAAGTCGCTTCCCTGGGGGGACCAGACTTCCTGCACCGATCATCACGTCATCTTCAATGATCGCCCCATCCAGCAGTATTGATCCCATTCCTACCAGTACCCGATTGCCGATGGTACAACCATGCAACATAGCTTTATGACCGACAGTCACATCCTCACCAATGATCAGCGGATGACCTTCCGGATTGTGACGAGACTGGTGGGTGACATGCAATACGCTCCCATCTTGGACATTGGTTCTGCAACCGATGACAACGTGATTAACGTCACCACGTATCACAACCAATGGCCAGATACTGACATCGTCCGCGAGAGCAACATCACCAATGATGACGCTTGAGGGGTCAACCATGACGTTTTCCCCCAAGGTGGGCAATGATCCCTGATATGCACGTAATGCCTGAGACATGTTTAATTACCTCATAATTGGGTTTTAATCTTGGCAATATAGTTCGGGTATGAAGAAATACCAATTATGAGGTGCCTGGATCGGTTGTAAAACCCGCGGATCGAGTGAGATCTCCCCGATGGGGTTGAAAAACACGCAGTCGATCCTTTTTATCGAAATAAATGCTTGTGCAAAAAATACGGATCCCTATAATGCCGCTCCATCGACAGGGAACAACGTGAACAACATCACGAAGTAACCGGGTCGGAAAGATTAAAAACAGTGATGACCGGATGAAATAAACGGTTGACACTGAATGAGGAAAGCGTAATATACGCCACCTCGAGTTAGCAAGCGAAAGCGCGTAACTCACTGCTCTTTAACAATTTATCAGACAATCTGTGTGGGCACTCACAAGACGATATCAGCCACCTCGGTGGCAAAAAATATCAAGTCTTAAAGAGTGACCAAGCAGTAATTCATTTTAGTGAATTATTACGAAAGTTAATTTTTGAGCACCGCTTAACTTGTTTAAGCAAATCGAACTTTTAATTGAAGAGTTTGATCATGGCTCAGATTGAACGCTGGCGGCAGGCCTAACACATGCAAGTCGAGCGGTAGCACAGGAGAGCTTGCTCTCTGGGTGACGAGCGGCGGACGGGTGAGTAATGTCTGGGAAACTGCCTGATGGAGGGGGATAACTACTGGAAACGGTAGCTAATACCGCATGACCTCGCAAGAGCAAAGTGGGGGACCTTCGGGCCTCACGCCATCGGATGTGCCCAGATGGGATTAGCTAGTAGGTGGGGTAATGGCTCACCTAGGCGACGATCCCTAGCTGGTCTGAGAGGATGACCAGCCACACTGGAACTGAGACACGGTCCAGACTCCTACGGGAGGCAGCAGTGGGGAATATTGCACAATGGGCGCAAGCCTGATGCAGCCATGCCGCGTGTGTGAAGAAGGCCTTAGGGTTGTAAAGCACTTTCAGCGAGGAGGAAGGGTTCAGTGTTAATAGCACTGAGCATTGACGTTACTCGCAGAAGAAGCACCGGCTAACTCCGTGCCAGCAGCCGCGGTAATACGGAGGGTGCAAGCGTTAATCGGAATTACTGGGCGTAAAGCGCACGCAGGCGGTTTGTTAAGTCAGATGTGAAATCCCCGAGCTTAACTTGGGAACTGCATTTGAAACTGGCAAGCTAGAGTCTTGTAGAGGGGGGTAGAATTCCAGGTGTAGCGGTGAAATGCGTAGAGATCTGGAGGAATACCGGTGGCGAAGGCGGCCCCCTGGACAAAGACTGACGCTCAGGTGCGAAAGCGTGGGGAGCAAACAGGATTAGATACCCTGGTAGTCCACGCTGTAAACGATGTCGACTTGGAGGTTGTGCCCTTGAGGCGTGGCTTCCGGAGCTAACGCGTTAAGTCGACCGCCTGGGGAGTACGGCCGCAAGGTTAAAACTCAAATGAATTGACGGGGGCCCGCACAAGCGGTGGAGCATGTGGTTTAATTCGATGCAACGCGAAGAACCTTACCTACTCTTGACATCCAGAGAATTCGCTAGAGATAGCTTAGTGCCTTCGGGAACTCTGAGACAGGTGCTGCATGGCTGTCGTCAGCTCGTGTTGTGAAATGTTGGGTTAAGTCCCGCAACGAGCGCAACCCTTATCCTTTGTTGCCAGCGAGTAATGTCGGGAACTCAAAGGAGACTGCCGGTGATAAACCGGAGGAAGGTGGGGATGACGTCAAGTCATCATGGCCCTTACGAGTAGGGCTACACACGTGCTACAATGGCATATACAAAGAGAAGCAAACTCGCGAGAGCAAGCGGACCTCATAAAGTATGTCGTAGTCCGGATTGGAGTCTGCAACTCGACTCCATGAAGTCGGAATCGCTAGTAATCGTAGATCAGAATGCTACGGTGAATACGTTCCCGGGCCTTGTACACACCGCCCGTCACACCATGGGAGTGGGTTGCAAAAGAAGTAGGTAGCTTAACCTTCGGGAGGGCGCTTACCACTTTGTGATTCATGACTGGGGTGAAGTCGTAACAAGGTAACCGTAGGGGAACCTGCGGTTGGATCACCTCCTTACCTAAAGATACGCATTGTGCAGTGTCCACACAGATTGTCTGATAGAAAGTAACGAGCAGAAATACCTTAATAGGCTTGTAGCTCAGGTGGTTAGAGCGCACCCCTGATAAGGGTGAGGTCGGTGGTTCAAGTCCACTCAGGCCTACCAATTCGTCCTCATGCTGCGTTGTCGTCACGCTCGTTTGCACAAGCAAACGTCGTATGAACTCCGCCTTGCCTGAGAACAAATTGGCTGACTCATCTGAACGATGAGTAATTAAGGTATCTGTAAGTGACTGTATGGGGCTATAGCTCAGCTGGGAGAGCGCCTGCCTTGCACGCAGGAGGTCAGCGGTTCGATCCCGCTTAGCTCCACCATTACCGTACAGCCCCTAAATAATACTTCAGAGTATATTGGTAACAGTATGCTGCGAAGTATTTTGCTCTTTAACAATCTGGAACAAGCTGAAAATTGAAAGTTTACAGCTGAACATCACTCTCCGTAGAAGTACTGAGTGGTGGATTAGTCTGTAACAGAGTCTCTCAAATAATCGCAGCGCGACGTTGTCTTTTAAGACACCTTCGGGTTGTGAGGTTAAGCGACTAAGCGTACACGGTGGATGCCTAGGCAGTCAGAGGCGATGAAGGGCGTGCTAATCTGCGAAAAGCGTCGGTAAGGTGATATGAACCGTTATAACCGACGATACCCGAATGGGGAAACCCAGTGTGTTTCGACACACTATTGCATGGTGAATACATAGCCATGCAAGGCGAACCGGGGGAACTGAAACATCTAAGTACCCCGAGGAAAAGAAATCAACCGAGATTCCCCCAGTAGCGGCGAGCGAACGGGGAAGAGCCCAGAACCAACATCAGCGTATGTGTTAGTGGAAGCGTCTGGAAAGTCGCACAGTATAGGGTGATAGTCCCGTACACAAAAATGCATACATTGTGAGTTCGATGAGTAGGGCGGGACACGTGACATCCTGTCTGAATATGGGGGGACCATCCTCCAAGGCTAAATACTCCTGACTGACCGATAGTGAACCAGTACCGTGAGGGAAAGGCGAAAAGAACCCCGGCGAGGGGAGTGAAATAGAACCTGAAACCGTGTACGTACAAGCAGTGGGAGCCTACTTTGTTGGGTGACTGCGTACCTTTTGTATAATGGGTCAGCGACTTATATTTTGTAGCAAGGTTAACCGTATAGGGGAGCCGTAGGGAAACCGAGTCTTAACTGGGCGTCAAGTTGCAAGGTATAGACCCGAAACCCGGTGATCTAGCCATGGGCAGGTTGAAGGTTGGGTAACACTAACTGGAGGACCGAACCGACTAATGTTGAAAAATTAGCGGATGACTTGTGGCTGGGGGTGAAAGGCCAATCAAACCGGGAGATAGCTGGTTCTCCCCGAAAGCTATTTAGGTAGCGCCTCGTGAACTCATCTTCGGGGGTAGAGCACTGTTTCGACTAGGGGGCCATCCCGGCTTACCAACTCGATGCAAACTACGAATACCGAAGAATGTTATCACGGGAGACACACGGCGGGTGCTAACGTCCGTCGTGAAGAGGGAAACAACCCAGACCGCCAGCTAAGGTCCCAAAGTCATGGTTAAGTGGGAAACGATGTGGGAAGGCATAGACAGCCAGGATGTTGGCTTAGAAGCAGCCATCATTTAAAGAAAGCGTAATAGCTCACTGGTCGAGTCGGCCTGCGCGGAAGATGTAACGGGGCTAAACCATGCACCGAAGCTGCGGCAGCGACGCTTAGGCGTTGTTGGGTAGGGGAGCGTTCTGTAAGCCGTCGAAGGTGACCTGTGAGGGTTGCTGGAGGTATCAGAAGTGCGAATGCTGACATAAGTAACGATAATGCGGGTGAAAAACCCGCACGCCGGAAGACCAAGGGTTCCTGTCCAACGTTAATCGGGGCAGGGTGAGTCGACCCCTAAGGCGAGGCTGAAAAGCGTAGTCGATGGGAAGCTGGTTAATATTCCAGCACTTGGTGTTACTGCGAAGGGGGGACGGAGAAGGCTAGGCTAGCCGGGCGACGGTTGTCCCGGTTCAAGCGTGTAGGGGGTGTGACTTGGTAAATCCGGTTACATATTAACCCTGAGGCGTGATAACGAGCCACTACGGTGGTGAAGTAGTTGATGCCATGCTTCCAGGAAAAGCCTCTAAGCTCCAGGTAACACGAAATCGTACCCCAAACCGACACAGGTGGTCAGGTAGAGAATACTCAGGCGCTTGAGAGAACTCGGGTGAAGGAACTAGGCAAAATGGTGCCGTAACTTCGGGAGAAGGCACGCTGGCGCGTAGGTGAAGGGACTTGCTCCCGGAGCTGAAGCCAGTCGCAGATACCAGCTGGCTGCAACTGTTTAATAAAAACACAGCACTGTGCAAACACGAAAGTGGACGTATACGGTGTGACGCCTGCCCGGTGCCGGAAGGTTAATTGATGGGGTTAGCAGCAATGCGAAGCTCTTGATCGAAGCCCCGGTAAACGGCGGCCGTAACTATAACGGTCCTAAGGTAGCGAAATTCCTTGTCGGGTAAGTTCCGACCTGCACGAATGGCGTAATGATGGCCAGGCTGTCTCCACCCGAGACTCAGTGAAATTGAACTCGCTGTGAAGATGCAGTGTACCCGCGGCAAGACGGAAAGACCCCGTGAACCTTTACTATAGCTTGACACTGAACATTGAGCCTTGATGTGTAGGATAGGTGGGAGGCTTTGAAGCGTGGACGCCAGTCTGCGTGGAGCCAACCTTGAAATACCACCCTTTAATGTTTGATGTTCTAACTCGGCCCCGTGATCCGGGGTGAGGACAGTGTCTGGTGGGTAGTTTGACTGGGGCGGTCTCCTCCTAAAGAGTAACGGAGGAGCACGAAGGTTAGCTAATCACGGTCGGACATCGTGAGGTTAGTGCAATGGCATAAGCTAGCTTGACTGCGAGAGTGACGGCTCGAGCAGGTACGAAAGTAGGTCATAGTGATCCGGTGGTTCTGAATGGAAGGGCCATCGCTCAACGGATAAAAGGTACTCCGGGGATAACAGGCTGATACCGCCCAAGAGTTCATATCGACGGCGGTGTTTGGCACCTCGATGTCGGCTCATCACATCCTGGGGCTGAAGTAGGTCCCAAGGGTACGGCTGTTCGCCGTTTAAAGTGGTACGCGAGCTGGGTTTAGAACGTCGTGAGACAGTTCGGTCCCTATCTGCCGTGGGCGTTGGAAGATTGAGAGGGGCTGCTCCTAGTACGAGAGGACCGGAGTGGACGCATCACTGGTGTTCGGGTTGTCATGCCAATGGCATTGCCCGGTAGCTAAATGCGGAAAAGATAAGCGCTGAAAGCATCTAAGCGCGAAACTTGCCTCGAGATGAGTCTTCCCTGTGGCTTTAAGCCACCTGAAGGGACGTTTAAGACTAAGACGTTGATAGGCTGGGTGTGTAAGTGCAGCGATGCATTGAGCTAACCAGTACTAATGACCCGAGAGGCTTAACCTTACAACACCAAAGGTGTTTTTAGAGTGACTCTGAAGTAGATTTTCAGCTGAAGTTCCGAGATTGGTTCGTAGTGCAAGCCTGACTTAGGGTGCGCGTTATGGATGAAACAGAATTTGCCTGGCGGCAGTAGCGCGGTGGTCCCACCTGACCCCATGCCGAACTCAGAAGTGAAACGCCGTAGCGCCGATGGTAGTGTGGGGTCTCCCCATGCGAGAGTAGGGAACTGCCAGGCATCAAATTAGTAAGATTTGCTTTAAAGCAAATTGTTATAAGAATAAGCGTGCTGATATGGCTCAGTTGGTAGAGCGCACCCTTGGTAAGGGTGAGGTCCCCAGTTCGACTCTGGGTATCAGCACCAGTAATAAGCGTAGAGTTCGGTAAATTAACAGAATTTGCCTGGCGGCAGTAGCGCGGTGGTCCCACCTGACCCCATGCCGAACTCAGAAGTGAAACGCCGTAGCGCCGATGGTAGTGTGGGGTCTCCCCATGCGAGAGTAGGGAACTGCCAGGCATCAATAAAAGACAAAAGCCCCGTACGCAAGTACGGGGCTTTTGTCTTTTATGTGATCAGGTAATTTATTCCACGATGAGAAAGCTCTGCCATGACTTGCAGTTTTTAGTGTGGGGAAGTTGAAGATATATCTGTAAATAAAAGGCCACCATATCGGTGGCCTAGTGTATTTTTACCGCTTATTAAGCATAACTCAGTGATTAGAGCTTTGCGATATGCCGATCCCGGTCTGTGAACGAACAAACTGAGGATAAAAACGCTCCCTTTCTTTCTGTCCTTCCAGTGAATTATCCGTAATCGAGAAGAACCAGGTGCCGACAAATGCAACGATCATGGAGAATAATGCCGGATACTCATAAGGATAAATTGGTTTTGCATGTCCCAAAATCTGTACCCAAATCGTAGGTCCCAGAATCATCAGGATCACAGCCGTCAGTAATCCGAGCCATCCCCCAACCATTGCTCCACGCGTTGTCAGTTTCGCCCAATACATCGAGAGTATGATGATCGGGAAGTTGCAACTTGCTGCAATCGAGAATGCTAATCCCACCATGAAGGCAATGTTTTGTTTTTCAAACAAAATACCCAATCCGATAGCGACAATACCCAGAACAATCACGGTTACTTTTGACACACGTAATTCATCTTTCTCCGTTGCTTTACCGTCTTTGATTACGCTCGCATAGAGGTCATGAGATACCGCTGAAGCACCTGCCAGCGTTAAGCCGGCGACTACTGCCAGGATCGTTGCGAATGCAACAGCAGAGATAAAACCGAGGAAGAAGCTACCACCGACGGCATCTGCCAGATGCACAGCGGCCATGTTGTTCCCGCCAAGCAAGATGCCGCTTGCATCTTTGAATGCCGGATTAGAGCCCACCAGCACTATTGCACCAAAGCCAATAATGAAGGTCAAAATATAGAAATACCCAATAAAACCAGTGGCATAGAATACACTTTTACGGGCTTCTTTGGCGTCGTTAACGGTGAAGAAACGCATTAAAATATGTGGCAGACCTGCGGTCCCGAACATCAGCGCAAGACCCAGCGACAATGCCGATATGGGATCAGAGACTAGCCCTCCTGGGCTCATGATCGCGATACCTTTCGGATGGGCTGCGACCGCCTGGGTGAAGAGCGTGTTGAAGTTAAAGTTGACGGACTTCATGACCATGACGGCCATAAATGTGGCACCGGCTAACAGCAGGATCGCTTTGATGATCTGAACCCATGTGGTTGCCAGCATGCCGCCGAAGAGGACGTAGAGCACCATCAGGATCCCAACCAGCACGACAGCCACGTGATAGTTCAGGCCGAACAGGAGTTGAATTAACTTACCGGCACCCACCATCTGAGCAATCAAATACAAAGCGACGACAACCAGTGAACCGCAGGCTGAAAGTACGCGGATAGGCTTCTGTTTGAGGCGGTAAGATGCCACATCTGCGAAGGTATATTTGCCCAAATTACGCAGACGTTCGGCGATCAGGAACAAAATGATCGGCCAGCCAATCAGGAAACCGATGGAGTAAATTAATCCGTCGTAACCCGAGGTATACACCAGCGCGGAGATCCCGAGGAAAGAAGCCGCAGACATAAAGTCCCCGGCAATTGCCATACCGTTCTGCAACCCGGTGATCTTACCGCCTGCAGTGTAATAGTCCTGACGAGAACGGGTTCGTTTGGAGGCCCAATAGGTGATGTACAGCGTGGCGCCAACGAAGAGCAGGAACATCACAATCGCTTCAATATTGAGAGGCTGAGCCTTCACTTCGCCGGAAATACCTTCTGCAGCGAATACGCTAAAAGGAAAGGTCAGGGATAACAACAGAAGCAGGGAACCACGGCGAGCACTCATGGCTGCACCTCGCGGACGATGTCTGCTGTCAGCCGGTCAAATTCACCATTTGCGCGAATAACATAAATACCGGTGAGTATGAAAGAAATCACAATCAATCCGACGCCGACAGGAATGCCCCGCGTAATGGTGGCTCCTTCATACAAGGGCGTTCCCAGCCATTGCGGGTCGAATGCGATCAATAAAATAAAGGCGACGTACATGACCAGGGTAATACCTGATAGCAGCCAGGCAAAACGGCTGCGCTTTTGCACCAGTTCCCTGAAACGCGGATTACTTACAACTCTCTGATAAATGAGATCATTCATCTCAGTGACTCCTTTGAGGCATTGATAGAGTTCACCGCGCCAGGGCGGTGAAAATTACGACGGCACTTTCATTGATTGTTTTTCTTCCAACAGTTTCTCGACAACGCCCGGATCCGCCAGCGTTGAGGTATCTCCCAGATTGCTTGTGTCACCGGCTGCAATTTTGCGCAAAATACGTCGCATAATTTTGCCGGAACGGGTTTTTGGTAAAGAATCCGTCCAGTGAAGAATGTCCGGGGTGGCAATCGAACCAATCTCCTTTCGCACCCAGTTTCTGACTTCCGTATACAGCTCAGGGGAAGGTTCTTCGCCATGATTCAGCGTGATGTAAGCATAAATTGCCTGACCTTTAATGCTGTGCGGAATGCCCACAACTGCGGCTTCTGCAATTTTAGGATGAGAAACAAGCGCAGATTCAATCTCTGCCGTGCCCAAACGGTGGCCAGAAATGTTCAGAACATCATCAACACGGCCAGTTATCCAGTAGTAACCGTCTTCATCACGGCGGGCACCATCTCCGCTGAAATACATGTTTTTGAAGGTGGAAAAGTAGGTTTGCTCGAAGCGTTCATGGTCACCAAACAGAGTGCGTGCCTGACCAGGCCATGAATCGGTGATCACCAGATTGCCTTCGCAAGCGCCTTCCTGAGGCACGCCCTCGTTATCCACCAGCGCAGGTTGTACGCCGAAGAAAGGACGCGTGGCGGAACCGGCTTTCAGTTCAGTCGCGCCAGGCAACGGCGTGATCATGAATCCGCCGGTTTCGGTTTGCCACCAGGTATCGACAATCGGGCACTTACTGTTCCCGATAGTTTTGTAATACCACTCCCAGGCCTCCGGATTGATCGGTTCCCCGACGGAGCCCATGATCCTCAGCGATTCGCGGCTGGTGCCTTCAATCGCTTTATCGCCTTCTGCCATCAGTGCACGAATTGCCGTGGGTGCGGTATAAAGAATATTCACTTTATGCTTATCAATAACCTGCGCCATGCGCGCCGGTGTCGGATAATTTGGCACTCCTTCGAACATCAGGCTTATCGCCCCACAGGCCAGCGGGCCATAGAGTAAATAGCTGTGGCCGGTCACCCAGCCGACATCAGCGGTACACCAGTAAATGTCGCCGTCATGGTAGTCAAAGGTGTACCTGAAGGTCAGCGCGGCATAAACAAGGTAACCGCCGGTGGTATGCAGCACGCCTTTCGGTTTGCCGGTGGAACCTGAGGTATAGAGGATGAAGAGCGGGTCTTCGGCATTCATTTCTTCGGCCGGGCAGTCTGCCGGGACGCCTGAGATCGCGTCATGCCACCAGATATCGCGTCCTTCCTTCCATTCACCCTGTTTGCCGGTGCGTTTGAAAATAACGGAGTGAGTCACCGTCGTGACGGAAGGATTTTTCAGAGCGTCATCTACGTTTTGTTTCAGTGGAATGGTTCTGCCTGCACGCAGGCCTTCATCCGCAGTGATCACGACTTTAGCGCTTGAATCTACAATGCGTCCCGCCACGGCTTCCGGTGAGAAGCCCGCAAAAATCACAGAATGCACGGCACCAATACGGGCACAAGCCAGCATTGCCACCGCCGCTTCTGGCACCATAGGCATATAGATAGCCACGACGTCGCCTTTCTTAACGCCCAGATTTTTCAGCACATTCGCGAACTGACAGACGTCATGATGCAGTTGTTTGTAGGTGACGTGCTTATTTTCAGCGTTGGGGTCATCGCCTTCCCAGATTAATGCGGTCTGATCGCCTTTCTCTGCCAGATGACGATCCAGACAGTTGGCGGCGAGATTCAGAGTACCGTCCTCAAACCAGCGAATATCGATATTTCCCGGCGCGAAAGAGGTGTTCTTCACTTTTGTGAAAGGTTTAATCCAGTCGAGAACTTTCGCCTGTTCTCCCCAGAATGCCTGCGGATCTTCTACAGACTGTTGATAAAACTGCTGATATTTCTCAGGTGTGATCAGGGTACGTTCTGCAACAGAGGCAGGAATAGGATGCTTGTAAACATGGCTCATGGTTTTTCTCCTTTGATTTGTTAATGATATGTCAATCAAAGGTTAAGTGTAGTTTGCGTCAGGCCTTTGTTTGCTTTTTGGGTGTCAGATCACGCAAGTCGCGCTAAACCGGCAAGACATTGGCAAGGCCGCTGCGGTACATGCCACATAAGTAAACATTAAAGGGTGATCCTTTAATGGCCGGTGGCGGTAAAAACCGCTAAAAAATATCCTTACTCATAAAGTCGCATTAATAATGAAATAAGAAAGAAGCCGAATATGATCTCTGCCGAAATAGGGAATATTCCTGACAAGCGAGTTTTTTGACCTGCATGAAGGTTTTTCCGACATCTGACCCCAAAAATGTATCAATGCCGGTTCGAAAGTGAAAATAATTTAGATTAAAAGTAAATATTTGGTTAAATAAAGCTTAACCTGGCACATTAACCGAAGTGATTTGCCTTCATGGCGTAACATTTAATGTTAATAATTTTTACCTATAAGTTAATTTTCCTTCATAAAGATGAGATTTAAATATTAATGTAAGACTAAAGTTCTTAATATTTGCATTATGCAAATTATTATAACGTTAAAAAGCAAATATCAGTATATTGATCTGGCAAGAGAGGGGTGCTCTCTTCGGTACAGCGAAAAATATCGCTTAATAGCTTATGGCTTAATAACTACCGTTAAAATCTCAAGGACAAATTATGTTTAACGCCAAGAACAAGACACTGATTATTGCTTTATCTGCCTTTATTTCTTCTTCAGCTTTTGCAGAAGATGCGACCGGAACGCCTCCTGTGGGTGCCGACCAGGGCTCAGGCCGTATTCATTTCACCGGAACCGTGATTAATGCGCCATGCTCAATTGCTGCAGGCGATGAAGACATTAATGTCAATATGGGCCAGGTCGCGAATAAAGTATTGGAAAGCGGCAATAAATATTCTCAGAACGTTAACTACACCATCCATCTGCAAGATTGTAACCTGACCGCGCAAACCGCGGGCTCAGTTGAGTATCCGGCTATGTCTAAAGTGGCGGTTTCCTTTGCCGGCACACCAGACAGCAGTGCCACTGAATTGCTGGCAAACACCGGCAGCGCGAAAGGCGCGGGCATCCGTTTAATTGATGCCAACGGTGACTTGCTGAAAGTGGGTGATACCTCTAAAGACATCAATCTGGTCACCGGTAACAATGAGCTGGTCTTTGCTGCGCGTGTGGAAGCGAATACTCAGCCGGTTTCAACCGGTACGATCGTTTCTCAGGCTACTTACGCGCTGAATTATAAGTAATCGTCTTTTTTATTAAGGGGAGTTTTCTCCCCTTTATTTTCAGGTGCATCGGGGTTCCGTGCTGGATCTATAAAAATAAAAAAGTGGCGTAATTATGTTGTTTGCCTTGGACAGAGCGTCAGCAGTAAAGAGGATCACTTCAGGGTGTATTTTCCTCTTCTCAGGATGCCTTATTTCAATCAAAAGCTTCGCGGTAGAGTTTAACGTTAACTTTATTGATTCTGCTGATCGTAATAATGTCGATCTCTCACGCTTTCAGACTGCAAATTACATCGCCCCCGGAGAATACCTGTTAGATGTGGTATTGAATGGCCGTACCCTGGGCGATCAAAGCCTCATAAAATATATTCCGACAGACGATAGTTCTGTTAACAACCAGAACAGCCGTTTGTGCATACCGCCATCACTGGTCGATAAATTCGATCTGACCCCGGCTGCGCGGGAAAAACTTACGCTTTGGCATCAGGGCCAGTGCACTTCTCTGGATCAGCAGAAGGAAGTGACTGCGCGTTACGATCAGGAAAAACAAACGCTGAATATCAGCATTCCGCAGGCCTGGTTAACCTTTCATGATGAAAACTGGGTGCCACCCTCGCAATGGGATGAGGGCGTGAATGGCGCGTTACTCGATTACAACCTGCTGGGCAGTAAATATATGCCGCAGCAAGGAGACAGCTCGACCAGCGTCAGCAGTTACGGGACCACCGGATTCAATCTGGGGCCGTGGCGGGCACGCGCGGATTATCAATATTCAGCCTCACGCACCTCTGGCAGCCCGGCTAACGATAAATTCACCTGGGCGCAGACCTACCTGTTTCGCGCGCTGCCTTCCATCGGTGCGCGTCTCACCGCCGGCCAGACTTATTTCAATTCCGATATCTTTGATTCATTTCGTTTTATCGGGGCTTCTGTGAACAGCGATCAGCGAATGCTGCCGCCATCCCTGCGCGGTTATGCACCGCAGGTCACGGGTATTGCAAAAACCAACGCCAAAGTGAGTATCAGTCAGAATGGCCGTGTGATTTATCAGACGAACGTTTCTCCGGGGCCGTTCGTGGTTCAGGATCTGACAGAAGCGGTGCAGGGCGCGCTGGACGTGAAGATTGAAGAGGAAAATGGCAGCGTCACAACCTATCAGGTGACGACCGCGACCATTCCGTTCCTGACCCGTAAGGGCCAGGTGCGCTTCAAGACCGCGATGGGCAAACCGACAACCGGCAACAATAACCGCGTTTTACAGCCAGGCTTTTACAGCGGCGAAATGTCGTGGGGCGCGTTGAATGATTTCTCGTTGTACGGCGGGCTGATTTCGACCACCGGTAATTATCAGGCGCAGGCACTGGGCGTCGGGCAAAATCTGCAAAAACTGGGCGCAGTCTCTTTCGACGTGACGCGTTCATCGGCAACGGTTCCGGTGGCGGGCAGGCAGACGGGTTTCAGTTATCGCGCCAACTATTCGAAGCGTTTTGATTCCACGGGCAGCCAGATCACCTTTGCTGGCTATCGTTTCACTGAAAAAACCTTCATGTCGTTCAGTCAGTATCTCGACAAAGTGAATGGTGACGGCTATTCCCGTGACGATAAACAAACCTATACCGTGACTGCCAACCAGTATCTGCCGTGGCCGGCGATCACCCTGTATCTGTCGGCCACGCACAAGGTCTACTGGAACGAAAATCCAAGCAACAACTACAGCGTGTCAGTGAGCAAAATTTTTGATATCGGACGTTTCACCGGTATTTCAGCCACCTTCTCGGCCAGTAAGCTGAAATACCGGGATACCGATGAAAACCAGATGTTCCTGTCATTCAGCCTGCCGCTCTCTTCCGGGCAACAGGTCAGCTACGACGCGCAACAAGATTCGCAGGGCGGTTTCTCGCAAACCGCATCGTATTACAACAGTCAGGATCCGAATAACACCTGGCGCGTCGGTGCAGGGGGCAGCAGCCCTGATCTGCAAAAAGGCGATGGCGTCTTCCGGGCCAACTATCAGCACATGTCGCCTTATGGCCAGTTTGGTGTGAACGGTAGCGTCAAAAATAACGATTACCGGTCGGTGAACGCCAACTGGTATGGCTCGATGACGGCGACGGCGGCTGGCGCGGCGTTGCATCAAAGCAGCGCGGGCAGTGAACCGCGAATGATGGTGTCCACCGGCGTAAAAGGTATTCCAATCAGCGACGGTGCGTCGGTCACCAATGATTACGGCATAGCCGTGGTGAACGGCGTATCCAGCTATCAGACCTCCGATATCCGCGTCGATGTAAACCATTTACCGGATGACGTAGAGGTGTACAGCTCGGTGGTCAGTAAGACACTGACCGAAGGAGCGATTGGTTTTCGCAAAATTCGTGCGATCAAAGGTGAACGTCTGATGGCGGTGATCCGTCTGGCCGACGGCAGTCATCCGCCTCTGGGAGCTTCTGTCACCGACAACAGTTCCGGGTTTGAAGCGGGGCTGATTGGCGATGGCGGGCTGGCCTACTTGGCCGGGGTTTCCGGGGAGAAATCGCTGACCGTACGCTGGGGAGATGAAAACCAGTGCCGCATTCAGGTGCCATCAGACACCGCAACGCAAAGCGGCCAGGTGTTATTACCGTGCACCTGAGCGCGCCAACAACCATGAAACAGAGCTAATCAGCAAAGGAATGACCGGATGAAGAACCTGATATTACGATTCAGTGGCGCACTACTCATGTTAACCGCAGTGCTCCAGCCGGTGCTGGCCGCCGTGAATCTCGACCGGACACGCATCATTTATAACGCCAGTGATAAGTCTGTCAGCGTAATGCTTGAAAACCAGAGCAAGGATTTACCTTATCTGGCGCAGGTCTGGCTGGAGAATGCACAGGGCGAAAAAATCACGTCTCCCCTGGTGGCGCTGCCGCCGATGCAACGCATTGATGCCGGTCAGAAGAGTCAGATCCGTATCTTGCAGTTACCCGAGGCGGCCGCACTCCCTAAAGACCGTGAGTCGCTGTTTTATTTTAACGTGCGTGAAGTGCCGCCAAAGAGCGAGATGGCCAACGTCATGCAGGTGGCGATTCAAA
This sequence comes from Rahnella sp. PAMC25559, assembly GCF_050632365.1. Taxonomy (GTDB): domain Bacteria; phylum Pseudomonadota; class Gammaproteobacteria; order Enterobacterales; family Enterobacteriaceae; genus Rahnella; species Rahnella rivi. Next base: position 385,958 of record NZ_CP192543.1, on the reverse strand, counting down.
GCCGGGTGAAATTGTTCTTCCGTCCTGCTGAATTACGCAAGCTGATAAAGGGCAACTGGCAGGAGCAGCTTCAGATAAGCCGTCTCAATGACGGGCTGAAACTGACGAACCCCACGCCGTTCTATATCACCGTCGGGTATTTGGGCAAAGACAACAAAGGCAACGTGCCGGGTTTTGACAGCGTCATGCTGGCGCCGTTTGCCACAGAATCACTCACCGGCAGTCAGTATGTCAGTGCCGCTTACAGCATCGGTTATATGGACGACTACGGCGGCCTGCAGATAAATCAGTACACGTGTACCGCCATGCAATGTCAGCGCATCAGCAAGGATGCCAAAAAATAACCCCAGTGCGAACTCTGTGTGAATGAGCCGGTTTATCTGAAAGGTAGGGAGAGTTATGCCTGAAATTTATAAATTAGTCCGGGTGCGGGTGACGCTATTTCTCCTGCTGTGCCTGTTTTCCGGCAGTGCGCTGGCGCTCGATTGCGTGGAAAAAGGCACCGGCATAGTCGATAAACCGGCCATTCCGGTCGGCCAGCTGGCGATCCCCGCTAACGTACCTGTCGGCACTAAAATTTGGGAATCGAACGACATTAATGTGACGGCCTATTGCGACAATGTGCTCGGCTCGATCATTGACGTCGTCCATTTCTACTTCAACCCAAAATCCCAGTCGATTGGTGAAGGGTTGCTGCTGGGTGTGAGTTATAACGGGCAGGATTTGGAGCAAAACGAGCAGCGCCTGAGCACCAACAGCGCGCCCATCAAAAGAGGGCAGAACGTCACGGTTAATGTCACGTTCCGCTTGTACATCAAAGTCAGCGGTAATGCGCCTTCCAGCGGGCATTATCAGGGAGCCGATCAGTTCACGGTATTCCAGCTCGACGGCAGCAGAGGTATCAACAAATCACCGGGGGCTAAAAACCTCAAATACAACCTCTCGGGATTACAGGGGATCCGTTTTCTGGCCTGCGGTTCAGATTTGAAGGTTTACCCGGAATCACAGATCGTTGATTTTGGCGCGATTCAAAGCACCACGCTTTCGCGCTCCTCCGGGATTTCTCTGCCCTTTGCTATCAAGGCGGTGAAGCAGGGATGTCTGGATAATTTCTCACTCCAGGCCGAATTCTCAACGGCCAGTCCTTTACTTGATAACACCGCCATTGACCTGTCGAACGGCGCGAAGCTGATGCTTTATAACGAGAAAGAACAGGCGATTATCTTCAATCGCTACGACAACTTTGCTGAACTGAACAACGTCAATGAAGTCACCAAAAACTTCACAGCAAAACTCAGCGCGATACCCGGGAAAACACTTTCACTTGGGCAGTTTGACGCGTCCGTGATCGTCAAGATCAACTATTACTGACCTATTTCAGTACAGGGAGAAAGACATGTTTAGAACCGCCAAGCTGCGCGCGCAAGCGCTGGAAGAACCGGTTTACTTAGCACAGGCACCGGAACTCATAGCCGAAACTCAGATTCACGCGATGCTGCAAACCCTGCGGGAAGATGCGGGGTTAAGTAAAACCGAGCTGGCCAGGCGTCTCGGCGTGACGCCTCCGGCGATCACGCGCCTTGAAAAGCGTCCGGCGCAGGCCAGCTTTAACACCCTGACACGTTATGCGCAGGCCTGCGGCTTCCATCTTTACCTGTACTACAAATAACTCAGAGATCGTTTTTAAATACGCACATGGTCAGCGGTGACTGGTTGCTCTCGATCAACATGGTGTTGTCATCGTATTTCTTGAGCACCAGCGTGTCAGTCTGGCCTGCCATAAAAAAACTGTTCATCAATAAAAGCGAGGACATCTTCCAGTCCATATTATCAACGCTGTCGGTATTTATTTGGGTACTTGTAAGTGAGTAGGTGTTAGTGTATTTACTTTCATGCACATAACGATAATAAATATTCCTAAGGATCGTTTTTCGCTCAATCACCTTACCGCTGCGATCATACAAATACCCCGTGCCGCTGAGAGAGATCAAGATTTTATTATTGTCGAGAAAACTAAAGTAGAAGGATGTCGTCATCCGTGCCCGTTGATCATCATAAAGAGCGTCAACAATCATATTTCCCCGGCAGGAGGTGTTGAAAGGAAAGGCGACTTTATCATTCCTCAATGAATTGCCGTATATAACTATGCCAGGTAATAACCCAACCAGTAATAATGTAAGCAGAATGTTCTGCAGACCGGGCGATGGCCATTTTTTAAAACTGATCATGCGTTGTCCTGTCATTTGCATAATAGCTGATGCAAATGTTGATGTTATGCGATTCATTAGTGCTGCACTGCGCCATAAAGTCACGAACTGATCCTGTATCAACAGGCGTAATGAATTGCTCACTTTGAAATATGAAAATATTTCCGGGAGAGCAGAGGATTTTTTGTTTCATCATAAAGGTTTGTGCCAGTTGGAGGAACTCCGCCTTTCTGGCCCCGGAAACTGGCGTGGTAGAGTAGAGTTCACAGGCACCGATGTTAGCTACCAACAGCTTCGCTTTAGGATCAATCATCACGCTGTGTAAAATATACAGCCCCCAGGTTGTCAGAATAATCAACGTAAACATACTGATAATTAAGTATATTTTACGATGTTCTTTATGCATGGCCGCAAATGTTGGCTCCTGAACTTCTGATGTTTCAGGTACTGAAGGTGCCGTTTCATGCAGGGTAACAGGGGGTTCAGGCGCACTGAACGCTTCCTCCGGCAGTAAAGTGTCTTTTTCCTGTGGCAGCTCCAGCCCCGACTGCAGCGTAATAGTCGTTTCTTTTTTGATGATAAAACCGACCTTAGGCACAGTGACGATGAATTCATCGACATAACCCAGTGTGGAAATCACTTTACGTAATTTGCTGATGCAATGATTGAGGTTATTATTACTGGCTGTCAAACCATAGTCATCCCATACTTTTTTAAAGAATGTTTCACGCTGTACAACGGTACCCTGTTGCTCAATTAACAGGGATAATATTCTCCGCGCAGGATTGGATACCGTGATGTTACTTTCAGCGTCGCTCAGTAATGAAAGTGAGTTATCCTCCGGATTAAAGACTATTTGATTTTCAATCAGATAAATCATATGCATCCCTTTCTCCCTGTCTTGAATATCCTGAATTTTCACTGCATCAGGTAATTAAGTGCCATTATGCTGTTGTCATTTGCCTTTATATACCGTGAGTACGGCCAGCCAGTATAAACCCGTTCTATTAATGAAATAGAATTGCGTCCGAATAGTTTACACGTGACCTGAGATAAGTCTTAACGACAAAACATATTTTTTTGGCAGGACGTTATTGTGATAAAAGCTATAAATCACGTACGGAATTTTAGTAGTGCGTGATTTATCAGGATCAGTGAGAGGGTATGACGGGGGGAGATGGTGTTGTTACGCAGAGAAAATGCCATAAACCTCAGAAAGCAAGAAACCCGCCACAGGCGGGTTTCTTTAAACTGGGTGCCGGACTCGGAAAAAGTCGCGCAGCGCTTGCGCTGACCCCGCAGGGGTGAGTCTCAGTATGAGACGAATAATCGAACGAAGTTCGATGCAGAGTCCGCATCACAGAAAGCAAAAAACCCGCCATAGGCGGGTTTCTTTAAATATGGTGCCCGGACTCGGAATCGAACCAAGGACACAGGGATTTTCAATCCCTTGCTCTACCGACTGAGCTATCCGGGCAACGGGGCGCATTAAACCGTATTGGGCATGTGCCGTCAACGGCTTTGTCATCTAAAACACATAAAACGCGTTTGTTTGCTGGCTTTTCATTCAAAAACTATCAAATTCCCTGTTTTGCCGATCAGAAAATCAGGAAAGTGCGCCATGTTCGCGACAACGTGCAATATTTAAAACGTCTTCTGCCAGCCTGCGGGCGACTTCCACGTCGTTCAACTGACGTTTGACCAGCAGTTTGCTCAGGCAACCCTCCAGGATCAGCTCCATCTGCTGGGCCACCATCTCGGCATCATCGGAGCCCATCTCTTGCAGCAGCGATAGCGTGTACTCATACGAGGCCAGTTTCTGTTGCTGTGCTAACTGATGAATTGGCATATCGCTGTCAGGAAATAGCGTGCAGGCAGCGATAAACAGGCATCCCGGATAGCGCTGCTGACGAACTTGCTCATCCAGCACTTTATAACGGGCCAGTAACTTCTGCGATGCGCTCAGAGACTCGTCCAGCATCAGCTGGCGGCGCCAGACGTCAATTTGTTCACCGTGATAGCGCAGGCTGTCGTAGAGCAACGCTTCCGCATCTGGCCAGAAACGGCGTAACTCATTGAGCGGAACATCGACCTTTTCGGCGACGTATTCCAGTGACATGGTTGCAAGGCCACGTTGTTCCAGGATATTTAAGGTTTGATCAAGAACTTGTTCGCGTAGCACGTTTGCCTCCTCGCAATTCGCGTCATTCAAAAACCAGTGTCGTTTAATGACGGGCTTTCTGCAAATGCGCGGTGAATTCCGCTGCATTCATAAATCCGGTAACTCTGGATTGCGGCAATTCTCTGCCATCAGGGCCGAAGAATAAAATCGTAGGCAATCCCAGCACTTCCAGGCGTTTAAGTAACGCCTTTTGTTCCGGCGAATTTTTGGTGACATCTGCCTGAAGCAGTAAGGTATTCGCCAGTTCATGCTGCACGTCTGGCGCAGAGAACGTATATTTTTCAAACTCTTTGCAGGCGACGCACCAGTCCGCATACAAATCCAGCATCACGCGTTTGCCCTGAGCACCCTGAAGAGCCGCATTGAGTTCATCCACGTTGTGGATCTTCTGAAAACTCAGTGCGTGTTGTGGCGCGGTACTGCTTGCCACGGGGGCAAAAGCCCAGTCCTGTAACGGACGGCTGACCACCAGCGCGGCAGCGAGGAAGACCAGTTGCAGGACCCGGAACACGCCGCGCTGGCTTTTCAGGCAAAGCACAAAGGCCCAGCCAAAGAACGCGATGCCGAGCAGGCTCCATAAACGCAGCCCCCACACATCACCGACCACACGCTCAAGCAGGAAGACGGGCAGCGCCAGAATCACAAAACCAAAGCCTTCTTTGACGTTATTCATCCAGGGGCCGCTGCGTGGCAGCAGTTTGTTGCCAAACAGGGTCACGATAATCAGCGGGATGCCCATGCCCAGCGCATACAGATACAACGTGCCCGCACCGGCCAGAAGATTACCGCTCTGGGCGATATACAACAAAATGGCGCTCAGCGGCGCGGTGGTGCAGGGTGAACAAATCAGCCCGGCCAGCGCACCCATAATAAAGACGCCGGGCAGCGAGCCGCCTTTTTGTTCATTACTCCACAACGCCAGCCGGGTCTGTAATGAAGAAGGAAGTTGCAGGCTGAAGGTGCCAAACATCGACAGTGCCAGCGCGATGAACATCACCGACAGCACAATCAGCACCCACGGACTTTGTAATGCGGCCTGGAATTGCAGACCGGCAGCGGCCACTGCCATGCCGAGCAACGTGTAGGTCAGCGCCATGCCCTGAACGTAAATCAGCGACAGCATGAAAATTCGCTTCATGCTGTGAGGACGCTGTCGGCCAAGAATAATGCCGGAGATCAGCGGATACATCGGTAATACACAAGGTGTAAAAGCAATGCCGATGCCAATCAACAACGCCCACAGCGGCGAGAACGGCAGTGGGGTGCTGTGCGGCGCGGGCGTGGTGACGACAGGCGCTGCGTCGATCACCGGCGGGCTGGCGGGTGGCGCATCCGTCACCTCGCTGACCGGCACTTCGCGGGTTTCCGGCGGATAACAAAATCCTGCAGCGGCACAGCCCTGATAGGTCACGCGTACCGTGGCGTCGGCGCTGGCCTGTCGCAAAGGGACGGTGATGTGCAGAGCCTTTTCATATACTTCGCTGTCACCGAAAAACTCATCGTGATGCTCACGCCCCTTCGGCAGGAAGAACGCAGCAAGATCGGCGTTCTTCGGTTCCAGCTCAATTTTGCTGCGGTATAAATAATACCCGTCACGGATTTGCCAGTTCAGCTTGAGGTCGTGACCCTGCTGCTGGAAGTCAAAGCTGAACGCCTGATCCACGGGCACAAACTGCGGTGCTGCGGGCTGACCGAATAATGATGCCTGAGCCTGCAGCGGCGCGATGCACAGGCTGCAGAGCAGGAAAAAAATACGAAAAATGCGGTGATCCATGCGGAATTCAAGTCTCTTTGTCGCGGCGCAGACACTCAGCCGCTGGGTGATTCGACAGAAGATGCGGACGGCTTCATGCCGTGGCGCGATTAGGAGTAATGAGTATACCCCGCGCCATCGTTGAGCAGAAAGTCTTGCGGGTATTTTACAAATATCAGAAGGGGAGCGGATGGCGGGGGCCGGAGCCCCCGCGTAAGGTCAGAGGATAACGCTGCCGAGGCCAAATGCGAACAGCACCGACAGGAAGACGCCCACAGTGCCTGGAATAAAGAAAGGATGGTTGAACACAAAGCGCCCTATGCGGGTGGTGCCGGTGTCATCCATCTGCACGGCCGCGACGAGCGTCGGGTAGGTCGGCAAAATAAACAGGCCAGAAACGGCTGCAAACGATCCGACGGCAGTCAGCGGAGACACGCTCAGCGCCAGTGCCATCGGCAGCAGGGCTTTGGTGGTCGCCGCCTGAGAATAGAGCAACGCAGAACTGAAGAAGAAAATCACAGCCAGCAGCCACGGGTGTGCCTGAATAATGCTGCCTGCTGTTTCTTTGATCCAGCCAAGATTCGCCTGCACGAAGGTATCGCCCAACCACGCCACGCCGAGGATACAAATACAGGCGCTCATTCCCGCTTTAAACGTGCCGGAAGTCAGGATCGAATCGGTATCAACCCGGCATAGCAGGGTGATTAAAGTTGCCACGCTGAGCATGATGATCAGAATCGCGCTGGTGGTGGTCATCAGCGGTGTGGCGACCAGCCCGAGGCTCGGACTGTTAATCACCGCGTAACCGACCACGGATAAAACACCGAGCAGGAACAACATCACAGAGAGTTTTGCCCGTGGTTTGATTTCGACAATGCTGTCGCCACGCAGCGTCACCAGCCCTTCTTCGTAACGCTTCAGATAGACCGGATCGTTAGACAGTTTGGAGTCAAAGCACCAGGTGACCATCAGAGACATCACGATAACGGCCGCCAGCGTCGAAGGGATCATCACCATCAGCAGGTGCAGATAGCTGACGCCATGGTCTTCCATCACCGATGACATATACACTACCGCCGCTGAAATAGGCGACGCCGTGATCGCAATTTGCGCTGCCACGACCGCGGTGGATAAAGGACGTGAAGGCTTGATGCCTTGCTCTTTGGCGACTTCAGAAATTACCGGTAACGCCGAGAGGGAAATGTTGCCTGTTCCTGCGAGGATGGTCAGGAAGTAGGTGACGATGGGGGCGAGCAGAGTGATGTGTTTCGGGTTACGGCGCAGCAGTTTCTCGGTTTGCTGAACCAGATAATCCATACCGCCTGCGACCTGCATGGTCGAGATGGCGGCGATAACAGCCATAATGATGGAAATGACGTCGAAGGGGATGGAGCCCGGTTTTACGCCGATCATGGCGAGCACCAGTACGCCGAGTCCACCCGCGAAACCAATCCCGATGCCGCCTAATCGCGCCCCGAGAAAGATCGCCAACAGTACAATAATGAGTTCGATGATTAACATGGTTGTCCGTCCATTTTTCCCGTATTCCTTAAGGAATTGATAATTATTTGTTATGTAATTGTTGTGTCGTACAAAGTAAAAAGGCCCGCTGTTCCGCAGAACAACGAGCCTTTAAAAGGTCAGTGATGGAGCCTGTTACTGTTCATTTTCATCCGTGTAGCGTTTCGCTTTATAAGCCGGGTGTTTAAGATTTTCTATAGAGAAAATATCGTCCAGCTCTGCTTCTGTCAGCAGGCCACGCTCAAGCACCACTTCCCTGACACTCTTGCCGGTTTCTGCACAAATCTTCCCGACAATATCGCCATTGTGGTGGCCAATGAACGGGTTGAGATAGGTGACGATGCCGATAGAGTTGAATACGTAAAATTCACACACTTCTTTATTTGCGGTAATGCCGTTGATGCATTTTTCCAACAGATTGTAACAGGCGTTAGTCAGAATATGAACTGACTCAAACATCGCCTGGCCGATCACCGGTTCCATCACGTTCAGCTGAAGCTGACCGGCTTCTGCCGCCATGGTGACGCAAACATCGTTACCGATGACTTTAAAGCACACCTGATTCACGACTTCCGGGATCACCGGGTTGACCTTGGCGGGCATGATTGAAGAACCGGCCTGAAGTTCTGGCAGGTTGATTTCGTTCAGGCCAGCGCGCGGGCCGGAAGAGAGCAGGCGCAGGTCGTTACAGATTTTGGAAAGCTTTACTGCCAGGCGTTTCAGGGAGCTGTGAACCATGACGTAGGCGCCACAGTCAGACGTCGCTTCGATCAGGTCTTCGGCCGGAACGCACGGCAGATTGCTGACTTCCGCCAGTTTCTCCACGGCAAGTTGCTGATACCCTTCCGGCGTATTCAGGCGTGTGCCGATGGCCGTCGCACCGAGGTTCACTTCCAGCAGTAACTCGCCGGTGCGGATCAGGTTGCGGGTTTCTTCTTTCAGCAGCACGTTGAATGCGTGGAATTCCTGACCGAGCGTCATCGGTACCGCATCCTGTAACTGGGTACGGCCCATTTTGATGACGTTCTCGAACTCTTTCGCTTTACGCTCGAAGCCGTCGCCGAGTTGGGAAATGGCATCGACCAGTTTCAGCAATGAGGCATACACGGCGATACGAAAACCGGTCGGATAAGCATCGTTAGTGGACTGGCATTTGTTGAGATGATCGTTGGGATTGAGGAACTGATAATCGCCTTTCTGGTGTCCCATCAGTTCCAGACCGATGTTCGCCAGCACTTCATTCGTGTTCATATTTACCGAGGTTCCCGCGCCGCCCTGATAGACGTCGATAGGGAACTGGTCCATGCATTTACCTTTATCAAGCACTTCGTCACACGCCTGAATAATGATGTCGGCAATGTGACGTGGAATTGTGCGCAGCTCTTTGTTTGCCAGAGCGGCCGCTTTTTTCACCATTACCATGCCACGGACAAATTCAGGTACATCGCTGATCTTGGTGTTGCTGATATAGAAGTTTTCAATCGCCCGCAGGGTATGAATGCCGTAATAAGCGTCTGCAGGGACTTCGCGCGTGCCCAGCAGGTCTTCCTCGATACGAATGGTGTTTGACATGAGAACCTTCTCTTCGGTACTAAACGCGTTATGCGATGTTTAAAATTATGTTACTTACCGTGGTAAATTTAAAACGATCAACCGTTGTTTTGGCAACGAAGGCGATCATATGCTGCTTCAAACGAATTGCACGTACTAAGATCACTATCCTGCCCTATTGTTGTGCATGTATTTTTGTATCTGTGAGAATTCTCACAAATCATTTAGTTGCTCAATTAAATCAGGTCTGGCGCTTGAAATCATTGGGATGGAGCACCATCTCAGTGTAGTCAGCCTGTCTGCCTTTGATGGCAAAGTTCGTGAGCGGGCCCTCATTCATGGTTGCGGAATGTTCTCTCTGAGAATTTCCGCAACCTTATTACAAGGAGAACGCGGTGCGCTGGTTACCGTTAATCGTATTATTTCTGCTGGCTTACATTGAGATCACCTTATTTATCAAGGTGGCTGCAATCGTCGGCGTTGCTACCACGCTGCTGCTGGTGGTGTTCACCTCTTGCGTGGGCGTCTCTCTGGTGAAAAACCAGGGTATGAAAACGTTTATGCAGTTACAGCAAAAACTGGCCGTGGGCGAAAGTCCGGCGGCGGAAATGGTGAAAAGCGTGTCACTGGTGATTGCAGGTTTTCTGCTGCTGGTGCCCGGGTTCTTTACGGATTTCCTCGGTTTGCTGCTTTTACTGCCTCCGATCCAGAAACGCCTGACGCTGAAACTGATGCCTCATCTGAATATCGTCCGCTCTGGCGGCAACTGGGGTAACAGCGCGCCAACGGGGAATACCTTTGACGGCGAATTCAAGCGCACTGATGAAACGCCGGAGCGTCTGGTTTCTTTAAAAAAAGATGACGACACAGAGCACCGCGATCGCTAATCTCTGTGGCCTTGATTGTTAAAAAATTGTTTTTGACTAGGAAAAACAGGGGGGAAGGGCATTTTTTGCCGGTCTTAATGGCAGGAATGTGAAAGAAAAAGGGAAATTTTTTTCTCTTCTTCCCCTTGAAGGGCGATGTATCGCCCCCATTAAACAAACCACGAGGCCGGGCAGTGTTCTGCCGGGCATTCAACCCTAAAATTGAGTTAGACCCGCTCACAGGAGAGTTATCAATGAAAATTCGTCCATTGCATGACCGCGTTATCGTCAAGCGTAAAGAAGTAGAATCTAAATCCGCTGGCGGCATCGTGTTGACTGGCTCCGCTGCAGGTAAATCTACCCGCGGTGAAATCCTGGCTGTCGGCCATGGTCGCATTCTGGAAAACGGTGAAGTGAAAGCGCTGGACGTGAAAGTTGGCGATATCGTCATTTTCAACGACGGCTACGGCGTGAAAGCTGAGAAAATCGACAATGAAGAAGTGTTGATTATGTCTGAGAGCGACATCCTGGCAATCGTAGAAGCCTGATCCTCGACCCACTTTTTTCTGAACTGAACGAATTGAAGGGAAATTAACAATGGCAGCTAAAGAAGTTAAATTCGGTAATGACGCACGCGTAAAAATGTTGCGTGGCGTAAACATCCTTGCTGATGCAGTAAAAGTGACCCTGGGCCCTAAAGGCCGCAACGTGGTTTTGGACAAATCTTTCGGCGCACCAACCATCACTAAAGACGGCGTGTCCGTTGCACGTGAAATCGAACTGGAAGACAAGTTCGAGAACATGGGTGCACAGATGGTGAAAGAAGTAGCGTCCAAAGCGAACGATGCAGCAGGTGACGGTACCACTACCGCAACTGTTCTGGCACAAGCCATCATCACCGAAGGCCTGAAAGCTGTGGCTGCGGGCATGAACCCGATGGACCTGAAGCGCGGTATCGACAAAGCTGTGATTCACGCTGTTGAAGAACTGAAAAAACTGTCTGTACCTTGCTCTGACTCTAAAGCCATTGCCCAGGTGGGTACTATCTCTGCTAACTCCGATGAAACCGTCGGTAAACTGATCGCTGAAGCGATGGAAAAAGTCGGCAAAGAAGGCGTCATCACTGTTGAAGAAGGCACCGGTCTGCAAGACGAGCTGGACGTTGTTGAAGGTATGCAGTTCGACCGCGGTTACCTGTCTCCGTACTTCATCAACAAACCAGAAACCGGTTCAATCGAACTGGAAAGCCCGTTCATTCTGCTGGCTGACAAAAAGATTTCTAACATCCGCGAAATGCTGCCAGTTCTGGAAGCCGTTGCGAAAGCCGGTAAACCACTGCTGATCATTGCTGAAGACGTTGAAGGCGAAGCCCTGGCGACTCTGGTAGTGAACACCATGCGCGGCATCGTGAAAGTGGCTGCGGTTAAAGCACCAGGCTTCGGCGACCGTCGTAAAGCTATGCTGCAGGACATCGCAACCCTGACTGGCGGTACCGTTATCTCTGAAGAGATCGGTCTGGAGCTGGAAAAAGCGACGCTGGAAGACATGGGTCAGGCTAAGCGTGTTGTGATCAACAAAGACACCACCATCATCATCGACGGTGTTGGCGAAGAAGCGACCATTCAGGGCCGTGTTTCTCAGATCCGTCAGCAGATCGAAGAAGCGACCTCTGATTACGATCGCGAAAAACTGCAAGAGCGTGTGGCTAAACTGGCAGGCGGCGTAGCTGTTCTGAAAGTTGGCGCAGCGACTGAAGTTGAAATGAAAGAGAAGAAAGCCCGCGTTGAAGATGCGCTGCACGCAACCCGTGCTGCTGTTGAAGAAGGCGTGGTTGCCGGTGGTGGTGTTGCGCTGATCCGCGTTGCTCACACCCTGGCTGGCCTGAAAGGCGATAACGAAGACCAGAACGTGGGTATCCGCGTTGCTCTGCGCGCGATGGAATCTCCACTGCGTCAGATCGTTGTCAACGCAGGCGAAGAAGCTTCTGTCATCGCCAACAAAGTGAAAGCAGGCGAAGGCAGCTTTGGCTACAACGCTTATACCGAAGAATACGGCGACATGATCGCAATGGGTATCCTGGATCCAACTAAAGTGACCCGTTCTGCTCTGCAGTACGCGTCTTCTGTAGCTGGCCTGATGATCACCACTGAGTGCATGATCACCGACCTGCCTAAAGACGATAAAGTCGATATGGGCGGCGCTGGCGGTATGGGTGGAATGGGCGGCATGGGCGGCATGATGTAATCATCATCCCCCTGCGCTCATCCGCAGGCAGGCGAAATCAGCAGACGTTTTTGTTTACTGATTAACCTGCTGAAGAAACCCGGTCTGAAAAGGCCGGGTTTTTTTATTTGACCCTTTTTTGTCAGGTTCAGTAAGATAACTCTCATTGTCGCCGGCCTTTAACGTGTAGACTCGTTTCTGCGTGGTTTTCGGATTTTTACCGATAGCGCGAACTTGGGTATGCGTGGCAACGGATGCCTAAGAGAGCCAGGTGTTTTCTGATAGGCTTTATGTGATTACAAAAACAAATGGGGAAAGTGATGCGGATTAAAATGTTACTGGGCCTGTCAGCTATCGCGCTGCTTGCCGGGTGCAGTACCACTCATCAACTGGATGCTGCAGGCCAGCAGGTGAAATTCACCGACGATAAGCCAGGCGCTGAATGTCAGCTGATCGGCCAGGTAACCGGTGCCCAAAGCAACTGGTTCTCAGGTACCGGTGGTGACGGCAGCTCCATGCGTGGTGCAGCCAACGACCTGCGTAACAAAGCAGCAGCCATGGGCGGCAACACCATTTATGGTGCTAACAGCCCGTCTCAGAACTTCCTGTCCAGCTTTGCACCCGTTGACAGCAAAATGGTCGGCCAGGTTTATAAGTGCCCATAATCGCGCCTTGCGCGTTATGATCGCCTAGAAATAATAAAGGGATGCCATCGGGCATCCCTTTTTGCATTCTCTGGTCGTCTTCAGGACTGCTTCAGACGTAAATCCAGAATCGTTTTGCTTGGCTCGCCGCCAATTTCACGCGTCAGTTTCGGCACCATATAACCCGACACCTGACTCATCAGCCCTTTCATAATGACGCGCGCTTCGTCGTCGCTCACCATGAAATGTGCTGCGCCCTGGACTTTATCCAGCACGTGGATGTAGTAAGGCAAAATACCGGCGTCGAACAGCGCATTGCTCAGCGCGGCCAGCACCTCAGCGGAATCATTCACATCACGCAGTAATACGCTTTGATTGAGCAAGGTCACGCCGTGCTTTTTCAGCTTAGCCATACTGGCGCGCAGTGCATCATCAATCTCGTTGGCATGATTAATGTGTGTCACCATCAGCACCTGCAAACGCGATTGTTCAAGACGCTGACAGAAAGCATCGGTAATGCGTGCTGGGATCACGACCGGTAAACGGGTATGAATACGCAGACGTTTAATGTGCGCGATCCCTTCCAGTTCGCCGATCAACCAGTCGAGTTCGTGATCCTTTGCCATCAGCGGATCGCCGCCAGAGAAAATAATTTCATCGAGTTCGGGGCATGTACGGATATAATCCAGCGCCTGAACCCAGTTGGCTTTATTCCCCTGGTTGTCCTGATACGGAAAATGACGGCGGAAACAGTAGCGGCAGTTTACCGCGCAGCCGCCTTTCACCAGTAGCAGGGCCCGATTGCTATATTTGTGCAACAGACCCGGAACAACGCTGCGTTGTTCATCAAGCGGGTCAGTGGTAAACCCCGGCGCGGCGATAAACTCTTCGCGGGCGGTTAATACCTGAAGCAATAAAGGATCCTGCGGATCGCCCGGTTTCATTCGTGCCAAAAAGGCGCGGGGCACTCGTAGCGGGAACAAACGACGGGCTTCACGCCCTTTTTGCAGCTCTGCATTATCGTTAAGTGCCAGAAGAGTAAGCAGTTCATCCGGGTCTGTAATAACATCGCCGAGTTGATACAACCAATCTTCTCTAAATGGCGTATTTAGGGTTACAATGTTTGCCATTTTTTGGCTAATACCAGTTTAAAATTAGAGGGCCATCATGGCGACTTATTCTAGCAACGATTTCCGTCCGGGTCTTAAAATCATGTTCGAAAGCGAGCCTTACGCTATCGAAGACAGTGTGTTCGTAAAACCGGGCAAAGGTCAGGCTTTCGCACGCGTGAAAATGCGTCGTCTGCTGACCGGTTCACGTGTAGAAAAAACCTTCAAATCTACTGACTCCTGCGAAGGCGCGGACGTGGTAGATACCAACATGACTTACCTCTACAACGACGGTGAGTTCTACCATTTCATGCACCCAGAGACTTTCGAACAACACGGCGTTGAAGCAAAAACCGTGTCTGACGCGTCTAAATGGCTGCAAGACAATGCGGAATGTATCGTCACTCTGTGGGATGGTCGTCCTATCGCGGTACAGCCACCAAACTTCATCGAAGCAGAAGTGGTGGATACTGATCCAGGCCTGAAAGGTGATACAGCGGGTACCGGCGGCAAGCCTGCAACCCTGAGCACCGGTGCCGTGGTTAAAGTGCCATTGTTCGTACAGATCGGTGAAATTGTTCGTTGTGACACCCGTTCTGGCGAATACGTTTCCCGCGTTAAATAAGTTTCCCTGCTTATTTTGCCGGATGAGAGCTGCCACAGGTGAAGGCCTGTTGCAGCTTTCCTGCCTCAACGAATTGAATCGGATGTTATTGATCATGTTGAAAAAGATGATGCTTATCGTGGTTTCAGTGATGGCGCTGGCTTCGTTATCCGGCTGCAACACGGTTCATGGTTTTGGTGAAGACATCCAGCATCTGGGTGGGGCAATTTCACGCGCAGGCTGATCCCTTCAGCCTTGTTAACCTTCCATTTCTTTTTTCCAATTTTCTTAAAAGCCTTCCTGATTTCCTGCATTTCCTAAAAGTTAACTACACTTAAAGGGTTGTTCTTTACATTCTCCTATAGGAAGGAAATTTATATGCTGAAGAAAAGTATCCTCGCTATCTTATCTGTTCTTGTTCTGTCTTCTGCGTTAACCGCCTGCAATACCACGCGTGGCGTGGGTGAAGATGTGTCCGCCGGCGGGCAAGCGATTCAGAAAAGCGCGCAATAGCGGCTGAACGACCTGAAGTAAACTGAAGTCTGCCTGCACATTGATGCAGGCAGTGTTGTTTCTGAAGGGCGGAAAACTTACGGTTGTTTGACCCACACCAGCTTGCTGGTGTCGAAGCCGTATTGTTGCGCGGTTTTCAGCAACTGCTGTTTCACGCTGTCATCCAGCGTTGGGGTGCGTGAAAGGATCCACAGATAGCTCTTGTCCGGGCCGCAGACCAGCGCGTAGCGATAGTCTTTATCCAGCTCGATGACGTTATAACCGCCATAAAACGGACCGAAGAAAGAAACCTTGAGCGCGGCACGCGCTGTCGATCCGGTGAAGTATCCTTTCCCTTCACTTTCCTGCCATTTGTTTTTCTTAGGATTAAATCCACGGTTAATGACTTTAACGCCGCCATCATCGCGCAGGCTGTAGTTCGCGGTAACGCGTTCAAGCCCGCTCTCAAAACTGTGATCCAGTCTGGCAACTTCATACCAGGTGCCGAGATAACGGTTGAGTTCGAAATTATTGACGACTTTGACATCTTTCGGTGGGGTAACGCTGCAGGCGACAGAGAGCAGTGCCGTGACGATGACACCCAGTTTTGACCAGATACGCATAAATATTCCTTCCTTAGGTAAGCATCTAAGTGTAGGTAACATTTGAGAAAAAAGGAAAAGAACAGAGAGGAAAAATCAGCGGCCAGAGAGCAGGCCGCTGTGAGGTCAGATCGTCAGGGATCAGAGACGGATCAATACGATAAGGGTGACAATGGTTAAGATCGACGCCAGACCGTAGAACACCCATTTCCCGGCGGGAACGTGGATCTTCAGGTCATGCATGGCGTGATGGATCCTGTGCAGACCGCACCACAAAGGCAGCACGATCATCAGCAGCAGGAACAGACGGCCGATCCAGCTTTGTGCGAAAGCCATTACGCGCGGGTAGCTCAGTGCTTCACCGGGAAAGAAACCCAGCGGCAGCAGGAAACACACCAGCAAAATCATCACCGGCGCGAAGATTGCGCTCCACATACCCCCGGCGCCAAACAGCCCCCAGAATACCGGTTCATCTGAACGTTTAGGCAGAGTATTTTTCATTTCGCCTCCTCAAAGAAACAGCGCGATGGCAAGGATCACCAGCGTCACAACCACGGTCACGCCCCAAAAACCGGCAATCACCGGCTCCGGCCCCATCTTCCTGTCTTTGATAATCACGATGGAAGCTTTAGGCGCCAGCTCGAACCAGGTTTTGGTGTGCAGCAGCGCCGCCAGCAGGGCGATCAGGTTGATCAACATGACCACCGGATTTTGCAGAAAATCCACAAAACCCGCCCAGCTTTCAGGCCCGTTACGTAGCGAGAAAACGCCAGCCAGCAGCAAAAGGCTGAACCAGACGGCCGGAACCGACGTGCCTTCGCGCAGCATATAAAAACGGTAGAAAGGCAGGCTTTTCCACCAGCTGGCTTTTATCTCACGCACGTAGGGTTTGCGCTTGCTGCCCGTACTTTGAGTCGTCATATTTTCCTCCCTCATTGCGGTCTGAGCCTCGCGATCATGAAGTCTTTAGCGCTTTCGACTTTGCCTTGCTGAATGGCGGCGGCAGGGTCTACGTGCTTCGGACAGACTTCGGAGCAATACCCGACAAACGTACAGCTCCAGACACCGTTCTGACTGTTAAGCTGCGGCATTCGCTGCGCTTTACCCTGGTCGCGGTTATCGAGGTTGTAACGGTGTGCCAGCGTGATGGCGGCCGGGCCGATGAACTCCGGATTTAACCCGAACTGCGGGCAGGCGGCATAACACAAACCGCAGTTGATACAGCCGGAGAACTGATGATATTTCTCCATCTGCGCCGGTGTCTGATTACCCGGCCCCTGATCGACGGTACGTGAATTACCGATGATGTAAGGCTTAATGGCTTCGAGGCTTTCGATAAAGTGAGTCATATCGACCACCAAATCGCGTTCCACCGGGAAGTTGCCCAGCGCTTCAATCTGCATCCCTTGCGGGTATTCACGCAGGAAGGTTTTACAGGCCAGTTTGGGCACACGATTGATCATCATGCCGCAGGAGCCACAAATTGCCATGCGGCATGACCAGCGGTACGAAAGGTCTGGCGCAAGATGATCTTTGATATAACCGAGGGCATCGAGAACGGAGGTTGTCTCATCGAAAGGGACGTCATACACCACCGGATGCGGCGCGCTGTCCGTCTCCGGGTTATAGCGCATGATTTCAACCTTCAGGCTGTGCATTTTAGCCACGGGATTGCTCCTTATCTTTTTTATCCTGAGTGTCGCCTGCACTGCCGTAAACGCGTTTGGCTGGCGGCAGCGTGGTGATTTTCACGTCCCCGTATTCCAGACGCGGCGAGGAATCAGGCTGATAAAATGCCAGGGTGTGCTTAAGGAAATTGACGTCATCGCGCTCGGTGCAGCCTTCATCCAGACGCTGATGCGCCCCGCGAGATTCACGACGGTTGATGGCGGAGTGCGCCATACATTCGGCCACTTCCAGGCCGTGGCCAAGCTCAATGGTGTACAGCAGATCGGTGTTGAAGACGCTGGAAGTGTCGTGGATTTTGACCCGTTTAAAGCGCTCTTTCAGTTCTGCCAGCTTGTCGATGGTTTTCTGCATAAGCTCAGTTGTACGGTAAATCCCGCACCCTTCTTCCATCGCCAGACCCATTTCATCACGGAGAGTCGCCCAGTTTTCATCCCCTTCCTGCTGCATCAGCGCTGACAGGCGATTTTCAATATCACGCACCTGAGCATCCAGCGCGGCGGTATTGCCAAAGTCTGTGGCCTGTGCAGCGCGCAACGCGGCCTGTTCACCGGCCATGCGTCCGAAGACCACCAGTTCTGCCAGAGAGTTGGAACCTAAACGGTTAGCGCCGTGCAAGCCGACGGAAGAACATTCGCCGACGGCAAACAGGCCTTTAATCCGGGTTTCGCACTGTGCGTCAGTTTCGATGCCGCCCATGGTGTAGTGGGCGGTAGGGCGTACCGGGATCGGATCCGTGATCGGGTCAACGCCGACGTAGGCTTTTGCCAGCTCGCAGATAAACGGCAGACGTTCGCGTAATTTTTTCTCGCCAAGATGGCGCAAATCCAGATAAACCACGTCGCCGCGCGGGGTTTCGATGGTGCGTCCGGCGCGCCATTCGTGCCAGAACGCCTGCGACACTTTGTCGCGAGGGCCGAGTTCCATGTATTTATTTTTCGGCTCACCCAGCGGTGTTTCCGGCCCCATGCCGTAATCCTGCAGATAACGGTAGCCGTCTTTGTTCACCAGAATACCGCCTTCACCACGACAGCCTTCAGTCATCAGGATGCCGGAGCCCGGCAGACCGGTAGGGTGATATTGCACGAATTCCATATCACGCAGCGGCACGCCGTGACGGAATGCCATGCCCATACCATCGCCGGTCACGATACCGCCGTTGGTGTTGTAACGGTAAACACGGCCTGCGCCACCGGTCGCCATGACAACCGCGTTAGCGCGGATCTGCACGCGGGTACCTTCCATCATATTGATGGCGACCACGCCGCGCACCTGACCGTCATCGACCAAAATATCAAGGACGAAATGCTCGTCGAAACGTTTGATTTGTGGGTATTTCAGGGAGGTCTGGAACAGGGTGTGAAGCATGTGGAAGCCGGTTTTATCGGCGGCAAACCAGGTGCGTTCGATCTTCATGCCGCCAAAACGACGGACGTTGACCGAGCCATCTTCTTTGCGGCTCCACGGGCAGCCCCAGATTTCCAGCTGAGCCATTTCTGTCGGACATTGATGAACGAAATGATCCACCACATCTTGTTCACACAGCCAGTCGCCGCCGGAAACGGTATCCTGGAAGTGCAAATCAAAACTGTCATGATCCTGCGTCACCGCGGCAGAACCGCCTTCGGCGGCGACAGTATGGCTGCGCATTGGGTACACTTTCGAAATCAATGCGATGTTCAGGTCAGGATTGGCTTCCGCTGCGGCTATTGCTGCGCGTAAACCCGCCCCACCTGCACCTATAATTGCAATATCGGCGTTAAAGGTTTGCACTGCATTCCTCCACTATCATCAAAAAGATCGGGTTTGAAACACCCGCGAAACGCCTTCGGAATCGAAGGCTTAGTGAACCCTGATGACATACAGGCGCTGTCCCAGAGGGTAATATTCTTATTGTTTGTAAGGGAATTAGTATACCTAAGGGGTAGAAGGGGTAATTTGATGTGAACGCGGATTTAGGCTTTCTCTGCGTTGTGCTTCGCAAAATGAGATATTTGTTTGCCCACAGGATGCAGGTAGACTGCATGACTTTTCTGCATTCGGAGTAAATCACCATGAGCGAAACAGCCAGCTGGCAACCCAGCGCCTCCATCGCCAATCTGTTGAAGCGTGCGACTATCCTCACTGAGATCCGCCGTTTCTTTGCCGATCGCGGCGTGCTGGAAGTGGAAACGCCAGCCATGAGCCAGGCCACGGTGACCGATATTCATCTGGTGCCTTTCGAGACGCGTTTCGTCGGGCCCGGAGCCGCAGAGGGCAAAACGCTCTATCTGATGACCAGCCCGGAATACCACATGAAACGCTTACTGGCGGCGGGCAGCGGTCCTATTTATCAGATGGGGCGCAGTTTTCGCAACGAAGAAGCCGGCATTCATCACAATCCTGAGTTCACGATGCTGGAGTGGTACCGTCCGCGTTATGACATGTACCGGCTGATGAATGAAGTGGATGATTTACTGCAACAGGTACTCGACTGCAACAGTGCAGAAACGCTCTCCTACCAGCAGGCGTTCACCCGCCATCTGAATGTTGATCCGTTGTCTGCCGACAAAGCAGAATTGCGTGAAGCGGCAGCGAAGCTGGATTTGTCGAATATTGCTGACACCGAAGAAGACCGCGACACATTATTACAACTGTTGTTCACCATGGGCGTGGAACCTCACATAGGCCGCGACAAGCCCGCGTTCGTGTATCACTTCCCGGCGACGCAGGCCTCTCTGGCGGAAATCAGCACGGAAGATCATCGCGTGGCCGAGCGTTTCGAGGTGTATTACAAAGGCATAGAACTGGCGAACGGTTTCCGCGAACTGACGGATGGTCGTGAACAGCGTCAGCGTTTCGAACAGGACAACCGTAAACGAGCGGCACGCGGCCTGCCGCAGCATCCTATCGATAACAACCTGCTGGATGCGTTAGAGCACGGTATGCCGGAGTGTTCCGGTGTGGCGCTGGGCGTTGATCGCCTGATTATGATTGCGCTCGGCGCTACCAGTCTGAGCGATGTGCTGGCGTTCCCGGTGACGCGCGCCTGATCAGTGTTTGAGTCCTGACCACCCGGTCAGGACTTTTTACCTTCCCTTCCTTTCCCCTTGCCCTTTTTTTGTGCATAAACCCGTTAACCGCGCATTTCATGAAACAAAAGTACCCAAATGGCGCAACACTGATTTTAAAGTTTCAGTGCGCCTGTTTTTCGGCTGGCCGCAGAAACCGGGCGTTGCAGGACGTTAAGGCAAATTTTTTCGTCACTGGCCTGCTTTATGCATAACTGGGTTATCACTCATTATCCCGGAAACCCGTTATGTCTGAATCCAATGAAAAAGAACTGCTGTATGGACTGGAAGAGCGTATCGCACCGGCGCCGGCATTCCTCACGGCGGTTCAGCACGTGCTTGCCAGTGTGGTGGGGATCATCACTCCGCCGCTGATTATCGGCTCGGTTCTCGGGCTGAACGCCTATTTACCTTATCTGATCAGCATGTCGCTGCTGGCTTCCGGTATCGGAACCTTTCTTCAGGCGCGCCGGTTTATGTCGGTTGGCGCGGGCATGATTTGCCTGCAGGGCACCAGCTTTGCTTTTCTGGGGGTGATCTTGTCCGGAGGGCTGCTGGTGAAAAGCCGTGGCGGATCCCCCGAAGACATTATGGCGATGATATTTGGTGTGAACTTCGTGGCAGCCTTCATCCCGCTGCTGGTCAGCCGTTTTATTGGTCAGATGCGCCGGGTGTTCACCCCGCTGGTGAGCGGTACCGTTATCGCGCT
Organism: Rahnella sp. PAMC25559; assembly: GCF_050632365.1. GTDB lineage: Bacteria > Pseudomonadota > Gammaproteobacteria > Enterobacterales > Enterobacteriaceae > Rahnella > Rahnella rivi. The sequence continues at coordinate 364,759 of NZ_CP192543.1, read as the reverse complement.
GATTGGCATCAGCCTGATTAAAGTCAGCATTACTGACTGGGCTGGCGGACACGGCGCGGCGAATTTCGGCGCACCGGTCAATATTGGCCTTGGGGCGCTGACGCTGCTGGTTATCGTCGCCTGTAACCGAATCAACGTGCGCTGGGTGCGTCTGTCTTCCATCGTTTCAGGCATCGTGGTGGGCTGCGTTGCGGCGTACCTGAGCGGGCATCTGCCACTGAAACCGCTACAGGGTGACTGGTTTGCGCTGCCGCAGTTATTCCGCTTCGGCTTCAGGTTTGACTGGATCATCTTCGTTCCCATCGCGCTGGTTTCCTTTATCAGCATTCTGGAAGCGGTTGGGGATCTGACCGCAAACTGCATGCTGTCGCAGCAGCCGATCGAAGGGGAAAGCTTCCGTAAACGCCTCAAGGGTGGAATTCTGGCGGACGGCGTCAGTTGTATGATTGCGGCGATGTTTGCGTCATTCCCGAACACCACGTTTGCGCAGAATAACGGCGTGATCCAGATGACCGGCGTCGCCAGCCGCTATGTCGGCATGTACATCGGCGGCGTTTTAGTTGTGCTGGGGTTGTTCCCGTTTATCGGCGGCATTCTGCAGCAAATACCCGCGCCGGTGCTGGGCGGGGCGACGCTGGTGATGTTTGGCAGCGTGGTGGCCGCCGGTATCCGCATCATGACGCAATCGCCGGTAGGACGCCGTGAAATGCTGATTATCGCCATTTCATTCGGTATCGGTCTGGGCATTGAAGCGGTACCCGAAGCGCTGGGGCAATTTCCGCCGATCGTCGGCAATATCTTTGGGCATGCGGTCACCAGCGGCGGTATTGTCGCCATCCTGCTCAATTTACTGATGCCCGCAGAACGCGTCAGCGTGCTCGCAGAGGAAATGAAAGTTCACTGATACACCGCGCCTGCGCCCCTGGATCAGCAGACAGGGCATAACTGAGCTGACTCACTTTTTGAAGTTACATTCGGACCAAAAAAGGACGTCAGATATGTCAGAGCAACGCACGTGGATCAAAAATCCGCTGGCTGTTTTTACCTCAAACACCCTGGAAGCACGCGGGGGCATTGTCATCGAAGGCGCGAAAATCGTCGAATTGCTGCCCCCCGGCCAGCCACCTTCACAACCGGTGGATCATATTTTTGATGCCTCAGAGAGTGTTTTGCTACCGGGCCTGATTAACACCCACCATCATTTTTATCAGACACTGACCCGGGCCTGGGCGCCCGTGGTCAATGTGCCGTTATTCCCGTGGCTGAAAAAATTGTATCCGGTCTGGGCGCGTTTGCAGCCTGAAGCGCTCGGGCTGGCAAGCCGCGTGGCGATGGCCGAACTATTGCTGTCTGGCTGCACTACCACCACAGATCACCATTACTTGTTTCCGCAAGGGATGGAAGAGGCCATCGATGTGCAGGTGGACGTGGTCCGGGAGCTGGGCATGCGTGCTTTACTGACGCGGGGCTCAATGAGCCTCGGTGAAGCGCAGGGCGGGCTGCCACCGGAACAAACGGTTCAGTCGGGCGAAACCATTTTGCGCGACAGTCAGCGGTTGATTGACCGCTATCACCAGCGCGGCGAAGGAGCATGGATGCAGATTGCGCTGGCGCCGTGCTCGCCTTTTTCCGTCACGACAGAAATCATGCGCGAAAGCGCCCGGCTGGCCCGGCGGAAAGATGTCCGTTTACACACGCATCTTGCGGAAACGCTGGATGAAGAGGCGTTCTGCCTGAAGATGTTTGGCCTGCGCACGGTGGATTATCTGGAAAGCGTCGGCTGGCTGAGTGACCGGACGTGGCTGGCGCACGGCATTCACTTTAACGACGATGAAATCCGGCGTCTCGGCGCGGCGGGCACCGGCATCTGTCATTGCCCGGTGTCGAATATGCGGCTGGCGTCCGGCATGTGTCCGACGCGTGACCTGGAGGCCGCAGGCGTGCCGATTGGACTGGGCGTTGATGGTTCTGCATCAAATGACGCCTCGAATCTGATGTACGAAGCGCGGCAGGCACTGTATCTGCAACGGCTGAAATACGGTGCGGAATATGTGACGCCGGAAAGAGTGCTGGGCTGGGCGACGCGGGGATCGGCGACGCTTATCGGGCGTGATGATATCGGACAGATCGCGGTAGGCAAGCAGGCCGACCTGGCGCTGTTTAAACTCGACGAGTTACGTTTCAGCGGCAGCCATGATCCCATTGCCGCCTTGTTACTGTGCGGCGCGGAGAAAGCCGATCGCGTGATGGTCGGCGGAAAATGGCGCGTCATCGACGGCCAGATTGTGGATATGGATGTGGCATCGCTGATATCACGACACCGTAAAGCCGCGGCGGCGCTGATCGCGGATCTGTAAACTCAGGGCGTAAAAAAGGGCAGAGAAATCTGCCCTTTTAGGTTTATAAATCGCCCGGCGAACGCGAGCTTGTACCGCTGCGGCCACTGCCGCTGCTGCTGGTAAAGGTCGCGTTGTTGCCATTTTGCGCGCGGTGCAATGTTTCCATTCGCACCTGGAATGGCGGGAAGGGCAGCGTAATGCCGTGCTCGCGGAATCCGGCCAGAATCAGCTGATGAATTTCGTGGCGCAGGGGCATACGGTGCGCCATTTCGGCGGCATGCATACGCAATTCGAAAATCTGGATCCCCTGCTGCAAATCCACCAGATAGGCTTCCGGCACCGGCGTGTCGATCACCAGGGAGCAGCGGTGCGCGGCGTTGAGCAGGATTTCAGTCACTTCTTCACTGTTGGCTTCCGACGGAGCCGGTACTGTCAGTACCACACGCGTCACGGAATCCGACAGCGACCAGTTGATGAACTGCTCAGTGATAAAGGCCTTGTTCGGCACGATAATCTCTTTACGGTCCCAGTCGGCAATGGTCGTGGCACGGGTGTTGATCTTAGTGATGCTGCCCGTCAGGTTGCGGATCGTCACGGTATCGCCGATACGGATCGGTTTCTCGAACAAAATGATCAGGCCGGAAATAAAGTTGGCGAAAATCTCCTGCAAACCAAATCCAAGCCCCACACCCAGCGCGGCGACTAACCATTGCAGTTTTGCCCACTCGATGCCAATGAGCGAGAAGCCCACCAGCCCGCCGATCAGCAGTAACACATATTTGGTGATGGTCAGTACGGCGTAACCGGTGCCCGGCGTCAGATCCAGATGTTGCAACAGCGCCAGTTCCAGCAGCGCCGGTAAATTACGCACCAGCTGCGTGGTGATGATCAGCACTAAAATCGCGATCAACACCGATCCCAGCGTGATCGGCTGCATGCTCTCAACGCCCTGAACGGTGGACGCCACCTGCCAGAGATGAATATTTTCCAGGAATGAGAAGGCCGAATGGATCTCCGACCACAGGAAGATCACCGAGATCAGCGCGATAAGCGTCAGCAGCGATCGCACCAGACGAAGTGACTGCGCGGAGATGGCATCCAGATCGACGACCGGCTCTTCAATTTCAACCGTACCTTCGTTACTGCTGTTGGCGTGATTCGCGTCTTCTTCGCCACGGGCGCGCTGATTGAGCATTTCGGCCCGACGTTGTTTGGCGCGTTCAAAGGCAATGCGGCGTCGCTGAATCAGCATCCAGCGGCGGATGATGTGATAAATCACCAGCAGCACAAACCAGATGGCGACCGAGGTTTCCAGACGTGCCAGTAATGCCTGTGAGGTGGCGAGAAAGCCCATCAGTGAGGCGAGTGCCGCGACTATCGGCGCGCCAAGCAGCATCCACCACAGCGTATTGTTAAGCATGTTCTCGCTGTTGCCTTTTTTATCAAGGTACAGCGGGATCCCCGCACGTTTCAGGCTGTGAGTGACCAGCGCCACCACCAGACACAGAATGACGAAGCACAGACGGCCCAGGGTGTTGGAGAATTCGCGGTCATTGAGATTATCGAATGTAATCAGCGCCATGATCAGCGGCACTATCACCCAGATAGACAACGCGTAGTAGCGCAGCGCGCGGGAAACGGCGCGCTGCGGCCAGCCGAAGTGGGTGACAAACAACCCCTGCGGATGCGCCAGCGCGGCGCTCACCATGAACGCCCACAGAATCGGCAGCGTTGCGGTCACCCCATCGCCAATCGCCACGGCAATCGGATATGGCCAGGCGCTTTGTAGCCCGAAGCCCAGAGCCGCCCACAGCACCGGCAGCGGCATCGCCACCAGAATCGACCAGAATACCGTGCGCATTGTCAGCGAGAAGTGATCCTGCGTGACTTTGCCGACTTTGCTGCTGGCACGCGCCAGAAAGGCGTAATAGTGCTTACGGGAGCTGATGCTGATAATGACCAGAATCAGTGCGCCAAACAGCGGCAGCAGGGTTTCTTTGCTGGTGACCATCATCATCGATGCGCCGCCGAGCTGGCTCAGGGAGTCGAGCGACACCAGGCGTTTCACGTCATGCGCCAGCATGACAGGGTAGGAAAGCCCCACCGGGCTGACGTCGGCCACCCAGAACAGATAACGGTGCGCGGCCTCATGGACGTCGTTCAGCGCTTCCACCAGCTGGCTGTTGGCGACTTTCAGCTTGGTCAGTTCGAGAATCTGCGTATCACAGCCTGAGAGCAGTGAATTGAGCAAATCGCGCTGGGTGCGAAGCTGCGCGTCGAGAATTTTTTGCTGCGCAGCCGTCAGCGGTTTGCCGTCGTCCTGACGCCCCTGGCGGTAAACCGCCTGCTTATCGAGTAAATCTTCATAGTGCAGACGCTGAACGCGCAACTGACCCATGTCGCGGTCGAGCTGTTGCGGTTTTGGCATGTCCGGCAGACGGGAAACCTGCGCCCGCAGCGTTTCACCTAACAGATTGGATGCGCCCAGCCACTGTGCCTGTTCGCGAATGGTATTGATCGCCTGACGCACCTGCTGCGTTTGCGCGGCAGCCTGACGCTGCTGGGAGGAGATCAAATCCATCCGCTGCGCCTGCTGATTTAACGCCAGCGACAGTTCACGGTTGGATTGTAACTGCTGGCTGATGGAGTGGGGCAATTCGCCGCTCTGTTCCGCCAGCAGCTCGGTTTTTTCAAGCGCCTGTTCCGCTTCACGCTGGCGCTGATTGTTCAGCGTATTGCGCAGAGCCTGCAGTTGCTGATCGAGATAATCGGCGCGCTTCTTGTAGAGATCGGCGCGCATCCGCGACAGTTCCTGCCGGTTATTGGAAGAAAGCTGTGCCAGTTCAAGCTCATCCACTTTCGCCTTGCGTGCGGCAGATTCGGCCTGCAGTGCACTCAGCTGGGCTTGTGCGAGGATGGACGATGTGGCCGCCGCAGTGGCTGACTGGATCCGCTGATCGATGTCGCCGAGCGCGTTACGCGCTTCCGACTGTTGCTGCGGGATTTGGCTGAGCGAGTCGCTGATATCGCGGGAGCGATCCTGCTCCTGGCGGAGCTGGCGGGTTTCTTCCAGTTGCTGGCTGCTGATTTGCAGAATTTGCTGGTCGAGCTCGGCGCTGGATAAATCTGTGCTGATCGCAGGCGGCTTTTCGGGCTGATTTTGCAGTTCCTGACGCAAAGACTGCGTCAGTTTAGGAAAGTCATCGATGACTTTTTGATATTCCGCCGTGCGCCCGGCAGAGACTTTCGCCTCATTCAGCCAGTTGAGGGCACTTTGCAGCGCCTCAACAACCTGCGCCTGGTTGGCCATTTCTTTATTGGCTTCCGCCTGTTTCAGTTCCTGTTTGAGCTGATCTTCAGTCGGTGCGGCACCTGCCATGAGCGGCAGAGACAGCAGTAAACTCATCAGCAAGGCGGGGATCAGGCGCACTCGGTCACATCCTTTTTTCAGTTCTTTACGTCAGTTCAGGGCGAAATCAGAAGTCTTTAGGGACTTGCGGTTCAGCCGTTGCCACACCTGCAGGTACTTCAGGCACTTCAGTTGCTTGAGTAACTTCAGGTATTTCAGTTACTTCAGGCGCTTCAGGCACTACTGCGGATGCACGCAGCGCTTCGGCGAAAGGTTCGCCCATGCGGGTTACGGTACCGTTGCTCAGGTTCGGCATGAAGCGAATCTGACTGGCGGTAAACAGGTTAATCACGGTGGAGCCCAGTTTGAAGCGGCCCATTTCCTGGCCTTTTTCCAGCGCGATGGCGCCTTCTTCACCGGCAGCAGGGTAGGTCCAGCGCTTGATGATGCCTTCGCGCGGTGGCGTAACGCAGCCCGCCCACACGGTTTCGATGCTGCCGACAATGGTCGCACCGACCAAAATCTGTACCATCGGACCAAATTCAGTATCGAACACGCTGATGACGCGTTCATTACGGGCGAACAGGTTAGGGACGTTGGCGGCGGTCAGCGGGTTCACTGAGAACAAATCGCCCGGCACATAAATCATTTCGCGCAGAACGCCGTTGCACGGCATATGCACGCGGTGATAATCACGGGGTGCCAGATAGATTGTGGCGAACTGACCCCCCTGGAACTTCTCGGCCAGCTGATAATTTCCCGCCAGCAACGCTTCGAGACTGTAAAAATGGCCTTTTGCCTGGAACAGCTTGCCGTCAGTGATCGCACCCAACTGGCTGACTGCACCGTCGGCAGGCAGGCAGAGCATGTCCAGACCACTGACAACAGGGCGCGCGCCGTCACGCAGTGGGCGAACAAAGAATTCATTGAACGTCGCGTAAGATTTGATATCCGGATTTTGTGCTTCTTTCATGTCCACGCTGTAAAAGCGCGCAAAGGCTTTAATGACCCAATGGGTCAGCGTGGCTGCACGTTTTTCCGCGCCCCAGCCCGCCAGACGGGTCAGACCTTGTTTAGGAAGTAAGTATTGAAGTTTGATTTTGATACTGTCCAGCACGGGAAAAACCTCTTGGATGGTATGAATGGCCGGCATGACCGGCCATTTTGCAGGGGACCGTCCATCAGCGGGACGGTCACACATTGTATGATTGCGCAGGAGCCTGTTAATCGACGCCGATTGTAACGATGAGAAATCAACGGTTCAACTTCCGTTAATCTCACTCGTTTCTTATTTGCTCATGAACTCAACGGGTTAACGTTAAAGTGCGTCGAAGTTTTTACGCGTTTTTACGTCTTCCATACTTTCCAGAATACGATGGTAGTTGTCGAAACGCTCTTCAGCGATGTCGCCACGGTCTACGGCATCACGGATGGCACAGCCCGGATCGCTGCCATGTTTGCAGTCGCGGAATTTGCAGTAGCCGAGGAAAGGACGGAATTCGACGAACCCCTGAGTGATCTGCTCTGGCGCAAGGTGCCACAAGCCGAATTCACGTACGCCGGGGGAGTCGATGACGTCGCCGCCGCGCTGGAAGTGGTACAGGCGCGCCGCGGTGGTAGTGTGCTGGCCCAGACCGGAGTTGTCTGACACTTCATTCACCACGATCTGTTTCTCTTCCGGCGGCAGTAAGGCGTTCAGCAGGCTGGATTTCCCCACACCTGACTGACCGGCGAAAATGCTGATGCGGTCGGTCAGTGCGGTTTCAAATGCAGGCATGCCTTCACCGGTCTGGCTGGAGACTTCGAGTACGCGGTAGTTAATTCTGCGGTAGATATCCATCATACCTTCGACGAACTTACGGCCTTCGTCGTCAAGCAGATCGATTTTATTGAGCACAATCAGCGGCTCAACTTCAACGGTTTCGCACGCCACCAGATAGCGGTCGATGATGTTCAGCGACAGCTCTGGCAAAATGGCGGAGACAATGACGATCTGGTCAATGTTGGCAGCGATTGGTTTCACGCCGTCGTAGAAATCTGGGCGGGTCAGCACGGATGTGCGTTCATGCACTGCTTCAACGATACCTTTGACGCTGGTGTTCTCGCCGGCGCGCCATACAACGCGGTCACCGGTGACCAGAGAACGAATGGTACGGCGGATATTGCAACGGTGCTGGCTGCCGTCGGCCGCTTCAACGTCCGCATGCATCCCGAAACGGCTGATGACAATGCCGTCCTGCGGTTCGCCGTGCAGAGAATCGTCCAGCTCTTTGCGTTTGTCGGTCTGAGTCAGACGACGCTGGTGGTTAGTCTGAACGCGACGTTGTTGCCCTTTAGACAGTTTTGATTTAGTCACTGCGCCTCACTTAACTGGCTTTAATCGCTCGGTGCGACCAAAACGACTATGATACCAGCTATTTTATATTAATTGCCCGAATGACGGAGATCTCCGTCAACTCTCTACTTTAACAGGACACATCATGGCTGCTAATGACTCGAACTTAATCTGGATCGACCTCGAAATGACCGGTCTGGATCCTGAACGTGACCGTATTATTGAAATCGCCACGCTGGTGACCGACGCGCATTTAAACATTTTGGCCGAAGGCCCGGTGATGGCTGTGCATCAGTCTGATGCGCAACTGGCGCTGATGGATGACTGGAACGTGCGTACGCACACCGGCAGCGGTCTGGTTGACCGTGTGAAAGCCAGCCCGTTTGATGACAATGCAGCTCAGCTGAAAACCATTGAGTTCCTGCGCGAGTGGGTGCCTGAAGGCAAATCGCCTATTTGTGGCAACAGCGTCGGGCAGGATCGCCGTTTCCTGTTTAAGTACATGCCGGAGCTGGAATCCTATTTCCATTACCGTTATCTGGATGTCAGCACGCTGAAAGAGTTGGCGCGTCGCTGGAAACCGGAAATACTGGGCGGCTTTAAAAAGCAAAATACCCACCAGGCTCTGGATGATATTCGTGAGTCCGTGGCTGAACTGGCGTATTACCGCGAACATTTTATTAATCTCTAAAAATACCTGAAATCTTTTTTATTGCGCCGCGGAACACAAAACCGCCGGGTTTCGCCGCTTAAATCGCCGCTTTGATGGTTTAATCGGCACTTGAACGAAAAATTCATTTTTTTGCTTTCAGGGGGTTGCGGCTAAAAGGATTTCTCGTATAATGCGCACCCCGTACCGATGAAGAATTTCGTTGAGTGCGCAGAGCGGGAATAGCTCAGTTGGTAGAGCACGACCTTGCCAAGGTCGGGGTCGCGAGTTCGAGTCTCGTTTCCCGCTCCAAATTTTAAAGTTGTACAGTTTTAAAGAGTTAAGACGTAAAAAATGCAGTGCCATGCGACGCGGGAATAGCTCAGTTGGTAGAGCACGACCTTGCCAAGGTCGGGGTCGCGAGTTCGAGTCTCGTTTCCCGCTCCAAAAAATTTCAAATGCTGTAAGTTTACAGCCGATGCACCTAGCATCTCAAAGCGGGAATAGCTCAGTTGGTAGAGCACGACCTTGCCAAGGTCGGGGTCGCGAGTTCGAGTCTCGTTTCCCGCTCCAATTTTCTTCTTCAGTACACAATCATTTCCTGTCAGTTCCCCCATGCATAATTCGTGCGTGATTAATACGATCCTTACACGATTTGTAGTAATGTTTTAAACAGACTTATCCACAGGTTTAGCTGTTTTTTTAAACTGTCTGTTTTTTGCACCCTCCATATTGCCAATTTGTAATCACTTGTTTTAAAACAAAATAAATTTATGACGAAACGTTATGGTGATCACTTGCTCTTTTTTTTGCACTTGATTGGCAAAGCATTTTTATTTTTATGCACAGAAAATCTGGCTTTTTAATCTGAGCGCTTCACGACACATTATGCATCTCGCGGCAAACCTTTTTCCACCGCGCGGATCAGTCGTTTCTGCTGTGATGTTTGCACTTCGACCCGATGTTCACTTCTTCTTTCCACTTGTTGCCGGATGGCCCAGTCGATATGTTCATCGAGCAACACATTTTCGCCTGCCCGTGACTGCAACGCATTCAACACCTCTTCCGAGTACGGCGCATTGCCCAGTGCCACAGAAATGTTACGCAGCCAGCGCAGGTGGCCAATGCGGCGGATGGGTGAACCTTCGGTAATGCGCAAAAATTTCTCTTCCGTCCAGGCGAACAGCGCTATCAGTTCCGGCGCATGCAACGCGGCGCGCGGGCTGAAATCCTCTTCATCTGTCAGCTGCGAATAACGGTTCCACGGACAAATCAGCTGACAGTCGTCACAGCCATAGATGCGGTTGCCCATCATTGGCCGGAATTCCTCCGGTATCGCACCTTCCAGCTCGATGGTCAGATAGGAAATACAGCGACGGGCGTCAATGGTATAAGGCGCGACAATGGCGCCGGTCGGGCAGGTGGTGATGCAGGCGACGCACTTTCCACACTTCTCTTCCTGCGGCTGATCAACGGGCAGGGGCAAATCAATCAGCAGTTCGCCGAGGAAAAACCAGGAACCGGATTCCCGGTTCAAAATAAGTGAGTGTTTACCAACCCAGCCCAGTCCGGCTTTCGCAGCCAGAGGGCGTTCCATCACCGGAGCAGAATCGACAAATGGCCGAAATACCACCTGATGATCAGATTGTTGTTCCGTGCAGTAGGTCTGAATCATGTCGCCAAGCTTTTTCAGGCGCTGACGAAGCACTTTGTGATAGTCACGGCCCAGCGCATAACGGCTGACGTAGCCGAGTTGCGGGTTATTAAGGGTTTTGGCAAAGGCAGCGTTGGCAGGCAAATAGTTCATGCGCACGCTGATCACCCGCAACGTACCGGGCAGCAGTTCATGTGGACGGGCGCGCAACATGCCGTGGCGCGCCATCCAGTCCATCTCGCCATGATATTGTTTATCAAGCCAGTCCTGCAGTCGGGGCTCTTCTGCAGATAAGTCTGTATCGCAGATACCAACCTGCTGGAAGCCTAGCGATTGGCCCCATTGCTTGATATGTTGAGCCAGTTGAACGAGATCGAGAGGGAGTGTCATGACGAACCAACGTGAAAAACGAAACGAGGCGAGTTTACCACATTCCGTCTTTTCTGCTGACTGGCTGCGTCAGAATGAAGGTCATGCCGCGCAGGAAACGGGGATTTCTCTGTTTTCGCTGATGCAGCGTGCTGCACGCGCGGCTTTTTTGCTTGCTCAGCGTGAGTTTCCGCAATCGCGACACTGGCTGATTTTATGCGGCCACGGAAATAACGGTGGCGACGGTTTTGAAATGGCGCGTCTGGCGAAAAACGCGGGTATACGCGTGACGCTGCTGGCCGTCGAAGGCGGTAAGCCCTTGCCTGACGAAGCGGAAACCGCGCGTCAGGGCTGGCTGAAAAGTGGCGGCATGGTTCACCCGGCGGATTCTGCCTGGCCGCACGACGCCGATCTGATTATTGATGGCCTGCTCGGTACCGGTTTATCCTCCGCGCCGCGCGCCCCTTATGACACGTTGATTGATGCTATCAACGCGTCGTCATTGCCTGTCATCTCTCTGGATATTCCTTCGGGTCTGAATGCGCAAACCGGCCAGGCCGCGGGCAAAGCAGCAGTGGCCACGCACACGATCAGTTTCATTGCCCTGAAGCCGGGTTTACTGACCGGGCAGGCGCGCGATTACACCGGCAAATTACACTGCGATGCCCTGGGGCTGGAAAGCTGGCTGGCTGGACATCGTGCAGTGGTACAACGGCTTGATGCGTCACAATTAAACACCTGGTTGCACCCGCGCCGTCCGTGTTCTCATAAAGACGATCACGGGCGTTTGGTGGTGATTGGCGGGGATACCAGCTTTGCGGGCGCGATCCGCATGGCGTCGGAAGCCGCGCTGCGTGCCGGAGCCGGATTGGTGCGAGTGCTTACTCACAAAGAACACGCAGGCCCCTTACTGACCGCCAGACCTGAACTGATGGTGCAGGAACTTAGCGCGAAGTCGCTCGATGAAGCGCTTGAATGGGCCGACGTGGTGGTGATTGGGCCGGGGCTCGGACAGAAAGCCTGGGGTAAACAGGCGCTGGAGCGGGTGGCAAAATGTCAGAAACCGGCCTTATGGGACGCCGATGCGCTGAACCTGCTGGCAATCACACCGGAGAAACGGCAAAATCGGGTGTTGACGCCTCATCCTGGTGAAGCCAGCCGTCTGCTCGGTTGTACCGTGAAGGAAATTGAGAGTGACCGCTTACTTTCTGCCAGGAAACTGGTTGAGCAATACGGTGGCGTGGTGGTGCTTAAAGGCGCCGGCACACTGATTGCCACGGCGCAGGGTGAGATGGCCATTGCCGATGTAGGAAATGCCGGTATGGCATCAGGCGGTATGGGCGACGTGCTTTCTGGTATTATCGGCGGCCTGCTCGCTCAAAAACTGAATATATTTGATGCGGCCTGCGCAGGAACGGTGGTTCACGGCGCTGCCGCAGACGAAATCGCCCGGCAGCAGGGAACGCGCGGTATGCTGGCGACTGATCTTTTAGCGGTGATTGCCCCGTTAGTTAATCCAGACCTGAAGAAATAGATATCACTGAATGAATCAACTTAATATCTCATTACCCGACGAAGCGGCGACGCTGCAACTAGGTGCTTCACTGGCGAAAGCTTGCGAGGGCTCAACGGTTATCCATCTCTATGGCGATCTGGGTGCCGGTAAAACAACCTTTAGCCGGGGTTTTCTTCAGGCATTAGGGCATCAGGGTAATGTGAAAAGCCCGACTTACACCTTGGTCGAGCCCTATCAGCTGGAAAATATCGCGGTGTATCACTTTGATTTATACCGTCTTGCCGACCCGGAAGAGCTCGAGTTTATGGGCATTCGCGATTATTTCGCGCAAGACGCCATCTGTCTGGTCGAGTGGCCGCAAAAAGGTGAGGGCGTGTTGCCTGAACCTGATATCGAACTGACGCTGGACTATCAGCCTCAGGGGCGTACGGCGACGCTGGTGGCCGTTTCTGAATCTGGCATAAATTTGCTGCATCGTGTTCAACAGCAAGGATGATCACGCGATGAATTCACGTATCACTTCTCTCTTTTCTACAGCGACGATGTTTTTATCGGCGCTGATGCTTTTTGCCGGACTGACGTCGTCCGCCGTTTTTGCGGCCGGCATGAAAAACATCAATGTTTCAAACGGCCCATCGCAATCTACCGTCACCATTACCTTTGACGGTTCACCTGATTATTCCTTTTTCCCGCTGCATAATCCTGAACGCGTGGTGATGGATATCCGTCAGGATGGCGTGATGAAAGGTTTACCGCTGACCTTTAACGGACAGAATCTGGTGACGCGCGTGCGCGCCAGTACCCCGCCGAACGCGCAAAGTCAGCGTCTGGTGTTTGAACTGAATCAAAAGGTCAGAACCAACGCCACTAAACAGAAAGATGGCAGCCAGTACACGGTGGTGCTGACCATGAATGCGTCGGCTCCGGCACGCCAGAGTGCGCCGGTTACCGTGGCAACGAACACGCCTTCGCCAAACGCAGGCAGAATAGTCACGCCTTCCGCGAAATCAAATCCGTTTACCAATGATAAAACCACGGTTGCTTCGACGGCCGTGGCGTCAGACAACTCGCGTTCTTCCACGATTTCCACCAGCGACAGCAAAATCATTGTCGCCATAGATGCCGGACACGGCGGGCAGGATCCGGGCGCTATCGGCGCGGGTGGCCTGAAAGAGAAAAACGTGACCATCGCGATTGCCCGTAAATTACAGGCGATTTTGAATGCTGACCCGATGTTCCAGCCGGTATTAACCCGCGACGGCGATTACTTTATTTCCGTGATGGGGCGTTCTGATGTGGCGCGTAAGAAAAATGCCAACGTGCTGGTGTCTATTCACGCCGATGCTGCGCCAAGCCGCAGTGCGCGCGGGGCATCCGTCTGGGTGCTGTCTAACCGTCGCGCCAACAGTGAAATGGGTAACTGGCTCGAGCAGCACGAGAAACAATCCGAACTGCTGGGCGGTGCGGGGGATGTGCTGGCGAATACCGCCTCTGACCCCTATCTGAGTCAGGCCGTGCTGGATTTGCAATTCGGCCATTCACAACGCGTCGGTTATGACGTCGCCACCCGCGTATTGCGCGAACTGCGCAGCGTCGGTTCGTTGCATAAAGCGAAACCTGAGCACGCGAGTTTAGGGGTGTTGCGTTCGCCGGACATTCCTTCCCTGCTGGTGGAAACCGGCTTTATCAGTAACTCAACTGAGGAGCGGCTGCTGGGCAGCAGCGCGTACCAGGATAAAATTGCAAGGGCCATTCACGTCGGTCTGCGTAATTATTTCCAGTCGCATCCGATACAAAACGGCCCAAAGGTCGAAAACCGTCCGCTGCTGGCCTCATCAGCAGCGGCGGTAGACAGTAGCGCAAAGACCAGTAATCAGCCGGGCCCGATTGAAGTGACGGCCGGTGCAGCCGGTGCCACGCAGATCCACAAAGTGACCCGTGGTGAAACCCTGACGGGGATTGCGAACAGTTACGGTACGACCAATGCGGCGCTGCGCGATCTCAACAAATTGAAAAAAGACGGTGTCTGGGTCGGCCAGCGATTGAAAGTTCCCGCAGGTACCCGCACATCCTCTGTCACCGGCGCGTCGGCCTCGACGGCGAAAGCCACGAAAAAACCGTCGAAACATACCGTCAAACGCGGCGATACGCTGTCGGCGATTGCCAGCAAATACGGCGTCAGCATGACGGAAATTAAAACGGCGAACCACATGAAGTCTGGCGAGGTACAGCTCGGCCAAACCTTAACTATTCCACAGTCTTAACGGCGGTCTGACAGACCGCTTTCCACAGGAGCCGCTATGCCGATCAAGGTACTGCCCCCGCAACTGGCTAATCAGATAGCCGCGGGTGAAGTTGTCGAAAGGCCGGCTTCTGTGGTGAAAGAGCTGGTGGAAAATAGCCTTGATGCCGGAGCCACGCGCATTGATATCGATATTGATCGCGGTGGCGCCAAGCTCATCCGTATTCGCGATAACGGCTGCGGAATCGGTAAAGATGATTTAGCGCTGGCGCTGGCGCGTCACGCCACCAGCAAAATTACCTGTCTCGACGATCTGGAAGCGATTCTCAGCCTCGGATTTCGCGGCGAAGCGCTGGCGAGTATCAGTTCTGTTTCACGTCTCATTCTGACCTCACGCACCGCAGAACAAAGTGAAGCCTGGCAGGCTTACGCGGAAGGGCGCGATATGGCGGTGACGGTGAAACCGGCGGCGCATCCGCAGGGCTCGACCGTAGAAGTGCTGGATCTGTTTTACAACACGCCCGCCCGACGCAAGTTTATGCGCACCGAGAAAACCGAATTTACCCATATTGATGAAGTCGTCCGCCGGATCGCACTGGCGCGTTTTGACGTTTCCGTCAATCTGAGTCACAACGGCAAACTCATCCGGCAGTACCGCGCAGTGAAAGATCCCTCCCAGTCATCGCGGCGTCTGGCCAGCATTTGCAGCCCGACGTTTGTTGAACATGCACTGGAAGTCGAATGGACTCACGGTGATTTGGGGATCCGTGGCTGGGTCGCCGATCCAGCCGGATCGCGCAGTCTCACCGATATGCAATATTGTTATGTGAACAACCGCATGATGAAAGATCGCCTGATTAATCATGCGATCCGTCAGGCATACCAGGATCAGTTAAAAGACGATCAGCAGCCTGCGTATGTGCTGTATCTGGATGTCGATCCGCATCAGGTCGATGTGAATGTGCATCCGGCTAAACACGAAGTGCGGTTCCATCAGTCCCGGCTGGTGCACGATTTTATCTACCAGGCGGTGATGTCGGTATTACAACAGGCCGGCAATCCTGTTCTGGCACAACAGCAGACCCAGGAAGACGCACCGCGCTGGCAACCGGAGAATCGTCAGGCCGCCGGCGGTAATCATTTCTCACAACCCGCAGAAAAACCGGCGAACTCGCAACGTGAAAAGCCAGCAGCGCGCGAGAACGTGTTTCCTGAAACGTCCCGTGCCAGCCATCGGCGCGAACCCATTAGCCACAGCAATGAACCGGCATATAACCGCTCAGAAGGTAAAGCCTATCAACGGTTGTTGCAGCCTTCATCGGACGTATTTTCCTTGCAGGAGCCTGCGCCCGACGCGGCACAGGCCGCTAAGCCGGTAGCGCCGGCGGCTCGTACACTCGCTGAACCGGCTCTGGAATCGCATAGCCAAAGTTTCGGGCGTGTCCTGACGGTGTGTGCGGCAGAATATGCGTTGCTCGAAAGAGGCAAACAACTGGTGATGCTGGCGTTACCTGTCGCCGATCGCTGGCTTAAATGGGCACAGATGACGCCACCTGATGAAGGGTTGCGTCCGCAACCCCTTTTGATTCCGCTGAAGCTGACGGTCAGCAAAGATGAAATTGCCGTGCTGGCAAAAAATCAGCCGCTTTTACAGCATTTTGGTTTAGAAATGTTCAGTGAGTCGCAGCGTGTGACGGTACGCGCAGTACCTTTACCATTACGCCAACAAAATTTACAAAAGTTGATACCCGACCTGTTAGATTACCTTGCTGTTCAGCAGGAGGTGACTTCTGATGCGGTAGCTATGTGGTTTGCCCGCCACTGTGGCTGCGAGCACGAGGTCTGGACCATTTCCCAAGCCATACAATTACTCACGGATGTTGAGCGTCTTTGCCCGCAGTTGGTGAAATCACCTCCGTCCGGACTTCTGCAACCTCTTGATTTACAGCCCGCGCTGGCGGCTTTTAAGCATGACTGATTCTGAAAAACACTCCGCTCCCCCGGCGATCTTTATTATGGGGCCGACCGCATCCGGTAAAACCGCACTGGCGATGTCGCTGATGAAACATCTTCCGGTTGAACTGATCAGTGTCGATTCCGCACTTATCTATCGCGGAATGGACATCGGTACTGCCAAACCCACAGCGGAAGAGCTGGCGGATGCACCCCATCGTCTGATTGATATCCTTGATCCTACCCAGGCCTATTCGGCGGCAGATTTTCGAGCTGACGCTTTGCGCGAAATGGCAGAAATAACTGCACGCAATAAGATCCCGTTATTGGTGGGTGGGACTATGCTTTATTTCAAGGCGTTGCTCGAAGGGTTGTCACCTTTACCGCAGGCCGATGCCGCCGTGCGTGAGCGCATTGAAAAGCAGGCGCAAGAGCAGGGCTGGAAAGCATTACACGATCAATTAAGCGAGATCGATCCGGTTGCCGCTATGCGAATTCATCCGAATGATCCGCAGAGACTGTCCAGAGCACTGGAAGTTTTTTATATTTCGGGTAAAACTTTAACGGAACTGACTAAAATTTCGGGTGAAACGTTGCCCTACCGCGTTCACCAGTTTGCGATTGCTCCAACGCGCCGTGAATTATTACATTCGCGGATTGAGGAACGTTTTAGTCAGATGTTGTCCAATGGTTTTGAAGACGAAGTCAGAACGCTGTTAGCTCGGGGCGATTTGCATACGGATTTGCCTTCCATTCGCTGTGTCGGCTATCGCCAGATGTGGTCCTATTTATCTGGTGAATTCGATTACGATGAAATGGTTTATCGTGGTGTTTGCGCGACACGACAGCTGGCCAAACGTCAGATGACCTGGTTACGAGGGTGGGATAACGTCGAATGGCTGGATTCCGAAAAGCCGGAAGATGCCTTAAGCCGTGTAATTCAGGTTGTTAGTGCATAGGTTGGGTGATTGTGTACAATTGATCAGTACTCAGCGCGCAAATTTTTTATGTGATTTATTTTCGAGCCGATAGGCTCAAAGTTACAAACAACAAACTAATAAGGAAAAGATAGAATGGCTAAGGGGCAATCTTTGCAAGATCCGTTCCTGAACGCATTGCGTCGTGAACGTGTTCCGGTTTCTATTTACTTGGTGAATGGTATTAAGCTGCAAGGCCAGATTGAGTCTTTTGACCAGTTTGTCATTCTGTTAAAAAATACGGTAAGCCAGATGGTGTATAAACACGCTATCTCCACCGTAGTGCCTTCCCGCCCGGTGTCACATCATAGCAATAATCCAGGTACGGGCAGCACCAACAACTATCATCAAGGCAGTACTCCGTCTGCGCAGCAACAGCCGCAGCAGGAAAACGATGACGCTGAATAAAGCGCAACGTTGGTCAACCACGAAGGGGTTCATAAGTATTCCGATTATGCTTATGCACCCCCGGCTGTCGAATTTAATCCAAATGAGAGGTCGCAAGCTTGTTTGACCGTTATGAAGGCGGCGAACAGGCCGTTCTGGTTCATATCTATTTCTCGCAAGACAAAGACACGGAAGACCTGAGCGAATTCGAATCGCTGGTTTCTTCTGCCGGTGTAGAGGCGCTGCAAGTCGTCACCGGGAGCCGTAAGGCACCGCACCCAAAATACTTTGTCGGTGAAGGAAAAGCCCAGGAAATTGCAGACGCAGTCAAAGCAACGGGCGCTTCTGTTATTCTCTTTGATCACTCGTTATCTCCTGCCCAGGAACGTAACCTGGAAGCATTATGCGAATGTCGCGTTGTCGACCGCACAGGATTGATTTTAGATATCTTTGCCCAGCGGGCACGAACACACGAAGGTAAGTTACAAGTAGAACTGGCGCAATTACGCCACATTGCTACCCGACTGGTTCGTGGCTGGACACACCTTGAGCGTCAGGGGGGAGGCATCGGGGCACGTGGCCCGGGTGAAACCCAGCTCGAAACTGACCGCCGTTTACTGCGTGACAGAATTACCCTGATCCTCAGCCGTCTTGAGAAAGTGGCTAAGCAGCGTGAAACAGGTCGTCGTTCGCGCGTCCGTGCGGATATTCCAACGGTGTCTTTGGTGGGGTATACCAACGCCGGAAAATCCACACTCTTTAACCGTATCACTCAGGCCGATGTTTACGTGGCCAATCAGTTGTTTGCTACGCTGGATCCTACGCTGCGACGCATTATGGTTGCGGATGTCGGGGAAACAGTTTTGGCGGACACCGTAGGGTTTATTCGTCACCTGCCCCATGATTTAGTTGCCGCCTTTAAAGCAACATTGCAGGAAACCCAACAGGCATCTCTGTTATTACATGTCATCGATGCAGCGGACATCCGCGTTCAGGAAAATATTGACGCGGTGAATACGGTGCTGGCAGAGATCGAAGCAGATGAAATCCCTGCGCTGTTAGTGATGAACAAAATAGATATGCTGGATGATTTTGTTCCGCGTATCGATCGCAACGAGGAGAATTTGCCGATCAGGGTGTGGTTATCAGCCGTGACCGGGGAAGGTATTCCGTTGCTCTTTCAGGCATTAACGGAGCGACTCTCTGGCGAAATCGCGCAGCATGAATTGTGCCTGCCGCCGGAAGCAGGACGCCTTCGTAGCCGTTTTTACCAGCTTCAGGCGATAGAAAAAGAATGGATTGAAGAGGATGGTAGTTTTGGTCTTATGGTGCGAATGCCCATTGTTGACTGGCACCGCCTCTGCAAACAAGAGCAGGAACTGGCCAGCTATATCCGCAACCAGAGTCTGTCTGATTTGTCCTGAAGAACACCAATCATAGAATAATGGAGCTATAACATGGCGTGGAATCAGCCCGGTAATAACGGACAGGACCGCGACCCCTGGGGCAGCAGCAATAATAATAGCGGCAACTCTGGTGGAAATTCTGGTGGTAATAATGACAACAAAGGCGGCCGAAATCAGGGGCCACCTGACCTGGATGATATCTTCCGTAAACTCAGCAAAAAGCTGGGCGGTTTCGGTGGAAAAGGTTCAGGCAACAACAATAACAACGGCACGCCATCGGGTTCCGGTCACGGAATGAGTGGTAGCCGGATAGCAGGCATCGCGGTCGCCGCGGTGGTGGTTATCTGGGCTGCAACTGGCTTCTATACCATTAAAGAAGCCGAGCGTGGCGTGGTCACTCGTTTTGGTAAGTTCAGCCATCTGGTTGAACCGGGCCTGAACTGGAAGCCAACCTTCATCGATCAGGTTCGCGCAGTGAACGTAGAATCGGTACGTGAACTGGCCGCGTCTGGCGTGATGCTGACGTCTGATGAAAACGTGGTGCGTGTCGAGATGAACGTACAGTACCGCGTGACCGACCCTGAAGCCTATCTGTTCAGCGTCGCCAACCCTGACGACAGCCTGAGCCAGGCAACGGACAGCGCATTACGTGGTGTTATCGGTAAATACACGATGGATAAAATCCTGACTGAAGGCCGTACCACCGTGCGTAGCGACACCCAACGCGTACTGGAAGAAACCATTCGTCCTTACAAAATGGGTATTACTATTCAGGACGTCAACTTCCAGACGGCGCGTCCGCCTGAAGAAGTTAAAGCCTCCTTCGATAACGCGATTGCTGCCCGTGAAAGGGAACAACAGTCTATTCGTGAAGCAGAAGCTTACGCTAACCAAATCCAGCCTCTGGCAAACGGTGAAGCACAGCGCCTGCTTGAAGACGCGAAAGCTTATAAAGACCGTACCGTGCTTGAAGCGCAGGGTGAAGTTGCCCGCTTTGCAAAACTGTTGCCTGAATATAAAGCCGCGCCGGAAATTACCCGCGAGCGTCTGTATATCGAGACAATGGAAAAAGTTCTCAGTCACACCCGTAAAGTTCTGGTGAGTGACAAAGGGAACAACCTGATGGTGTTACCTCTTGATCAAATGCTGCGTGGCACTAATCCAGCCGCCAATGATACCAAGAGTGACGAAACAGGTTTGTTGCCTTCCGTTCCGGGTTTAACTGGCAATAATGGCAAAAGCAGTGCCGATAACAGCAGTTCCCGTTCGTCTGGCAGTGTCATGGATCAGCGTCGTGTGAATGCACAACGTGACGATACACTTCGCGTAGGGAGAGAATAACAATGCGTAAGTCCATTTTACTTATCGTCGTTGTGGTGCTGGTGGCGCTTTATGCTTCACTGTTCGTCGTTCAGGAAGGCCAGCGTGGCATCGTGCTGCGTTTCGGCAAAGTCCTGCGTGACAACGATAACAAACCTCTGGTGTATGCGCCGGGCCTGCATTTTAAAGTTCCTTTCGTGGAATCCATTAAAATGCTCGACGCACGTATTCAGACCATGGATAACCAGGCTGACCGTTTCGTTACCAGCGAGAAGAAAGACTTAATCGTCGATTCTTACCTGAAATGGCGTATCAGCGATTTCAGCCGTTACTATCTGGCTACGGGCGGCGGTGACGTCTCTCAGGCTGAAATTCTGCTGAAACGTAAATTCAGTGACCGTCTGCGTTCTGAAATCGGTCGTCTTGATGTGAAAGACATCGTAACCGATTCCCGTGGTCGTCTGACGATGGATGTGCGTGATGCACTGAACACCGGTAGCGTCGGCGATGAGCCTGAAGCGACCACAGAAGCCGATGATGCTATCGCTTCTGCAGCAAAACGTGTTGAGCAGGAAACCAAAGGCAAACAGCCTGCGGTGAACCCGAACAGCATGGCCGCGCTGGGTATTGAAGTGGTCGATGTGCGTCTGAAACAGATCAACTTGCCGGAAGAAGTGTCCAGCGCGATTTACGATCGTATGCGTGCTGAGCGTAATGCGGTTGCATTGCGCCACATCTCTCAGGGTAAAGAAGAAGCCACCAAGATTCAGGCTGCGGCGGATTACGAAAGAACCCGTACTGTTGCAGAAGCGGAACGTACTGCACGTATTACCCGCGGTGAAGGCGATGCTGAAGCAGCGAAACTGTTTGCTGATGCATTCAGCCAGGATCCTGACTTCTATGCATTCATTCGTAGCCTGCGTGCTTACGAGGCCAGCTTCAAGAGCGGTAACGATGTCATGGTGTTAAGCCCTGACAGCGATTTCTTCCGTTTCATGAAGTCACCTGAAAAAAATAAATAATTGCTGATGCAATTTCCAAAAGGCCCTGCGGGGCCTTTTGTCTTTTCTAAAACCCTGCTGTTTTTAATCAGGGGAAGCACAGAGAAACACTGACCATGAATTCCACTATTTTGCTGGCGCTGGCATTAGTTTTAGTTCTTGAAGGCCTGGGGCCGATGATTTATCCAAAATCATGGAGAAAAATGATCCTGGCTCTGGCAAATCTTCCGGACCCGGTTTTACGCCGTTTTGGAGGGGCACTTGTGGTTGCCGGCTTCGTAATTTACTACATGTTGCGTGGTCGTCTGGGTGGCTGAGCTTTTGTTACATCTCGTGTGTCACGTCTGGCAGA
Source organism: Rahnella sp. PAMC25559 (assembly GCF_050632365.1). Lineage (GTDB taxonomy): Bacteria > Pseudomonadota > Gammaproteobacteria > Enterobacterales > Enterobacteriaceae > Rahnella > Rahnella rivi. The sequence continues at coordinate 342,910 of NZ_CP192543.1, read as the reverse complement.
GACGAGTAGCACGCAATTGAAATTTTTCCCGCAAACGTGTGCTAAAAGTACTGGAAAGCACAGAATGAGATGTTAGAATCCTTTTTTAAGCAACCTGGTGATTCTTGAGATGGGTAAGAACGTCGTCGTACTCGGCACTCAATGGGGTGATGAAGGGAAAGGCAAGGTCGTAGACCTGCTTACTGAACGGGCTAAATATGTTGTGCGCTATCAGGGCGGTCACAACGCCGGTCACACTCTGGTTATCAACGGTGAAAAAACCGTTCTTCATTTAATTCCTTCTGGCATTCTGCGTGAAAATGTCACCAGCATCATCGGTAACGGTGTTGTTCTGGCGCCTGACGCCTTAATGAAAGAAATGGGCGAACTTGAAGCTCGTGGCATCCCTGTACGCGAACGTCTGTTACTCTCTGAAGCCTGCCCGCTGATCTTGCCTTACCATGTCGCATTAGACATGGCGCGCGAAAAAGCGCGTGGCGATAAAGCTATCGGTACCACCGGTCGCGGCATCGGTCCTGCTTATGAAGATAAAGTTGCCCGTCGCGGTCTGCGCGTAGGTGATCTCTTCAACAAAGAAACTTTCGCTATCAAGCTGAAAGAAATCATCGATTATCATAACTTCCAGCTGGTCAACTACTACAAAGTAGAAGCCGTTGATTTCCAGAAAACGTTAGACGATGTCATGGCTATCGCCGACATCCTGACCGCAATGGTCGTTGACGTGTCTGAACTGCTGGATGGCGCGCGTAAGCGTGGCGATCTGATCATGTTTGAAGGCGCGCAAGGCACGCTTCTGGACATCGACCACGGGACTTATCCGTACGTAACCTCTTCCAACACCACCGCAGGCGGCGTCGCTACCGGTTCTGGTATTGGTCCACGTTATGTCGATTATGTACTGGGTATCGTAAAAGCCTATTCCACCCGCGTGGGTGCAGGTCCGTTCCCGACTGAACTGTTCGATGAAACGGGCGAGTTCCTGCGTAAGCAAGGTAACGAGTTTGGCGCGACCACGGGTCGTAGCCGTCGTTGCGGCTGGCTGGACATCGTTGCTGTGCGTCGTTCTGTGCAGATTAACTCCCTGTCTGGTTTCTGTCTGACCAAACTGGACGTGCTGGACGGTCTGAAAGAAGTGAAGCTGTGTATCGGTTACCGTATGCCTGATGGCCGCGAAATGACCACCACTCCGCTGGCAGCAGAAGGCTGGGAAGGTATCGAGCCAATTTACGAAATCATGCCAGGCTGGACCGAAACGACCTTTGGTGTGAAACAAGTAGATAAACTGCCACAAGCGGCACTTAACTACATCAAACGCATCGAAGAGCTGACCGAAGTGCCGGTTGATATCATTTCAACAGGCCCTGACCGTAGCGAAACCATGATTCTGCGTGACCCGTTTGATGCATAACAGCGCCAGCTGAGTATGTAAAAACGTCATAACCGGGCAAATTTGCCCGGTTTATTTTTTTCTGCCTGTCTGCGCTTGTTTACTTCCCATAAAGCATCCACTATTTAAATGATTAGCCGCAAACTTGCAGGCTGGTTTATCATCATTGTGCTTTCTTAAAAAAATCAATTTTTCCCTTCGTCTCGGTCGACGCGGGAAGAGCGGGTAAAAAACTACCCAGAGGTATGTGTGCAGTTAACGAGTTTTACTGATTATGGTTTGAGAGCGTTGATTTATATGGCGTCGTTGCCTGACGATCAGATGACCAATATCTCGCAGGTTACCGATGTTTACGGTGTGTCGCGAAACCACATGGTGAAAATCATTAATCAGTTAAGCCGCGCAGGTCTGGTCACCGCCGTTCGCGGCAAGAACGGTGGCATAAAGCTGGGTAAACCGGCACAAACAATCCGCATTGGCGATGTGGTTCGCGAACTCGAGCCGCTTTCACTGGTCAACTGTGACAGTGACTTTTGCCACATCACGCCCGCATGCCGGCTAAAACAAGTCCTGCACACTGCTGTAGAACATTTTCTTGATGAGCTGAATCAGTACACTCTGGCCGATATGGTCAAAGATAACTCGCCGCTCTATAAATTATTGCTTGTTGAATGAAAGACTCTCAACAAACTGCTGATGGCAACGGAGGAACCGCTATGTCACAAGATCCATTCCTGGAACGAGAAGCAGAAAAATACGACTCACCTATTCCCAGCCGTGAATTTATTCTGGAACACCTCGCGAAACGTGAAACACCAGCCAGCCGGGAAGAAATCGGTAACGAACTGAATCTGTCTGGTGAAGAGGCGCTGGAAGCCTTGCGCCGTCGACTGCGCGCCATGGAGCGTGATGGTCAGCTGGTCTTTACGCGCCGCCAGTGTTACGCACTGCCTGAACGCCTGGATTTGCTGAAAGGCACGGTCATCGGTCATCGCGACGGTTACGGATTCCTGCGCCTTGAAGGCGTGAAGAAAGATGACGTCTACCTGTCTGCTGAACAAATGAAAATGTGCATCCACGGTGACGTGGTACTGGCACAGCCGGTCGGCACCGACCGTAAAGGCCGCCGCGAAGCGCGCATCGTGCGTGTGCTGGTGCCGAAAATGAGCCAGATCGTCGGCCGTTACTTTACTGATGCCGGCGCCGGTTTTGTCGTCCCGGACGACAGCCGTCTGAGCTTCGATATTCTGATCCCCTCCGACGCCATCAATGGTGCGCGCATGGGATATATGGTCGTGGTCGAGCTGACTCAGCGTCCGACCCGCCGTACCAAAGCGGTCGGTAAAATCGTCGAAGTGCTGGGCGATAAAATGGGTACCAGCATGGCGGTGGATATCGCACTGCGCACCCATGAAATTCCGCACGTCTGGCCGCCGCAGGTTCTGAAACAGGTCGAAGATCTGAGTGAACAGGTACCGGAAGAAGCGAAAAAAGGCCGCGTGGATTTACGCAGTCTGCCGCTGGTCACCATCGATGGTGAAGATGCCCGCGATTTCGATGACGCCGTGTACTGTGAGAAAAAACGTGGTGGCGGCTGGCGTCTCTGGGTGGCGATTGCTGACGTCAGTTATTACGTCCGCCACGGCACTGCGCTCGACGATGAAGCACGCAGCCGCGCGACGTCTGTGTATTTCCCGTCGCAGGTTGTCCCGATGCTGCCGGAAGTGCTGTCTAACGGCCTGTGTTCCCTGAACCCGCAAGTGGACCGTCTGTGTATGGTCTGTGAGATGACTATCTCTGCGCAGGGCAAGCTGACCAGTTCTAAATTCTATGAAGCGGTGATGAGTTCTCATGCCCGTCTGACGTACAACAAAGTCTGGCGCATCATTGATGGTGACGAAGAGCTGCGTGAGCAATATTCGCCGCTGGTCAAACATCTGCAAGAACTGCATACCATGTACAAAATGCTCGATCAGGCGCGTGCCGAGCGTGGAGGTATCGCCTTCGAAACCGAAGAGGCGAAGTTCATTTTCAACGCCGAACGTCGTATCGAACGTGTTGAGCCCACTGTGCGTAACGACGCACACAAACTGATCGAAGAGTGCATGATCCTCGCTAACATCGCGGCGGCGCGTTTTGTTGAAAAACATAACGAACCCGCGCTGTTCCGTGTTCATGACCGTCCAAGCGATGATCACATCTCCGCGCTGCGAAGCGTGCTGGGTGAACTGGGTCTGGTGATGGGCGGCGGCCTCAAGCCTGAGCCGAAAGATTATGCCCAGATTATGGATGAACTGGCGGATCGTCCTGACCGCGAAATGCTGCAAACTATGCTGCTGCGTTCGATGAAACAGGCGATTTACGATCCGGAAAACCGGGGTCACTTCGGTCTGGCGCTGGCGTCATACGGCCACTTTACGTCGCCAATCCGACGTTATCCGGATCTGGCATTGCATCGCGCAATCAAATATCTGCTGGCGAAAGAGCACGGCACACTGAAAGAACGCTGGACGCCAACCGGTGGCTGGCACAGTGATTATGAAGACATGTTGCAGCTGGGCGAGCATTGTTCGATGGCAGAACGCCGCGCCGACGAAGCCACCCGCAACGTGGCTGACTGGCTGAAATGCGACTTTATGCAGGATCACGTCGGTGAAGTCTTTACCGGCACTATCGCCAGCGTGACCGGTTTTGGTTTCTTCGTGCGTCTGAACGATCTGTTCATCGACGGTCTGGTACACGTCTCCTCACTGGACAACGATTATTACCGTTACGACAACATCGGACAGCGTCTGGTGGGCGAATCTTCCGGCGCGGTTTACCGCCTGGGTGATACGGTTGAAATTCGTGTTGAAGCCGTGCATATGGACGAGCGTAAAATCGACTTCGCTCTGGTTTCCAGCACCCGTAAAGCACGTGGTGAAGGCAAAACTGCCCGCGATCGCGCGAAAAACGGAGGGGAGCGCTCCATGCGTTCCACGGCGCCCGCCAATGCAGGACGTCGTCGCACAGGCAAGAAAGGCGCTAACTTCGAGCCGGACAGCGCGTTCCGTAAAGACGATGCGAAGCCTGCTAAGCCGAAGAAAGAAAAAGCGGTGAGCGCAGTCGGTAAAGACGGCAAGCCGAAGAAAGCTAAAAAGCCTTCTGACCAGACGCAGAAAATCGCTTCCGCGACCAAAGCTAAGCGCGCGAAGAAAAAACCGGCGCAAAGCTGACGGTCACGCGTCTGCACTAACGGGCGGTCATTTATTCACTGATGCTTTTTTCAGTCGATGATAGAATCGCCCGCAATCCTTCGTTACATTGCGGACAGCATGCTGTCCGCAAGTCTATTTTAAAGAGCATCATGAGCGAAATTATCTACGGTATTCATTCCGTTAAAGCTTTACTCGACAACGATCCGCAACGCTTTCTGGAAGTTTTCATTCTGAAAGGCCGCGATGATAAACGTCTGAAACCGCTGATCGACGAACTGGAAGCCAGCGGGATTGTTATTCAGGTCGCGAACCGTCAGTGGCTGGATGAAAAATCCGAGGGCGCCGTACACCAGGGGATTATCGCCCGCGTCCGTGAAGGCCGTCAGTATCAGGAAAACGACCTGCCAGCGCTGCTGGAAAGCCTCGAATCCCCGTTCCTGCTGGTCCTGGACGGCGTGACTGATCCGCATAACCTCGGTGCATGTCTGCGTACCGCAGATGCGGCCGGTGTTCACGCGGTGATCGTTCCCCGTGACCGTTCTGCCAAACTGAACGCGACCGCCAAAAAAGTCGCCAGCGGTGCGGCTGAAAACGTGCCGTTGATCAATGTGACCAACCTGGCGCGCACGCTGCGTGTTTTACAGGAGCACAATGTCTGGATTGTCGGTACCGCCGGTGAAGCCGATCACGACCTGTATCAGAGCAAAATGACCGGCCCGATGGCGCTGGTGATGGGTGCAGAAGGTGAAGGTATGCGTCGTCTGACCCGTGAACATTGCGATGAGTTGATCAGTATTCCGATGGCGGGCAGCGTGTCTTCACTGAACGTCTCTGTGGCGACCGGCGTCTGTCTGTTCGAAGCCGTGCGCCAGCGCGGTCTGAAGAAGAGCTGATTTCAGTTTCTTTAGCTGTGTCTTCAACGGGAGCCTTCGGGCTCCCGTTTGCATTCCTGTCTTTGTGATCTGCCCGCCTGTTAATTCCCCGATTTTTACCATACTGATGCCATGTCCTTTAAAAGGAGCAGGCGATGAACTGGGAAACACACCGGGTTTTCAATCAGCCCAAACCGTTGAGCAACAGCAATTTATTCCTCTCTGATACTCCGCTTCGTGAGTCTGTTATGCGGCATCAGGCCGGATGGGACGCCGATGTGCTGGCCTCTCTAGGGCAGCAGTTAGGTTCCGCGGAGTCGCTCGAGCTTGGCCGGCTGGCCAATGCCAATCCGCCCGATCTTCTGCGATATGACACCACCGGCGAGCGGATCGATGATGTGCGTTTTCATCCGGCGTGGCATTTGCTGATGCAGGGGTTAATCGCTAACCGCGTACACAATCTGCCGTGGCAGGAAGATGCGCGAATCGGTTCGACGGTGTCGCGCGCTGCGCGGTTTATTCTCCATGCGCAGGTTGAGGCCGGAACGCTTTGCCCGGTGACCATGACTTACGGCGCTGTCCCTCTGCTACAAGAATATTTACCCGCAGAATTTCGTGGCTGGATGAAACCGTTGTTATCCGACCGCTACGATCCGCATTTGCAACCCGGCGATCAGAAAAAAGGCGTGCTGATCGGCATGGGCATGACGGAAAAACAGGGCGGGTCGGATGTGATCAGCAACACCACGCGGGCGAGCGCGCTGGAAGGACGGGGCAGCGGAAAACCCTATCATCTGGTCGGGCATAAATGGTTTTTCTCGGTGCCGCAAAGTGATGCGCATCTGGTGCTGGCGCAGGCCGATGGCGGGCTTTCCTGCTTCTTTCTGCCGCGTGTATTGCCGGACGGCGAGCGCAACGCCGTGCGGATTGAGCGCCTGAAAGACAAACTGGGCAATCGCTCCAACGCCAGCAGCGAAGTGGAGTTTCAGAATGCCACCGGCTGGCTGCTGGGCGAAGAGGGCGAAGGGGTCCGCCATATCCTGAAAATGGGCGGTCATACGCGCTTTGACTGCGCGCTGGGCAGCCACGCCATGATGCGGCGGGCGCTGTCGGTGGCGTTATACCATGCGTTTCAGCGTCAGGTTTTCGGCAAGCCGCTGATCGAACAACCGCTAATGCGCCAAACGCTGAGCCGCATGGCGCTGCAACTGGAAGGGCAAACCTTGTTGCTGATGCATCTCGCCGCCGCTTCGGGTGAACAAAATCACTCCGCCGGACAGTTGCTTTGCCGGTTGCTGACGCCCGCCGCAAAATTCGAGATCTGTCGTCAGGGCATGCCTTTTGTCGCCGGGGCGATGGAAGTGCTGGGTGGGATTGGGTATTGCGAAGACAGCGAGTTGCCGCGTTTGTACCGTGAAATGCCCGTCAACAGCATCTGGGAGGGCTCGGGCAACATTATGTGCCTCGATGTATTACGTACGCTTCGCAAGCTGCCAGCCAGCGGAGAGATGCTGCAACAGCTGCTGCATCAGGCGCGGGGACAAAACCGGGTATTCGATCGCGCCGCCCGTCAGTTTCTGCAACGCCTGCGCCAGCCGGATGAAGCGCAGGGCCGGTGGCTGACCGGCCAGTTATGTCAGTTGCTGACGGCGACGCAGATGCTGGAATTTGCATCACCGCCGATGGCCGATGCCTGGTGCCGGATGGTGCTCGATCCGCGCGGCGAAACGTTGCTGCCGGAGCGGTTGTGTCAGTTGCTGATCAACCGGGCAATTGGCGCAGAGTAGGGCTGAAACCGGCGTCTCAACGGTAAAGCGTGGCCTGGGAATACCAGCGTCCGGGCACAATGGTTTCACTGTTAAACATGATGACGTAATAGCGTGCGCCCGCTTCATCGGCTTTGCGCTGAATTTCTGCTTCTGCATCCATCGGGCTGCCAATGACATCTGCGGTGATACTGCCGATTTTGGTCAGTGTGGACGTTTGAGCACGGGTGATTTCCTGCGCGTTGGCCGCTGGCGCTGGCGGAGGAACCGGCGTGGTTTTCATCAGGTTACTGCAACCGCTAAGCGCTGCCAGTAAAAGCAGCGCGGCAGGGATTCGGAGGGATTTCATCGTGATATCCGGTAAAAGGGCGATAGCGTAAGTGTAGCCCTTTCACCGGTCTGCTGGCGAGTTTGCGCGGCGTTTATTGCCGCGCCCTTCACGTCCTAACGTTCGGAAATCTTAAACACGCTGACCAGTTGAGAAAGATGGCGGCCCTGTTCACTGAGCGCGGCGGCCGTTTGCTGGGAGTTTTCCACCAGCGTGGCGTTCTCCTGCGTCGCTTTGCCGATCTGCATGATGGCGATGTTCACCTGAGAAATCCCTGACGACTGTTCGTGCGAAGCGATATCAATGTCGCTCATCAGCACTTTTACCTGACGGATCCCCTGCAGGATATGGTTCATGTTCGACTGGGTTTTGGCCGCACTCAGATGGCCTTCTTCCACTTTACTCAGGGAATCTGCCACCAGATTTTCAATCTCTTTCACCGCATTCGAACTGCGCTGTGCCAGTGCCCGGACTTCTGATGCCACCACGGCGAAGCCGCGCCCGTGCTCACCGGCACGCGCGGCTTCCACGGCAGCGTTCAGCGCCAGAATGTTGGTCTGGAAGGCGATGCCCTCAATGACCGTGGTAATGGCCGCGATACGGGTGGAAGCGTGCCGGATAGCTTCCATACTTTCAACGGACTGATCTACCGCATCGGCGCCGACGGTGGCGGCTTTATCGGTCTGTTGCACCAGCCGGGTGGCCTGTGTGGCGTTATCCGCCGTGTTCTGAACCGTGGCGGTGATCTGCTCCATGCTGGCCGACGTTTCTTCCAGGCTGCTGGCCTGAGTGCCGATCTGCTGGTTTATCTGATCGCTGTCTGAGGAGAGCGCCTGCGTGTTGTGCATGATTTCAGATGACACCTGACGCACTTCGCCGACAATTTTCTCCAGTCCGTGTCCGATGCCGTCGATGGCGTGCATCAGCGCACCAATTTCGTCAACGCGCCGGGTTTGTGCCCGCGCACGCAGATCGCCGCTGGCATACTGCTGAGCGATGTGGACGACGTCGCTGAGTGGACGGCTGACCAGCTTACGCGTCAGCCAGATAAACAGTGCGGCAAAACAGGCCAGCGCCAGCAGGCTTATCATCAGGAAATGGTTACGCGTGCGGGTCACCTGTTCCATCAGGCTGTCTTTGTCCGTGCTGCCGACCACCACCCAATGCCAGGCGGGGACATTGGCATAAACGATAAATTGCTGATGCTGACTGGTGGCGTCGGTGTATTCACGTTCACCGCGCGATTGCGACATCACCTGTTCCAGCACGCCCTCTGGCCATGCCGGGGTTTTTCCTTCCTCGGTGGCATGAACCAGATATTTCCCCAGATCCTTGCCCGGCGCGCTGTTAAGCACGAAGAAATAGCCCTGCTCGCCGATGCGTTTGGAGAGGATCTTCGCCCGCATGTCCGCGTATTCTGACGTGATATCCACGCCCACAAACAGAATGCCAATCACGCTGCCTTGCGCATCGCGTACCGGCTGATATTTAGTGATGTATTTTTTGCCGAACAGCGTCGCCAGCCCGCTGAAGGATTCGCCTGCCATGATTTTTGCATAAGCCGGGCTGGTGTTGTCGAGCAAGGTACCGATGGCGCGGGTGCCGTCCTGTTTTTTGAGGGACGTCGTCACGCGGATGAAATCATCACCACGGCGGGCGAAAATGGTGGAAATCGCGCCGGTGCGCGCCAGAAAATCATCAGGGATTTTACTGTCCAGATTCAGCGGATTGCCGCCCGCTTTGATAACCGGTGCAGACTGGTCGCCGATCATCACCGGGTTGCCGGTATCGAGTTCAAAATTTTCCGGCAGGAAATGGCTGAACAGGCGCGTATAACTGTCCACTTCGGCGTTCAGACTGGCGTTGTACATTTCTATCATGTCCACCACGCCGGTCACCTGCTCGGAAATGGCGTTAACCGCCAGTTCATTGACCTGCCTGCCGGCGGAATGCGTCAGTGACAAGGTGAAAATAATAAATAAGAGGCCGACCAGCAGGGAGGCGAAACTTGCCAGTTTTGCCCCTATGCTCCATCGGCGAAATGAGCGTTTTGATGCCGTTTTCATGGGGTTTCCCGTTAGTTTTCGATAGCGCACTAACGGCGTAAAAACGGAAAGGATTAATGATCAAATGTAACCACTTATTTCAATAAAAATTGATCTGAATCAATGAAATAATTATGAATGTATGAATTTGAATTAAAGCTGGTGAGAAGAATATGGCCGATGTGAAGTAACCGGTTATAAATCATACGAAAAAGGTTGTAGTCGCCGGTTTTCAGACCCGTAGAATGTCGGTTCGCACTGAGGCCGACATTTTTTTCCATATGCGCAGGGGAAGTTACGATGGTTGAGATGTATGAAGAGAATATTGAAGGGATCCAGGTGATTCATGCCGTGCCTGCCGGACAGTATCAGCAGCAGCTTCCGACAATTTTTTTCTATCACGGCTTTTTATCCTCCAAAGAAATGTACTCGTATTTCGGCTATACGCTGGCGAAGGCGGGTTTTCGCGTCATTCTGCCGGATGCACTCATGCACGGTGCCCGTGCAGAAAGTGACGAAGCCAAATGCGTGGCCCATTTCTGGCGTATTTTACAAAACAACGTCGAAGAGCTGGCGATGCTGAAGGCATTGTTTGTCGGACGCGGTCTGGCGGATCCGCAACGCCTGGGCGTCGGCGGGGTATCGATGGGCGGAATGACCACCATGGCCGCGCTGGTGAAATACCCGTGGGTGAAGGTTGCGGCAAACCTGATGGGGTCGGGCTACTTTTCGCGTTTATCACACCATCTTTTCCCTGCATTTACCGCCGGTGATACAGCACAGCGCAACGTTTTTGAACGTGATGTTGCTCCGCTACTTAGCCTGGATGTCACCGGTAAAACGGCATTATTCGCCGATAAACCGCTGTTTGTCTGGCACGGCGAGCAGGACGACGTGGTGCCGTTTGGCGAAAGCCTGCGGTTGCAACAGGAACTGGCTGCCGGCGAAGCGACCGCCAATCTGACCTTCATTTCTGAGTCTGAGGCGAAGCATAAAGTCACGGTGCACGCACTGTCAGAAGCCACCGCTTTCTTCGCTCAAAAGCTGTAGAGAAATTAATCTGCCTTTCTCCTTGAGTTTCACAGTGGCTGTACATATAATTGCGCGTCATTTTTTCGACCGCACACATAACACGTTCCTTGCTTCCATGGGCCGCGGTTGACCCTGACAGGAGGCTGAATAATCCGTAAGGAGCAATTCTATGCGTCATTACGAAATCGTATTTATGGTACACCCTGACCAAAGCGAACAGGTTCCGGGCATGATCGAGCGTTACAGTGCAGTAATCACTAACGCTGCTGGTCAGATTCACCGTCTGGAAGACTGGGGCCGCCGTCAACTGGCTTACCCGATCAACAAACTGCACAAAGCTCACTACGTTCTGCTGAACGTTGAAGCCCCGCAGGAAGCGATCGATGAGCTGGAAACAAACTTCCGCTTCAACGACGCCGTTATCCGTAGCATGGTTATGCGTACTAAACACGCGGTAACTGAAGCATCTCCAATGGTTAAAGCGAAAGACGAACGTCGTGATCGTCGTGAAGATTTCGCTGAAGCTAATGATGATGCTGAAGCTGGGGATTCTGAAGAGTAATTGCCGTGACGGCGAATCGTCTGGTGTTGTCCGGCACAGTGTGCAAGACCCCCATTCGTAAAGTCAGTCCTTCGGGCATTCCTCACTGCCAGTTCGTGCTAGAGCACCGCTCGCAGCAGCAGGAAGCCGGATTTAACCGACAAACATGGTGCAGAATGCCTGTGGTTGTCAGTGGACAAGCGTCACAAGCATTAACTCACAGTATAACGGTCGGCACGCAACTCACTGTTTCTGGATTCATTAGTTGCCATCAAGGGCGCAATGGACTGAACAAAGTGGTGTTACATGCCGAGCAGATTGAATTGATAGATTCTGGAGACTAGCCTAATGGCACGTTATTTCCGTCGTCGCAAGTTCTGCCGTTTCACCGCGGAAGGCGTTGTAGAGATTGATTACAAAGATATCGCTACGCTGAAAAACTACGTTACCGAAAGCGGTAAAATTGTCCCGAGCCGTATTACCGGTACTCGTGCAAAATACCAGCGCCAGCTCGCTCGTTGTATCAAGCGCGCTCGCTACCTTTCTTTGTTGCCATATACTGATCGTCATCAGTAATAGGCCACTGTCCATAAACGACTTTGAGAGGTTAAGGTAATGCAAGTTATTCTGCTTGATAAAGTAGCAAACCTGGGCAGCCTGGGTGATCAAGTTAACGTTAAAGCGGGCTATGCTCGTAACTTCCTGGTACCACAGGGCAAAGCTGTTCCTGCTACCAAGAAAAACGTTGAGTTCTTCGAAGCACGTCGTGCTGAACTGGAAGCCAAACTGGCTGACGTTCTGAACGCTGCTGAAGCTCGTGCAACTAAAATCAACGAACTGGGTTCAGTCACCATCGCGTCTAAATCAGGCGACGAAGGCAAACTGTTCGGCTCTATCGGTACTCGCGATATTGCTGATGCAGTGACTGCAGCTGGCGTTGAAGTTGCAAAAAGCGAAGTTCGTTTGCCGAATGGCGTTCTGCGTACCACTGGTGAACACGAAGTTGAGTTCCAGGTACACAGCGACGTATTCGCTAAACTGAATGTCGTTGTGGTTGCTGAAGCGTAATAACGCTGAAGTTAACCCTGAGACGCCGGCCTAGTGCCGGCGTTTTGCTTTTCTGCGTCAGGGAATGCTGAGCCCACAAGCATTAAGAACGGGCGGAGTATTTCAGAGGCGAACCCTTTACTGAATTCACTCAGTTTTCGCGCTGAAAACTGCCGTCTGACTGACGGGTAAACGTCACGGTGACGTTCTGTTCGGTCGTGACCTGCAATGCCTTCACCACACCCTGAGCATCACGCTGTATCTTCACTTCCTGTCCGGTTTTCAACGTACTCAGCGGTTTCTCCGCGCCCTCTACCCGCGCCATAGAAAACACATCATTCACAGCCATATTGTTATCGCGGAACAGCTGCGCCAGCGTCTGGCCAGACTGCACCTGATAGCTACGCCATGTGCCGCCGTTGTCATTACTCTGCGGCTGCACAGGTTCCGGCTGCGCCATTTGCGTGGTACGGCCCTGATCGTTGCGCAAATCGGCCTGCATCGGGATGCTGGTCGGCTGTTGCGGTTGTGACGGCGCGTAAGTATTTTCCGGCGTATACGGCCACAGCAGTGCCAGAAGAATGACCAGCACAGCCAAAATAATACCGCGACGATGTGGGTAAGGGAGTGGCGACATCCAGTGGAAGCCGTCGCTTATGTGCCAGATCCTGCTCAGCAACGTTTTGCCTCTGGTTGCAGCAGACGTTCCGGTTTCAGTTTCAGCAGAAGTGATTTCACTTTCGCTTTCGCTCTGCGGTGCTGTCGTGTCTCGCATCGGCCTTTTCATAATGGCAATCCAGGATCTCAACATGGGTTGATAAATACGGATGGCTTTCCTTCTCCTGGGCGGGATTCTGCCCATGACGACCTCTCTTGTTAACTGTCGCATTTTCGACTGTCTGTTGCTGCCTAGTATAGCTGTTTAACTGCTTGATGCGGAAAGGGACAAAGCATAAATATCATCCAAACGATGCGCTAAATGGCGTCAAATGCGAAAAATTTATCGAAAAGTGGGATGAACTGCGCCCGCCGTCATGTTGGCTCACAGAGGATTTTACCCAAAAGCTTTGCGCTGCTATGCTGCGCCTTCGACATTTTTAAGAGCTAAGGAAAATTCATGACTACCCCTTCATTTGACAGCGTAGAAGCGCAGGCAAGTTACGGTATCGGCCTGCAGGTCGGTCAACAGTTGCAGGAATCAGGTTTGCAGGGCTTAGAGCCTGACGCACTGCTGGCAGGCTTACGCGACGCGCTGGAAGGGAATACGCCAGCCGTTCCTGTTGACGTGGTTCACCGCGCACTGCGTGAAGTCCATGAACGTGCTGATGCTGTTCGTCGTGAACGTCAGGAAGCACTGGCTGTTCAGGGTCAGGAATTCCTGGCTCAGAACGTACAGCGCGAAGGCGTGAGCAGCACCGAGTCCGGTCTGCAATTCTCTGTGATTACCCAGGGCGAGGGCGCTATTCCGGGCCGTCAGGATCGTGTACGCGTTCACTACACCGGTAAACTGATCGACGGTACTGTCTTCGACAGCTCCGTACAGCGTGGCGAACCGGCTGAATTCCCGGTTAACGGCGTAATCGCAGGCTGGATCGAAGCACTGACCCTGATGCCGGTGGGTTCTAAGTGGGAGTTGTACATCCCTCATAACCTGGCTTACGGCGAGCGTGGCGCAGGTGCGTCCATCCCGCCATACAGCGCGCTGATCTTCGAAGTTGAGCTGCTGGAAATTCTGTAATTCTCTGCAGATACCAGAAATGAAAAGGGCGCTAATGCGCCCTTTTTTACGTCCGGAATTCGGCTTATTCGCCACGCAGCGCGCGCGGGAACAGCAGGTTATTCTCCAGATGGATATGCTCCATCAGGTCGGTGATGAATTCGTTAATCCCGGCGTACAGCGCCCGCCACGTCACACAGGCGCCTTCCGGCGGCGTCACGTTATTGGTCAGACGTTTAATCTCTTCCAGAATGAGCCCCGCATCATCATGTTCACGTTCCATCACTGAAATCGGACCGGCAGCCTGACGGCCCATTCCGCCACGGATCATCGGGAACAGGATCTGCTCTTCTTTCATCATGTGGCTGGTCAGTTCTTCGAGGATCAGTTGCAGCTGAACCGCCAGACCGTGCGGGCAAGGCGCTTTATCGCCATGGACCTTTTCCACTTTCTCTGCCATCAGCACCAGTTCAGGCAATTCCTGACGGTGACGATCGTGGTAGCGCGGAATAATGAAATCGATGATCTGCGCCAGCGGAGCGGTTTTCCAGTCGGTTGAAGTATCCGGCAGTTGGGCAATCTCAGCAATTTGCTGCTCGATAAGATCGATATCCAGATCTTTTTTAGTGACGGCGCGTAACAGCGTTTGCTTACCGCCACAGCAGAAATCGAGATCGTACTGACGGAACAGACGGGTAGCGCGTGGAATGGCAACAGCCAGAGCGCCAAGGGGTTGGTCGCGATAGTCCATGATGAAGCCTCGTTAAATGAAAGAATCTATAACATGCATTATAAATACATGTTTAAAGCGAAGCTATAGCTCAAAGGAAGTACAGAAAGAAAAAACGCCCCGCAGGGCGTTTGAAGGCGCGTTATTTTTGCAAATCGACCTGATAAATCTCGAAGCCAATAGCGTCTGTGCCTTTCGCGGTCAGCGGATACTGAGCATGAGACTTAATGAAAGCCGCGGCTTTGTCACCCGGCGAGGTTTCGAAGCGGATATCCAGCGGTTGCGGGGCCTTGAGGGTTGCCAGCTTCCAGTTGTTGTCCGCCGTCGGGGTGACCGCGCCAGCTTTTTTGGTTTCAGCACTGATGTAGGCGGCGACAACGGAACGGTTTTCATCCGGTGATGCGAAAGCAATGTGCTTATCGCCGGTACCCGCAAATTTCCCGCCGTAAGCCCGGTAGTTATTCGTCGCGACCAGGAAGGTGGCCTTCAGATCAATCGGCTTGCCGTTGTAAGTCAGATTTTTGATGCGTTCGGCATCTTTGTTGACCAGCGTGCATTCACCGTCAAATTTCGCAGGCTGGCTGACATCAATCTGATAATTCACACCGTCGATGACGTCGAAATTATAGGTACGGAAACCGTCCCAGTTAATCAGCGACTGCGGTTTGGTGCTGTTCAGGTCAATCTGATTAAACTGCCCGGCGGAACATTCCAGCCAGTCTTTCACTTCCTGCCCGGTGACTTTCATCACCACCAGCGTGTTCGGGTACAGATACAAATCTGCCGCGTTACGGAAGGTCAGCTCGCCTTTTTCCACTTCGACGAAGCTGGCCGGATCGTTTTTACGTCCGCCGACTTTAAACGGCGCTGCTGCCGACAGCACCGGCAGATCGGCTAAATCGGGGTCGCCCTGAATGAAGTGTTCGGTATAGGCTTTTTGCGCATTATTGACGATCTGCACCGTCGGGTCGTCCTGCACCAGCGCCAGATAGCTGTACATATTGTCGGTAGATTTACCGATCGGCTTGCTGACAAATTCACGCGTGGCGTCATGAGAAGGGGCGAGCACTTTCACCAGATCCTGATCTTCCGCCGCCAGTGATTTTTTCTGTTCTTTATCGTAAATCGGCCGCGCCTCGGCTTTGGCGGTTTCGACTTTCCAGTTGCCGCCGTCGTTACTGAGCACCATATCGACGACGCCCAGATGGTCGCCCCACATGCCCGGCATCACGGCAGGCACGCCGTTGAGCGTACCTTGTTTGATATCTGCCCCTTTGATGCTGGCGAATTCCTCACTCGGGAAAACAGCATGCGCATGGCCGAACATGATGGCGTCGATGCCTTTTACCTGGCTCAGGTAATAGACCGAGTTTTCCGCCATCGTTTTGTAGGGATCGCCCGACAGGCCGGAGTGCGGGATGGCGACAATAATGTCGGCACCCTGTTTACGCATTTCCGGGATCCACTTTTTGGCGGTTTCGGTGATATCTGCCACGGTCACTTTGCCCTGCAGATTGGCTTTATCCCAGACCATGATCTGCGGTGGCACAAAACCGATGTAACCAATGCGCAGATTATGGGTTTTGCCGTCGCGGTCTTTTACTGCGTTGTCGGTGATCAGGAACGGCGTGAACAGCGGTTTCCCGGTTTTATCGTCGATGACGTTAGCATTCACGTAAGGGAATTTCGCGCCAGCCAGCGCTTTTTTCAGATAATCAAGACCGTAGTTAAATTCATGATTGCCGAGGTTACCGACCGCATAATTCAGCGTGTTCATGGCCAGATACACCGGATGCACATCGCCTTCTTTCAGGCCTTTTGCCGCCATGTAATCGCCCAGCGGGCTGCCCTGAATGATGTCGCCGTTGTCGACTAACACGGAGTTGGTGACTTCGTTACGCGCCGCGTGGATCAGGCTGGCAGTACGCACCAGCCCAAACTTCTCGGTCGGTTTATCTTTGTAGTAGTCGAAGTCCATCATGTTGCTGTGCAGATCCGTGGTTTCCATGATGCGCAGATCCACCTGTGACGCCTGAACGGATGCCGCCGTCAGTGTCGCCAGCAGGGATAACGTCAGATGACGCGTATTCATTGCCTTGCCTCCAGAGAAAAAGATGATGCCCGGAATAAAAAACCGGATATGTATCTCAAAATTTGCTGAGAATGTAATCAGTTGTCATAAATAAATGTGAGATGTAACAACTTTATGAATCCTTAGCATGACGGGATGGCTATTCAGGACAAAAAAAACTAGGCTTGAGAAATGAGTATCAAAGCCCTGAGGTAAAAGATGTTAGAGCAAATTTGTCAGCTGGCGCGTGATGCAGGCGATGCGATCATGGCGGTCTATGACGGCGAGCAGCCGCTCGACGCACGTCAGAAAAAAGATGATTCCCCGGTGACGGCGGCTGATATTGCCGCGCATGATGTGATCAAAGCCGGCTTGCAACAGCTGGATCCGCACACGCCCATGCTCTCGGAAGAAGATCCGCAAAGCTGGAGTGAACGTCAGAACTGGACGCGTTACTGGCTGGTTGATCCGCTGGATGGCACCAAAGAATTTCTCAAACGTAATGGCGAGTTCACAGTGAACATCGCGCTTATCGAAGACGGCGTGCCGGTGCTCGGCGTGGTCTATGTGCCGGTCACGAAAGTGATGTACAGCGCGGCAGAAGGAAAAGCCTGGAAAGAAGATCAGGGTCAGCGCCGTCAGATTCACGTCAGCGAAGCGCATCCGCCGCTGGTTGTGGTGAGCCGTTCACATTACGACAACGATCAGGAACTGAAAGACTATCTGGCCCAGCTGGGTGAACATCAGACGGTTTCTGTCGGTTCCTCCCTGAAGTTCTGCCTGGTTGCCGAGGGCTCGGCACAACTTTATCCGCGTTTCGGGCCAACGAACATTTGGGATACCGGAGCCGGACATGCGGTTGCCATTGCCGCGGGTGCAAAAGTGAATGACTGGACAGGGCAGACGCTGCTGTACACGCCGCGCGAATCGTTCCTGAATCCGGGCTTCCGCGTTTCTCTGTTCTGACGCAGGCCCGCACTGTTCCTGCCCCGGCCTGCGTGCCGGGGTTTTTTATGCTGTTATTCTTTGACCAGTTGATCGACCAGCGTAATCACCTGCTGAACTTCCTGCGGCGACAGCTGCCCGTCTTTGGCGAATTTAATCACCCCGTTTTTATCCAGCACAGCGACAGCGGAGCTTTCCGGTTGCAGCTGCCACGCCTTTTTCACCACGCCGTTACTGTCGACGATGATCTGCGACCACGGGAATTGCCGCTTACCGCTCTCAATACTTTTACGCACGAACAGACTGGTGCCGATTATCGCGTCATCAATGTTGACGATGGTCGTGGTCTGGTAGCGGTCGTGCGGCAGATTCGCCGCCCTGATGGCCTCAATAAGTGGCTCGTTCAGCGCCTTTGCACTGCTTCTGCCCGCCATATGCTGCACGATACGTACTTTTCCCGGCAATCTGGCGCTGTTCCATTTGCTGTAGCTGAAGGTGTCATTCACGTCATTCAGCTCGCCTTTGTCGTCGACGCCGACCGGTGCCAGACGCTGGCCAACCGTAAAGTTATGGGCTGAGGCAAAAAGCGAAAATGTCATAAAACTGATCACACACAGACTTTTTAAAAGCATAGATTCTCCGGGGCACAAAAGGGCAGACCTGCTCATCATAGGATCGCTCAAGTGGTCTGTCCTGTTGGCTTGTTAAATTTGTGTTGCTGGTTACAAAATTGACACATAGAGCAGGGTTATACTGCCAAGTAGTGTCAGGGATTAAGACAATACTGAAAAGCAATGTAAAAGCAGTTAAATACACTGGCAATACCTGAGTGCCCTGCTATGTTATATGTCTCATCACTGCAAATGTTCCTTTTCTGTTCCGGTATCTGTCGCCTTGCGACGTGGCCGGCGCATGCAGTGATTTAACGGAGAAAAGTAGAAAAATGAGAATCTTTCAGCGTTACAATCCGATGAAAGTCGCAAAGTACGTTAAGACACTGTTTCGTGGACGTTTGTACATCAAAGACGTCGGCGCTTTTGAGTTTGACCAAGGCAAAATTTTATTGCCAAAGGTTCGTGATAAGCGCCATTTTAGCGTGATGTCTGAAGTTAACCGTCAGGTTACGCATTTGCAGACAGAAATGGGTTAAACGCCCTGCGCGTAGTCGCTGCCCCCACTGGCGCAGCAGGCGCAAAAAAAACGGCCCCTCTGAAAGGGGCCGTTCGTGTTTCTGGTATCCGGAATATTGCGCGGGGATGTTTTATGAAGACTGCGCCTGCGCTTTCTTCTCGTCTTTGATCTCCTGCGGCGTTTTCGGCAGCAACGGAGTCACGGGCTGATCGACAATACGTGTCACCAGCAGCTGATCAATCTTGTAGCTGTCGATATCGACCACTTCAAATTTGTAGCCTGAGAATTTCACAAAGTCCGTACGCTTAGGAATTTTACGCAGCATAAACATCATGAAACCGCCGATGGTTTCGTAATTACCTGCCTGCGGAAATGCTTCAATGTGCAGCACGCGCATCACGTCTTCGATTGGCGTACCGCCTTCAATCAGCCACGAGTGCTCGTCACGGGCCACAATCTGCTCTTCCATACCCTGGCCGACCAGATCGCCCATCAGCGTGGTCATCACGTCATTGAGCGTGATGATGCCGACCACCAGGGCGTATTCATTGAGGATCACCGCGAAGTCTTCACCGGCGGCTTTAAAGCTTTCCAGCGCTTCCGACAGCGTCAGTGTGTCAGGCACGATCAGCGCGTTGCGGATCTGCACGCCGCTGCTCAGCATTAAACTCTGATTACCCAGCACACGGTTCAGTAAGTCTTTGGAATCGACGTAACCCACCACCTGATCGATATGGCCGTCGCAGACCAGGAATTTGGAGTGCGGATGCGTCGAGATTTTTTCTTTGATGCTTTCTTCGCTTTCGCGCAGATCGAAGAAGATGACGCTTTCACGCGAGGTCATGGAAGAGGGAACGGTACGCGATTCCAGCTCGAACACGTTTTCAATCAGCTCGTGCTCCTGTTTACGTAACACACCGGCCAGTGCGCCGGCTTCCACCACTGCATAAATATCGTCAGAGGTGATGTCGTCGTTACGCACCATTGGCAGTTTAAACAGGCGGAAAATCATGTTCGCCATGCCGTTGAAGAACCACACCATCGGGCGGCACACCAGCAGGCAGAAACGCATCGGGTTGACTATACGGACCGCAACCGACTCAGGTGAAATCATACCGATGCGCTTCGGAGTGAGGTCAGCGAACAGAATAAACAGACTGGTGACCAGGACGAAGGAACAGATAAAGCTGATTTGATCCGCCATTTCCGGCGACATAAAGCGAATGAAAAAGGACTGGAACGCAGGGGAGAAAGCGGCATCGCCGACAATACCACCGAGGATGGCAACGGCATTTAGGCCGATTTGTACCACGGTGAAGAACAGGCCAGGGGTTTCCTGCAGTTTCATGACGCGGGAGGCATTGACGTTTCCTTCGTCTGCCAACTGTTTGAGTTTTATCTTTCGGGACGCGGCCAGCGATATCTCAGAAAGCGAGAAAAAGGCACTGATCGCGATGAGTAAGAGAATCAGTAAGATACTGTTTAACATAATCTATCCGTTTAACACCGGTATGAACCAGCAGGGAAAGGCACGTATTATTTTTGTTGCTTATTTATTGCTTAACTCAACATCGTTTTACTAACAGATTAAAAGTCGGTTCAGAAGAAAGAAGCATTAAGGATGAAAAAACAAAGATAATTGCCAGAAATAGTTTTAATAGGCCACATTTGTGACCCGCATAGTATAGCAGCAGCACTGAGACTGCCGCCAGCGCTTAAAAATCCCGCATTATTGCGGTGGCAGACAGACGCCGATACCGCCTAAACCGCAGTAGCCTTCCGGGTTTTTAAACAGGTATTGCTGATGATCGTCTTCGGCGTAATAGAACGGCAGGGCTTCGCTGATTTCGGTCGTGATGGTGCGTTTGTCGTTCGCCTCGTCCATCGCCTGCTGGAAGCTCGCCAGACTGGCCAGAGCCTGATCCTGCTGCGCCGCGCTCAGCACATACAACGCCGAACGATACTGAGTGCCGATATCACCCCCCTGACGCATGCCCTGTGCCGGATCGTGATTCTCCCAGAAGATCTGCAACAGCTTCGCGTAGCTGATAACGGAAGGATCGAAGACCACGCGCACCACTTCCGCATGGCCGGTCTGGCCGGTGCAGACTTCGCGGTAGGTCGGGTTAGGCGTAAAACCGCCACTGTAACCGGCCGCCGTGCTGTGAACCCCTTCCAGTTGCCAGAACAAACGCTCCACACCCCAGAAGCATCCCATCGCAAAAAGAGCGACTTCCATATTGTCAGGAACATATGTCATCGAATGACCATTCACGGCGTGAGTGGTTGCCACAGGCATAGGGGTTGTTCTGCCAGTCAACGCATCTTCTTGATTAACCACATGCGTTTTGTCGGAAAGTTGCACCACAGGAGACTCCATTTGTTGCATTAGTGAACAAAATTAGTAACAGACATTAGTGACCAACGGGTCACTCTTAGTTGTATCTGATTGCGTCTTTGCACACAATACGAGGAACGTTGCGCCGTCGTTGAACATTTTCAGAAGATTGGCACTAAACTGCCTTCATCAGACATTAGAAAGAGGAATCTGCCAAAGATGGGCGGATTTTCTCCGGCGGGCATCTGATATTTTAACAGGACAGCAAAATTAGCAGGAGTGCGTGTGCCACGATATCGTGAACTGGGTTTGTTATGTGTACTGCTCGCCCCCTCACTTTCCATGGCAGCGAAAGTGCGTTTGCAGCTGGAAGGCCTGGATGGCGATCTGGAAAAAAACGTCCGTGTGCGTTTATCGTCAATAGAAAGTGATGAAGTCGGCGCAAACGGGCGGTTTCGTGCGCGCGTCAGTGCCGCGATTGAACAGGGGCTGCGGCCACTGGGCTATTATTCCCCGACGATTGATTTCGACTACCGTGAGACGCCCCCGCCGGGACGTCCGGTGCTGATTGCCAAAGTGACGCCGGGCACACCGGTTAAAATCGCGGGCACCACCGTGGTGATCACCGGCCAGGCGGATAAAGATAATGAATTCGAACAACTGAAGAAAACTCAGGTTCCCGCCGTGGGCACCATTCTGAACCACGGAACCTACGAGCATTTTAAAAGTTCCCTTACCGGTGTGGCACTGCGCAAAGGGTACTTTGATGCCAACATGTTGAAAAGCCAGCTGGGCGTCATCGAAGATGAGCATAAAGCGTTCTGGGATATCCAGTTCGACAGCGGCCAGCGTTACCGCTTTGGCGATGTGCATTATCAGGGCTCGCAAATCCGTGATGATTACCTGCAAAATCTGGTGCCTTTCCATAAAGGGGATTATTACACCTCCGCCCAGCTGGCCGAGCTGAACCGCCGTCTGTCTGCCACGGGCTGGTTTAATTCCGTCGTGGTTTCCCCGGATTTCACCGATGCTAAAGCCAGTAAAACATTACCGCTGAACGCCTTAGTCTCGCCGCGCACCGAAAACACCATCGAGACGGGTGTCGGCTATTCGACGGATATCGGGCCGCGTGTGACGGCCAACTGGAAAAAACCGTGGGTGAACGATCGCGGCCAGAGCTTTGAAACCTCGACCACGCTGTCCGGCCCGGAACAGTCTTTAGATCTCAGCTATAAAATTCCGCTGCTGAAGTCACCTCTCGAACAATATTATCTGGTTCAGGGCGGCTTCAAACGTGAAGACCTCAACGACACCAATTCGGACTCCACCACGGTGAATCTGGCGCGCTACTGGGATCTTTCCAGCGGCTGGCAACACGCGGTGAATCTGCGCTGGAGCCTTGACCACTTTACGCAGGGCAGTGTCACCAACACCACGATGCTGATTTATCCGGGCGTCAGCCTCAACCGTACGCGTCAGCGCGGCGGCCTGATGCCAACCTGGGGCGACTCTCAACGTTATTCGCTGGATGTATCGGACACTACCTGGGGCTCCGACGTCGATTTCGCCGTGGTTCAGGCGCAAAACGTCTGGATCCGTACGCTGGAAGAGAAACACCGCTTCGTTATGCGCGGCAATCTGGGGTGGATCGAAACCAACGATTTCGAACGCGTACCGCCATCGCTGCGCTTCTTTGCCGGTGGCGATCGCAGTATTCGCGGCTACAAATACAAATCAATCTCTCCGCGCGATGATGAAGGCAAACTGACCGGTGCGTCCTATCTGGGCACCGGCTCGCTGGAATATCAGTACAACGTCACCGGAAAATGGTGGGGAGCGGTCTTTGTCGATTCCGGCGAAGCGGTAAATGACATCACGAAAAACGATTTCAAAACCGGCGCGGGTGTGGGTGTGCGCTGGGCTTCACCGATCGGTCCGGTGAAATTAGATGTCGCCGCGCCGGTTGGCGATAAAGATGAGCATGGATTGCAGTTTTACATCGGCCTGGGTCCGGAATTATGAGTTTATTTAAGAAAATCTGCCTGGGAACCTTAATCTTCCTGGTGCTGCTGATTGGCCTGGTGGCCTTCCTGATCGGTACGCAAACCGGTCTTCATCTGATGATCAACGGCGCCAACCGGTTCGTGCCGGGGCTGAACATCGCCAGTACTGAAGGCGGATGGCGCGACCTGACGCTGAAAGGCGTGCATTACGAAATGCCGGGTGTGGATGTGAAAGCCGGGGAGTTTCATCTCTCCCTCGATTTCTCCTGCCTGAAAAACAGTGCGTTATGTGTGAATGCGCTGCGGGTAAAAGACGTCAACGTGGTGGTGAACACCAAAGAAATGACGCCCGCTCAGCCACAGCCTGAACCAGAAAACAGCGAGCCGCTGACCAATCTCAGTACGCCGTATCCCATCACGCTGCGCGTCCTGACCCTGGAAAATATCAACGTAACCCTGGATGACCGCGCCATTTCTCTGGCGTCATTTCGGACCGGTGCGCACTGGGAAGGCCGTGCGATTCAGCTGATGCCAACAAATATTGGCGGATTACTGATCGCGTTGCCGAAAACACCGGTCAATCCGTTGCCGGAGGTGGTGCAGGCCGCGCAGGACAAAGCGGTGGAAAAAGCCACCGGTAAACCGGCGGAACCTGCGGTCGTCGTGCCGGAAAAACCGCTGGGTGAGACGCTTCAGGAACTGTTTGCTAAACCCCTGCTGCCTGAGTTACCCGATTACCGGCTGCCGGTTGATCTCGATATTCAGCAGATTGTCGGTGAAAACCTGCGTCTGACCGGTGATACCGATGTGCTGATCACCCGTTTCGAATTAAAGGCCAGTACGCAGGATCAGGTTGTCAGGTTAGACAAATTACAGATCCGCTCGCCGCAGGGCACGCTGGACGGGACCGGGCAGGCGACGCTGAATCAAAACTGGCCGGTGGACATGACCATCAACACCGCCATGAATGTCGATCCGCTTAAAGGCGAGAAGGTCAAACTGAAGGTCGCGGGCGGTTTGCGTGACAAACTCGACGTTGGCCTCAATCTCTCCGGGCCTGTACGTGCGCAGCTGGCGTTGCAAACCCAGCTGGCGGAAGCCGGTTTACCCCTTAATCTGAAGCTGACCAGTGACGCTTTGCAGTGGCCGCTGACCGGTACGCCGCAGTACCAGGTGAAAGGCTTTACATTTAACGTCAGCGGAAAAGCGACCGATTACACACTGTCGCTGCGTTCTGATTTCAAAGGCGATCAGATCCCGCCCGCCACGCTGACCCTTGACGGCAAAGGTAACGTGGAGCAGTTCAACCTGACGCTGCTGCGTCTGGCAGCGCTGCAAGGCAATACCGATCTGACCGGCGTGGTGGACTGGAGTAAAGCCATCAGCTGGAACAGCCAACTGACGCTGACCGGCATTAATACTGCCAAACAGTATCCGGACTGGCCGGCGAAGTTGCAGGGTAAAATCACCACGCGCGGCAGCCTGTATGGCGGCACATGGCAGGTGCAGGTACCGGTACTGGATCTGAGCGGTAACGTGAAACAAAACGCCGTCAAAGCGCAGGGTAATGTGCGCGGAAACAGTTACGGTCAGTGGGATATTCCACAGCTTCACCTCGAACTGGGGCGCAACAATCTGGATGTGAAAGGCAAGCTCAGCGATACCTGGGATCTGGATGCCAAAGTGGATGCGCCACATCTGGATGGCGCCTTGCCGGGGCTGGGCGGCGTGGCGAAAGGGATGCTGCAACTGCGCGGCGATCTGAAAGCGCCGAAGCTGCTGGCGGATCTGACCGCAACGGGGCTGAAATGGCAGGCACTGACCGTCCGCCGCGTTGACGTCAAAGGCGATGTCAGCTCCACCGATCAGATTCAGGGCAATCTGGCAGTGCGCGTGCAGCAACTGAAACAGGACGCGCTGGATATCTCCGATATCAGTCTGGACGCCAAGGGTAACGAAAAACAGCATCAGCTGACGCTGAAAGTCGAGGGTAAACCCGTTTCCGGGCGTCTGGCGCTGAAAGGCAGTTTTGACCGCGCGACCGAGGAATGGAAGGGCACCGTCGATAACACGTTGTTCGATACGCCGGTCGGCGAATGGCGTCTCAACCGGACGATCGCACTGGAGTATTTCAACAAAGAGCAACGAATCACCGTGGGGCCGCATTGCTGGCAGAACCCGAACGCCAGTCTTTGCGTGCCGAAAACCATTGATGCCGGTGCCAGCGGGCAGGCCAGCGTGGTGCTTAACCGCTTTGATCTGGCGATGGTTAAACCCTTCCTGACCGATGACACGCAGCTCAGCGGCGTTTTCACCGGTAAGGCCGATGTGAGCTGGAAAGCAGAGGGTGGATTGCCTCAGGCCAGCGTCTCGCTGGTGGGCAAGGGCGTGAAAGTACAGCAACTGGTGCAGGGAAGTCCGTTGCCGGTGGCGTTTGACACGCTAAACCTGAATGCCGGTCTTAATAATGGCCGTGCGACGCTGGACTGGCTGATCAAGATTGCCAATAACGGCCAGCTGGACGGCAGTATTCAGATTGCCGATCCGCAGGGGAAACGTAATCTGACCGGCAACGTCAATATTACCCGCATCTCGATGGCGCTGTTGCAGCCAGCCCTGATGGACGGAGAAAAGGCGTCCGGCATCCTGAACGCGAATCTGCGACTGGGAGGCGACGCACAGAAACCGCAGGTGTTTGGCAAACTGGCGTTGAGCGGCGTCGATTTCGACGGTCAGTTCATGCCGTTTGATATCACCGACGCGAACATCAATATCAATTTCAACGGCATGTCATCGCTGATGGAAGGGGTGATTAAAACGGCGCACGGCCAGCTGGAGCTTAACGGCAACGCCGACTGGAGCGAGCTGAACGCCTGGCGCGCCCGCATTGCCGCACGCGGCGATCGCGTGCGGGTGTCGGTGCCGCCGATGGTGCGTCTCGACGTCTCGCCGGATCTGGTGTTTGATGCCACACCGCAGCTGTTCTCGCTGAACGGTTCGGTGGATATCCCCTGGGCGCGCATCACGGTGCAGGAGTTGCCGGAAAGTGCGGTCGGGGTTTCATCAGATGAGGTGATGCTCAACGATCAGCGTCAGCCGATTGAACCTGTGTCAGCGTCAATTCCGATCAACAGCAACCTGATGGTGAATATCGGCAAAGATGTGCGTCTGGATGCGTTCGGTCTGAAAGCCCGGCTTGAAGGGGCGTTGAAAGTGGCGCAGGACAGTCGCGGTCTGGGGCTGAATGGGCAGATTAATATTCCTTCGGGCCGGTTCCATGCGTACGGGCAGGACTTAATTGTGCGTAAAGGCCAGTTACTGTTCTCCGGTCCGGCGGATCAGCCACTGCTGAATCTGGAAGCGATTCGTAATCCGGAAGCGACAGAAAACGACGTTGTGGCCGGTTTACGGGTGACCGGCGAGGCCGATGCACCGAAACTTGAGATATTCTCAGATCCGGCGATGTCACAGCAGGAAGCCTTGTCCTACCTGCTTCGCGGGCAGGGATTAGACAATTCTGGCGGTGACAGCGGCGCAATGACCTCAGCTCTTATCGGGTTGGGGGTTGCGCAAAGTGGTAAACTTGTGGGTAAAATCGGCGAGGCGTTTGGTGTCAGCAATCTGGCACTGGATACTCAGGGCGTGGGAGACAGTTCCCAGGTGGTGGTCAGTGGTTATGTTTTACCGGGTTTACAGGTGAAATATGGTGTCGGGATCTTCGACTCACTGGCAACACTCACTTTACGCTACAGGTTGATGCCGAAGCTCTATCTGCAGGCGGTATCGGGCATCGATCAGGCCTTGGATTTGCTCTATCAGTTTGAGTTTTAATTCATGTGACTTTTACTATACGAATATAAACATGCGAATAATTGTTTACGGTAGTCTGCGACGCAAGCAAGGCAACAGTCATTGGATGACTAACGCTCAATGGCTGGGTGACCATGAGCTGGAAGGGTATGCGCTCTATAATCTGGGGCATTACCCTGCTGTGATTCCAGGGGAAGGAAAGGTCTACTGCGAAGTTTACCGCATAAACTCGTCTATCTTAGCCGAGCTGGATGAACTGAAAAGTAATACAAAAGATTATCGTCGCGAGCTGATTTCGACGCCGTACGGCAGTGCCTGGATTTATCTCTACATTCGCTCACTGGATGGTGTGCCGAGAATAGAGGGTGGCGACTGGGTAAAGCGTAACGATGCAGCAGAGTGAGTAATCTGAGCAAGGTCGTCTAAAAATAAACGTTGTGTTTCAACGCGTAATACATAAAAAAACACCGCCATCTGGCGGTGTTTTTTTTCGTCCGAACAGCGAAAAACTTATTTGTTTTTAGCGCGTTCGAAAGAAGCCACGATTTCAGCTTTTGCAGCAGCAGCGTCAGCCCAACCGTCAACTTTTACCCATTTGCCTTTTTCCAGCGCTTTGTATTGCTCGAAGAAGTGGGTGATCTGGCCGCGCAGCAGTTCTGGCAGGTCGTTCACATCCTGGATGTGATCGTATTCTTTGCTCAGTTTAGTGTGCGGAACCGCAACCAGCTTCGCATCTTCACCCGCTTCGTCGGTCATTTTCAGCATGCCAACCGGACGGCAACGGATCACAGAACCCGGTTGCAGTGGGTAAGGCGTTGGCACCAGAACGTCAACCGGGTCGCCATCCAGAGACAGAGTGTGGTTGATGTAGCCGTAGTTGCACGGGTAGAACATCGCTGTAGACATGAAACGGTCTACGAACAGTGCGCCGGTGTCTTTATCTACTTCGTATTTGATCGGATCAGCATTTGCCGGGATTTCGATAACAACGTAGATATCTTCTGGCATATCTTTGCCAGCAGGTACATTCAGTAAGCTCATGGTTGGTTTCCTTCATTGAACCAGGAATAGAGTGCCGCACATTATAGCCAAGTCTCCCGTGATTTCCCGCCCTTTTCACCGAATGTCGCTTTCCAATTTTTCCGCATGACCTGCTGTTGCGAACCTGCAAAAACTTCAGGTTCGGCACTAAAATTTACCGCCAGGTCATTTCACCGCGTAACTGCCTGTTTTTGCTTTTCTTATCAAGAAATTCAGTCAATTGCCGATAACTCTATTCAAATAAAAGTCGGGATAAACCTGACCCCTACCGCGATATGCACTTCTCCTTTTCACCTGAATGACTGGATAACACCGTATGTTGAATAAGCTGAGCGTAAAGGCCGGTCTGATCGGCCTGTTAGTGTTTATGACCCTGATTTTACTGTTGGTGAGCGTGCTGGGCGCCAATGCCATCAGGCAAAGTGCGACCTCGCTGCAAAAGATTAATCAGCTGCAGGGCGAGGAGTTGGGCTCGCTGGCTGACAGCTACAGTTACTCCCTGCGCACCCGTGTTGCCAGCGGTGTAGCTGTCCGTCAGCTGGAAATCGGCATGATGGATGATGCGAAAGCAACGTCCGACCGCATTGCCGGTTACATCAAACAGGCAGATGCGGATCTGGGAAAATTCGTCAGCATAGTGGATGACACTCAGCACGGCAGGGACTTGTCCGCGGCGGTGCAAAAAACCTACGAAGCCTACAAAACCAATGGCCTGGTCCCCATTCTTCAGGCGTTGCAGTCGCAAAGCGCCGACAGTTATTACGATGTGCTGGAGAATAAAATCACGCCCTACAGCAATGCTTACGACAAAGCGCTCGCGGATTTCCGCGCGTATGCGGTGGATAACACCCGTCAACGCATTGAGCAGGCTCGGGCAGAGGCGCGTATCCAGCTGACCGTCATCGTCGCGGCTTTTGTGGTGGCGCTGACGATTGCTGTCCTGGCGTGGTTTGCATTGCAGAAACTCATTATGCGTCCGCTGACGTTTTCCATCGCGCAGCTGGAATTCATTGCGCAAGGCGATCTGACACACGATATCGACGACTCTCACAACAACGAAATGGGACGCCTGCTGAAAGCCATGAAGCAAATGCAGGATTCTCTGGTGTTATCAGTTGGCCGCGTCCGCGATGCGGGTAACCAGATTGACGTGGGTTCGCGCGAACTGGCGGCCGGTAATGTGCATCTGGCGCAGCGCACCGAAGAGTCTGCGGCCTCCCTGGAAGAAACTGCCGCCAGCATGGAGCAGCTGACCTCGACCGTGCGGATGAACGCCGCAAACTCTGAACAGGCGAACCAGCTGGCGCACAGCGTTTCATCGATTGCGGACAAAGGCAGTCAGGCTGTTAATCAGGTGATGGAGAAAATGCAGGGCATCACCGACAGCTCCAAACGTATCGGCGATATCATTACGGTCATCGACGGCATCGCTTTCCAGACCAATATTCTGGCGCTGAATGCCGCCGTTGAAGCTGCACGTGCCGGTGAGCAGGGGCGCGGATTTGCCGTCGTGGCAGGGGAAGTGCGCAGCCTGGCACAGCGCAGTGCGCAATCAGCCAAAGAAATCAAAGAGCTGATTGGTGATTCAGAAAGCCGGGTGGCGGAAGGATCCAGCATGGTGAAATCTGCGGCGGCGACGATGCTGGAAATTTCCAGCGAAGTGACGCGCGTGACCAGCCTGATGCGGGAAATCTCGATTGCCACCAGCGAGCAAACGCACGGCATCGAGCAGGTGAATGTCGCGATCACCCAGATGGATCAGGTGGCACAGCAAAACGCCGCGTTAGTTGAACAGGCGACGGCGGCGACGCGTTCTCTGGAAGAGCAGGCTCAGCTGCTGGCGGCGAGCATGGCCGTGTTCAAACTGAATCAGTCTGAGCAGTACCGATCGTAAAACCGCATTTTGCAGGAAATAAAAAAGGTGGCTTAAAAAGCCACCTTTTTACGTTCAGAACAACGGTAAGGCTAAGTTACAGAGGTATCACGTTCATTCTTTGATGTTTTATTGTCGTGCCGCGCAGGGCTTATTCATCAGGGAATTCAGCGATAAAGCGTTCTGCATCTTCCACCATTGAGCAGTTACCGACGAAGAACGGCGCGCGTTCATGCAGTTTCTGCGGAATGATATCGAGAATGCGGTTTTTACCGTCGCTGGCTTTGCCACCGGCCTGTTCAGCCAGGAACGCCATCGGGTTGCATTCGTACAGCAAACGCAATTTTCCGTTGGGATGGGTCGCCGTACTTGGGTAAATGTAAATGCCACCTTTGAGCAGGTTACGGTGGAAATCTGCCACCAGAGAACCGATGTAACGTGAGGTGTAAGGGCGCAGCGTAGCTTCGTCCTGCTCCTGACAATATTTGATGTATTTTTTTACGCCGAGCGGGAATTTGATGTAGTTGCCTTCATTGATCGAATACATGCTGCCGGTTGCCGGGTAGCGTACTTTTTCATGGGAGAGGCAGAATACACCGAGTGAAGGATCGTAAGTGAAGGCATGAACGCCAACGCCGGTGGTGTATACCAGCATGGTGGACGAACCGTAAACCACGTAGCCCGCAGCGACCTGACGGTTGCCCGGTTGCAGGAAGTCAGCTTCGGTCACCGACTGGCCCAGTGGCGTGGTACGACGGTAGATGGAGAAGATGGTGCCGACCGAGACGTTAACGTCGATGTTTGAAGAGCCATCGAGCGGATCCATCAAAATGACGTATTTTGCATTCTCAGCGCGTTCGCCCTCGAAAATAACAATTTCGTCTTCTTCTTCCGACGCGATACCGGCAATTTCGCCGCGCGCTTTCATGGCTGCTTTTAACTTCTCATTCGCATACAGATCGAGCTTCATCTGTACTTCGCCCTGAACATTTTCTGCGCCGCTGGTACCGAGAATATCAACCAGACCCGCTTTATTGATGTCACGGTGAATGATTTTAGCGCCGAGTTTTATTGCTGAGAGCAAGGCGGTGAGTTCACCGGTTGCATGAGGAAAGTCTTGCTGTTTTTCAACAATAAATTCGCCTAACGTTTTCATAACACGTTCCCTGAATCTAGGATGGATAACGGTTCGTTAATAAAACCTTTACAAGAGCGTGGGCAGTTTAGCCCAAATATATGGATGAATCATAGGCAAATCCATTTCTTCTGAAGGATTCTGAGCGGTAGAATGGCGGCTGACTTAAAGGCATTAATGGAAAACATATGCGCATTCATATTCTTGGGATTTGCGGCACGTTTATGGGCGGGCTGGCGATGCTGGCTCGTGCTCAGGGGCATCAGGTTACAGGTTCGGACGATAACGTTTATCCACCGATGAGTACGCTGCTGGAAAATCAGGGTATTGAGCTGATTACGGGGTATGATCCTGCACAATTAGACCCTCAGCCGGATCTGGTGATCATTGGCAATGCGATGACGCGCGGAAACCCGTGCGTTGAAGCCGTGCTGGAACAGGGGATCCCTTACGTGTCTGGCCCGCAATGGCTGCACGACCACGTTCTGCCTGGGCGTTGGGTGATTGCCGTTGCCGGTACACATGGCAAAACCACCACGGCGGGTATGGTGACGTGGATCCTCGAAGCCTGTGGTTATGAGCCGGGTTACGTCATTGGTGGCGTGCCGGGTAACTTTGAGGTGTCTGCGCGTCTGGGCAACAGCCCGTTTATGGTGCTGGAAGCTGATGAGTACGATTGTGCTTTCTTTGATAAGCGCTCGAAATTCGTTCACTACAGCCCACGCACGCTGGTGCTGAACAACCTTGAATTCGATCACGCCGATATCTTCGACGATCTTAAAGCCATCCAGAAACAGTTCCATCATCTGGTGCGTCTGGTGCCGGGTAAAGGGAAAATCATCCTGCCCGAGCACGATACTCCGCTGAAGCAAGTGATGGCGATGGGGTGCTGGAGTGAACAGGAGTTTGTGGGTGAAACGGATGCCTGTTCGTGGGATGCGAAAAAACTGACGCCGGATGCCAGCTCTTTCAATGTCTACCTGAAAGGCGAAATCGTCGGGCAGGTGGACTGGAATCTGGTCGGTGAACACAACATGCATAACGGGCTGATGGCGATTGCCGCCGCGCGTCATGTCGGTGTGAAACCGGAAGATGCCTGTAAAGCCCTGGGCGAATTTATCAACGCGCGTCGTCGTCTCGAATTGCGCGGCGTTGAAAATGGCGTCAGCGTTTATGACGACTTCGCGCATCACCCAACGGCGATTCTGGCAACGCTCTCCGCATTGCGCAGCAAAGTGGGCGGCACGGCGCGTATTCTGGCAGTGCTTGAACCGCGCTCAAACACCATGAAAATGGGCATGAGCAAAAACGAACTGGCGCCGTCGCTGGGGCGTGCGGACGAAGTTTTCCTGCTGCAGCCGCAGCATATTCCGTGGCAGGTAGCAGAAGTGGCTGAACACTGTATACAGCCTGCACACTGGAGTGCTGATGTGGATTCGCTGGTGGATATGGTGATCAAGGCCTCGCTGCCTGGCGATCATATTCTCGTCATGAGTAACGGCGGTTTTGGTGGCATCCACGGAAAACTGCTGGAGGCACTGGCTGCGAAAGCGAGCCTGACACAGCAGCCATAATGTCTTCCTCAACGGCCTCAAAGCACAGCATCCGCTGTGCTTTTTTTTGTCTTTATTCCGGGCGATGGCTTATCAACAGACAAAAAAAAGCTCCCAAAAAAAGCGTGGGAGCCAAAGGGTGTCGTCGGACAGGACGACGAGGGTATCGTTAGCAAGAGAGCACGGCAGTGGCAGTGTCAGCTCTCTCCCAGCCTCAACAGCATCGTTTTATTGGGATGATCTGTGGCTGTTGAAACCCGGTAACGCTAATTCATAAAAATACTCAAGCAGTGGCTTTAGTTCTGGGTAACGTACAGAAAATCTTACTGATAGATTTCTGCTGTCGCGTGATAAGCGCCTTCATTATGGGCTTCGATCACACGATAAGATTTAGCGCCTTTGGCATCAGCTTTGTCAGACAGCTCCTGGCGAATATCGGTGGGTGCACCATTCACTCCGCTCACGCTGATCACGCCCATAGGTTGCAGATTTTCTGCTTGCTGATTCGTGATGAGTTGCGCAGCAGACGCACCGAAAGACACAGCAGACAACAGACTAAGAGCGGCGATAGTAGTGATGATTTTCATGATAATTTCCTGATTTCACTGACGTTGATGCAATTTGAGAGAGCAACGTCGATTCAAATGTAGATTTATCAGGGCTGTTAACTGCAGTTCAGGGCGCTTAAAGCGTGCGGGAACGTAAAACGGGCAGTGATAAATCTGTTTATTCACGGGCCTGATTTATTCAGGCCCCTTCGCGATGGCTACCGGAAAGTTACTGGTAGATTTCTGCGGTAGCGTGGTAGTTACCTTCCTGACGCACTTCAATAACGCGGAAAGCTTTAGCGCCTTTTGCATCAGCTTTGTCAGACAGTGCCTGGCGGATATCAGAAGGTGCACCGGCAACGCCGCTGACGCTGATCATCCCTTTCGCTTGCAGATTGGCAGCTTGTTCCTGACTAACAGGTTGTGCTGCAAATGCACCAAATGACAGAGCAGAGAGAATGCTTAATGTTGCGATTGTAGTTTTAACGTTCATGATTTGACCTCGTCGATTTTATTATGTGTTCCAACAACTGGTGTCTCACACCACGGAAATGAGTATACATCTAGTCACTCAAAATATTAATAGTTTGCTAATAGTTATTTGGGTGGTTATGTGTGTCCTATTGGTGTTTTTAATAACGGAAAGTAATAAAAAACGTCTATAAATTGTTCAAGCGGTGTTTATTTTTAGTAAAATCAATAGATTGAATGAATTTGATTATCTGTGCTTATTTTTGGTGTGAATCACATCATTGAAATATTTATGTGACGGAAATGAGCCTGTTGTGACCGGCGTTAACAGAAGAGGGCATGCGTCTTGTACCCGTTAATGGTAGAAAACCGGTATTTTTGTGCGGCATTTGAAATGTGAGCAATATAAAGGAAGGGTAAAGAGGCTGGCCTGAGGTCAGAAATTCTGTTCTTCTGACCCCCTGCACAGAAAGGGCGCTTACACCCTTGTACTATTGAGGCGGCTTATAACTCTTGTTCGAACAAACTCAGGATCGCATCGTGCAGTTGTTTAACGCTGAAACTGCGGGCAGGCGTAATGAAAATCGTATCATCACCCGCGATAGTTCCGAGGATACCCTCTGATTTTCCGAGTGAATCAAGCAGGCGGGCGATCAGCTGTGCTGCCCCCGGACTGGTGCGGATGACCACCATGGCTTCATTGTGATCAATGTCCAGTACCAGGTTCTTAAGCGGACTGGTCGTTGTTGGCACACCGATTTCAGCGGGCAGGCAGTACACCATTTCCATTTTCGCGTTGCGCGTACGCACCGCACCGAACTTGGTCAGCATCCGTGAGACTTTGGACTGGTTGATGTTTTCGAAGCCCTCCTCCTGGAGTGCGACGACAATTTCGCCCTGAGAACTGAATTTCTCTTCCTTCAGTAATGCTTTGAAGGCTTTGATTAAATCTTCCTGTTTGGCAGGATTACGCATTTTGCACCCTGGTCTCTTGATCAATGTTTGGCTGATTATGCAGATAATTGCATTTTTATGCAACAACGCAAGACATGGACAATCCAGAATTCACCGTTCTGCAAGGAATGTGACGGGTGTCGCGTTAGTGGGTTTTTCATGAATATGCCGAAATTGTGAATTTTGAGTAAGCCTTTCGCAGGAAGTTGGGCTCAACCGATTTCGATTCAGCTCACACAATGAACCAAATTTAACCATTTATTAACCTGACGTCTTTTGCGCTGCTACTTTTAAGGGGTAGCTTTCCGATAAAAGTCATAAAAGACCGGATAAGGGCGCTTAGGTGTATTTTTTTACTTTCTAAACGACCAACCTCAGATTCTCTGCAGGTGAGCGATTGTTTTTAACAGCGTAAGTGATTAAGGTCACAACCAAAATAATTCCACGACACTTATAAGTTAATGATAAAAAAGGAGTATAGGATGAAAGTTGCAGTTCTCGGTGCTGCGGGCGGTATCGGTCAGGCCCTCGCGCTTCTGCTAAAGACCCAGCTACCTTCCGGTTCCGAACTCTCATTATATGATATCGCTCCGGTGACGCCGGGCGTTGCTGTCGATCTCAGTCATATCCCTACCGCTGTGAAAATCAAAGGCTTCTGTGGCGAAGATGCCACACCTGCTTTGGAAGGCGCAGATATTGTCCTGATTTCAGCGGGTGTGGCGCGAAAACCAGGGATGGATCGCTCAGATCTGTTTAATGTTAACGCGGGTATCGTTCGTAATCTTATTCAGCAAGTGGCGAAAACCTGTCCGAAAGCCTGCATTGGCATTATCACCAACCCGGTCAACACGACGGTTGCTATTGCGGCAGAAGTGCTGAAAAAAGCGGGCGTCTATGACAAAAACAAACTTTTTGGCATCACAACGCTGGATGCGATCCGTTCTAATACTTTCGTTGCTGAGTTAAAAGGTAAGCAACCGGAAGACATTGAAGTGCCGGTGATCGGTGGACATTCTGGTGTCACTATTCTGCCGCTGCTCTCTCAGGTACCTGGTGTGACGTTCAGCGAAAGTGAAATCACTTCACTCACCAAGCGCATTCAAAACGCAGGCACTGAAGTGGTAGAAGCAAAAGCGGGTGGTGGATCAGCAACGCTGTCGATGGGGCAGGCGGCTGCGCGTTTCGGACTTTCATTACTGCGAGCTATGCAGGGTGAAAGCAACGTTGTGGAATGTGCGTATGTCGAAGGCAATGGTGAGTATGCTCGCTTTTTCGCACAGCCTGTTTTGCTTGGCAAAAACGGGATCACCGAATTGCTGGACATCGGTAAACTGAGCGCATTTGAACAGCAGTCACTGGAATCAATGCTGGAGATCCTGCACAAGGATATCGAACTCGGCGAACAGTTCATTAATCACTGATTGCGTCTCTTTATAGATAACCGCCGGCTTATCCCGGCGGTTTTTTTCTTTTATCTCCCCTCTGATTTACTCTTGCGCAGCATTGGGTGTGCGGCAACGGCGTTCAATGATCTGAAAAGTCCTGGCGTCGAAATAGCGGCTTGGCCAGATAATTGAAGGATGTAGCCCCAGCGCATTCGCGATGAGCAACTCGCCCTTGGGCCATGGCCGTGTCAGAGCGTTTGATAAGGTGGAAGAGCTCAAACCTGCAGAGCGCGATACTGCCGCCAGGGTGGTTCCTTTCTTTCTGAGTGCAGCAATAATATCGGCCTGATGCCAGTCTTCGTTCCTTGTATTCATGATGGCTTCCTTATTTGTTTAATTTTATTCCGCGGGCATATTTATCGCACTTATACATTTAACGAGGGTTTGATTTATTTACGATCATTTAAATCTATGTTTCTTAAAAACCCTCATTGCTTTCATTTAGAAAAATACATTCTTATTGTGATTTAAACAAACAAGTAAATTCATGTTGCTTTTTGTGATTCATGTCTATTTTCATGATGTATCACGTGCAAAGTTGAAATTTATTAAAGTGAATGCGTTATCGGTATGCGCGTTTTTTGATCTTTAGCATTTATAAAAATAATATTTAAATGTTTTGAGTGGTGAATTTATTATAGTTGAATGACATTTAATTATTGATTTTGAGATTAAGTCTTTGTTTTATGGTTATATTTTAATGGTGTTAATGTTTTTCTTTCAACATTATAATGCTTCTTTCTAAAAAACTTCCTTTAAGCATATTCATGGTTTATTGATAAAGATAATTCATGGAAACTTTTAAAGCAGCAGTGGACTCATTTCGAAAAATTGAATATCTTCTTTCCGTTAAATAGACGTTTTCCTTAAGTGGTGGCGTTAATATCTTCTCTAAAATAAACGTCGCCCGTGTCAGGAAAGCTTTGTCATTATTCACATGGATTTATAACAGCAACTTTCTTATTGGTTTGAATGAGAAAGACAAGGAACGTTATGAAAAAAGAGTGGTTTGCAGCAAAGGAGTTGACCGGTAAAGAAGGGCTTCCGACTTCGACACAAGGCGTGCACGGAATGGCGCGCAGGTTATGCTGGATAAAGCGAAGGAGGCGAGGTGTACAGGGGCGTGCGGTTGAATATCACATAGACAGTTTGCCAGGTAATACCGTCGCCAGTCTGGCGATGAATGAGCACTCGGCAGAGTATGTTTATACGTCGCATCAGGATCCCCTGGCGATATGGATTGAAAGCTATAAGCAACTGAGAGAGCCGGAACGTGAAACAATGATCTCGTTTATTGTGAGAGAAGGTGTTTCGGAAATATTAAACAGGTTACGCAAACCTGACGAAAGCTAGCGTTGTAACGCTGTCGTACCTGCCGTGGTCATGCAGGTACGACAGAAAACATCAGAAGTCGCGTTTCACAGAAAGGTGCGCCAAACCTTCAAGCGCGGAGCGGTAGACAGACTCCGGCAATACCTGAAGGGCTTTAATCGCTTTGTCTGCTTCTTCTTCAGCGCGCTGACGGGTGTACTCCAGTGAGCCCCACTGGTGCATGGCTGCCAGGACGGGTTCCAGTAAATGGCGCCCATTACCTTCTTCGATAGCTTTACGGATCATGGCTGACTGTTCTTCATCACCATTCTGCATTGCATGCAAAAGCGGTAATGTCGGTTTGCCTTCATCAAGATCATCACCGGTATTTTTACCCAGCGTTTCGCCGTCAGCATCATAATCGAGCAAATCATCAATCAGCTGGAACGCAGTACCCAGATAGCGGCCGTAATCCTGCAACGCGACAATCTGCTCCTGAGTTCCGCCAGCCAGCATGGCAGAAGACTGGGATGCCGCTTCGAAGAGGCGCGCTGTTTTGCTGTAAATAACCTGCATGTAGCTCTCTTCGCTAATGTCAGGATCATTGCAGTTGATCAGTTGCTGTACTTCGCCTTCGGCGATCACATTCACCGCTTTTGCCATCAGGGCTAAAACGGGAAGTGATTCCAAATCAGTCATCATCTGGAAGGCGCGGGTGTAGATGAAATCACCCACCAGTACGCTGGCAGCATTACCAAAAGCCGCATTGGCAGTGGCTTTGCCCCGACGCATGTCGGATTCATCCACAACGTCATCGTGCAATAACGTGGCGGTATGGATAAACTCAATCAACGCAGCCACTTTGATGTGCTTGTCGCCTTCGTAAGAGAGCGCCCGGGCAGTCAATACTGCAATCATTGGACGGATGCGTTTACCGCCACCGCTGATGATGTAATATCCCAGTTGATTGATGAGTGAAACTTCGGAGTTCAACTGTTCAAGGATGGATGCGTTGACCGCAGCCATGTCGTCCTGAGTAAGATCGATAATCTGTTCTAGGTTCATTGTGTTTTTTCGGCTGTTGTTCTCTTCACCGCAATGAGATCTGGCTCACATTGGCACATGGCGCTAACTGTAAAGGGGATTGTACTTGAAAAACAGTGTAGATAAATGATAACGAAAGAACTGCGCTTTTTTTCTTCTTTTGTGGTCATTGTGCTCTTGTCTTACTCTGATTTTTTGCGTAGAATTCGCGCCCTATTGTGAATATTTATAGCGCCCTCTGAACTATACAAAGTTGAGTG
This sequence comes from Rahnella sp. PAMC25559, assembly GCF_050632365.1. Lineage (GTDB taxonomy): Bacteria > Pseudomonadota > Gammaproteobacteria > Enterobacterales > Enterobacteriaceae > Rahnella > Rahnella rivi. The sequence continues at coordinate 304,315 of NZ_CP192543.1, read as the reverse complement.
CGCGGAAAGCGGAGTTTTATATGTACGCGGTTTTCCAAAGTGGTGGTAAACAACACCGTGTCAGCGAAGGGCAGACTATTCGCCTTGAGAAGCTTGACATCGCAACTGGCGAAACGATCGAGTTTGATCAGGTTCTGATGATTGCAAACGGTGAAGAAATTAATATCGGCCTGCCTTTAGTTGCTGGCGGTATCGTTAAAGCTGAAATCGTTGCTCACGGTCGTGGCGTTAAAGTCAAAATCGTTAAGTTTCGTCGTCGTAAGCACTATCGTAAGCAGCAGGGCCACCGTCAGTGGTTCACTGACGTTAAAATCACCGGCATCAGCGCTTAAGATTAGGAGAGCGGAACAATGGCACACAAAAAGGCTGGCGGCTCCACACGCAACGGTCGCGATTCAGAAGCTAAACGTCTGGGCGTAAAACGCTTTGGCGGCGAAGCAGTACTGGCAGGCAGCATCATCGTTCGTCAGCGCGGCACCAAATTCCACGCTGGTATCAACGTGGGTTGCGGCAAGGACCACACTCTGTTTGCTTTGGCTGACGGTAAAGTCAAGTTCGAAGTTAAAGGCCCGAAAAACCGTAAGTACATCAGCATCGAAGCTGAATAAGTTTTTCTCGTCTTAGTAAATAGATGTAAGCCCCGCAACTCGTTGCGGGGCTTTTTACATTCTGGTTAGCCCATTCTGGCGGATAATGGATACTAAATCGCAGGCACCTGTCGGGATCATGTTAGCGCTGATCACTGCCATGAGTTGGGGCTCTTTGCCCATCGCTATGAAGCAGGTATTGGTCGTCATGGATCCCTTTACGGTGGTCTGGTACCGATTTTCCATGGCTGCAATTGTGCTGGGATGCATTCTTGCCGCGAAGCGCCGCTTACCGCCAAGAGTGATTTTAAGCAGGCCACGCTGGCTTATTCTGGTGTTAATTGCCACCGCAGGGCTGATGGGGAACTTTGTTCTTTTTAGTTCTTCACTGAAGTTTCTCAGTCCGACGGCTTCTCAGGTTATCGGTCAGCTTTCGCCTGTTGGTATGATGCTGGCCAGTGTGATAATCCTGAAAGAGAAGATGCGTGTCACGCAGGTTATTGGCGCCATTATGTTGATTTTAGGACTGATATTGTTCTTCAATGTCAGCCTGATTGAAATATTTACCCGTCTTACCGATTACACCCTCGGTGTGATTTTTGGTGTCGGGGCAGCAATGGTTTGGGTGATTTATGGTGTGGCGCAAAAGGTTCTGTTGCGTCAGTTGGCCTCGCCGCAAATCTTGTTTTTGCTGTACACTTTATGTTCTATCGCATTGCTCCCGCTGGCCAGTCCGGCGATGCTTTCACAGCTCAGCGGCTGGCAGTTTGCCTGTTTGTTGTTTTGCGGCGCGAATACCTTAGTAGGATATGGCGCCTTAGCGGAAGCGATGGCGAGATGGCAGGCATCGCAGGTCAGCGCAATAGTGACGCTGACGCCCTTGTTTACCCTGCTATTTTCAGATCTGTTAGCACTTGCCTGGCCGGGCTATTTCGCCGCACCAGTGCTCAATTTTGTAGGTTATCTTGGGGCATTTGTGGTGGTGGCGGGTGCAATGTTTTCCGCAGCAGGCCATCGTTGGTGGCCTCGTCGGACAGAGCAAAACCTGGTAGCTAAACTATAGCTGCCCGGCGAATGATTTACGGAGACAGTACAAATGAAGTTTGTTGATGAAGCCACAATATTGATCGTGGCAGGTGACGGCGGTAACGGTTGTGTGAGCTTCCGTCGTGAGAAATATATTCCCCGTGGCGGCCCTGATGGCGGCGACGGTGGCGATGGTGGCGATGTTTTCCTGCTTGCTGATGAAAACCTCAATACGCTGATCGATTTCCGCTTTGTGAAATCATATCGCGCGGAGCGCGGCACAAACGGTCAGAGCAGCGACTGTACCGGTAAACGCGGTAAAGATATTACGATCAAAGTTCCCGTTGGTACGCGCGTTCTGGATCAGGCCACCGGTGAAGTGCTTGCTGATATGACCAAACACGGTCAGATCAATATGGTGGCTAAAGGCGGTTTCCACGGTCTTGGCAATACCCGCTTCAAATCGTCGGTTAACCGTTCCCCACGCCAAAAAACCATGGGCACGAAAGGCGAAGAGCGTGATATCGCGCTTGAGCTGATGCTGCTGGCTGACGTGGGCATGCTGGGGCTGCCAAATGCGGGTAAATCGACCTTCATTCGTGCCGTTTCCGCAGCGAAACCAAAAGTTGCTGACTATCCGTTTACCACCCTGGTACCAAGCCTTGGTGTTGTTCGTATGGATAGTGAGCAAAGCTTTGTGATCGCCGATATCCCTGGTCTGATTGAAGGGGCATCTGAAGGCGCTGGTTTAGGTATTCGCTTCCTGAAACACCTTGAGCGTTGCCGTGTGTTACTGCACCTGATCGATATCGCGCCGATTGATGAATCTGATCCGATCGAGAATGCGAAAGTTATCATCAACGAGTTGCAGCAATACAATGCAAAACTGGCTGAAAAGCCACGTTGGCTGGTATTCAACAAAGTTGATCTGATCGAAAAAGAAGAAGCTGAGACGCGTGCTAAAGCCATTGCAGAAGCGCTGGGTTGGGAAGGTAACTACTACCTGATTTCAGCCGCTAATCGCGAAGGCGTGAATGCACTGTGCTGGGATGTGATGAAATTTATCAATGAAAATCCTAAGCACATGGCGATTGAAGAAGCTGCGCCAGAAAAAGTTGAATTCATGTGGGATGATTATCACCGTGAACAACTGGCTGAAGTGGAATCTGAAGCTGACGACGACTGGGATGATGACTGGGATGAAGACGACGACGAAGGCGTTGAAATCATTTACGAACGTTAATCCGGCGTAGATCTCAATCTGAAAGGCTGCCAGTGGCAGCCTTTTTTAATACATGTTTTTCGTGGTGCTGGCAGAAAGTGAAAGGGCATTTTCCAAAATCACATCGGGCAGCCAGCATTGCGCACTCAACCCGTGGCCTGAGGCACGGTTACGCAACGTCAACGTTCCGCAGTGAAGTTGAGCAATACGTATCACAATGTTCAAACCCAATCCGCTGCCGCCATAACGTTGATCCATACGTTTGAATGCCTGGGTCAGCTCACACGCTTTTGTCTCATCAATCCCCGGACCTTCATCGTCAATTTGTATCAGGAAACCCTTGTTCTGTGGCTGCACTGTAATGAGTATTTCACTGTTCTCAGGGCCGTAGCGGAAAGCATTTTCCACCAGATTCCTCACCAGTAAACGAAGCAGAACGGCATCTCCCTGAAGCGTGGCATGTTGCGGAAGCCTCAAAATCAGCCTTTGTTGGCGATCTTCCAGCATCTCGCAGAACTCTTCACGCAGCGGTTCGATGACGTTTGCCACAAGATCCACTTGCTGATATTCACCTTTAGCAAAATTTTGTCCGGCGCGGGATAACATCAGTAATTGTTCAATGGTATGCATAAGCTGATCGATGCGACCAATCAGGGTATCGCTGCCGGTGATGCCATTTTTTTGCATGATCTCAAGATGCAGACGCACTCCGGCAAGTGGCGTTCGTAATTCGTGAGCGGCATCGGCAGTGAATAATCGTTCCTGCTGAATCGTATTTGAAAGGCGCGAAAACAGCTGATTGAGGGCGTTTGTCACCGCCACCACCTCGCGAATTTCGCTGTTCAGTGGCAAAGGCGAAAGGTTATCTGCCGAGCGGGTTTCCAGACGTTTTTGTAACTGGTTTAATGGACGAATAATCCAGCTGATTGCCCAGAAGGAGAGCACCAGAGTAATGGCCATCATCAGCAAAGAAGGCGCAATCAGCGAGGCAATCGCTTCGGCAATTTCCTTCTCAACATGCGCATTGCGGACTTGGGCGGAAAGCGTGTCATTCACCAGCACATTAATCTGCTCCTGGCTTTCATGCCAGAGCCAGAAAATGCTGGTGAGTTGGGTGACAAAAAGAATCAACGCCAGCATAACAAGTAGACGGCGGCGCATACTGGTCACGGTGCTATCTCCAGCCGGTATCCAATGCCGCGCACTGTGCGGATGAGTTCCTTACCCAGTTTGCGGCGCAGGTTATGGACGTGAACTTCCAGCGTGTTGGATCCTAAATCGTCCTGCCAGGTATAGAGATCTTGCTGAAGTAACTCGCGGTTGACCGTTTGCCCGGCGCGCATCATCAGCCGGGTTAAAATCGCAAATTCCTTCGGCGTGACTTCCACCTGAGCGTCACCCAGATAGGTTTGCTGCGACGAGAGGTTAATTTTCAAATTGCCAACGGAAATCTCGTTATCACTTTGTCCCTGATAGCGGCGAATAAGCGCACGAACCCGCGCCTGGAGCTCGGCCAGGGCGAAAGGTTTGATCAGGTAATCATCGGCACCGGCGTCCAGGCCATCGACGCGGTCTTCAAGGGCATCACGGGCGGTCAAAATGAGGACGGGAAGGGAAATTCTTTGGCGACGCCATTGACGCAGAAGCGTGGCGCCATCTTTATCTGGCAACCCTAAATCAAGGATCACCAGACTGTATTGACTGGTCTGGATGAGGCTTTGGGCTTCTGCCGCGGTGGATGCGCAGTCGCAGACATAATTATCGCTGGTTAATGCCAGCGATAAACCCTGCCGTAAAAGTTCATCATCTTCAACTATCAGCAGTTTCATCGTCTGGCACTTCTCCAGGGTTAATTATTTTGGTAGACGTCCTTATAGAGACGGCTCTCAAAGCGTACCAGCGGAGCGCGACGCGTACGCTGGTCTTCCGGAGGCACTGCGTATCCGGAGAGGAACTGAACAAACGCCATGCGTTGCCCGCTGGCTGTGGTGATAAAGCCTGCCAGGTTGTATACGCCAGACAGTGAGCCTGTTTTCGCAGACACTTTGCCGTCCACACCGGCTTCGTGCAGACCACCGCGATACTGCAGCGTACCGTCATGACCGGCCAGTGGAAGCATTGAGATAAAGTCTAAATCCTTATCGTTCTGCGCGATGTATTGCAGTACCTGCATCATCGTCGCCGGTGACAGCAAATCGTGGCGTGACAGGCCTGAGCCATCAACCTGAATAGAGTTGCCTAAATCGATGCCCGCTTTCTGGCGAAGGATTTGGCGTACAGCATCTGAACCGGCACGCCAGGTTCCCGGCACACCAAACCGCTGATGACCAATCGTACGAAATACCGTATCGGCAATCATGTTGTCGGATTTCTTCAGCATGATGCGCAGCAGATCATGCAACGGAGCAGACTGCGTTTGTGCAAGCACCGTCCCGGCAGGTGTCTGGCGCGTCTGACGTTTCAACGTGCCATCAATCTGAATATCTGCCTGCAAGAGTTCGTCTTTCAAAATTGCACCGGCATAGCTGGCACCATCCTGAATGGCGAAAGCCAGTGGCAAAGGTTCACTGCGTTGGGTCAGACAACCGGTCAATGTGTAGCGATTGAATTCTCCTGGTACAACATCCAGTTCACAATACTGCGCATCCGGAGAACCTTTTGCCAGCGTGCGGACCTCACTGAACATATGCACCGGATAATAGGAGGCTACGCGGATAAAGGCGTTTTCATCAGGTTTAGGCGCGCTGTAAAGGGACACCGAGAAACAGTTACGATCGACAATCGCGGCGGCGGGCGGCGCACTGAAGCACTGTGTGATGTCATTCCATGGCCAGCCGGGGGCTTTGTCATGGCTGGCAAACACTGACGTGTTCACGACCACATCACCACTGATCTCTTTAATGCCCTGTTTTTTCAGCACTGCGACCATATTCCGAATATTCTGACGCTTCAGCGTCGGATCACCGGAAAAACGGGCGACCAGATCCCCTTTTAAGACGCCATCGGAAACGGAGCCCGGGGTTTCCAGGGTGGTTGTGAATCGGAAATCTGGACCCAACTGAAGTAAGGCCGCCAGCGCGGTCAGGATCTTCATGGTACTGGCGGGCAACGCCATCTGGGAACCGTGATAGTCGATGGCAGGCGCGGGAGCGCCTATTTTCTGTACCAGCACAGCCAGATTCGTACCGTCAGGCAGATATTCTGTGTAATTTTCGATCTGAGCCGCATTTGTATTCAGAACAAACGCGCATGCTAATCCACTGACTATTCGTATAAAACGCATTATTTTGAGTAAAGGCTCTGGGTAACAACAGGATAATGTGGTGCCATACTACGATGCTACGAACCCAGGCGCAACGTGGCTGAAAGTAAACGATGATCCTCAAGGAACTCTACGTTAAAATACGAATCATAATGCAAAATGAATCCTGGCCTGGTGGCAACTCCGGGTGAGGTTTTTTTTGTTTTTCGCCAGAGTGAGTAGGTCAAAAGAGCTGGCTTAATTTCTTACCTGATTCAATCAGGACGGTGTTTACCGAAAGGACCAAGTTAGAGGTAATGAATATATGAAACCGATTCCGATGACGTTGCGTGGCGCAGAAAGATTACGTGAAGAGCTGGATCATCTGAAGGGCGTACGTCGTCCAAAAATTATTGCTGATATTGCCACTGCGCGCGAACACGGCGATCTGAAAGAGAATGCTGAGTATCACGCTGCCCGCGAACAGCAGGGCTTTTGTGAAGGCCGTATTCAGGAGATCGAAGCCAAGCTTTCAAATGCTCAGGTGATCGACGTGACAAAAATGCCGGCGACGGGTCGTGTCATTTTTGGTGCCACGGTGAAATTGATGAACCTGGACAGCGAAGAAGAACAGACCTACCGCATCGTGGGTGACGACGAAGCTGACTTTAAGCAAAATCTGATTTCTGTGAACTCACCTATCGCACGCGGTTTGATTGGGAAAGAACAGGATGACGTGGTTGTGATCAGCACCCCAGGCGGGGATGTTGAGTTTGAAGTACTGAAGGTCGAGTACCTCTAAAAATCTGCATTAAAAAGGGCGAAACGTAATGTTTCGCCCTATAAATCACCCATTCATGAAGTGAATGACTTCACATTAAATTGAAAACTAACGTAAAAAGGCCAGTTATAGCCTTTTCCTGAACGTGATTTCGTGGCACCTTTCCGAAAATCTAAAGCGTTTTTCGTTAAACTTTGACGAATTAACGCGGTAAGATAATTTTGCGGTCTTCGGTAGAAGGGCGATAAAGTACCAGCATATTGCCGATAACTTGCACATTACACGCCTTGGTTTCACGCACGATAGCGTCTACGATCAAGGTCTTCGTTTCGCGTTCTTCTGCCGCGACTTTAATCTTGATCAGTTCGTGATGCTTCAGTGCCTGTTCGATTTCGGCAAGCACGCCTTCTGTCAGGCCGTTGTTACCCAGCATGACAACCGGTTTCAGTGGATGTGCCAGACCTTTCAGGTACTGTTTTTGTTTATTGTTAAGATTCATCGTCTTTTTTGCTTAAGTTGGGATTGAAAACGGGTCATTCTACCGCCATCTCATGTATATGACCAACCCGCACTGCTTCGGGATGTGATTTATACTGACTTAGCCATAGACGTCATGACGCTAACAGCTTGTTCCAAAAGCTCTAACACAGGGTAGTTGGAAAACTATATGGTTACTAAATAATGTCTATTAAAAAGCGTTCTGCAAGTTCCACACGCTGGCTGCAGGAACACTTTAGCGATAAATACGTGATTCAGGCACAGAAAAAAGGGCTGCGTTCCCGCGCCTGGTTTAAGCTTGATGAGATACAGCAGGGCGATAAGCTGTTCAAACCCGGGATGACCGTTGTGGATTTAGGCGCAGCACCCGGCGGATGGTCGCAGTTTGCCGCCACGCAGATCGGTAGCAAAGGGCGCATCATTGCTCTTGACCTTTTACCTATGGATCCTATTGTTGGAGTCGATTTCCTTCAGGGGGATTTTCGTGATGAATTAGTTCTCAAAGCGCTGCTTGACCGCGTGGGAGAAAACAAGGTTCAGGTGGTCATGTCCGATATGGCCCCGAATATGAGCGGTACACCGGCAGTCGATATTCCAAAATCGATGTATTTGGTTGAGTTAGCGCTGGATATGTGTCGGGATGTATTAGCACCAGGCGGAAGTTTCCTGGTGAAGGTGTTCCAGGGAGATGGCTTTGATGAATACCTGCGGGAAATTCGCTCCCTGTTTACGAAGGTGAAGATTCGTAAGCCAGACGCTTCCCGAGCACGTTCGCGAGAAGTGTACATCGTAGCGACAGGGCGGAAACTGTAGTACCCTAACGCTGTTTGTTAACACAGTTGTAATATGAGGTTGATCCCTTGAGTGACATGGCGAAGAACCTGATTCTCTGGTTAGTCATCGCAGTAGTATTGATGTCTGTATTTCAGAGCTTTGGGCCCAGCGAGTCTAATGGCCGTAGGGTAGATTATTCTACCTTCATGTCCGAATTGACCCAAGACCAGATTCGCGAAGCGCGTATCAATGGACGTGAGATTAACGTTGTTAAAAAAGACAGCAACAAGTACACGACCTACATTCCAGTTGAAGACCCTAAGTTGCTGGATACGCTGCTGAGCAAAAATGTAACCGTAGTGGGTGAGCCACCAGAGCAACCAAGCTTACTGGCCTCTATCTTTATTTCCTGGTTCCCAATGTTGTTGTTGATTGGGGTCTGGATCTTCTTTATGCGGCAAATGCAGGGCGGCGGCGGCAAAGGGGCGATGTCCTTTGGCAAGAGCAAAGCCCGCATGCTGACAGAAGATCAAATTAAAACGACTTTTGCGGATGTTGCAGGTTGCGACGAAGCCAAGGAAGAGGTTAGCGAGCTGGTTGATTACCTGCGCGAACCTAGCCGTTTCCAGAAACTGGGCGGTAAAATTCCTAAAGGCGTCCTGATGGTCGGTCCTCCGGGTACCGGTAAAACCTTGCTGGCGAAAGCCATCGCAGGTGAAGCCAAGGTTCCTTTCTTTACTATTTCTGGTTCTGACTTCGTCGAAATGTTCGTGGGTGTCGGCGCATCCCGTGTGCGTGACATGTTCGAACAAGCGAAGAAAGCTGCTCCATGTATCATCTTCATCGATGAAATTGACGCCGTTGGCCGTCAGCGTGGTGCAGGTTTAGGCGGTGGTCACGATGAACGTGAGCAAACGCTGAACCAGATGTTGGTTGAGATGGACGGCTTTGAAGGTAACGAAGGCATTATCGTTATTGCTGCGACTAACCGTCCTGACGTTCTTGACCCGGCATTGCTGCGTCCGGGCCGTTTCGACCGTCAGGTTGTGGTTGGCTTGCCAGACGTGCGTGGCCGCGAACAGATCCTTAAAGTTCACATGCGCCGCGTTCCTCTGGCAACAGATGTTGATGCTTCTGTGATTGCACGTGGTACACCGGGCTTCTCCGGTGCTGATCTGGCAAACCTGGTCAACGAAGCCGCTCTGTTCTCTGCACGTGGAAATAAACGTGTGGTGTCTATGGTTGAGTTCGAAAAAGCCAAAGACAAAATCATGATGGGTGCGGAACGTCGCTCCATGGTGATGACAGAAGCGCAGAAAGAATCCACCGCGTATCACGAAGCGGGTCACGCCATCATTGGCCGCCTGGTTCCTGAACACGATCCTGTGCACAAAGTCACGATTATTCCTCGTGGCCGTGCATTGGGTGTGACGTTCTTCCTGCCAGTAGGTGATGCGATCAGTGCCAGCCGTCAGAAGCTCGAAAGCCAGATTTCCACGCTGTACGGTGGTCGTCTTGCTGAAGAGATCATCTACGGTGTAGAAAAAGTCTCTACCGGTGCATCTAACGATATCAAAGTGGCGACATCCATTGCCCGTAACATGGTTACGCAGTGGGGCTTCTCAGACAAATTAGGTCCGTTGCTGTATGCGGAAGAAGAAGGCGAAGTCTTCCTCGGCCGTTCAGTAGCAAAGGCAAAACACATGTCTGATGAAACGGCGCGAATCATCGATCAGGAAGTGAAATCTCTGGTTGAACGCAACTATGCACGTGCGCGTACTTTGCTGATGGAAAACATGGATATCCTTCATTCAATGAAAGATGCCCTGATGAAATATGAAACCATCGATGCACCACAGATAGACGATCTGATGAACCGTACTGAAGTTCGCCCGCCAGCTGGCTGGGATGACGTCGGCGGTAAAAATGGTAATGGCAATTCTAACGACGGTGGTTCGCCAAAAGCACCAACGCCGGTTGATGAGCCTCGTACGCCAAATCCTGGCAATACGATGTTTGAACAATTCAGCGGCAAATAAGTCGCTGGTTGGAAAAATGCTGATTACATACAACCCCGGGCTTGCCCGGGGTTTTTTATGCGTGCATTCTTTGCCCCGGAATTTAGATATTACGACCACTGACCGATCAAACGAGACATGACGTATGCAACTCACAGCCAGAGAATCGATTCTAAACCTCACTTTTCCTCAGGTAATGGGGATCCTGAATGTTACGCCGGATTCATTTTCCGATGGAGGTAGGCATAACTCGCTGGATCTCGCTCTCAGGCATGCTGAGGCGATGATCAATGCCGGGGCAACCCTTCTTGATATTGGCGGAGAGTCGACGCGTCCAGGTGCTGCTGAAGTCAGTGAAGATGAGGAACTGGCGCGTGTGGTGCCGGTTGTTGAGGCGATTGCCCGTCGCTTTGATGTCTGGATTTCAGTGGATACATCAAAAGCGATCGTTATCCGCGAAGCTGCCCGCGCAGGTATGCATCTGATCAACGACATTCGCTCTTTACAAGAGCCGGGCGCATTACAGGCAGCCGCAGAAACAGGTTTGCCCGTTTGCCTGATGCACATGCAAGGGCAACCGAAAACAATGCAGCACTCCCCAAAATATGAGGATGTGGTTGCTGAAGTCGCGGAGTATTTTGTTGAACAAATTGCACGCTGTGAAAATGCCGGCATTCCGAAAAGCAAATTGTTACTCGACCCGGGCTTTGGTTTCGGTAAAAATCTGAACCACAATTACCAGTTGCTCGCCAGACTGGCTGAGTTTCATCATTTCGGCTTGCCTCTTCTTGTTGGCATGTCGAGGAAATCCATGGTCGGCCAACTGCTTCATGTCTCACCAGAACAACGTGTGACGGGAAGTGTTGCCTGTGCTGTTATCGCAGCCATGCAGGGTGCTCAGATCGTCCGTGTACATGATGTAAAAGAAACCGTCGAAGCGATGCGTGTCGTCGAAGCTACACTTTCTGCAAGGGATAAAAAATAACTATGAGCAACCGTAAATACTTTGGCACCGATGGCATTCGCGGAAAAGTAGGCGATAACCCAATCACGCCAGATTTCGTTCTCAAACTCGGCTGGGCAGCGGGAAAAGTTTTAGCGCGCCACGGCTCTCGTAAAGTGATTATTGGTAAAGACACACGTATCTCGGGCTATATGCTGGAATCTGCTCTTGAAGCAGGGCTGGCGGCAGCGGGCTTATCGGCATCCTTTACCGGACCGATGCCCACCCCTGCGGTGGCGTATCTGACGCGTACTTTCCGTGCAGAAGCAGGGATCGTGATTTCTGCTTCCCACAATCCTTATTACGATAACGGCATCAAATTTTTCACCATCGATGGGACAAAGCTGCCAGATGACGTGGAAGAAGCCATCGAAGCCGAACTGGAAAAACCGCTGACCTGCGTTGAATCGGCAGAGTTAGGCAAAGCCAGTCGTATAGTGGATGCGGCAGGTCGTTACATCGAATTTTGCAAAGGGACTTTCCCGAGCGAACTCAGCCTTAACGGTCTGAAAATTGTGGTCGATTGTGCTAACGGTGCAACTTATCACATTGCGCCAAGTGTACTGCGCGAGCTGGGCGCGAAAGTCATCGCTATCGGCTGTGAGCCAGACGGCATGAATATTAACGAAGAGTGCGGCGCAACGGACGTTCGTCAGTTGCAACAGCGCGTTCTGGCAGAAAAAGCTGACGTCGGTTTGGCATTTGATGGTGACGGCGATCGTCTGATCATGGTTGACCACGAAGGTAACAAAGTTGATGGCGACCAGATTCTTTATATCATCGCGCGTGAAGGTCTACGTCAGGGGCAACTTAAAGGCGGTGCGGTAGGCACGCTGATGAGTAATATGGGCCTCGAACTTGCGCTCAAGCAGCTCGGCATTCCTTTCACACGTGCGAAAGTGGGCGACCGCTACGTACTGGAAAAAATGCAGGAAAAAGGCTGGCGTATTGGTGCTGAAAACTCCGGTCATATCATTTTGCTGGACAAAACGACCACCGGAGACGGTATTGTTGCAGGTTTGCAAGTACTCACAGCAATGGTCCGTAACCACATGACTCTTCATGATTTGTGCAGCGGTATGAAATTATTGCCCCAAATTCTGATTAATGTGCGTTTCGCTGGTGAACATGATCCGCTGGAATCTGATGAAGTGAAGCAGGTAACCGCTGAGGTTGAAAAGCAACTTGCAGGCCGTGGCCGCGTTTTGTTGCGTAAATCAGGCACAGAACCTTTGTTGCGTGTCATGGTGGAAGGTGAAGATGCGGAGCTGGTAGAAAAATTAGCCAATCGCATTGCCGATGCAGTGAAAGCGGTCAAGCCGTAACCCGATAAGAAATGGCGAATTTTTCTGCTCTGCGCCGTTGTCTTCTCATCAGATAACGGCGCAGATAATACCTGATGAAGGTTTTTTGGATGAATTTGCCGTTTTTTTCCGCAAACGAACATTCCATTGCAAATTGCTCTTGCGCGGCCATACGGCTTTGGTTAGTATTCACACCCGCTTCAGTGGGTCCTTAAATGGCCTGCTAAATTGGTGAGAAGCAATTGGCATGCGGTGAACCCGCGAGGATACAGGTACTACTATGTACGACGCTCTTCTGGTGATTTTCCTTATCGTAGCAATCGGCCTTGTGGCTTTGGTTATGCTGCAACAAGGTAAAGGCGCTGATATGGGAGCCTCTTTCGGAGCAGGTGCTTCTGGCACATTGTTCGGTTCGAGTGGTTCCGGTAACTTCATGACCCGTATGACCGGCGTATTGGCCGCTTTGTTCTTTATCATTAGTTTGATTCTTGGGAACATGAGCACCAATAAAGGCCAAAAAGGCAGTGAGTGGGAAAACTTAAGTCAGCCAGCGCAAACTGAGCAGACAACTGCACCGGCAGCTCCAGCAGCGCCGAACAGTGATGTTCCTCACTAAGCAGTAACCTTCTTACCTAAAGAAGTGAAAAGTTTTAAACAGTGGCTTGAACTTGGACAGTACAAGCGATTGTGAAAAAAAAGAGTGCCGAGGTGGTGGAATTGGTAGACACGCTACCTTGAGGTGGTAGTGCCCGAATGGGCTTACGGGTTCAAGTCCCGTCCTCGGTACCAATCTTTGTGATAATTTGCTTTTTAGCGATTATCGGCGTAGTATTTGCCACGTTTTCGGACGCGGGGTGGAGCAGCCTGGTAGCTCGTCGGGCTCATAACCCGAAGGTCGTCGGTTCAAATCCGGCCCCCGCAACCACTTTCCCTAAGTGTTTATTTCAAATAGACTTTCAGTATCTTCCTGTGATGTTCTGCAGTTCCCATTTGAAAGCTTCAATTTGAAAATAACACTTCGAAAGTTGTACCGAAGCCGCTATGCGGCAAATAGGGTCCAGTTGCATAAAGCCCCGATTTATCGGGGTTTTTTGTTATTTGGCAACAGAATCACTGGGCTATTTAGCCCTTTTTTTATGTCTTGGGGGTGGGCTTGTCCACATTAGAGCAAAAATTGACAGAGCTGATTACAGCACCAGTCGAGGCACTTGGCTTTGAGCTGGTGGGCATCGAGTTCGTTCGGGCTCGCCAATCGACGTTGCGCATCTATATTGATAGTGACGCCGGGATCAATGTTGATGATTGTGCTGATGTCAGCCACCAGGTGAGCGCTGTGCTGGACGTTGAAGATCCAGTCACCGTCGCCTATAACCTGGAAGTTTCCTCTCCAGGCCTTGATCGTCCTATGTTCACCGCTGAGCATTATCAACGTTTTATCGGTGACGAAGTCAGCATGGTACTGCGTATGGCGGTCCAGAATCGTCGCAAATGGCAGGGCATCATCAAAGCTGTCGAAGGCGAAATGATCACGGTGACTGTGGAAGGGAAAGACGAAGTGTTCGCACTGAGCAACATCCAGAAAGCGAACCTGGTACCCCACTTTTAAAGAGTTTGGAAGAGGCAACTAGGATGAACAAAGAGATTCTGGCTGTTGTAGAAGCAGTTTCTAATGAAAAATCCCTCCCGCGCGAGAAGATTTTTGAAGCGCTGGAAATTGCATTATCAACAGCGACCAAGAAAAAATACGAGCAGGAAATCGAAGTCCGCGTCAGCATTGACCGTAAAACAGGTGACTTCGATACCTTCCGTCGTTGGGTTGCAGTCGACGAAGTGACTCAGCCAACGCGTGAAATCACCCTCGAAGCAGCACAGTATGAAGAACCGTCTATCGAACTCGGCGGTTACATCGAAGATCAAATCGAGTCAGTCACATTCGACCGCATCACCACCCAAACCGCAAAACAAGTTATCGTACAGAAAGTACGCGAAGCTGAACGCGCGATGGTTGTTGAGCAGTTCCGTGAACAGCAGGGCGAAATCGTCACTGGCGTCGTGAAAAAAGTTAACCGTGACAGCATCGCTCTGGATTTGGGCAGCAATGCTGAAGCTGTGATCCTGCGTGAAGATATGCTTCCGCGTGAAAACTTCCGCTCTGGCGACCGTATTCGTGGCGTTCTGTATGATGTTCGTCCTGAAGCACGTGGCGCACAGCTGTTTGTCAGCCGTTCGCGCAACGAAATGCTGATCGAACTGTTCCGCATTGAAGTGCCAGAAATCGGTGAAGAGCTGATCGAAATTAAAGCGGCAGCCCGCGATCCTGGCTCCCGTGCAAAAATCGCAGTGAAAACCAACGACAAACGCATCGACCCTGTCGGTGCTTGTGTCGGTATGCGCGGTGCACGCGTTCAGGCCGTTTCCAGTGAACTGGGCGGCGAACGTATCGATATCATCCTTTGGGATGACAATCCTGCGCAATTCGTTATCAACGCCATGGCTCCGGCAGATGTTGCCTCCATCGTGGTTGATGAAGATAAATGCACCATGGATATCGCCGTTGAAGCCAGCAACCTGGCACAGGCGATTGGCCGTAATGGTCAGAACGTACGTTTGGCTTCCCAACTGTTGAAACAACATCGTGGTGATGACAGATGGGAACTGAACGTGATGACAGCAGACGACCTTCAGGCCAAACATCAGGCTGAGGCACACGCTGCGATTGAAACCTTTACTAAATACCTGGCCATTGATGAAGATTTCGCCACGGTTCTGGTAGAAGAAGGTTTCTCTACTCTCGAAGAACTGGCTTATGTGCCAGTGAACGAACTGCTTGAAATCGACGGCCTGGATGAAGACACCGTGAATGCGCTTCGCGAACGTGCGAAAGAAGCGCTGACGACGTTGGCTTTAGCCCAGGAAGAAAGTCTCGGTGACAACAAGCCTGCTGACGATCTGCTGAACCTGGCGGGTCTGGAACGTAGCATGGCGTTTAAACTGGCTGCACAAGGCGTTTGTACGCTGGAAGATCTTGCCGAGCAGGGTGTCGACGATCTGGCTGATATTGAAGGTCTTACTGACGAGCAGGCTGGTGAACTTATCATGGCCGCGCGCAATATCTGCTGGTTTGGCGACAACGCGTAATAAACTGTAGCAGGAAGGAACAGCATGACAGATGTAACTGTAAAATCGCTGGCGGCAGAGATTCAGACCCCGGTAGATCGCCTGGTACAGCAATTTGCTGATGCAGGGATCTCGAAGTCCGAATCTGACTCTGTGACCCAGCAGGAAAAAGAAACATTGTTGGCGCATCTAAATGGCGGAAACGCTGGTGCGACAAACAAACTGACGTTACAACGCAAAACGCGTAGTACACTGAATATTCCGAGCACCGGCGGGACGAGTAAATCGGTGCAAATCGAAGTCCGCAAGAAACGCACTTATGTTAAACGTGATATGACCGAAGCAGAACTTGCCCAGGCCGAAGCGGAAGAGCAGGCGAAGCGTGACGCGGAAGAACAGGCACAGCGTGCAGCAGCAGAGCAAGCCCAGCGCGAAGCTCAGGAAAAAGCCAAACGCGCCGCCGAAGAGCAAGCTAAACGTGAGGCCGCTGATAAAGCTAAGCGTGATGCAGCGGAAAAAGATAAAGTGACGAATCAACATACTGACGAAGTAACCAAACCAGCTCAGGCAGAGAAAGCACGCCGTGAAGCTGAAGCCGCAGAGCTGAAACGCAAAACGGAAGAAGAAGCCCAGCGTAAGCTTGAAGAAAACGCCAAGCGCATCGCAGAGGAAGCCCGTAAAATGGCTGACTCAGGTGTCTGGACTGAAACTGTCGCGCCAAGCGAATCAGAATCTGCTGACTATCATGTCACCACTTCTACCCACGCCCGTGCAGCTGAAGACGAAAACGACGCCAAAGTTGAAGGCGAACGTCGTAGCCGTACCCGCGGTGGCAAAGCGACCAAGCAGAAGAAAGGCAATAAACTGTCTGAATCTAAAGCGGATCGCGAAGAAGCACGTGCCGTTGGCCGTAATGGTAAAGGCAAGCGTAAGCCAAGCACACTGCAACAGAGCTTCAACAAGCCTGTCGCTGCTGTGAATCGTGACGTTGTTGTGGGTGAAACCATTACCGTTGCTGAGCTGGCGAACAAAATGGCAGTTAAAGGCTCTCAGGTCATCAAAACGATGATGAAACTGGGTGCGATGGCTACTATCAACCAGGTTATTGATCAGGAAACTGCTCAACTGGTTGCTGAAGAAATGGGCCATAAAGTTATCCTGCGTCGTGAGAACGAGCTGGAAGAAGCGCTGATGAGCGACCGTGATACCGGTGCTTCAGCTGCCGCTGAGCCACGTGCTCCGGTTGTGACCATCATGGGTCACGTTGACCACGGTAAAACCTCCCTGCTTGACTACATTCGCTCAACGAAAGTTGCTGCGGGCGAAGCCGGTGGTATTACTCAGCACATCGGTGCTTATCACGTTGAAACAGAAAACGGCATGATCACCTTCCTGGATACTCCGGGACACGCCGCGTTTACTTCAATGCGTGCACGTGGTGCCAAGGCAACTGACATCGTGGTTCTGGTTGTTTCAGCCGATGATGGCGTGATGCCACAGACCATTGAAGCAGTTCAGCATGCGAAAGCGGCTGGCGTGCCAATCGTGGTTGCAGTGAACAAAATTGATAAGCCAGATGCTGATCCAGATCGCGTTCGCACCGAGCTTTCTCAGTACGGCGTTATGCCGGAAGAGTGGGGCGGTGAATCTCAGTTCATCCATGTTTCTGCGAAAGTCGGTACGGGTATCGACGATCTGCTGCAAGCCATCTTGCTGCAAGCTGAAGTACTGGAACTGAAAGCGGTACGTACTGGTATGGCAAGTGGTGTTGTGATTGAGTCCTTCCTGGACAAAGGTCGTGGCCCGGTAGCAACAGTTCTGGTTCAGGAAGGTACGCTGAATAAAGGCGATATCATTCTGTGCGGCTTCGAATACGGCCGTGTTCGTGCGATGCGCGATGAACTGGGACGTGACATTCTGTCCGCAGGTCCTTCTATTCCTGTCGAAGTGTTGGGTCTGTCCAGCGTTCCGGCTGCGGGTGATGAAGTGACTGTTGTTCGTGATGAGAAGAAAGCTCGTGAAGTTGCTCTGTATCGTCAGGGTAAATTCCGCGAAGTGAAACTGGCTCGTCAGCAGAAATCTAAACTGGAAAACATGTTTGCGAACATGACCGAAGGTGAAGTTTCTGAACTGAACATCGTTCTGAAATCTGACGTACAGGGTTCTTGCGAAGCGATTTCCGATGCACTGCAGAACTTGTCAACCGACGAAGTGAAAGTCAAAATCGTAGGTATGGGTGTCGGTGGTATCACCGAGACTGATGCAACGCTGGCAGCCGCTTCCCGTGCGATCATCCTGGGCTTCAACGTGCGTGCGGATGCTTCTGCCCGTCGCGTCGTAGAAAGCGAAAGCCTGGATCTGCGTTACTACTCCGTCATCTATAACCTGATTGATGAAGTCAAACAGGCGATGAGCGGTATGTTGGCGCCAGAGTACAAACAGCAAATCATCGGCCTGGCTGAAGTTCGTGACGTGTTCAAGTCACCGAAATTTGGCGCAATTGCAGGTTGTATGGTTACTGAGGGTATGATCAAACGTAACAACCCAATCCGTGTACTGCGTGACAACGTGGTGATCTACGAAGGCGAGCTGGAATCCCTGCGTCGCTTCAAAGATGACGTTGCTGAAGTTCGTAACGGCATGGAATGTGGTATCGGCGTTAAGAACTACAACGATGTGCGTACTGGTGATGTGATCGAAGTCTTCGAAATCATCGAGATCAAACGTACTATCGCTTAACGTTTGCGAAGTAGCTGATATCCAGATGGGGGCCTTGCGCCCCCTTATTTGTCTGGAGCAAGTGGAGAAAGAATCATGGCAAAAGAATTTAGCCGTACTCAACGTGTCTCTCAGGAGATGCAAAAAGAAATCGCGATTATTTTACAGCGCGAAGTCAAAGATCCACGCGTTGGCATGGCCACCGTGTCCGGCGTAGAAGTGTCACGTGACCTGGCTTATGCCAAAGTGTTCGTCACCTTCCTCGACGTGTTGACCACCGATAATCACGATCCCGATCGTGTGAAAAACGGCATCAGAGCCTTACAGGATGCATCAGGTTTCATTCGTACCCTGATCGGTAAAGCGATGCGTTTGCGTGTTGTTCCGGAACTGACCTTTGCTTACGATAACTCCCTGGTTGAAGGCATGCGTATGTCTAACCTGGTGACTAACGTCGTGAAGAATGATGCTGAACGTCGTTCAGCTGCAGGCGACGACGAGGAAGCATAATGAGCCGCCCACGTCGCCGCGGCCGTGATATTCACGGCGTTCTGCTACTGGACAAATCTTACGGCTTGTCTTCCAACGATGCCCTGCAAAAGGTGAAACGCCTTTACAACGCGAACCGTGCAGGACATACCGGTGCGCTCGACCCTCTGGCAACTGGCATGCTGCCATTGTGTTTAGGTGAAGCGACCAAGTTCTCGCGTTTTCTGCTGGATTCAGACAAGCGTTATCGGGTCATTGCCCGCCTAGGCCAACGCACTGATACGTCTGACGCTGAAGGTGAGATCGTTTCCGAACGTGAAATAACCTTTACGCCGCAGCAACTCGACGACGCACTCGATAGCTTCCGCGGGGAAACCCAGCAAATTCCTTCTATGTATTCTGCGTTAAAATACGAAGGCAAGAAGCTGTATGAATACGCACGCCAGGGTATCGAAGTTCCCCGTCAATCTCGCAGTATTACGGTGTATGAACTGAAGTTTATCCGCTGGGAAGGCGTTGAGGTTGAACTGGAAATCCATTGCTCTAAAGGCACTTACATTCGCACTATTGTGGATGATTTAGGTGAAAAATTGGGTTGTGGCGCACACGTCACTTATTTGCGTCGTTTGCAGGTGGCTACGTATCCTCTTGAGCGCATGGTCACCATGGAAAAACTCCATGATTTGATTGCTCAGGCAGAAGAGCAGGGCATCGAGCCACGCTTGCTGTTGGATCCGTTGCTGCTGCCTATGGACAGCGCATGCGAAGACTTCCCGGAAGTGAATTTGCTGCCTGTGGTGGCCGGATACGTTAAACAGGGTCAACCTGTTCAGGCATCGGGCGCACCGACGAGCGGCTTGGTTCGCATTACGGAAGGTGAAGAACATAAGTTTATCGGCATTGGCGAAATTGACGATGATGGCCGCATTGCGCCACGTCGTTTAGTCGTCGAATACGCCGAATAAGCGCTTTTTGCCCACCTTGCGATCATATATAGCAAAGGGTAGAATAGTGCAGCTTATGCATTGGGTAGCTGAATTAGAGATCGGCACCCGTTTAAACTATCTATAATATTTTGGAGTATAATTATGTCTCTAAGCGTTGAAGCTAAAGCTCAAATCGTTTCCGACTTTGGTCGCGGCACTAACGACAGTGGTTCTACCGAAGTTCAGGTTGCTCTGCTGACTGCTCAAATTAACCATCTGCAAGGTCACTTTGCAGAGCACAAAAAAGATCACCACAGCCGTCGTGGTCTGCTGCGTATGGTTTCTCAGCGTCGTAAACTGCTGGACTACCTGAAGGGTAAAGATGTAGCACGTTACACCAGCCTGATCGAACGTCTGGGTCTGCGTCGCTAATCAAGCGAGTTTCAGTGTAAAGGGGCCAATAGGCCCCTTTATTCTAGGAAGCAACACCAAATCAGGGTACTGTATGGCTGTTGTTTCTGCTGTTTTTCTAAGAACATGAACTTCCGTTACAGATGTTTTCGCGCGGCTAATGAGAGACTTTATTGCCACATTGTCAGGTCAATAAGGATTGTCATTAGTCGCGAGAATGTAGTGAGAAGCTCGGATATCTATCGGCGTGAACTGCTGTCATAACAGCTGCGTGCCACAATCAAGGACATTACATTGCTTAATCCGACTATTCGTAAATTCCAATACGGCCAGCACACCGTTACGCTGGAAACCGGCATGATGGCGCGTCAGGCGACTGCAGCCGTGATGGTTAGCATGGACGACACCGCGGTATTCGTTACCGTTGTTGGCCAGAAAAAAGCCAAACCAGGTCAGAGTTTCTTCCCACTGACGGTTAACTACCAGGAGCGTACTTATGCTGCTGGTCGTATCCCGGGTAGCTTCTTCCGTCGTGAAGGCCGTCCAAGCGAAGGCGAAACACTGACTTCACGTCTGATCGACCGTCCAATTCGCCCACTGTTCCCGGAAGGTTTCCTGAATGAAGTTCAGGTTATCGCGACCGTGGTTTCCCTGAACCCGCAAGTAAACCCTGACATCGTTGCGATGATCGGTGCGTCCGCTGCCCTGAGCCTGTCTGGTATTCCTTTCAGCGGCCCAATCGGTTCAGCACGCGTGGGTTACATCAACGATCAGTACGTTCTGAACCCAACCGCAGATGAATTGAAAACCAGTAGTCTTGACCTGGTCGTTGCCGGTACTAAAGGCGCAGTTCTGATGGTTGAGTCTGAAGCTGACGTTCTGAGCGAAGACCAGATGCTGGGCGCTGTGGTGTTCGGCCACGAGCAACAACAAATCGTTATCGATAACATCAACTCTCTGGTTGCTGAAGTCGGTAAAGCGAAATGGGATTGGCAGCCAGAAGTGGTTAACGCAGAGCTGCACGCTCGCGTTGCAGCGCTGGCAGAATCTCGTTTAGGTGATGCTTACCTGATCACTGATAAACAAGACCGTTACGCTCAGATCAACGTCATCAAAGCGGAAGTGGTTCAGACCCTGCAAGCAGAAGATGAAGCGCTGGACGCTGGCGAAATTTCTGACCTGCTGGGTAGCATTGAGAAGAATGTGGTGCGTAGCCGTGTTCTGCGTGGCGAGCCACGTATCGATGGTCGCGAAAAAGACATGATCCGCGGTCTGGACGTTCGTACTGGCGTTCTGCCACGTACTCACGGTTCAGCGCTGTTTACGCGTGGCGAAACTCAGGCACTGGTTACTGCCACTCTGGGTACTGCCCGTGATGCGCAAAACCTGGATGAACTGATGGGCGAGAAGTCTGACAGCTTCCTGTTCCACTACAACTTCCCTCCGTACTCCGTTGGTGAGACCGGGATGGTGGGTTCACCAAAACGTCGTGAAATTGGTCACGGCCGCCTGGCGAAACGCGGCGTGCTGGCGATGATGCCAAAACCAGAAGACTTCCCGTACACCGTACGTGTCGTGTCTGAAATTACTGAATCTAACGGTTCATCTTCTATGGCTTCTGTTTGTGGTGCATCTCTGGCCCTGATGGATGCAGGTGTGCCGATCAAAGCCGCTGTTGCAGGTATTGCAATGGGTCTGGTTAAAGAAGGCGAAAGCTTTGTTGTTCTGTCTGACATTCTGGGTGACGAAGATCACCTGGGCGACATGGACTTCAAAGTGGCCGGTAGCCGCGATGGTATCACCGCGCTGCAGATGGACATCAAAATTGAAGGTATCACCCGCGAAATCATGCAGGTGGCTCTGAACCAGGCTAAGGGTGCGCGTCTGCACATTCTGGGCGTAATGGAACAGGCTATCAGCACTCCGCGCGGCGACATCTCTCAGTTTGCTCCACGTATCCACACCATCAAGATCAGCCCGGACAAAATCAAGGACGTGATCGGTAAAGGTGGTTCTGTGATCCGTGCCCTGACTGAAGAAACGGGTACAACCATTGAAATCGAAGATGACGGTACTGTGAAAATCGCAGCAACCGACGGCGAGAAAGCGAAATACGCTATCCGTCGTATCGAAGAGATCACTGCAGAAATCGAAGTTGACCGTATCTATCAGGGTAAAGTGACCCGTATCGTAGACTTTGGTGCGTTTGTTGCCATCGGCGGCGGTAAAGAAGGTCTGGTTCACATTTCTCAAATCGCTGACAAGCGTGTAGAGAAAGTGACTGATTACCTGCAAATGGGTCAGGAAGTACCGGTTAAGGTACTGGAAGTTGACCGTCAGGGCCGTGTGCGTTTGAGCATCAAAGAAGCCACTGCACCGACTCAGGACGATACAACTAAGCAACCTGACGCAGAATAATCTGTAACAGAAGTTTTACAGCTCCTTTCCATCTGGAGAGGAGCTGTTCGTATCACGAGCGTAGGACGCGTTTGTGTTAAGCAAGCGGATGACAGGACGTCTATCCAATGTTTGTCTCCGGGAGTAGAAATGAAGCCTTTCTTGCGCTGGTGTTATGTTGCGACAGCACTTATGTTGGCAGGATGCAGCAACCATGATTGGCGTAAAAATGAAGTTCTGGCGATTCCTTTGCAGCCGACGTTGCAGCAGGAAGTCATCCTGGCACGCATGGAACAAATTCTTGCCAGCCGGTCATTAACCGATGATGAGAGAGCACAGCTATTATATGAGCGCGGTGTGCTGTATGATAGTCTCGGGCTAAGAGCACTGGCGCGTAATGATTTTTCACAAGCGCTGTCTGTTCGTCCTGATATGCCAGAAGTTTTTAACTACCTTGGGATTTACCTAACGCAGGCAGGCAATTTCGATGCTGCCTATGAAGCGTTTGATTCTGTACTAGAGCTTGATCCAACTTACAACTACGCGCGTTTGAACCGAGGTATCGCCCTGTATTACGGTGGCCGATTCTCGTTAGCGCAGGATGATCTGCAGGCGTTTTATCGAGACGATCCAAATGATCCCTTCCGTTCATTATGGCTTTATCTTGCGGAGCGAGAAATCAATCCAAAGGATGCCGACGTAGCGCTTCAACAGCGTTATGACAACGCGGACAGAGGGCAATGGGGATGGAATATCGTCGAATTCTACTTGGGCAAAATCAGCGAATCTACGCTGATGGAACGCCTCAAGGCAGAAGCAACGGATAACACTTCGCTCGCTGAGCATCTCAGTGAAACTGACTTCTATTTAGGTAAGCACTACCTAAGTCTGGGGGACAAGAACAGCGCTGCGGCACTGTTCAAACTGACGGTAGCTAACAACGTTCACAACTTTGTTGAGCACCGCTATGCATTGTTGGAATTGGCGCTTTTGGGCCAAGAGCAAGACGACCTATCAGAATCGGACCAGCAATAGCTGACGACACCAATCAGCCTGATTAATCATGGTTTTTACCATTTTTAAGCGCCTTAACGGGCGAGGGTTGCTTTGTTCGTTTTATAATCTAATTTGAGCCGGTTCACACTTTTCAATGAAAATGACTGAAAATTTTCTCGACGAGTTATGTAGACTGGCTGCCATTATTAATGAGGCACGTGTACATGACTACTGAGCTTGAAACCTCTTTTGCTGACCTGGGGCTGTCTGCTCCGATCATTTCTGCCCTGACTGATTTGGGCTACGAAAAACCTTCACCAATCCAGGCTGAGTGTATTCCTCACCTGCTGAGTGGCCGCGACGTTCTGGGTATGGCGCAGACCGGTTCCGGTAAAACTGCTGCATTCTCTTTACCTTTGCTGCACAACATTGATGCTTCACTGAAAGCACCACAAATTCTTGTTCTGGCTCCGACCCGCGAACTGGCGGTTCAGGTTGCTGAAGCAATGACCGATTTCTCTAAACATATGCATGGCGTGAATGTGGTTGCCCTTTACGGCGGCCAGCGCTATGACGTTCAGCTGCGCGCACTGCGTCAAGGTCCACAAGTTGTTGTGGGTACCCCGGGCCGCCTGCTGGACCACCTGAAACGCGGCACCCTGAACCTCTCTAACCTGAGCGGTCTGGTGCTGGACGAAGCTGATGAAATGCTGCGTATGGGCTTCATCGAAGACGTTGAAACTATCATGGCGCAGATCCCGGCTGAACATCAGACCGCGTTGTTCTCTGCAACCATGCCAGAAGCGATTCGTCGCATTACGCGTCGCTTCATGAAAGATCCACAGGAAGTACGTATCCAGTCAAGCGTGACTACCCGTCCGGACATCAGCCAGAGCTACTGGACTGTGCACGGCCTGCGTAAAAACGAAGCCCTGGTGCGTTTCCTGGAAGCAGAAGACTTTGATGCAGCCATCATCTTCGTTCGTACTAAGAGTGCGACCCTTGAAGTGGCCGAAGCTCTGGAACGTAGCGGCTACAGCAGCGCTGCACTGAACGGCGACATGAACCAGGCGCTGCGTGAGCAAACCCTGGAGCGTCTGAAAGATGGCCGTCTGGACATTCTTATCGCAACCGACGTGGCAGCACGTGGTCTGGATGTAGAACGTATCAGCCTGGTTGTTAACTATGACATCCCGATGGACTCTGAGTCTTACGTTCACCGTATCGGTCGTACCGGTCGTGCAGGCCGTGCTGGTCGCGCATTACTGTTCGTCGAAAACCGTGAACGTCGCCTGTTGCGTAACATTGAACGCACCATGAAGCTGACCATTCCAGAAGTTGAAATTCCTACTGCTGATGTCCTGGGCGAGCGTCGTCTTGCTAAGTTCGCAGCAAAAGTTCAGCAACAACTGGAAAGCAGCGATCTGGATCAGTACCGCGCATTACTGGCTAAACTGCAACCTGCAGAAGAGCTGGACATCGAAACGCTGGCTGCTGCACTGCTGAAAATGGCACAGGGCGAACGTCCTCTGATTGTTGCTGCTGACCCAATCTTCAAAAGCCGTCCACCGCGTCGTGAATTTGAAGAACGTGGCGATCGCGGTGACCGTGGCGATCGTCGTGACCGTCCGGCTCGCAGCAACGACCGTCCTGCACGTGATGGCGACAGCCCACGTCGTGAGCGTCGTGACGCTGGCGAAATGGAACTGTATCGCATCGAAGTGGGTCGTGATGATGGTGTTGAAGTTCGTCACATCGTTGGCGCGATCGCTAACGAAGGCGACATCAGCAGCCGTTACATCGGTAACATCAAGCTGTTCGGTACGCACTCTACTATCGAACTGCCGAAAGGTATGCCGGGCGAGATTCTGTCTCATTTCACCCGTACTCGTATCCTGAACAAACCGATGAACATGCAGTTGCTGGGTGATGCTCAGCCACAGGCTGCGCGTCGCGAACGTCCAGCCGGTGCAGGTGGTGAGCGTCGTGGTAACGGTGCTCCGCGTCCTTTCAACGGTGACCGTCCTGCGGGTGCAGGTGGCGAACGTCGTGGTAACGGCGCTCCACGTTCTTTCAGCGGCGATCGTCGTGAAGGTTCTTCTGCTGCAGGCGAACGTCGTCCGCCAAGCCGCGCACCACGTCGCACGACTGACGCATAATTTATCGCACCTGGTTTTACTCAGGTGCAGATAATAAAAAACCAGCCTTAACCGGCTGGTTTTTTTTCGTCTTAAATTTGTGAACGCGATTAACTGATGCGCTGTTCTTTTACCAAATCATCCTGTAAACCGGCCACAATCTCGAAGGAGTGCAAACGCGCCTGATGATCAAAAATCTGGCCGTTAATCATCAGTTCATCCGCTTGTGTCTCACGCAGAATGGACTGCAATCCCTGGCGCAGCGTGTCTTTATTGCCGACGACCGACATACGCAGCGCATTATCCACCCCAAAGCGCTCTGACGCGGACCACAGACTTTCAATGTTATCCACGGGTGCTGGCAGTTTGCCCGGCATACCGCGACGCAAATTGATGAACTGCTGCTGATTTGAGGTAAACATCCGGCGCGCTTCTTCATCCGTATCAGCGCCAATCGCGTTAATACACACCATGGCATACGGCTTTTCAAACTGGGCAGAAGGCTGGAATTTACTGCGGTAGATGGCTAATGCCTGATAGAGCATATCCGGCGCAAAATGCGAGGCGAAGGCAAAAGGCAATCCCAGTGCGGCGGCCAGCTGAGCGCTGTACAAGCTCGATCCCAGCAGCCAGATCGGCACATGCAATCCCTGACCCGGCACGGCCTGCACCGCCTGCTGTGGCTGAACTTCGCCGAAGTACAACTGTAATTCCTGCACATCTTTCGGGAAATTATCGACTTCACCGGAGAGATGGCGGCGCAGTGCAATCATTGTGCGCTGATCGGTACCCGGCGCACGGCCAAGACCAAGATCGACACGGTTCGGATACAGCGTCGCCAGTGTGCCGAACTGTTCGGCAATGACCAGCGGGGAATGGTTGGGCAGCATGACCCCGCCGGAACCGACGCGAATCGTTTTCGTGCCGCCCGCAATGTATCCCAGCAACACCGACGTCGCCGCACTGGCGATGCCGGTCATGTTGTGATGCTCAGCCATCCAGTAACGTTGATAGCCCCATTTTTCAGCATGTTGTGCCAAATCGAGGGAAGATTTAAAGGCCTGTGCAGCGTCGGCACCTTGTGGAACGGGTGCTAAATCCAGCACGGATAGGGGAACGGTGTGTTTATCAGACATAGTCACGGCTCACTCGTTGATGGGCGAAACACAAGCAGTTCGCCCGCTAAAAATGCTCATAATTAGAACGAGTATTACCCATTCACCGGGGATTGAATACTGCATTTGTGCCTTTCCTGATCCTCCAACTCATGCGTAACGACTATGAATTGCGTTTAATTTATCGTTTCAGTCAATATGTTGTTTTGTGTTAAAAACTCTCTGTCAGCGCCGCTATGATTGAACGCCTCCTGTGATGTATCGATCACTCCGAAAACAGAGCGCGGCGAAAGGACACTCAAGGAATGGAAAACCAATGCCTCTGAAGAACACTGGCGAGAAAAAAAAGGATCAGGCAACACATGAGTAAACGAATTTTATTGACCCTTCTGCTGGTCTTCGTGGCGGTTTCTTTAGCCGTGTTGTTCCGTGCGAACAATCAGGACTTATTGCTGCAGGGCGAAGTCGATGCGCCGGAAGTCATTGTCGCGTCCAAAGCCAAAGGTCGCGTGATTGAACGTCACGTTGAACGCGGTGACGATGTCAAAGCCGGTCAGCTACTGATCACCCTCGACAGCCCGGAAATGATGGCGCAGTTGCGCGCCGCCGAAGCTGCCCGCGATCAGGCAAAAGCCCAGCTCGATCTCTCCGTTAACGGTACCCGCGAAGAGAGCATCCGCAACCTGAAAGCTACCCTTGCACAGTCTCAGGCGGAATATGTTAACGCCCGCGATCTCTACAACCGCAACGCCAAAGTGGCGGCGAAAGGGTTTATTTCAGCGTCTGATTTAGAAGATTCCCGTCGCGCCCGTGACAGCGCATACGCACAAGTTCTCGTCGCCAAAGCCAATCTTGATGAAGGTGTCAACGGCGACCGCGTGGAACAGCGCGAAAGCTATGCCGCGCAGCTGCGTCAGGCGGAAGAAGACTTACTGGAAATCAAAGCGCAAACCGATGACTTGCAGGTGAAAGCCCCGGTCGATGGTGAAGTGGGGCCGATCCCGGTGGAAGTCGGCGAACTGGAAAGTGCGAACAGCCCGTTGCTGACGTTAGTCCGTCTGCCTGACGCCTATTTCGTCTTTAATTTGCGCGAAGATATTCTGGCCGGCGTGCGCAAAGGCGACAAAGTAGAAATGCGCGTGCCTGCGCTGAACAACCAGATGATCGAAGCCGAAGTGCGCTACATCGCACCGCTCGGTGATTACGCAACCAAACGCGCCACGCGTGCGACAGGTGATTTCGATCTTAAAACCTTTGAAGTGCGTCTTTACCCTGCGAAACCGGTGCCCGGATTGCGGCAGGGCATGAGTGCGCTGTGGCAGTGGAAGGCGAAGTGAAGCGGGTCAAAGCGCCGCGCAGTGAAAGAATAAAAGCCGGATGGCGCTGTTTTAGCCGGGCATTTAACCGTGAAGTCAGTCATGCATTCCGCAAGCCGGTGATCCACTGGCTATGCTGGATTTTCCCGTTGTTGCTGTTTGGCCTCATCAGCAGCAATTTCTCTGAAGGCACTCTGCTGAACTTACCGGTGTCGGTCATCGACAACGATCACAGCAGCCTGTCGAAGACCCTGACCCGCAAACTGGACGCCGGTTCCCATGCGCATGTGCAGGCCTTCAGTGGCGGATTGCAGGAAGCTGAATATCGCCTGCGTACCGCGCAGGATTACGCGTTGCTGTATATTCCGGTTAATTTCGAAGCGGATGTGCTGGCCGGAAAACAGCCGAGTGCGGTGCTGTACTACAACGCTTTGTTCTACGGTGCCGGTCTATATTCCACGCAGGATTTTAGCGGGCTGATCACTGAACTCAATACCCGTTACCGTTCGATTGTTGCGACTGAAATCGGCAAAACGTTGCCGTCGCTGGCGAGCGTGGATTTGTCCTACGGCAGCCTGTTCAACGCCAGCGGCAGCTACATTTATTACCAGCAGTTCGCTGCCACCATTCACCTGCTGCAACTGTTTACCGTCACCTGCATGATTTACGTCATGGCGCGCAGTCAGGCGTTGATCAGCACGCCGTCGTTTACGCTGGCACTGCTGGGCAAACTCGCGCCTTACACGCTGTGTTTCACCACGTTACTGATGGTCGAGATCGCCATGCTGGTCGGCTTTTTTGACGCGCGCGTCAGCGGTAACCCGTTATATATGCTGCTCATCGGTTTCTTTTATGTGATTGCCGCCCAAAGCCTCGGGCTGTTGCTGTTCACCTTTACCAAAACCACGATTACGGCCTACACCATGATGGGGATTTTCGTCAGTATCGCGCTGACCTTCTCCGGTATGGCGGTCCCGGTGCTCTCGATGCCCTTGCCTGCGCGGATTATTTCCGGCATCGAACCGCTCAGTTACGCCCTGGCCGCGATGTTTGACGTCTTCCTGCGTGAAGTGTCCGTGCGCGGTATTTTAATGGTCTGCGCCATCCTGCTGATCTATCCGCTGGTCACCAGCCTTCTGGTGCGTAAACGCTTATATCTGCGGCTGAAACAACAGGAGCCAGGAAAATGACCCGTCGCGAATGGTTCAGGACCTGGTGGGGGACTTTCAGCAAAGTGCTGACGGGCCTGCTTGATAAACCGATGTGGATGATGCTGCTGATCTCCCTGTGCGTGATGAGCATGGTCTACGCCAACCGCACGGTGTGGGACTTGCCGGTCGCCGTCGTCGATCAGGATCACAGTACCGCCAGCCGGATGCTAACCCGCCAGCTCGACGCGACCTCGAAAGTCGCCACGGTGCACTATGAAAATCTGGCGGATGCCGAGCACGATCTTGCGCTGCGCAAACTGTTCGCCGTGATCATCATGCCGGTCGATCTGGAGAAGAAGATCCTTGCCGGTCAAAATATCGTTATTCCGGTGTACGGCGATGCCACCAACCGACTGGCAAACGGGCAGATCCAGCAGGATGTGTTGGGGGCGTATCAGGCGATCCTTACCCAATACAACACTGATCTGTTGTTGAGCAACGGCTTCAGCGAGCGTCAGGCCAGCGTGGTGCTCTCGCCGATGGTGGGGCAGACGCTGGATCTGTTTAACCCCGGCATCAGCTTTGCGGCAATCATTTTCCCCGGCCTGCTGGTGATGTTGTTACAACACTCCCTGCTGATTGCCAGTGTGCGCGTCAGTATTGTGCTCAACAGCGCTCCCTCCGGAAAACCGACGATCCCGGCATTTCTCGGCGGGATTTCGGCGCTGATCCCGGTCTGGCTGTTTTTATCGATCGTGCTGTTTGTGCTTTGGCCGTGGATATTAGGCTACCGGCAAACGGCCAGCATTCCGGAAATTCTGCTGCTGACTTTCCCGTTCCTGTTGGCCGTTTTAGGGCTGGGGAAACTGGTTACGGAATGTCTGCGCAGCGTCGAACTGATTTACCTGACGCTGGCTTTTTTGACCACGCCGGTGTTTTACATCTCCGGCACTATCTGGCCCTTACAGGCAATGCCGGCATGGGTTCGGGCCATCTCTTCTATGCTGCCTTCGACGTGGGCGACCAAAGCGATTGCCGGGGTGAATCAGATGGGGCTGCCGTTCAAAGACGTGGGCGGCGATATTCTGATGCTGCTGATCCTGTGCGCGTTTTACACCTTCACCGGCATTGCCGTGGGCATGCTGCGCGACGGTGTCCGCCTGCGGGCGATGTTCAGGCGCAAACATAAAAAAGCGTGATAAAAAAGGGATATCGCCGCAAAGCCATATCCCTTTTCTTTTCCGCACGGGCTGAAATTACTGGCGCAGCTCCAGTCCGGCGACGCGCTGCCAGTAACCGTTACAGTCAGCCTTATCGGTCAGCGTCAGCGGCGCTAATCCGTGCTCATTGCGGCGAAACGCCTCCAGCGTGGCAAGTGCTTCGCTGCTTTCCGGCGACAGCCTGACGATATCCACCAGCCCCTGCATCGAGGTCAGTTCATTACCGAGATTGTAACAATAGCCACTTTGCGTCTGAATACCGTTGAGCACGAACACCTGCTGATTTTCCTGTGACAGCACCTTGCGGCCCTGCGGATACCCGATGCAGCAGGTTTCGCACTCATCCTTGGCTTTGTTCTCTGAGCGCGCGGTAAAACAGCGTGCCGAATAAGCCAGCGGCAGATGCCCGTAAGACAGCACTTCCACTTCAAACTTATCGCGAATACCCAGATCCTGACACTGGTTCAGCAGGTTCGCCAGCCAGTCGCGGGAAAGCTCAACCGGCATACACCAGCGCACCATACCTTGTTTTTGCAGGATTTTTAGCGTGACGGCGTTATAGCAGTTCAGCGCATGGCCAACCACAAACGGCAGATTGCGCTCAGCAGCCATATTCACTGCGCCAAAATCGTTGGCTTCCAGCAGAAACTCGCCGTTCTCGACATAGCGTTTCAGCTCATTGAGTTCAGACGGTGCCTGCAACAGGGCCAGCGTGGAGATCACCACCTGTTTGCCGGTCGCTGCCAGCTGGCGCGCGACCTCCAGCCAGTCGTTAACCTTCATTTCACGGCGTTTGGTACAGACATTTTCACCCAGATAAATGATGTCTGCGCTGCTTGCGGCGGCGGCCTGATAAAACTCTTCCACCTGCGCTTTCGGCCAGTAATAAAGGATGGCGCCTAAAGAATATTTCATCATTGTCTCTTCGGTTACTGCCATTTGCGGTGATAGGCACCGAGCGTCGTTTGTGTCCCTTCAGACATTGCGCCCAGCGTGTTCATCCAGGCGGCATCGGTTGTAAAGTGCGCCGGATCGGCCATGCAACGGTCTATTGCTGCACGCCAGACGCGGGCGACCTGGCTGACGTAGGCCGGGCTGCGCTGCCTGCCTTCAATTTTCACCGAGGCAATATTGGCGGCGAACAGCTCGGGCAGTAATTCCAGCGTATTCAGGCTGGTTGGCTCTTCCAGTGCATGATATTTCGCGCCATCCACCAGATAACGGCCTTTGCACAGCGTCGGATAACCGGCGTTTTCGCCTTCCTCGTAACGATCTATCATCACATCGTTCAGGCGTGATTCCATGCCCTGCGCGGTTTGCTGCCAGCGCACGAACCGCGCCGGAGAACAGGCTCCGACGGTATTGGGTGATTCACCGGTCAGGTAGGAAGACAGATAGCAGCGGCCTTCGGCCATAATGCACAGGCTGCCGAAGGCGAACACTTCCAGCGGCACCACCGACGTGCGCGAGAGCTGACGCACCTGATGCATGGAAAGTACGCGCGGTAACACCACGCGGGCGACGTCGAAGTTACGTTTATAGAAACGGATCGCTTCATCGTTGGTGGCCGAAGCCTGCACCGAAACATGGCGCTCGACGTGAGGATATTTATTGGCCGCGTAATCCAGCATGGCGATATCGGCGAGGATCAGCGCATTCGCGCCGAGTTGCGCGGCCATATCCACGGCGCGCTCCCAGCGCTGATACCCGTCCGGATGTGCAAACGTATTGATGGCGATGTGCAGTTTACGTTGGCGGCTGTGCACGTAACTGACCGCTTCCTGGAGTTTTTTATCTGTGAAATTCAGACCCGCAAAATGGCGCGCGTTGGTGTCGTCTTTCAGGCCGATATAAACCGCATCGGCCCCGTTATCGATCGCCGCTTTCAGCGCAGGTAAATTCCCTGCCGGACAAAGTAGCTCCATGATCATTCCTTGCTGCAACCGGACAGCGTAGCTGAAGGGTTGATAGTGATGAAAAGCGATATGCCGACGTAATTCATTCATCAGCGAGGGCTTCGGTTGGCGAACTATTTTAGAGAAGCTATAGATGCAATATTTTGATTTGAGGCAGTTTCTGCGGTATTGAGCGGTGAGTTAGGGCCGGGGAGGTTGTACGTGAGGTTTTTCTGTAGCAGTATTTATTGATGCAGGCCGCTGAATGAGTCTGGCGATGTGGCAAAATAGACTGACGTGTTGCCCAAAAAGTTACCGAAAGGAGTAGTGCGAGTGTTGCAAAAACTACGTGCACGTATAGTTCGTCAGGGGCCATCCCTGTTAAGTGTGCCTTTAAAATTCACCCCTTTCGCCGTGTCGCGTCAGGTTTTGCAGCAGGTGTTGAGCTGGCAGTTACGTCAGGCACTGGCCGACGGCGAACTGGATTTTCTGGAAAGCCGCTGGTTAAAAATTGAGGTTTCCGATCTCAACCTGAGCTGGCAGATGTCCGTCAGCGAAGGCAAACTGATCGTCCGCGAACAAGGCGAAGCCGACGTCAGTTTCAGCGGTCAAGCCAACGATCTGATCCTGATCGCGGCGCGTAAGGAAGATCCGGATACGCTGTTCTTCCAGCGTCGTCTGCGCATTGAAGGTGACACTGAACTCGGTCTGAACGTGAAGAATCTGATGGATTCTATCGACCTTGATACGATGCCTGCACTGCTGAAAAACGGTCTGCTGCGTCTGGCCGACTTTGTTGAAGCAGGTCTGCAAGAGGGCCGTGAGCCACAAGCTCCGGTAGCTGAACCATGTTAATTCGAACTGAAATTCCTGTAGATGCGGCGGGCATAGACCGCCTGTTGCGCTCTGCGTTTCCGACCGGTGCTGAAGCCGATTTAGTCCAGGAACTGCGCGAAGACGGCCTGCTGACGCTGGGCGTTGTGGCAACGGATGATGAAGGTGGTGTCGTGGGTTACGTTGCGTTTTGCCCGGTCGATATTCAGGGTGAAGATCGTAACTGGGTGGGGCTGGCTCCGCTGGCGGTAGAAGCCTCACTGCGCAAGCAGGGGCTGGGGCAAAAACTGGTGTACGAAGGGTTAGATTCCCTCAACGAGTTTGGCTATGCCGCTGTGGTGGTATTAGGTGAACCGGCATATTACCGCCGTTTTGGCTTCAAACCCGCCGCGCCACACGACCTGCATTGCCGCTGGCCGGGCACGCAGGATGCTTTCCAGTTGTTTACCCTGTCAGACGATGCGCTCACTCATGCCAGCGGAGAAGTGGTTTTCCCGGCGGCATTTAACCGTTTCTGATTTCCAGCGGGCCTGTCATCAGGCCCGTCAGCACTCTTCCTGAACACCGCTCTCCGGCAAGCCAAAATACCTTTCCAGACACGGCGGCGCATTTTTTACCAGTAACTCCTTTTGCGCCTTGCTGAGCTTCTTCACTCTGATTTCCAGCTTCGATGCCAGCGAACGGTTGCCCGCAGGGCAATGGAACGCCAGCCGTAACTCGCCTTTTCCCCGCAGCGCTTTCGCCCCTTTTCCGGACTGATGCTCCGCCAGACGCCGCGTCACGTCGGTGGTGATCCCGGTGTACAGCACGCCGGTCGGGGTTCTCAACATATACAAATACCAGTTTGGTGGTGCTGACATAGGCTCAAGGCGTTTAATAAAGTTTGCGTAAGTTTACCCGAAGCGCACAAAGGAGTGACGTAAAACCTGTTGGCAGCGCGTTACACTGTGCGCAAAGAATGGAAAGGGCACCGTTGATGAATAATCCCGACGATCTGAAACACATCCTGAAGTTTCTCAATAAAAACCACGTTCTGGCGCTGTGCGCCGCCGCCGATGGCGACATGTGGAGCGCCAACTGTTTTTACGTCACCGATTCAGAAAGCCTGTCGCTGTATTTCATGACTGAAATGAAAACGCTGCACGGCATGCTGATGGCGAAATCGCCGCAGGTGGTCGGCACCATCGCGCCGCATCCGAAAACCATCGCCCTGATCCAGGGGATTCAGTTTCGCGCAGAGGCCACGCTGCTCAGTGGTGAAGAAGAGGGGCGCGCGCGCCATCTTTATTGCACGCATTTTCCCGTGGCCGTGGCGATGAAAGCGCCGGTGTGGCGGCTTAAACTCAATTACATCAAGATGACCGACAACACGCTCGGCTTTGGGAAAAAGCTGCTGTGGGATCGGGGGATGTCTGACATTCATCCGTAACAGGATATGTCTTATAGCGCTGCATTAACGATCAGGTAACACTTAAAAATCTGCTGATAAAAGCTATCTGAAACGCCGATGTTTAAAAGGAAGTGATATGGCAAAAGTTCTTCTTCTTGGTGGGAGTGGTCTGGTGGGGCGAGAGCTTCTGCGCCTGCTCCAGCTGGATCCGCGCGTCAGCCGCATTGTTGCGCCGAGCCGCCGTCCTTTGCCGCCGGGCAGTAAAGTGGTCAATCCGCTGGGAGCCAATCTGACCTCACTGGTGGTCGCGCTGGATGAACCCATCGATTTGCTGTTCTGTTGTCTTGGCACCACCCGCAAACAGGCTGGCAGTGCGGCGGCCTTCCGGGCCGTCGATTACGACCTGGTTGTCGACAGCGCCAAAGCCGCACGGGAACTGGGCGCACGCCATTGTCTTACCGTCAGTGCCCACGGTGCCGATGCGCGTTCGCGTTTTTTATATAACCGGACCAAAGGCGAAATGGAACAGGCGCTGATGCAACAGGGATGGCCGTTGCTGACGCTGGTCAGACCGTCTTTGCTGGTGGGAAAACGCCATCCGCCGCGCCTGCTGGAACAACTGAGTGCGCCGTTGTTTAAATTATTGCCGGGAAAACTGAAAGCCATTGATGCCGATATCGTGGCCAGAGCGTTGCAGGAGCAGGCATTCAATGCCGGGCTGGGCGGAATAACGGTGCTGGAATCCGATCAGATTGCCGCCAGTATTGAAGATCTTTAATCCGCGTGATCCGCTCAGGCGGATCCTTGTGATAAGGTACCAGGCAAAAAACGTGAATTTTCTGCCTGTCTGACCTGACGCTTCCTCCCGGTCGATCTTTACAGATATTTTTCCGCAAATACCGCCAGATCCCTGAAGTCCGGCATCCTTTCTTTTAGCGTTTCATGATCCCAGTTCCACCACTGACTTTTTTCGATCCTGTCGATCATCTTATCGTCAAAGCGCATGCCAATCTTCTTCGCCGGTACACCCGCGACAATGGAATAAGGCTCGACGTCTTTGGTGACCACTGCCGACGTGCCGATCACCGCGCCATTGCCGACGTTCACGCCCGGCATCAGCACCGCGTTATGGCCGATCCACACATCATTGCCCACGGTGACGTGATGCTCACGCCGCCAGTCGAAAAAGGCCTGATCGTCTTCACCCAACCCATACACCGAACTGCGGTAGGTGAAATGGTGCTGCGCCACACGCTGATAGGTCGGGTGATTGCCGGGATTGATCCGCACATACGTGGCGATCGACACAAACTTGCCGATCGTCGCGTAGAAGATCTGGTTATTTCCGGCGGTGTAAGAGTAATCGCCGATCTGCGTTTCTTCGATGATCGCGTTATCCGCGATGTGCACATAGTGCCCGAGCTGCGATCCGTTCAGCTCAACCTGCTGACCAATTTGAGGCCGGGAAAAATCGTGTTCATCAGCCAGCGAAAAGGGAGAAATGATGTCTGTCATAGGATCCTTCATCGTAACGTCACGGGATAAGCCGGGGCACTGACCGGCAGCGAAAGCACCGCCAGCAGATGCTGTAATGTTTCCTGTAATGCGCCGTCATTGTTCAGCAGATGGCATTCGGCGGGCAGCGCGCTGGCATACTCTCTGGCGCGCTGAAGCCGACAGGCAATCTGCGCCGCATCTTCGCGTCCGCGTTCAGTAAGACGTGCGGCCAGCACCTCGTCTGAAACCTGCAAACACACCGGCAGCAGCCGCTTGCCATAACGCTGACGGGCGATGTCCAGATGCGCGCGTGAGCCGTTGACCACCACATGACAGCCCAGTTGCATCCAGCTGTCGATTTCAATGCCCACGCCATAGCGGCACTGGTGTGCATGCCATTCAAGGGCAAATAAACCGAGCTGGCGGCGCTGAGAAAACTCGGTTTCACTCAGCGCAATGTGGTTCTCCGCGCCCGCATCGGCAGGGCGCGTAATGTAGCGGTGCGCCACGGCGACATCAGTGGGTAAATGCTGGCGCAACGCGTCAAGAAGACTGTCTTTGCCTGAACCCGACGCGCCCATCAGATAGAGTAAACGACTCATCCTTTCTCCCCTCAGAACACCTGAATGCCCTGACGCCAGACGTTTTGAACGTAGTGATGTTCGCCGTGCGCGCGTGCCAGCACCAGGTCCGCGCGTTTGCCCTCGGCAATTTCCCCACGATCCTGCAAGCCCAGCGCATTAGCCGGATTACGCGTCACCAGCTTCACTGCCTGCGGCAGGCTGAAGGCATTATTCTCATCCGTCGCGATGCGAAAGACCGCGTCGAGCAGGCTGGCGGGATAGTAGTCGGAGGAGAGAATATCCAGCAGGCCGAGCGAGGCCAGCTGGTGCGCCGCGACGTTGCCGGAATGCGAGCCGCCACGCACGATATTGGGTGCCCCCATCAGCACCTGCAACCCGTTAGCATGAGAAGCACGCGCCGCTTCTTCGGTGGTCGGAAATTCAGCGATCACGCTGCCGAGCGCCAGCGATTCTTCGACATGTGCAGCGGTGGCATCATCGTGGCTGGCCAGTGAAATCCTGCGCTCACGGCAGTGTGCAGCAATGGCTTCACGGTTTGGCTGCGCCCAGCGGCGCGACAGGGCGATTTGCTCTTCCTGATAGTCGTCCATCTGCTCATCGTTAAGGTTGTATTTGCCCTGATAATATTCGCGATATTTCTGCGGCGTGGCGAACTGGCGCTGGCCCGGCGAATGGTCCATCAGCGACACCAGCGACAGCACTGACGTGTCCATCAGCTTCTCGAACAGCGGCAACGTGGTTTCATGCGGCAGTTCGCAGCGCAGATGCAGACGGTGTTCGGCGCGGTTCAGCCCGGCGTTCTGGCTGTTCACAATCGCGTCGATCATTTTTTGCAGATTCTCCAGACGATGCCCGCCGTCGCGCACATCCCCAACCGCCACGGCATCCAGCACCGTGGTGATACCGCTGGCGACCATCAGCGCATCGTGGCTGCTCATTGCGGAATGTGCCGGCCAGTCAACTTTCGGGCGCGGCGTGAAAAATTTGTCCAGATTATCGGTGTGCAGCTCGATAAAACCGGGCATCAGCCAGCCGCCCTGCGCATCCAGCGCCTGCGGTAACTGACTGCGGGTGTCAGCGAAGGCGCTGATCACGCCGTTTTGCATCTCAAGGGATCCTTCAACAACCTGATCGTCGAGCACCAGTCTGACGTTATTAATGATCATGCGGACATCTCCGGAGCCGTTTCCGGGCTCATTTCATATAAACGATCGGCAACGCGTTCGCGTACATCCGCATCATGGAAAATCCCGACCACCGCCGCGCCTCGTGCTTTGGCCTGTTCAATCAGCGTGACGACTGCCGCGCGGTTGGTGGCGTCCAGCGAAGCCGTCGGCTCGTCGAGCAACAGCACCGGATAATCGACCACAAAACCGCGGGCGATGTTCACGCGCTGTTGTTCGCCGCCGGAAAACGTCGAAGGCGCGAGGTGCCACAGCCGTTCCGGTACGTTCAGATGGCGCAGCAAGGCGCTGGCGCGGGCTTCGCTTTGGGCTTTATCCACGCCCAGTTCCAGCAGCGGCTGCATCACCAGATTCAGTGCGCTGATGCGTGGGATAACCCGCAGAAACTGGCTGACCCAGCCGACCGTATGGCGGCGAACCGCCAGGATCTGCCGCGCTTCGGCGCTGACCATGTCAATCTGCTGGCCCTGATGTTCCACCCAGATTTTGCCGCTGTCCGGCAGATAGTTGCCGTATAAAGAGCGCAAAAGGGTAGATTTCCCGCTGCCGGAATGGCCGTGCAGCACCACGCATTCCCCGGCATTTACTGTCAGGCTGGCGTTGCTGAATACCGGCAATCTGGCGCTGTTCTGGTTATGCAGAACAAACGTTTTACTGAGATTTTCGACCCTGAGCTTCGTCGTCATTTTGGTCACTCTTTCTCTTAAATAAGGTTCAGGACAGCACGGAAGAAACGAGCAGCTGCGTATAAGGATGATGCGGATCGTCGAGCACGCGGTCGGTTAATCCACTTTCCACCACCTGACCCTGCTTCATCACCAGCAGACGGTGCGCAAGCAGGCGGGCGACGCCCAGATCGTGGGTGACAATCACCACCGCCAGCTGCATTTCCACCACCAGCGTGCGCAGCAGATCCAGCAGACGCGCCTGCACGGACACGTCGAGTCCGCCGGTCGGTTCGTCCATAAACACCAGACGCGGATGCGTCACCAGATTGCGGGCAATTTGCAGACGTTGCTGCATGCCGCCGGAAAACGTGGTCGGCAGGTCATCAATGCGCGACACCGGAATTTCGACATCCTCCAGCCACTGACCGGCTTTCTTGCGGATATCGCCGTAATGACGTTCGCCCACGGCCATCAGACGTTCGCCGATGTTGCCCCCGGCAGACACCTGACGGCGTAAACCGTCCATCGGATGCTGATGCACCACGCCCCAGTCGGTGCGCAGCAAACGGCGGCGGTCGCTTTCGGCCATGTCATACAACGACTGTGCGGCAACCTGACCGTTGTTGTAGATGACCTGTCCTTGCTGTGGCGCGAGGCGGGCAGAAATCGACTGCAACAGCGTGGTTTTACCCGAGCCGGATTCACCGACAATGCCCAGCACTTCGCCCGGATACAGATTGAACGACACATCGCTGAAGCCTTTGCCCGGCGCATAAAGGTGGGTCAGGTTATTCACCGACAACAGGGGTTCGGCGGCGAGATTTAAGGGAGTGGTCATCAGCGGTTACCCTCGTTGGAAGCCTGTTGCTCAACCTGCTGAGCACAAAAATCGGTGTCGGAGCACACGAACATGCGGTTGCCCTGATCGTCGAGCACCACTTCATCGAGATAACTGTGGCGCGAGCCGCAGAGGGCGCAGGGTTCATCCCATTGCTGGACGGTGAACGGATGATCGTCGAAGTCCAGACTTTCCACTTTGGTGAACGGTGGCAGGGCGTAAATGCGTTTTTCACGGCCGGCACCGAACAGTTGCAAGGCGGGCATCATGTTCATTTTCGGGTTATCGAATTTTGGGATCGGCGACGGATCCATCACGTAGCGGTCATTCACTTTTACCGGATAGGCGTAGGTGGTGGCGATATGGCCGAAGCGCGCGATGTCCTCGTAAAGTTTCACCTGCATCACGCCGTACTCTTCCAGCGCGTGCATTTTTCGGGTTTCCGTTTCACGCGGTTCGATAAAGCGCAGCGGCTCCGGGATCGGCACCTGAAAAATCAGGATCTGATCTTCCTGCAACGGCGTCTCCGGGATGCGGTGACGGGTCTGGATCAGGCTGGCTTCCACGGTTTTCTCGGTGGTTTTCACCCCCGCGACACTCTGGAAGAATTTGCGGATCGACACGGCATTGGTGGTGTCGTCGGCGCCCTGGTCGATCACTTTCAGCACATCGTTTTCACCGATCACGCTGGCGGTCAGCTGGATCCCGCCGGTGCCCCAGCCGTAAGGCATCGGCATTTCGCGTCCGGCGAACGGCACCTGATAACCGGGGATCGCCACGGCTTTGAGGATCCCACGGCGGATCATGCGTTTGGTCTGTTCATCGAGATAACCGTGGTTGTAGCCGGTCAGTGTGCGGGCGGTATTATTGTTCATTGGCAGGATCCTGTTCTTTCGCGGCGCGCAGGCGTTTTAGCAACTCCAGTTCGGCCTGGAAATCGACGTAATGCGGCAGTTTGAGGTGCGAAACAAAACCGGCGGCTTCGACGTTATCGGCGTGCGACAACACGAATTCTTCGTCCTGCGCCGGGCTGCTGATCTGCTCGTTGTATTCACGGGTTTGCAGTGCGCGATCCACCAGCGACATCGACATCGCCTTGCGCTCGGCACGGCCAAACACCAGCCCGTATCCACGGGTAAAGTGTGGCGGTTTGTCTTCGGGGGCGACAAAACCGTTCACCATCTCGCATTCGGTCAGCAGGATTTCGCCGATATCAATGGCAAAACCCAGCTCCTCCGGCACAATGTCGACGGTCAGCCAGCCGGTGCGGATTTCTCCGGCAAACGGATGCGTGCGACCGTAACCGCGCTGGGTGGAATAGCTCAGCGACAGCAGAAAACCTTCGTCGCCGCGCACCAGTTGTTGCAGACGCGCCGCGCGGGATGCCGGAAATACCGGCGGCGTGCGGGTAATATCTTCCGGCTCACTTCCGTCGTCTTCTTCACGAACGGCCAGCTGTTGCTGTGTCAGCAAATCAAATACGTGCCCGCAGTCTTCCGGCTGCGGTTCAT
Source organism: Rahnella sp. PAMC25559 (assembly GCF_050632365.1). Taxonomy (GTDB): domain Bacteria; phylum Pseudomonadota; class Gammaproteobacteria; order Enterobacterales; family Enterobacteriaceae; genus Rahnella; species Rahnella rivi. The sequence goes on along the minus strand of NZ_CP192543.1, from coordinate 263,466 downwards.
CGGCAACCGGGGTAAACGGCGCTTCGCCTTCGGCCAGCAGGGCAAAATCCAGCAGACGGTGGGTGTAATCGTAGGTCGGCCCGAGCACCTGGCCGCCTGGCAGATCTTTGTAGATGGCGGAAATGCGGCGTTCAAGGCGCATCGCCTGAGTGTTCAGCGGCTCGCTGGTCGCCAGACGCGGCAACGTGGTGCGGTAAGCGCGCAGCAGGAAAATCGCTTCAACCAGATCACCGCCGGACTGTTTGATCGCCAGCGCCGCCAGCTCGCGGTCGTAGATCCCGCCTTCGCTCATCACACGGTCAACCGCCAGCCCCAGCTGTTGTTCAATCTGATCACAGCCCAGTTCATTCACATCGGCGTTGCCACGGCGTTCATGCGCCAGCAACTGATGGGCGGCGGCAATCGCCTTCTCACCCCCTTTAACGGCGACGTACATCAGCACACCTCCACGCGCGTGGTGCGCGGTATGGCAATCAATTCTTCGCCGCAGGTGAACATAAAGTCCAGGCCCAGCGGGAAGCGGTGAGGGCGGTTGAGCAGATAATCGCGGACGGAATCGGGCAACTGCGGCGTGATCATCCGGCTGCTTTCGATGCCCGGCCCGCTCAGCCGCAGCGGCGTGCCGCCGGTGAGACTTTCCAGCTGAACAATCACGCTGGTCGCCAGCTCCGGTGACATTTCATCCCCGCACGGGAAAGCCAGCAGGGTGGCGCTGTCGAGCGCCGGATCGGCCAGCGCAAAACTGACGGCAGACGCATTGTCGGTCAGCACGGCACCGGTATGAAAACGCAGGTTTTTACGCAGGATTTCATCGTTGAGCGACGCGCTCAGCCACAGCGGCGTGTCTTTATCGATAAGTGTCAGTAGCACGCAGGCGCTGGCAGAGCCCAGTGCGCCGAAACCGGGCATGGCGGGCAACTGCACGCTGACGCCGGGCTCGCTTAACGCCTTGAGAATACGACGAAAGCTGTACTGCGCATCGGCAACGGGATGTTGAAAACTGGCAACAAGTGACATGAATTATTCTCCGCGAACCAGGGTAAAGAAATCGACGCGGCTGGAAGCCACTTCACGGGCGCGTTGCTGACGGCGCTCCTGTTGCAGCGCAGCCAGCGGGGCAATCACACGTTTATGCAGCAGTTCGTCCATGCCCTGCATTTGCAGTAAGGCGTCGATGACCGCGCACAGTTCGGCGTGCGGTTTATTGCGCCCGCTGACGTAGCTGTAGCCATAGACGCCGCCATCTAACTGAATGACCGCGCGGGTGATGGTCATGTCGCCCATCACGAAACGTTTTCCGGTGCCGCCCATGCGGCCCTGAAGCTGCGTCAGGCCGGTTTCGGCAGCGCGGATGCGTTCAAACTGCGGTGATAAATTTAACGTTTGCCAGTGCGCGAGCAGTTCGTCGGGGCGGCTGTGAGCCAGCACCGACATCCAGCGCTGGCGGGTTTGCAGGTGATCCATTCAGTGCTCCATGGTCAGTTCGATCATGTCGGCGCGCGTCAGGCTGACGGAGTATTCCGCCACCGTGTCGCTGCCTTCACGAATGTTCAGGGTGCGCACACACAGCAGCGGTGCCTGCGGTACGATTTCGAGTAATTTGCTCTCTTTCGCCAGCGCGCGGCGGGCATTGATCCGGGTGGTGCGGCGGCTGAGTTTTTGCTTAATTTCTTCGCGGATAAAATCGTGCAGCGAGCCGCTGTGGAAGTTTTGCAGCGCAGGCCACCAGTCGAGATCCGGCAGGTAGTGGTCAATCACGCAGACCGGCACACCGTTAACGCGGCGCAGTGTGCGCAAATGAATAATCGTGTCGCCTTCCTGGCGGGACAGCGCCGCCGCGACGTGATCGGTCGCCGGACGCAGCACCGCCAGCAGACGTTCGCTGGTCGGGTGACTGCCCTGATCCAGCAGGTTCTGGCTGAACCGCGCCTGCGAGTGCAGCGGATAATCGTAAGGCCGCATCAGCACCAGCGTGCCAATGCCCTGACGGCGTTGCAGCCAGCCGCGATCCACCAGCTCATCCACCGCACGACGCAGCGTGTGGCGGTTCACCTGAAAACGTTCGGCAAGCTGTTGTTCCGGCGGCAGATAATCACCGCAGCGGTAACCGTTACGCAGTTCCTGTTCCAGTTCGGCAGCGATTTGCTGATACACCGTGGTGTGACTGGTCGGATGTCTAGATAAGTTCATCACAATGAATACCTCGCACGGGATAAACGGGCTATGGCAGGGGAAGTATGAAAGCGGTCTGAAAGGGTCATGATGCAAACCTCAGTGTGGCGTTGGCATCATGTTGGCGGAGCTTAATGACAGTTGGGTGAAGGTCTGATTGCAGGGAAATGAAGAGTTGGAAGGCGCCTCGCAGGAATTAACAGTGGTGATTTACGGGATAAACCGTACAAATTACACTCTGGTTGTCGGGTCGGTTTTCAATCACTATTTACATAAGGACTGTGTATGTCTGAAGTACTAATTACGGAATTCAATGAGTTATCTGTTCCTCTACAGCCCGAAACGCCTGCGGAAAAATGGCGGCGCGAGAACCAAAAAGGAATTGAGGCGATAAATAAATACGCTGAAGAATATGGTTCGTTTTCTGACTATCAGCGTGCATTTTGATGAATCAATACGCTGTTTATGAAAACAGAGGTAGTGGAAAGGTTGCTTATCCATTTTTGCTGAATATTCATCATTCGTCTGCCAGCGGATTCGGCAATACGGTAATGGTTCCTCTGGTTCCCCTGGCAAGATTGATCGACTTCCCGCCTAAGAAGCTTTGCCCGCTGCTAAATATTGAGCATCATCATTATGTGGCAATGACGCATATGCTGGGTGGCGTTAAGTCACGAGAAATTGGCGATCAGGTCAGGCAGCTCGATGGCGAAATCTATGAAGTGAAAAATGCTTTTGATTTTTTACTGAATGGAATTTGAATCAGAGAAGAGGGGAATGATTTCCCCTCTGAATGAAATCTAACGTAAGTAATGGATCACCTGATTGCCGCTGCCTCGCCAGATAAGTGACGGGTCTTTCAGTTCCTGCACGAATTTCCCGTCGACCAGTACGTTGATTAATGCCGTCACTTCCTGCTGTTCAGCGCTCAGTTCACCCAGCGTATAACCGGTCCACATCCACACGTCTTTACCCGGACATTCTGCCTGCACGCGCAATAATAACTGGCGCACGGCGGAAAGATTCTGCGGATGCAGCGGGTCGCCGCCGGAGAGCGTCAGCCCCTGACGTGGGATGACGGTGTTTTGCAGGTCGGCGATGATGCGGTCTTCGTCTTCCTGCGTAAAGGGTTTGCCGGAATCCAGCCGCCAGGTGCTTTTGTTATAGCACCCGCGGCATTCGTGGACGCAGCCGGAAACGAACAGCACGCAGCGCGTTCCCGGCCCGTTGACGACGTCTATCGGGTAATACTGATGGAATTTCAACGCATTAACCCAGCTGGCCGTTACCCAGATGTTTAATCCGGCGCTTCACTTCTTCCTGCTTACCGGCGTTAAACGGACGGGCATCCGGGCTGCCGAGATAACCGCATACGCGGCGGGTGACTGACACGCGGGAAGGTTCATGGTTGCCACATTTCGGGCAGGTGAAACCTTTGCTGGTACATTCGAATTCGCCGGTGTAGCCACAGTCGTAGCACTCATCGATGGGCGTGTTGGTGCCGTAATACGGCACGCGGGTGTAGCTGTAATCCCACACGTCTTCCAGCGCTTTCAGGTTGTGCTGCAGGTTCGGGTATTCGCCATAGCAGATGAAACCACCGTTGCTCAGTGGCGGATACGGCGCTTCGAAGTCGAGTTTTTCGTACGGATTCACTTTCTTCTCGACGTCCAGATGGAAGCTGTTGGTGTAATACCCTTTATCAGTGACCCCGGCCACCAGCCCGAACTCGGCTGTATCCAGACGGCAGAAGCGGTCGCACAGGTTTTCGCTCGGCGTGCTGTACAGGCTGAAACCGTAGCCGGTTTCATCTTTCCAGCTCTCGGTGGCGGCTTTCAGTCGGGCAACAATCGCCTCGGCTTTTTCGCGCAACTGGCTGGCGTCGAAGACATGAGTCTCGTCACCGAACAGCGCGTTGATGGTTTCATGCACGCCGATGTAGCCCAGTGAAATCGATGCGCGGCCATTTTTGAAGATACCGGAGATATCGTCGTCGGCTTTCAGACGCACGCCGCACGCCCCTTCCATGTACAGGATCGGCGCCACGCGGGCTTTGATGCCTTCGAGGCGGGCGATGCGCGTCATCAGCGCTTTTTTCGCCAGCAGCAGACGCTCGTCGAGCAGTGCCCAGAACGCGGTTTCGTCGCGTTTCGCTTCCAGCGCGATGCGCGGCAGGTTCAGGCTAATTACGCCGATATTGTTGCGGCCTTCGTGGATCATCTCGCCATTTTCTTCATAAACGCCCAGGAAACTGCGGCAGCCCATCGGCGTTTTGAAGGATCCGGTGACTTTCACCACCTGATCGTAATTGAGGATATCCGGATACATGCGCTTGCTGGCGCATTCCAGCGCCAGTTGCTTGATGTCGTAATTGGCGTCACCGGCTTTATGATTCAGGCCGTCGCGGATGGCAAAGACCAGTTTCGGGAACACGGCGGTTTTGCGGTTTTTGCCAAGCCCCGCAATGCGGTTACGCAAAATGGATTGCTGGATCAGGCGGGATTCCCACGTCGTACCCAGCCCGAAACCGAAGGTAACAAAAGGCGTCTGACCGTTGGCGGTGTGCAGTGTGTTGACTTCATATTCCAGCGACTGGAAGGCGTCATAACACTCTTTCTCGGTGCGGTTGTGGGCAAAGGCTTCGACATCGGCAATCTGCCACTCTTCGGCGGTCTGGCGATGTTTGTTGAAGCTGGCGGTGACGAACGGTGCCAGCACTTCATCAATACGGTTAATGGTGGTGCCGCCGTAAATGTGGCTGGCGACCTGCGCGATAATCTGCGCTGTGACGGCGGTGGCGGTAGAAATCGACTTAGGCGTATCAATTTCCGCATTGCCCATTTTGAAACCGTGATTCAGCATGCCTTTCAGGTCAATCAGCATGCAGTTAAACATCGGGAAGAACGGCGAGTAATCGAGGTCATGATAGTGGATTTCGCCGCGCTCGTGCGCCAGCACCACTTCACGCGGTAAAATATGTTGTTTGGCGTAGTGCTTCGCCACAATGCCGGCCAGCAGATCGCGCTGGGTCGGGATGACTTTGCTGTCTTTGTTGGCGTTCTCGTTGAGCAGCGCCATATTGCTTTGCTCAACCAGACCGCGGATTTCCTGGTTCAGACGCCCGCGCATTTCACGTTTCACGTCGCGGTCGTGGCGGTATTCAATGTAAGCACGCGCCAGTTTTTTGTACGGCCCCGCCATCAGCTGGTTTTCAACCGCATCCTGAATTTCGTGGATATCGACGCGTGCCTGCTCTTGCAGATTTTCAGCAACAACGCGGGCGACCTGTTCGCAATAACCAATGCTGTCGATACCGGCAGCCGCCGCCGCGCGTTGCACCGCTTGTTTGATCAGAACTTCATCGAAAGGGACCTGACAACCATCCCGCTTAATCACGATGGGTTGCATTTTCTTCGTATTAGCGGGAACGGATTCCAGTCTGTCTGCCTTCACAATGACACTCCTTTTTTGCGCATCCCGCGCCCCACAAGGCCTGAAGGCCTGTTGTGTGGGTTTTACAGGTAAACGCTATATATTGGGTTGGGTGTGTACTATACACACTAGATGTAGGATTCGCGCGAGCGTTAATTCTCGTTTTATTGACCTGAAACAAAGAATTTTTTCAGCGGAAGAATTGATGACCAAATGTAAATTCTGGCCTCATTTTTGCCTGTTGTTTTTTAAGGAGATGCATAAAAAACAAACGGGTCAGCCACGCGTGTGACTGACCCGACAGAACAGAAAATTCAGACTATATGGCGAGTTGCCAGAGGCATTCGTAAGGACGAAGGATGCCGGAAGTGGCGGAGGTGTCGTAATTACTCAGCAGCGTTTCGCCGGTGCATTCCGTGAGATCCAGCGCCTGATCCTGCGCGCTCAGGTTGGCCACCACGCGCAGGGTTTTACCGCCTGCGGTACGCGTATAGCACCAGAGTTGCGGATGCTCCGGCAGCAAGTCCTGATAATCGCCGTCCGTCAGCACCGGCAAAGTTTTGCGCAGGCCGATCAGTTGCTGATAGAGATAAAACACCGAGTTTTTATCCGCCAGCGCCTGTTCGGTATTAATTTCCTGCGCGTTGTGGCTGACGGAAATCCACGGCGTGCCGGTGGTGAATCCGGCCTGTTCTCCGGCGTTCCACTGCATCGGCGTGCGGCTGTTATCCCGCGATTTCTTCGCCAGAATGCGCAGCAGTTCTTCGTTGCTGCGCCCGTCAGACTTCAGCTCGGCAAACATATTCAGGCTTTCCACATCGCGGTATTGCTCGAGATGTTTAAAGCCCGGATTGGTCATGCCGATTTCTTCGCCCTGATAAATATACGGCGTGCCCTGCAACCCGTGCAGCACCATCGCCAGCATTTTGGCGGACGTCGTGCGCAGTGCGCCTTCATCGCCAAAGCGCGACACGATGCGCGGCTGATCGTGGTTACACCAGAACAGCGCATTCCAGGCGTGGCCGTGCATTCCCTGCTGCCATTCTCGGAAAATCTGCTTGAGCTGGATGAAATCCGGCGGCGCGTCGGTCCACTTCTCGCCGTTCGGGTAATCAACTTTCAGGTGATGGAAGTTAAAGGTCATCGACAGTTCACTGCCGTCGTTGGCGGCGTAACGGCGGCAATGTTCGAGCTGAGTGGAAGACATTTCGCCGACCGTCATCAGCCCGAGCGGTTTGAACACGTCGCGGCTGAATTCCTGCAGGAACTCATGAATGCGCGGTCCGTCAGTATAAAAACGGCGGCCATCACCTGCGTCGTCAGCGGGGAAATCCTGCTGTTTCGAGACCAGATTAATCACGTCCAGCCGCAGTCCGTCGACGCCTTTATCCGCCCAGAAATGACAGACTTTTTTCAGTGCCTCGCGCACCGGCGGGTATTCCCAGTTGAGATCGGCCTGTTCGGTCGCGAACAGGTGCAGATAATACTGGCCGCTGTTTTCATGCCACTGCCAGGCGCCGCCACCGAATTTGGAGCGCCAGTTGTTCGGCGGCCCGCCTTCGGCAGCGCCGTCGCGCCAGACATAGAACGGGCGGAAGGTGCTGCCCGGATCCTGCGACTGGCGGAACCATTCGTGGTGGGTCGAGGTGTGGTTAAACACCATGTCCATCACGATGCGCATTCCGCGCTGATGTGCCTCTGCGGTCAGCCGCTCGAAATCTTCCAGCGTGCCGTAAGCCGGGTCAATCGCGCAGTAATCGGCCACGTCGTAGCCATTATCAATTTGCGGCGAGAGGTACATCGGCGTCAGCCACAGGGCATCAACGCCCAGCGTTTTCAGGTAATCCAGACGCCGGGTGATGCCGTTGATATCACCGGTGCCGCTGCCCGTGGTGTCCTGAAAACTCTTTGGGTAAATCTGGTAAATCACGCCGTTTTTCCACCACGGCAATTCGCTATTCATTCCATTTTCCTTCTTGAAAGTCTTACACCACTGCCAGTTCGCCACGGCGGGCTTTACGCTGATAAACCAGCACGGTCAGGATAATTGGCACCACAATCGCCACCAGCATCGCCAGTCCATAGATGCTCCAGAACTGCGGTTTAATGGACAAAATGCCCGGCAACCCGCCGACGCCAATGCCATTGGCCGTGACGTGGAACAGGCCGCAGATAAGGCCAGCTAAGGCCGAGCCGATCATCGCGCACAGCATCGGGAAGCGGTATTTCAGGTTGATGCCGTACATCGCCGGTTCGGTGACGCCAAGGAAGGCGGAAATCGCCGCAGGCACGGAAATCTCACGCTCGTTATGTTTACGGCTGACGATAATCACGCCGACGACCGCAGCCGCTTGCGCAATGTTGGAGAGGGCGATCAGCGGCCAGACCGGGGTGCCGCCGGTGCTTTGCACCATCTGCATGTCGATGGCGAGCGTCGTCTGATGCACGCCGGTAATGACCAGCGGTGCGTAGAGGAAACCAAAGAGCGCGGCACCGACTGGTGCGAGGCTGCCGGTCATGACGAATTTCACCGCGAAGGCCACGCCGTCGCCGATCATGCGGCCAAACGGCCCGATCAGCGTGTGCGCCAGGAACACGGCAATAATCAGTGAAGTGACGGGCACAATCACCAGATACAGGTAATTCGGGATGATGCGCTTGAGGCCATTTTCGATCATCGCCAGCGCCATACCGGCGAGAACGGAAGGAATCACCTGCGCCTGATAACCGACTTTTTCGATGGTGAACCAGCCGAAATTCCACACTTCAGGAATTTGCTGCCCGAGGTTGTAGGAGTTCATTAACTGCGGCGACACCAGCGTGATGCCGAGCACGATACCGAGGATTTCCGTCCCGCCCATTTTTTTGACCGTCGACCAGCAGACCGCCACCGGCAGGAACATAAACACCGCTTCGCCGAGCAGCCACAGGAAGTCATAAATCGACTGCCACAGCGGATGCATCTGCGCCAGCGTCTGGCCGCCGCTCATCGGGATTTCACCGATAACGTTGCGGAAACCGAGGATCAAACCGCCGCTGATCAGCGCCGGTAACAGCGGGAAGAAGATTTCCGCGAAGTGGGAAATGCTGCGTTCAAACCAGCTCATATTCTGGCGGGCGGCGACCTTCGCCTGTTCTTTTCCGGCCGCACTTTTCCCGGTGCTGGCGATCAGGACTTTATAGTAATCATCCACTTCCGGCCCGATCACCACCTGGAACTGACCGGCGTTGGTGAAGCAACCTTTCACCATCGGCAGGGCTTCGAGGCCTTTCGGGTCGGCTTTGGACGGATCATTGAGGACAAAACGAAGACGCGTAATGCAGTGAGTCACCATCGCGATATTGTCGCTGCCGCCAACGAGGGCGATCAGCTGATCAACATCCTGTTGCTTAACTTTGCTCATGAGATGTGGCCTGTGATGTAGCGTAAGGGTGTAGGGTAGGGTTCAAGCATAGCGAAGGCGGTGGGAACTTGTCCGGGAACGTTCCCGGTTTTGCCGGGACGATCACAAAGTTTCTGTTTTTATCAGGCGGGAAGGCCGGTCAGGCGGAGAGTTTTCCGGGAATAATCAGCTGCTGCACGGTCGCGGAACCGCCAAGCTGAGCCAGCAGTTGCGTTGCCGCCGCTTCACCGCCCGCGCCGTAACCGAGTTCCACCGAATAAGATTCAGGGAACAGGAAGTGCAGCAGCGGGTTGTTGCCGATCCCGCAGACCTGCACGTCGCGGATTTGCTGCTGTTGCAGGTATTTTTGTGCCCCAATGGCGATAGTGTCCGAGGCACATACCACGGCCTGAATGTCATTTTCCAGCAGCTGCGGGATCAGGTCGAAGCCGCTCTGATAGGTGAGTTCGCCCAGCGCCACGTGCGGCGTCAGACCGTGCGCCTGACAAAATGCCTGATAGGCCGCGCTGCGCCGCTGGCCGGTGGTGGTGTCTTGCGGGGAGACGCCGATAAAGCCGATCCGGCGCAGGCTCTGTGCCAGCAACTTTTGCATCAAAAGGTGTACGGCGCCGGCATCGTCATAACAGACAGAGGACAGCCCCGGCATATCGCGCGCCAGTATCACCATTTTATCCTGCCACGGCGTCAGCATCTGCGCGGATAAGCCGGTGAAACCAAACAGCACCACGCCGTCGATGTTGCGCTGTTTGAGCACCTGCAAATGTTCTTTAACGCGTTCGGCGCTGAACTGACTTTCGAGCACGATCGGATCGTAACCCTGCTGATAAAACAGCGGCAGCATGGCGCGCACCGCCAGGTTTTCTGACGGCGAATCGAGACGCGACACGATGATCGCCACAATTTTATCACTGAACCCGCGCATGGCCCGCGCCGATTTCGACGGGCTGAAATGCTGCTGTTCAATCACCTGTAATACCCGTTCACGGGTTTGCGGGCTGACGTTGCCTTCGTTATTTAAAACGCGGGAAACCGTGGATTTTCCGACGCCGCTCAGGCGGGCAATATCATTAATAGTCAGGCGATTTTGCATGGTGATTTTTTTAGCTAAAAATGCTCAGGTTTAAAAACGGTTGTAGTTGGTGAGCGTATGATCCGCTCAAATATCGACGCTTCGCAATATCGAATCGATACCCTAACGGATTTTCCTGCCTGATGCGTATGAATTTCCAGACCGTTCCTTACCGGAGGTGAAAACCCATGGAACCCGACCCCAATTCAGTAGGTCCGTTGTGATCCGGTAAGCACCCGCATTTTCGCTGCTGCTTGCCGTGACGTTACCTGGCAGGCAGTGGTGCACGTCTTTTCGTTCGCCCTGTTTTTAACAACCCTTTTGCCACGCTCATGGCGGCTTCGCCGTGGGTGCAACAAAGGTGCGAATGATGTTCAAAAATCTCACTTCCCGGCTGCTCAATGCGCTCAGCCGTAATTTACCGCGCCGTTTAGTCCGCCGCGATCCGATGCTGGAAAACGTGTCAGCCCGTGCGTCGCAGGCGATCCCTGCGGCGATGTCCGCCCATTGTCAGGCCTGTGCCCGCGCAACGGAAGAGCAGCTCTACCTGCAATTTGCCAGCCATCCGGAAGGGCTGACCGCGCAGGAGGCCGAGGCTATCCGCGACGTTTCCGGCCTCAATCAGACCGGCGATCAGCAACCTGCGCCGTGGTGGCTGCACCTGTGGCACTGCTACCGCAATCCGTTCAACCTGCTGCTGACCGTGCTCGGGCTGGTGTCTTACGCCACCGACGATCTGACGGCAGCGCTGGTGATCGGCGCGATGGTGTTTATTTCCACCTTCATGCATTTCATTCAGGAAGCCCGCTCCAATAAAGCCGCCGATGCGCTGAAAGCCATGGTCAGCAACACCGCTACGGTGCTGCGCAGTGACGCGCAAACCGGGCGCAGTGAAACGGTGGAAATCGCGATCAGCCAGCTGGTGCCGGGCGATCTGATCAAGCTTTCTGCGGGGGATATGATCCCGGCAGATTTGCGTATTCTCTCCGCCAAAGATTTGTTTATCAGCCAGGCAGCGCTGACCGGTGAATCCCTGCCGGTGGAAAAACATGCCTGCGAGAAAACCCCGGTTGCCGCCGATCCGCTCGAACTGAACACCCTGTGCTTTATGGGCACCAACGTGGTCAGCGGCACGGCGATTGCGATGGTGATTGCCACCGGCAGCAAAACCTGGTTCGGCCAGCTCGCCGAGCGCGTGGTGCAGGAAGACACCCAGCCTAACGCCTTCCAGGCCGGGATCAGCAAAGTCAGCTGGCTGCTGATCCGCTTTATGATGGTGATGACGCCGGTGGTGCTGGTGATCAACGGCTACACCAAAGGCGACTGGTGGGAAGCGGCGCTGTTTGCGCTTTCGGTGGCGGTCGGCCTGACGCCGGAAATGCTGCCGATGATTGTCACCTCGACGCTGGCGAAAGGCGCGGTCAAACTCTCGCGCCAGAAAGTGATCGTCAAACGTCTGGACGCCATCCAGAACTTCGGCGCAATGGACATTCTCTGCACCGATAAAACCGGCACGCTGACGCAGGATAAAATCGTGCTCGAGCGCCACACCGACGTGCTCGGCGTGACCAGCGACGACGTGCTGCATCTGGCGTGGCTGAACAGCCATTATCAGACCGGCCTGAAAAATCTGCTGGACGTGGCGGTGCTGGACGCCGGCGATCCACATCAGGGCCACAGCTCGCTGAAAGTGGACGAAATTCCGTTCGATTTCGACCGCCGCCGTATGTCTGTGGTGGTGGCTGAAAACGACCAGAATCACCGCCTGATCTGCAAAGGCGCGCTGGAAGAGATGCTGTCGATTTGTACTCTGGTGCAGCTCAACGGTGAGATTGTGCCGCTGACCGATGTGCTGCTGGCGCGCATCCGCCGCATTACGGATGACCTCAATCAGCAGGGGCTGCGCGTGGTCGCCGTGGCACATAAAGTGATGCCTGCCCGCACGCAGGGTTACGCGGTGCCGGATGAATCCAGCCTGATTCTCGCCGGTTACATTGCGTTCCTCGATCCGCCAAAAGAGAGCACCGCACCGGCGCTGGACGCCCTGCAACGTAAAGGCGTGACGGTGAAAATCCTCACCGGCGATAACCCGCTGGTAGCACGCAAAGTCTGCAAAGATGTCGGTTTACAGGCCGATAACGTGGTGATCGGCAGCGATATCGATGTTCTTGATGATGCAGAGCTTCTGCGCGTTGCCCGCGAAACCACGGTGTTTGCCAAACTGACGCCGATGCATAAAGAACGCATTGTGCGCGTGCTGCGCGGCGAAGGGCACGTGGTCGGATTTATGGGCGACGGCATTAACGATGCCCCGGCGCTGCGTGCGGCGGATATCGGGATTTCCGTGGATTCCGCGGTGGATATCGCCAAAGAGGCGGCTGATATTATTCTGCTGGAAAAAAGCCTGATGGTGCTTGAGCAGGGCGTGACGGAAGGGCGCAGAACTTTCGCCAACATGCTGAAATACATCAAAATGACCGCCAGTTCCAACTTCGGTAACGTGTTCAGCGTGCTGGTGGCCAGCGCCTTCCTGCCGTTCCTGCCGATGTTGCCGCTGCATCTGCTGATTCAGAACCTGATTTACGATGTGTCACAGGTGGCGATCCCGTTTGATAACGTGGACGAAGAACAGCTGGCTAAGCCACAGCGCTGGAACGCCGGGGATATTGGCCGCTTTATGGTGTTCTTCGGTCCGATCAGCTCCGTATTCGACATCCTGACCTTCAGTCTGATGTGGTGGGTGTTTAAAGCCAATACGGTGGAAGCGCAGACGCTGTTCCAGTCCGGCTGGTTCATCGAAGGGTTGCTGTCGCAGACGCTGATTGTGCATATGATCCGCACCCGCAAAGTGCCGTTTATTCAGAGCCGCGCTTCCTGGCCGCTGTGCATCATGACGCTGATGGTGGTGGTCACCGGTATCGCGCTGATCTACTCGCCGGTCGCCGGGTTCCTGCAATTGCAGGCGCTGCCGCTGAGTTACTTCCCGTGGCTTATCGCGATTCTGGCGGGCTACATGGTGCTGACGCAGTGCGTGAAAGGCTGGTTCGTGCGCCGTTACGGCTGGCAATAATCGCAGCGCATTCATCATAAAGGCGGTGATTGTTAACGCAGTCACCGCTTTTTTTTTATCCAGAGACTATAGTTATTCCTTTAGATTCAGCGGGCTAAGATGGCGCGCTTTTTTACTCTGAGGAATTTCACCGATGCGAGTGCCTTTCCGCCGTACCTTTCTGGCTTCATCTCTGCTGCTTTGTGTTTCCGCCTATGCCGCTCCGGCCGGTAATTTACCGCTGATGCCGTGGCCGCAGCAGGTGGATGTCACCTCACCTGCGGGTAAATTTGTTCTCAATGATGCGTTGCAGATTCAGGTCAAAGGCGATGCGCTGATGCCTGAAGTAAACCGTTGGCGCGAGCGTCTGGCGCAGCAAACCGGCTGGTATCTGTTGCCGCAAAACAGCGAAACGGCCAGCGGTCCGGCGGCGATCACTGTCATCATTAAACAGAAAACCGGTGCGCAGCCGATGCCGGACAGCGACGAAAGTTATCAGCTGGATGTCACGCCGCAGGGCGCGGTGCTGACCGCCAACACCCGTTTTGGCGCGTTACGCGGCATGGAAACGCTGCTGCAACTGGTGCAGAACGACGGCGAAAATACTGTTATTCCGCTGGTCAGTATTCACGACCAGCCGCGTTTTGCCTGGCGCGGCGTGCTGCTTGATTCCGCCCGTCATTTCCTGCCGGTGCCTGATATCAAACGTCAGCTCGACGGCATGGCGGCGGCAAAACTCAACGTGCTGCACTGGCATCTGAGTGACGATCAGGGCTGGCGCTTTGCATCGCAAAAGTATCCAAAACTACAGGAACTCGCCAGCGACGGGCAGTTTTACACCGTCGCGCAAATGAAAGACGTGGTGGCTTACGCCACGGAGCGGGGGATCCGCGTGGTGCCGGAAATCGATATGCCGGGGCACGCGTCGGCGATTGCGGTCGCGTATCCCGAACTGCTCAGCGCGCCGGGACCGTACAAAATGGAACGATCCTGGGGTGTGCACGCCCCGACGCTCGATCCCACCAATGAAAAAGTCTATGCCTTTGCGGAGGCCATCGTCGGTGAACTGACGCAGATCTTCCCCGATCCTTACCTGCATATTGGCGGTGATGAAGTGGACGCCACGCAGTGGAAAGCGTCGAAGCCGATCCAGGCATTTATGAAAGAGAAGGGCATCGCCGACACGCATGCCTTACAGGCTTACTTCAACACCCGTCTGCAAAAGATCCTGCATCAGCACCAGCGCAAAATGGTCGGCTGGGACGAGATTTTCCACCCGGATCTGCCGCATGACATCGTGATCCAGTCGTGGCAGGGGCCGGATTCGCTCGGCGCCAGCGCGCAGCAAGGTTATCAGGGCATTTTGTCCACCGGCTTCTATCTCGATCAGCCGCACAGCGCGGCCTATCATTACCGCAACGAAATTCTGCCGCAGCCTTCAGGTATGGATCAAAACGTAGCGGAAGGGGAAAAAGCGCAAAGCTGGTCATTCACTATGCCGCGTCTGAAAGGCAAACCGGTGGACGGCAGCTTTACGCTGATTGAAGGGAAAGACGGCTGGCGCGGATTTATCGATTTCACCGGCAAAACGCGCCGCGCGGTGCGTGACATTGTCTGGCGCAGCGATGGGCCGGTCAGCTTTGCGGTCGATACCTGGATGGGCGATACGCGGCCTGTGTTGCGCCTCAAAGACGGCGCATTGTCGGGTTATTTCATCATCGGCAATGCGCGATATCCGGTAACCGGCGCGCCGCTGAGTCAGGTGCCGGATGGCCTTCCGCCGGTGGTGCCTGACGCGCAAGGCATGAAAAATATTCTCGGCGGCGAAGCGGCGCTGTGGCAGGAAAATATCACGGCGCAGATCCTGGATCTGAAACTGTGGCCGCGCGGCTTTGTGGTGGCGGAACGGTTGTGGTCGGCGCAGGACGTCAAAGACACCGGCAATATGTTCCAGCGGCTGGCGAAAATCGACGCCTGGTCGGTGGTGTCAGTCGGGCTGCAACAGCATGTGGAAACCGCACGCCTGATGACGCGTCTGGCGAACAGCACCGACATCGCGCCGCTGCTCAGCTTCTCCACCGCGCTGGAACCTGCGCAGTATTACACCCGTCAGCACATCAAATTCCAGGCGGGGCATTACACGCAATCTGAACCGCTGAACCGGCTGGCGGATGCGCTACCGGCAGAAAGCAACGCGGTGCGCGAGTTTGCAGCCCAAATCACTGCGCTGGTGAAGGATCCGAAAAACGCGCAGGTCGCGCAATCCGTGCGTGAACAGCTGGAAAGCTGGCAGCGCAGCGCGGATTTGGTAAAACCGGTGCTGGCGCAAAATAGCGTGCTGAAACCGTTGCAGCCGGTGGCGGAAAAGTTAGGCGATTTGTCTTCACAAGGGCTGACATGGCTGGAGAAACTGCAAAAAGGCGAAACGCTGACAGCGCAGGAACGCCAGCAGGCGCAGGCGAAGCTGGACGACGCGGCAAAAGTGCAGGACGAACTGGTGATCGCCGTGGTGTATCCGCTGGAGGTATTGCTTAACGGCGTAGCGGGGCAGCAGCAGGGCCAGTAATAAAAAAAGCGCGACCGGTGAAGCGGCCGCGCTTTGCATTAATCTGTCGAAAATATTAAGACTGTGCGTTGTTCCTGCGATCGTTACGACGGTTCACCCAGGTGTTAATCAGCAGGGTGATGATCAGAATCGAAGCAATCACGCCCAGCGAAACGCCGACCGGAATATGGAACACGTCGAGCAACAGCATCTTGATACCGATGAAAATCAGGATCACCGCCAGACCGTATTTCAGCATCGAGAAACGTTCCGCCACGCCCGCCAGCAGGAAGTACATCGCACGCAGGCCGAGGATGGCAAACAGGTTAGACGTCAGCACGATGAACGGGTCGGTCGTCACGGCGAAGATGGCCGGAATACTGTCGACCGCGAAAATCACGTCGCTCAGTTCCACCATAATCAGCACCAGCAGCAGCGGTGTGGCGAACAGAATGCCGTTGCGGCGTATAAAGAATTTCTCACCGTGCAATTCGTCGGTCATGCGCATTTTGCTGCGCAGCCAGCGGATCACCGGCTTCTCGCCCACCTCGCCGTCATCTTCTTTGGTCAGCGCCATTTTAATCCCGGTGAACAGCAGAAACGCACCGAACACGTACAAAATCCAGCTGAACTGACCCACCAGCCAGCTGCCCGCGAAAATCATGCCGGTACGCAGCACGATCGCACCCAGTACGCCGTAGATCAGCACGCGGCGTTGCAGGTTGGCCGGAATGGAGAAGTAGCTGAACAGGATCAACCAGACGAAGACGTTATCCACCGCCAGCGCTTTTTCCAGCAGGTAGCCGGTCAGGAACATCGTGGCCTGGGCGTCTGCGACTTCGCGTCCAAACTCGCCGTTGAGATACCACCAGAAGCCGACGTTAAATAACAACGACAGGCCAATCCACACCAGCGACCAGACAGCGGCGCTTTTCATGGTCATGACCTGCGCGCCTTTGCGGCCCTGCAACAGCAGATCGAACGCGAGCATAATCACCACAACAACGGCAAATGCGCCCCATAACATCGGGTTGCCTACTGAATTCATCATTACGTTGTCCTCCGAAAAACATCAAAAAAAAACGGCCAGCGTCGGAAGACGTTAGCCGCTCTCTCTGAGCTGTAAGCAAACCTCGCCATCCGGCAAGGTCTCACTTACAACGAGATGTATTCATCCAAAGAATACGATTCTGGTTGCCCCGGTAACCGGGTGACTGAGACAGCGCTGCTGCGAGCGCGGGTCCAGACACCGTAATGACGATTATCCGACGAAGAAGTTACTCCCCTTTGCGATCCAAAAATTAATTCAAAGTGTAACTGCTGTCAACATTTTGACATATCTTTGCACTTTATCCCGCCAGTGCCTGTCGCTTACCCAAGGCACCGACGAAGGCCCGCAGCAAACCCTGACTGAGCGGTGTTTCGCTAAGGTGCTGAGCCTGATGGGCAAAGTCTACACGGTCGTCTTCGGCGATCGAACTCAGCCAGGTCAGATAGGTCTTCATCACCGCCAGACTGAATTCCGGATGGAACTGCGTGCTGATGGCGTTCGGGCCGTAGCGCAAAATCTGATGCGGATCGTGCTGCGTTTTCGCCAGCACCGTTGCGGTGGCGGGTGGAGTGATCACGGTTTGCAGGTGGATCAGGTTCGCCGCGAACTGCGCCGGAAGCTGCGATACCAGCGGATCAAGATGTCCGGCAGGCGTCAGCGTGACTTCATGCGTACCGAGTTCAATGCCCTGCGGATGGTAATCCACCTCGCCGCCCAGCGCGTAAGCCATCAGCTGATGACCGTAGCAGGCACCAAACATCGGCAATTCCTGCAACATCCCGAGGCGTACCCAGTCCGCCGCTTCTTCGCTCCACGCCAGATGCTCCGTCACCATGCTGCGCGAACCGGTAATGATCGCTCCGCAATAGTGTTCCGGCGGCAGCGGGCGCTCACCGGCCTGTAAATCCACAATCACCACCTGCTGCGCGTCGATATTGCCCTGACGAATAAACATCTGCGGGAAATTATCGTGCGCCCGACGGACAGGCTCCGGCGCGTGGCCGGTTTGCAAAATCAACAACGGCTTCAGACTGGGTGCGGTCATCTGTGACTCCCGAATGGGTGATAATCGTTAAGGCTGATGGTCGGCAGGGAACACCACCCCGGTCTGACGGCGGATTTCCGTCAGCACTTTGGCAGTGATGCGCGAGACTTCCAGCCCCGGATGCGCGACAAACTGGTTATCCACCAGAATCGCAAACGTTTCTGCTTCATACAGCATGGTGTTGATGTGCTGTGGCTGCGTCAGATCCAGCTTCTGGCTGCCTCGCGGCGTCAGGCTCAGCGTCTGGCATTCGGAAATTTTTTCCATTTGCAGCGTCCCTTCCTCACCCTGAATCTCGCTTGGCAGATGAGAGTCGCTGATTTTGGAATGGTTAATGACCACGACGAAGTCATCGGCATAAGACAAGATCACCGTCCCCTGGCCGTCGACACCACTTTCCAGCAAGGTGGCGGTGGCATTGATGGACAACGGTTCGCCAAACAGCGCCACGGCACTGGCCAGGCAGTAATAGCCGATATCCATGATCGAGCCGTTGGAAAACGCCGGGTTAAAGGTGTTTGGATTTTCACCCGCCAGATAACGCGGATAACGCGATGAATACTGGCAGTAATTCAGAATGGCTTTACGCAATTTACCGATGCGGTTCAGCGCCCCTTTCATGTGCAGGAAGTTCGGCAGGTACGCGGTTTTAAACGCTTCAAACAGCACCACATTGTTCTCTTTTGCACAGGCCATCAGGCTTTCAACCTCACGCAGATTAGAGGCCAGCGGCTTTTCACACATCACGTGTTTTTTATGGCTGAGGAACAGCAGAGACTGTGCGTAATGCAATGAATTCGGGCTGGCGATGTAGACCGCATCAATCAGGTCAGACGCCGCCATTTCTTCAAGAGAATCAAAATAGTGCCCGACCGGATAATCCTCGCCCAGCTTTTTGGCACCTTCCAGCGTGCGTGAATAAATCGCCGTGAGCTTCATTTTTCCGCTCTCGTGCGCGGCATCAATAAAACGTTGGGTGATCCAGTTGGTGCCGACGACAGCAAAGCGAATCATGCGTGTTCCCTATTGGTAGGTTAATTATTGATACAACTTGCCGAATATTTCCAGATGCGTCAGATACATGCGCGTGTCGAATTCTAACTGATGATAGTCGGGCGTCATATGACAGCACAGGCTATAGAAGGCTTTGTTGTGATCTTTCTCTTTAAGATGCGCCAGCTCGTGCACCACGATCATTTTCAGAAAAGCTTCCGGCGCGCTTTTAAACACCGTCGCCACGCGGATTTCCGCTTTGGCTTTCAGTTTGCCGCCCTGAATACGCGAAATCGCCGTATGCAGGCCGAGCGCGTGCTTCATCACGTGGATTTTATTGTCGTAGGCCACTTTGCTTAACGGTGATGAACTGCGCAAAAACTGATTTTTCAGGTCCAGCGTATACTGATAGAGCGATTTATCGGTGGTCAGCTCGTGCGGTTGCGGATACCGCGTCAGCAAGACTTTACCTAAACGTTCCTGGTCGATTAACTGACGCACCTGAGCCTGAAGGTGCTCGGGATAGCCTTGCAGATAGGTCAATTCAGGCATAACTGTTTGCTTTGTCTCTTATTGACGGGGAAAAGATGCCGTAACGATAAACGTGGATTTTAGCGCGATCGCAGGGATCCGGCAGATAAACCCCTTTTTAACTGAAAAAACATTTTACTGATAGCCCAATTTAGGGGATAAACAGCGCAAATTGAATATTGAGGAGGGCCAATGAGCCAATTCGAAACCGAAGTAGGTGGGCAGTTACTGCAACTGGATCTGGAACGTTATCCGCAGGACGAAGCGGCAACGCAGTTGCAGGCATGGGAAGCTGCTGATGAATATCTGCTGCAAACCCTGAACACCGGTGAGCTCAATGGCCGTCCGCTGCTGATTTTCAACGATGCTTTTGGCACGCTGGCGTGCGCATTGCAGGCGTTCAGTCCCACCAGCATCAATGACTCTTTCATGAGCCAGCTGGCCACGCGCCACAACTTGCGTCTGAACGGTTTTGACGAAGACGCCGTGGCAGCGCAAAGCAGCCTGGTGCCGTTGCCGATCAATCCGGGTCTGGTCATCATCAAGGTGCCAAAAACGCTGGCGCTGCTGGAACAGCAACTGCTGGCGCTGCGCGAAGTCGTGACGCCGGACACCCAGATTATCGCCGGGGCGAAGGCCCGTGATATTCACACCTCCACGCTGCAACTGTTTGAAAAAATCCTCGGCCCGACCAAAACCAGTCTGGCGTGGAAAAAAGCGCGTCTGATCCATTGCGAAGCCACCTTGCCAGCGCAGGCCGCCGAACCGGTGATCGCCGAATGGGCGCTGGACGACAGTGAGTTCCGTATCTCCAACCACGCGAACGTGTTCTCGCGCGGCGGTCTGGACATCGGTGCGCGTTTCTTCATGCAACATTTGCCGGAAGGTATTGAAGGACGCATGGTGGATTTAGGCTGCGGTAACGGCGTCATCGGCATGACAGCCCTGGCACTGAACCCGGACGCGGAAATGCTGTTCGTCGATGAATCTTATATGGCGGTGGAATCGAGCCGTATCAACGTCGAAAACAATTTGCCGCAGGATGTCAGCCGCTGTCATTTCGAAGTGAACAACATGCTGGCCGGTGTTGAACGCGAAACCCTGGACGCGGTGCTGTGTAACCCGCCATTCCATCAGGGCACGGTCGTCAGCGATGACACCGCCTGGCGCATGTTCTGCGATGCCAAACGTTGCCTGCAAACCGGCGGCGAACTGCGCATCGTCGGCAACCGTCATCTCGATTACTACCAGAAACTGCGTCGCCTGTTCGGTAACTGCACGACTATCGCCACCAACCAGAAATTCGTCATTCTGCGCGCGGTGAAAACGGCGTCGCATCACTGATTTTTGACACATTGATGATTACCCGGCCTTTACATCATGGATAAGTAATAAAAGGCCGGGGCTTTCAGGGAGAAGGCATGTGGGTATCGACGTTTCGATCAACAAGGAAGTTAAATTCAACGGTGCTCATGAAAATCGGGTCATTACCGGTGTTCATTTAAATCCCAAAAAATCTCATGTTGGGAAAAATCCCTGTCTGAAGGTTTTTAGTATCTATACCCGCACAAAGCAGGGAGATCTCCGGCGCGACGGTAATCCTCTGATCTACGCGTTGAAATCACTTAACGGCTTTACTATCAGCAAAGCTGAACTCCGTGCCTTCAGGCCTACGCTCCTGTAATGTAGACTAATCAGTGCAGCCAACATACGCCCTTGGCTGTCTAAATATGAAGCATTCTGCAAGGAATGTGGGTTCGTGCAGGCACCCTGATATGGGTCGGGTCGATAAGCGACAAAATCATATCTGAAGAATGGCAGCGACATTCTCCAACATGCAAAGTTGTAAACATTGCCGGGTCAGTTGGCGTCCATACGCTGAACACCCCGTTAAAAAAGCCGCTCACGCGGCTTTTTTTCGTCTGTGATTCTCCAGGGCGGTTGTCTACATGTTCAGTGCCAGCCGCGTGCCCTGATCGATTGCCCGACGTGCATCCAGCTCGACGGCGATGTCTGCGCCGCCAATCAGATGCACGGTTTTACCCGCCGCCTGTAATGGCTGATACAACGCCCGCTGCGGCTCCTGTCCGGCGCAGATAATCACGTTATCCACTTCCAGACATACCGGCTGACCGTTCATGATCAGGTGCAAACCTGCGTCGTCGATGCGCTCGTAACTCACGCCGCTTTGCATTTTCACGCCACGCTGCAGCAGGCTGGCGCGGTGGATCCAGCCAGTGGTTTTGCCCAGTCCTGCGCCGACTTTAGTGGTTTTGCGTTGCAGCAACACGATATCCCGCGCGGCGGGTTCCGGCTGCGGGCCAGATGGCGCCAGCCCGCCACGGTGCGTCAGGCTCTGGTCGATCCCCCATTCGTGGCTGAAGGCCTGGGCACTGAGGCTCGACGACGGACCGTTATGTATCAGGTATTCGGCAGTATCAAAACCAATGCCGCCTGCGCCGATAATGGCGACGCGCTGGCCGACCGGTTTTTTATCCCGCAACACGTCGAGATAGGTCAGCACGCACGGATGATCTATGCCCGCAATGTCCGGCAGGCGCGGTGAAATACCGCAGGCGAGGATCACTTCGTCATAGCCGGTCAGCTGGCTGGCGCTGACGGTTTCGCCGAGGCGCAGCGTCACGCCAAGCAGCGTCAGCTGGCGCGAGTAATAGCGCAACGTCTGATAAAACTCTTCTTTGCCGGGGATCTGTTTGGCGACATTAAATTGCCCGCCGATTTCATTGTGTGCGTCGAACAGGGTGACGTGATGCCCGCGGCTGGCGGCAGTGGTGGCAAAGGCCAGCCCGGCGGGGCCCGAACCGACGACGGCCAGGCGTTTGGGGACCTGCGCGCGGGTCACCGGCAGCTGCGTTTCCCGGCAGGCACGCGGATTCACCAGACAGGACGTCACTTCGCCAGCGAAAATCTGATCCAGACAGGCCTGATTGCAGCCGATGCAGGTATTGATTTCATCAGCCCGGCCCTGTGCGGCTTTTTCGACAAACGCCGGATCGGCGAGGAACGGACGCGCCATCGACACCATGTCCGCGCAGCCTTCGGCGAGAATTTTCTCAGCCACGTCGGGGTCATTGATACGGTTGGTGGTGATGAGCGGAATGCCGACTTTGCCCATCAGTTTTTGCGTCACCCAGCTGAACGCGGCGCGCGGCACCATGGTGGCGATGGTCGGGATCCGCGCTTCGTGCCAGCCGATACCGGTATTGATGATGCTCGCGCCCGCCTGTTCAATCCGCTGCGCCAGCGTTTCGACTTCCTGCCAGTCCGAGCCTTCTTCGACCAGATCCAGCATGGATAAGCGATAAATAATGATGAATGCCTGCCCGCAGGTTTCACGCACGCGGCGCACGGCTTCGATAGCAAAACGCATCCGGTTTTCAGCCGAACCGCCCCAGCGGTCGCTGCGCTGATTGGTTCTGGCGGCCAGAAACTGATTAATCAGATAACCTTCCGAGCCCATAATTTCCACGCCGTCGTAACCTGACTCCTTCGCCAGCGCTGCGCAGCGCGCGAAGTCTTCCAGCGTTGCCTCGATCTCTTCTTCGCTCAACGCATGGGGCGTAAAACGGTTAATCGGTGCCTGCAGGGCAGAAGGCGCGACCGGATTTGGCTGATAGCTGTAGCGTCCGGCGTGCAGAATTTGCAGCGCGATTTTCCCCCCGGCGGCGTGCACCGCGCGGGTCACCACACGGTGGTGGGTGATGTGTTGCTGTTCGGCAAGGATCGAACCGCCCTGATAAACCACGCCCTGCGCATTGGGCGAAATACCGCCGGTCACGATAAGCCCGACGCCCGCTGCGGCACGCTCGGCATAAAAAGCCGCCAGCCGTTCCGGCCCGTCTTCCAGCTCTTCAAGACCGGTGTGCATGGATCCCATCAGCACGCGGTTTTTCAGCTGCGTAAAGCCTAAATCCAGCGGCGCCAGCAGGTGTGGATAAAACAGCGAAGCGGGTTCAGTCATGGAATTCTCTTAAGTGGTCGGAGGAGATGAATTCAATTTAGCGGGTGGCGGAAGAATTGGAAAGCGGGCGCGCCATGATTGTGACGTGTATCACTGTGGCAAAACGGAAAGGTTTTATTAACTCTTCCTCATATTATTAATCAGGTTTATTTAATTAACAGATTATTACTGAGGAGGCGAACGAGTGCTTTTTTGCGGGGGAAATCATTATTTCACTGTTTTTACACAACATTGATTGATTGCAGGTTGTTTATTTTTAACATTTTTTTATTGAATTTTGTGTATTAGGAATATTCTTATAAAAACACCTCGAATCGATTCAGTTCGGGTTAGAGCTGGACTAGGCTGGAGCTGCTTCACCCTAAAATTCAATTCTAACCTGGATATATACTATGAATCTTATTGACCATACAGCCTGCCGTCCGTTTACCGAAGCCGGGCATTTGTCGCAAATTGCTGCCTATTATGAAGAAGGCCGTAATGTCATGTGGATGATGCTCAGGTCTTATCCACGTCCTTGTTTTAATCAGGAGCTTATCGAAGACATCATGACATTGACCTACGCCGCGAAAGCGTCTGGGCTGCGTTTCGACTTTTGGGTCACCGGCTCGCTGGTCCCCAATATGTACAACGTCGGCGGTGATCTCAGCTTCTTCGTCGATTCCATCGTAAACAACAAGCGCGAAGCATTGCGCGCTTACGCCAGAGCCTGTGTGGACTGCGTACACGCCGCCGCGCGCGGGTTTGATGTCGGTGCCATCAGTTTGTCGATGATTGAAGGAACGGCGCTGGGAGGCGGGTTTGAAGCGGCACTGGCGCACCATTACGTGCTGGCGCAGAACACGGCCAGGATGGGGTTTCCTGAAATCGCGTTTAACCTGTTCCCCGGCATGGGGGGCTATTCGCTGGTATCACGTAAAGCCGGGATGCGGCTCGCGGAGGAACTGATCACTACCGGCGAATCGCATACGGCGGAATGGTTCGAAAGCCGGGGCCTGGTGGATGTCCTGTTCCAGCCCGGTGAGGCGTTTAACGCCACGCGTACCTTTATGGATACGTTGCGGCCAAAACTTAACGGGATACGTGCGATGCTCCGCGCACGCCAGCGTGTATTGCAGCTGTCGCGTTCGGAACTGATGGATATCACGGAGGATTGGGTGGATGCGGCATTTACGCTGGAGGAGAAAGATCTGAGTTACATGGAGCGGCTGGTCATGCTGCAAAACCGGCATACGGCGTCATTGCGTAAAACCGGCTAGCAGCAAACGGAAAAAGCCCGTCACTGGTGCTATTTCTGTTTGGCTTTATGTTTAAACACATTGGGTGAAGCAACGTTTTTATCATCAAGCCAGTGCTCGAGTTCCGTTGCGGGCATTGGCTTGGCGTAAAGAAAACCTTGTTTGCTGTCCACGCCAATTTCGTCGATCAGCTTTTCTTCTTCCGCCGTTTCAACCCCTTCTGCCACCACCGTCAGTTGCAACGTTTTTGCCACCGCAACAATGGCCCGCACCAGCGCCTGAGACACCGGATTGTCATTGATTCCCCGCACAAAACTTTGATCGAGTTTGATGCAGTCCAGCGGGATGCGTGCCAGTTGTGACAACGAAGAATACCCGGTGCCGAAGTCATCCAGATGCACCTGCGCGCCCAGCTTATGTAACTGATTAATCATGGTGACCGCCGCGCCTTCGTCTTCCACCAGGCAGCTTTCTGTCAGCTCAAAATCCAGCAAACAGCCTTTCATGCCTGACGTTTTCATGGCTTCTGCCAGCGTGGTGATGAACGACCCGTTATTCAGCTGACGCCCGGAAAGATTAACCGCCACGCGCAGGTTGAGGCCTTTTTTCTGCCATTCTGTCGCCTGACGGGTAGCGGTTTCGATGACCCATTTTCCAAGCGGCGTGATAAGCCCGGACTCTTCAGCGTAGGGAATGAAACTTTGCGGCTGAATCAGCCCGCGCTCCGGGGACTGCCAGCGCAGCAGCGCCTCGACGCTGTTGACCGCGCCGTACAGCGACACCTTCGGCTGGTAATACAGCACCAGCTGATCTTTTTCCGCCAGCGCTTTACGCAGATGGGTGTCCAGCCACATGTATTCCGCCGCTTTCTGATTCATTTCCACAGAGAAAACGCAGTGCGAGTTTTTGCCCTTTTCCTTCGCCACGTACATGGCGGTATCGGCATTTTGCAGCAGGGTATCGCCGTCGGTGCCATGTTCAGGGCAAATGGCAATACCGCCGGAACAGCCGGTGTAGACTTCAATCAGCCCGATACGAAACGGCATACTCAGACGGTGTAAAACACGCTGACTCAGCGCTTCCATCGTTTTGATTTCAGCGTTTGAGCTGAGAATGATGAATTCATCGCCGCCAAGACGGGCCAGTTTATCGTTGGCTGAAAGGCAATCCTGAATCGCATCTGACACTGCGCGCAGCAGGTGGTCGCCAAACATATGCCCGTAGGCGTCGTTAACTTTTTTGAAGTTGTCGAGATCGAGGTAAATCAGCCCGACTTTCGTGTCACCCCGGTCTTTCAGCGCCGTCGCCAGAGATTCCTGCAACGCGTTACGATTCGCGAAACCGGTAACAAGATCGGTGTTTGCCAGCACGCGTAAGCGCTCCTGCGCTTTACGTTCGTCGGTGATGTCTGAGCCAGAGCAGATCAGAAATTTTTGCTGCTTGCCGCTGCCGCTGTGAACGAATTTATTGCGAAACAGGAATAGCCGCTGGCCTTTAACGGTATTGATCCAGCGTTCGACTTCGTAGGATTGCTGATGCTGAAAGAAACTGCTGATGTTCTGACGTGAGGCCAGCCCTTCTTCCATCGACATGAATAAATCGTAGGCGCTGCGCCCGATAACATCCTCTTCACGCAGGCCGGTGTACTCTTCGCTCAGCCGGTTAAAACGGTGGATTTTGCCTTCCTGATCGATAATGACGATCACGGAATTGGCTTCGGAAACGACCTGCTCTGCAAAGGTCAGCCCGACCTCTAAATCGTGCGCGACGGACTCGGTGTCCTGATAGGCCGACGCAGTGCCCGCCCAGACCTGACCATCAATTTTTCGACCCACCAGAAACAGGCGCACCTGTGATCCGAACAGCGTGATGTCCAGCGTAAAACTTGAGGTAATCCCGGTCAGTTGCCTGATCTTTCCTGCCTGCCATTGGGTCAGGGAGATCGCCACGTTGACGATGCCTTTCTCAGCAGATAACTCCAGCGCGTTGCTGTCTGAACCCAGTCGCCAGTATGGGCGGGGCGTACCAAAATGCAGGTACAGGATGGAGGCATCTTGTGAGTCGACCATGGAATGTTTCTCCGCAAAGAACGCAAAACGCCGTCAGCGCAGTGACCTGGCGACAGTCAGCACAGACGGAGCTTACTCTGTTGAGCCCACTCGCAACGCTCCGCATCCGGCGGATAAAGGCAAAAGGGCATAACACATTGAAATTAAGGTTAGCAACTGTCCGTTATATATCCAGTTTACGGGCAGAAATTGCCGCCCAGTGCTGACGACACGCGTTGGCGGATGCCGTCAGCACTGAGGGGCTTTTGACCGATCTCCGGGCGAGCATGCCGCCCGGAGATCGCTTTCGAGATTACTTCAGCAGGAAGCTGGTTTGTTTGACGTTTTCTGAATCCAGCCCAACGAAGACGTTGAACTTGCCAGGCTCGGAAGCCCATTTCAGCTGATCATTGTAGAAACGCAGATCCTGTTCGTTCACTGTAAAGGTGACGACTTTTTGCTCACCCGGCTGCAACTCGATTTTCTCGAAGTTTTTCAGCTGCTTGACCGGACGGCTGATGGACGCGGTGACGTCCTGCAAATACAGCTGCACGATGGTCGCGCCGCTGCGTTTACCGGTATTTTTCACCGTCACGCTGGCGGTCAGCGGGTGTTTGGCATCCATGGTGGTGGAAGACAGGCTGACGTCAGAGACGCTGAAGTCGGTATAGCTCAGACCATAACCGAACGGGAACAGCGGGCCGTTAGTGATATCAAAATAGCGGGTGGTGTATTTATCCGGATGCTGCGGATTAAACGGACGCCCTGTATTAAGGAAGCTGTAATACAGCGGGATCTGGCCTACTGCGCGCGGGAAGGTCATCGGCAATTTGCCTGACGGGTTGTAATCGCCAAACAGCACGTCAGCAATCGCGTGACCGCCTTCGGTGCCGCTGAACCAGGTTTCCAGCATCGCGTCGGAGATTTCATTTTCCCATGACAGCGTCAGCGGACGGCCATTCATCAGAACAATGACCAGCGGTTTGCCGGTCGCTTTCAGGGCTTTCAGTAAGTCGCGCTGGCTTTGCGGGATGTTCAGTTCAGAACGGCTGGACGCCTCGTGCGCCATACCTTGCGCTTCACCAACGACCGCGACCACAACGTCAGATTTTTCAGCGGTTTTCACGGCTTCATCAATCATTTCCTGCGGTTTACGTGTGTCGTTGATCACCTGCTTGTCATAAGAGTTGAGGAAATCCACCATGGCCTGATCGTCAGTGACGTTAGCGCCGCGTGCATAAAGAACGTTGCCTTTATCGCCGAGCACATCCTTCATGCCCTGCAGGACGGTTACCGCCTGAGCTGCTTTACCGGCGGCAGACCAGCTGCCCATGACGTCACGTTTGCTGTCAGCCAGCGGTCCGATCACGGCGATGGTGCCCGCTTTCTGCAACGGTAATGTCTGATTGTTGTTTTTCAGCAGCACCAGCGAGGTTCGCGCCACTTCGCGCGCTTCGTTGCGGTGCAGGCGGCTTTCGGCGTTGGTATCCGCCGGGTCGCTCGACTGTGGGCCTAAATGACGGTACTCATCCACAAACAGGCCCATGTCCCATTTTGCGGCCAGTACGTCACGCACCGCGCGGTCGATATCATTCTGGCTGACCATGCCGTCGGCGAGCAGGCCTTTCAGATACTTGCCGTACATGTTATCCGCCATGTCCATATCGACACCGGCTTTCAATGCCATGGCCGCCGCCTGACGATCGTCTTCGGCTACGCCGTGTTTGACCAGGCCGCCGATAGCGCCGTGGTCGCTGACGGTCAGGCCTTTGAATTGCCAGTCGTCACGCAGAATGTCTTTTAAAAGCCAGGTGTTGGAGGTGGCAGGCGTGCCGTTGATACTGTTCAGCGCCACCATCACACCGCCAGCACCCGCATCGACAGCGGCTTTGTACGGTGGCATGTAGTCGTTGAACATGCGCGTCAGACTCATATCCACGGTGTTGTATTCCCGGCCGCCTTCGACAGCGCCGTACAACGCGTAGTGTTTGACGTTTGCCATCACCGCGTCAGGGGCAGACGGGTCTTTGCCCTGATAACCGGTAACCATTTCATGCGCGAGGCGTGAAGTGAGATAGGTGTCTTCACCGAAACCTTCGGAAACACGGCCCCAGCGTGGATCGCGGGTCACATCTACCATCGGCGAGAACGTCATGTTCAGGCCATCAGCTGCGGTTTCTTTTGCAGAAATGCGTGCGCTGGTGGCCACGGCCTGCATGTCCCAGCTGGCTGCCAGACCGAGGCTGATCGGGAAAATAGTGCGCTGGCCGTGTACCACGTCATACGCATAGAAAGGAGGGATTTTCAGGCGGCTGTTTTTCACCTCATCCTGAAGGCGGCGAATATCGGGTTTGGTCACGGTATTAAATACGCCACCGACTTTGCCGTCGCGAATATCGGCCATGATCGCTTCTTTCGGATAATCCGTCCCGACGGTCACCAGATTCAACTGACCAATTTTTTCATCAAGGGTCATTTTTTTCATCAGATCAGCAATGAACGCATTGCGCTCTTTTACCTGATTCTGAGGTATACCCGCCGTTTCTACTGCCAGAGCAGAAGCAGAACTTACCAGTAGCACAAACGCGCCGAGCATGTGATGCGTATTCATCGGAATTCCTTCAGCCATAAGCAGGGATGCCAAAACAGAGAAAATTCAGCAGCCTGAAGCAAACAAATCAATGATCATTCTAAGAAAAGTATAGTGTGAGAATCTAATACGACCCTTCAACTATTAGCAATCAATAGTTTTATCGTGCGGCACATTATCTTTTACCTGTGGAGACAGATCGCAATTTACAGGTAATCGGGCAGATGGCTACTAAAAGACGTTCGATATACCCCGCAATTTCAGACAATTAGGATTAGATGACAAATCGGTTCAGTAATGAGCGATGAAATAGCGCGGGAAGGGAGATTTTTGCACAATGAGCCGGGCAGAGCGTGATGCTCAGCCCGGAAAAAGCCGATTAATCTGTCAGGCAGGAAACAATAATAAAACGGCATTAATAATAGAACGGCATATCGGTGGGGGTTTTACTCATCACATCGAAGAAAACGTCTTTGGTCATTGACCAGAATTGCGCAATGGCAGCGGCGTTGTAAGTCATGCCCATCAGGCTCATGACAAAGAAACAGGTCACCGTCAGGCCAAGACCGCTACAGACGAACGCCATGGTGTTGCGGCTCGACTGACGGCAAAGAATATTGAGCTGGCTGGTGCAGAACATCAAAAAAGCGCTCAGCAATTCCCAGCGCATCATGACTATTCCGGCAGTTAACGTTCCCATTGATAAAATCCTTACTCACTACAGCCGGTTGCACGATGCCAAAATCAGCCGCAAAGGCTGTTTAAACAGGGTGAGCAATGGGCTTACTGAAGAAATGAAGAAACACAATAATGTGATGTATGTCACATTATATCATCAGATTTTCGTGATGAGCAGGGGCGATGAGCAAAAAATGCTCGCTAATGCATTTTATGTATAACGCACAGCTGATTCATGGCCGTGCGTTATTAAAGGCGGGAATGAAGTAAAGGAATTACGCGCCGTAGCCCATCACCTGCAACAGATGCTGAGCCTGCTGCACAGCTTCCTGGCGGTGTGCGACGCCGAGTTTTTGATACAGGTTACGGATATGCGTTTTGATGGTGGTGGACGCCACATCCAGCTCACCGGCGATCTGATCATTGCTGTAACCGGAATAGATCAGCCCCAGTACCTGCCACTCGCGCTGGGTCAGCGGGCTGGTGCGAATGAGTTCCGGCACCTGCGGGTGGGTCAGCAGCTTATTAACGAAGCCTTCGTCGAAATGCGCAAACTTGTGGCGGTGATGCTGGTTAATCTCGCGCAGGATTTGCTGGGCGCGGCGCTGTTCCAGCTCGGGCAGCAAATTAAGCTGAATCAGCTGACGAAGTTGCTGCGCCATCATTTCGCCTTCGATGACGAAGTGGCTGACAAAGCCGGTGCGGTTCGCCAGCCCGAGCGCTTCGATCAGGACTTTCTGCGCGTCGCTTTTGCGCCCGGTATGCCAGTACAGCAGATTACTCAGCAGCAGATTGCGGTTCAGATCGCTGGTCAGACGCAGCTGGCGGGCGTTCTGATTCAGTTCATCCAGCACCACTTCGGCTTCATCAAACTTCTCCAGCAAAATCTGCACGCGGGCAATATTGCGCCACTGCCCCTGCTGGAAATGGTTGTCCGCCATGTCCGGTTTTCTGGCCTGTTGCAGCCATTGTCGCGCGGCGGCTTTATCGCCGATCATCTGCCAGTAAATCACCCGTGGCTTGTCGGTGTTGGTCAGCCAGTCAATATGGTACTGACCGGTTTTAAGCAGAGCCTCGCAGCGCTGTAAATGGTGGTGCGCGTTGTCGAGCTGGCCGCGCGCCAGCGAGCATTTCGCCAGCATCGCCAGACATTGCAACTGCTGCTGCGGCTGGAAATTGGTCAGCACGTTGAGCCCTTCACGGGCGGCCTCTTCGGCATCGTCAAGCCGCGACCACGACCACAATAACTGTGAACGCAGACGCAGCAGGAATTCATGCATCGGTAGCTGTTCGAGATGTTGCTCGCGCACCAGTTCAAACGCGCGATCCTGCATTTCATAGGCCGCCTGCAAATAGCCCTGAGCAATCAGGATTTCACTCTGTTGCAGCAGCGCCCATAACGCGTAGTGATAAGCTTCGTACCGGCGGGCGATCTGTTCAGTTTGCTGCATCAGCGGCAGCGCGCGGGTGAGATCGCCTTTGCAGTGCTGAATCTCACCGGTGACTGAGGTGGCGACGATGCGGCTGTAATAGCTTTCATACGGCAGGAAACGCAGGGCATCGGCGGCCAGTTTTTCCGCCTCATCCTGACGGCCATCGTTGATCGCCACCTGCGCGCGCAGGGCGTCGAACTCGGCGGTCATGTCCTGCTCCATCACAATGCTGCGCTGTTGCATTTCACTTTCCGCGCGCACCAGCAGGGTTTCCACTTCGGCATAACGATGCTGACTTTGTGCCAGCCAGGCCTGCAACAGGACCAGCTTGGGATTTTGGATCAGGCGCTCATACGGCAGCGCGTTCAGACACTCTTCCAGCAAGGCCAGTTCGCTTTGATTGAACAGCGCCCAGGCGTGTTGCAGCAGAATATCACGCAGCATATCGGTGTCTTCGGCTCCCAGCGCGTGATGAATGGCTTCGGCGGGGAAGCCTTGCGCCAGCCAGCCTTCGGCAGCCGCACGATGAATGGCGGGCAGTTCAGCCGCCAGTTCCCACTGGCAGCGCTGACGCAGGAAGGTGGCAAACAAAGGGTGGAAGTTAAACCATTCACCCGTGTCATCCATACGATGGATGAATAATCCCTGGCGCTCTAATTCTTCCAGACGCTGCTGACCATTGTCTCCGCCGGTCAGACGCACAATCAGCGCGTCATTCATTGAGCGCAGCAGCGAGCAGCGCAGCAGGAAATCACGCGTCGGCGCATCCACGCGATCCAGTACTTCATCCACCAGATACTCGGATAAATGGCTGGCATTCAGCCCGGCAAGTTTACGGGCGGATTGCTGGGTTGACTGTTGGGCAGGCGTGGTGGACTGGCGTGCTGAGAGCGCAATCAGTTGCAGCGCGGTGGCCCAGCCCGCGACGTCATCACACAAACGGCTGCTGTCAGCCTGATCGATCGGATCCCTGAGACGGCAGTCGAAGAATTGTTGTGTTTCGGGATGGGTAAAGGCCAGATGGGAAGCGTTTAGCTCAAGCAACTGGTCGCGCACGCGCAGGTTCGCGATGCCCAGCGGTGGCAGGGTACGCGAGAGCACCACCAGCGACATATTCTCCGGCTGATGGCGCAGGAAAAAGCGCATGCCTTCATGAATGGCATCGTTCGAAATCAGATGGTAGTCGTCGATCACCAGCAACAGCGGGCGGTGCCAGTCGGAAAGCTCCACGAACAGTTGCCCGAACAACGCGGACAAACTGGCGTACTGATGCTTCTGGCTCAAGGCTTCGCTCTTCACGCAATGACCGCCGCAGGCCTGCTGAACGGCGGCGATCAGGTAGCTGGCAAAACGCTCCGGCTGATTGTCGCTTTCATCCAGAGAATACCAGCCCAGATCGCTTTTACCCGCCGCCCAGTGTGCCACCAGCGTCGTTTTCCCATAGCCCGCCGGGCTGGCGACCAGGGTCAGACGATAATTCGGCGCAGTCGAGAGTTTCGTCAGCAGACGATCGCGAACCACAGTATTTTGCTGCCGCACCGGGCGGCTCAGTTTTGACGGGATCAGCATTTTTTTCGATTCTTTTGACGATAATCTGGGGGCGGCTTAATTATTTCACAGCGTGTAATTAATCACTTTTCCTAAAGTCCTCCTTTGAAACATTGATTGCAAGAATGTTACGTCTTTACATGCCGTTAAGTTGCTCTGCATCACACTTCTTAATACAAATTTTCCGCCGTTCGCCCTGACCCCCTGTCTCCTCCGGCTACGCCCCGTTTCTCCTCCCCGCCTAATCTGTGACGGGATGATGCCGCTCACCGACACAAGCGTCAGCATAGTGATAATCAACATCAGACTTCCCTACAAATTCCCGGATAAAGAGGCATGTGATGCAGGTGACTTTGGATAAAACGCAGTTTTTAGCCGCGCTGAAACGCCAGTGGCAGGGGTTCGGTTTACAACAGGCGCAGGACATGACGCCGCATCAGTGGTGGCAGGCCACCAGTGCCGCGTTATCCGAACAACTCAGTGCGCAGCCGGTGCCCGCAGCGACAAAGCAGCCGCAGCGGCACGTGAACTATATTTCGATGGAATTCCTGATCGGGCGCCTGACCGCGAATAACCTGATCAACCTCGGCTGGTATGACACCGTGCAACAGGCGCTGAAAGAGCAGGGCGTTGAGCTGGCCGATGTGCTGGAGCAGGAAACCGATCCGGCGCTGGGCAATGGCGGATTAGGCCGTCTGGCGGCCTGTTTCCTCGATTCAATGGCGACCGTCGGGCAACCGGCGACCGGCTACGGCCTGAATTATCAGTACGGTTTATTCCGCCAGTCGTTCAGCGAAGGCAAACAACAGGAAGCGCCGGACAACTGGCACCGGGAAAGTTATCCGTGGTTCAGCCACAACAGCTCACTGTCCGTTGATGTCGCCTTTGGCGGCAAGCTGACGAAGAACGAAAAGGGCGAAGAACAATGGCATCCGGCGTTTACCCTGCGCGGTGAAGCCTGGGATCTGCCGGTGGTCGGTTACAAAAATGGCGTCACCCAGCCGCTGCGTTTGTGGCAGGCGACTGACGTACATCCGTTTGATCTGACCCTGTTCAACGACGGGGAATTTCTGAAAGCGGAGCAAAAAGGCATTGATGCCGCGAAGCTCACCAAAGTGCTGTATCCGAATGACAACCACGACGCCGGTAAACGCCTGCGCCTGATGCAGCAGTATTTCCAGTGCGCCTGTTCGGTCGCCGACATCCTGCGCCGCCATCATTTCCTGGGGCGCAAAATTCAGGATCTGCCGAAATTCGAAGTCATCCAGCTCAACGACACGCACCCGACCATCGCCATCCCTGAGCTGCTGCGTATTTTGCTCGACGAACACCAGCTGGACTGGGACGCCGCCTGGGCGATCACCAGCCAGACTTTTGCCTACACCAACCACACGCTGATGCCGGAAGCGCTGGAATGCTGGGATGAAAAACTGGTCCGCAGCCTGCTGCCGCGCCACTTCTCGCTGATCAAAGCCATTAACGCCCGCTTCAAAAAAGTGGTCGAAAAACAGTGGCCGGGCGATAAAGCCGTCTGGGAAAAACTGTCTGTTCACCAGAACAAACAAGTGCGCATGGCGAACCTGTGCGTGGTCAGCGGTTTTGCGGTGAACGGCGTGGCGGCGCTGCATTCTGAACTGGTGGTCAAAGACCTGTTCCCGGAATATCACCAGCTATGGCCGAACAAATTCCACAATGTCACCAACGGCATCACGCCGCGCCGCTGGCTGAAACAGTGTAATCCGGCGCTGTCATCACTGATTGATGAGACGCTGAAAACCGAGTGGGTGAACGATCTCGATGCCCTGAAAGGGCTGGAAGGTTTTGCCGACGATAAAAAATTCCGCCAGCGTTATCAGGACATTAAGCGCCAGAACAAAATCAAACTGGCGGATTACGTGAAAAACGTCATGGGGCTGACGCTCAACCCTGACGCGATTTTCGACGTGCAGATCAAACGCCTGCACGAATACAAACGTCAGCATCTGAACCTGCTGCACATTCTGTCGCTGTACCGCCAGCTGCGCGATAACCCGGAAATGGACATGGTGCCACGTGTGTTCCTGTTCGGCGCGAAAGCGGCACCGGGTTATTACCTGGCGAAAAACATCATTTACGCCATCAATAAAGTGGCGGAAAAAGTGAATAACGATCCGCTGGTGCGTGATCGCATCAAAGTGGTGTTTATCCCGGATTACCGCGTCTCCGTGGCTGAACTGATGATCCCGGCCGCCGATGTTTCCGAGCAAATTTCTACTGCCGGGAAAGAAGCCTCCGGCACCGGCAACATGAAGCTGGCGCTGAACGGCGCACTGACCGTCGGTACGCTCGACGGCGCGAACGTCGAGATTGCCGAAGAAGTCGGCGAAGACAATATCTTCATCTTCGGGAATACCGTTGATCAGGTCAAAGCACTGCAGGCAAAAGGCTACGATCCGCTGAAGATCCGGAAGAAAGACAAGCATCTGGATAAGATCCTCAAAGAACTGGAAAACGGCTTCTTCAGCGAGGGCGACAAACAGGCGTTCAGCCTGATGCTCGACAGTTTGCTCGGCGGCGGCGATCCTTATCTGGTGCTGGCCGATTTCGCGGATTACTGCGCGGCGCAGCAAAAAATCGATGCCCTGTATCGCGATCAGCAGGAATGGACGCGTAAAACCATTCTCAACACAGCCCGCGTAGGGATGTTCAGTTCCGACCGCTCGATCCGCGATTATCAGCAGCGGATCTGGCAGGCGAAGCGATAAGGAGCCCGCATGGAGAACAAAGCACTGGAGCAGGCCGCCAGGGAGGCGGGAATTTCCTCTGGTTTTATTAACGCGCACGGCAAGCAGCAGGCGATTGCCGCTGAAACCAAGCGCGAGCTGTTATCGGCGATGGGCTGGGTGGCAGAACGCCACCCGGCAGTCACGCCGGTGCCGTTGGTGAAAGTGTTCGTCACCGGCAGCCGTCTGGCGTTGCCGGTGGGGGGAGACGGTGAATACGGCTGGACGCTGCGCCTGGAAAGCGGAGCCACTTCTCACGGGCGCGTGAGCGGAAAAATGACGCTGGCGCTGCCGGGGAAAATTCCCACCGGTTATCACCAGCTGACGCTGACGCAGGACGCACAGCAGTGGGATTGCCGGGTCATTGTTGCGCCGAAACGCTGTTACGAACCGGACGCTTTGCTGGCCGGTAAAAAACTGTGGGGCGCCTGCGTGCAGCTTTATACGCTGCGTTCGGAAAATAACTGGGGTATCGGCGATTTCGGCGATCTTAACGTCTTACTGAAAAACGTCGCTGAACGCGGCGGGGCGTTTGTCGGCCTGAACCCGATCCACGCGCTGTATCCGGCCAATCCGGTGGCGGCCAGCCCGTACAGCCCGTCGTCACGCCGCTGGCTGAACGTTATTTATATCGACGTCGGCGCAGTGGACGATTTCAGGCTGAGCGACGCCGCGCAGCAGTGGTGGCATCAGCCGCTGACGCAGCAACGTTTGCAGGCCGTCCGCGCCAATGACTGGGTCGATTATGCCGGCGTGATGCCGCTGAAACTGGAAGGTTTACGGCTGGCGTACGCCCATTTTCTTGGCCGGAAAACGCAGGATCCGCAGGTGAAATCCCTGGCGAACTTCGTCAAACAGGGCGGTGAAAGTCTGTATCTTCAGGCGGCGTTTGATGCGCTGTACGAGCATCTGGCGAAAGAAACCGATGTGGCGCTGGGCTGGAACCGCTGGCCGGAGAAATATCACAATGCACGCGGGCCAGCCGTGCGGGCATTTTGCGAACAGCATGCGCAAGATGTGGAATTTTATCTGTGGCTGCAATGGCTGGCGGAAACTCAGTTCGCCCGTTGTTATCACACCAGCCAGCAGCAGGATATGCCGATGGGGTTGTACCGCGATCTGGCGGTCGGCGTCGTCGAAGGCGGATCCGAAACCTGGGGCGATGGCGAACTCTATTGCCTGAAAGCCTCGGTCGGTGCACCGCCGGATATTCTCGGCCCGCTCGGTCAGAACTGGGATCTGCGGCCGATGGATCCGCACGTGATGGTCAGGCGCGGCTATCAGCCGTTTATCGATCTGCTGCGTTCCAACATGACCAGCTGCGGCGCATTGCGTATCGATCATGTGATGACGTTGCTGCGCCTGTGGTGGATCCCGGCCGGTGAAACGGCGGATAAAGGCGCGTACGTGCAATATCCGGTGGACGATCTGCTGGCGATTTTAGCGCTGGAAAGCCAGCGTCACCGCTGCATGGTGATCGGCGAAGATCTGGGCACGGTACCGGTGGAGATCGTCAGTAAGCTGCGTGAAAGCGGCGTCTATTCCTACAAAGTGCTGTATTTCGAGCGCGATGAGGAAAACAACTTCCGCGCGCCGCAGTCGTATCCGGTGCAGGCGATGGCGACCATCACCACACATGACCTGCCGACGCTGCGCGGATACTGGCAAAGCGATGATCTGGCGCTGGGTAAAACCCTGGGGTTGTATCGCGACGACGCGGTTTTAGAAGAGCTGTACGCCGACCGCGCCCGTGCGCGTCAGGGTCTGCTCGACGGGCTGCATCATTACGACTGCATCCCGAAGAAAACCGGGCGTAAAGCCGCGCTGATGGAGATGACCCCGGTGCTTAACCGTGGCCTGCAACGCTACGTCGCCGACAGCGCCTGTGCCCTGCTCGGCCTGCAACCGGAAGACTGGCTGGACATGGACGCACCGGTCAACGTACCCGGTACCAGCGACGAATACCCGAACTGGCGTCGTAAGCTTTCCCACACGCTCGAAGAAATGTTTGCCGACGAGCAGGTGAATAAGCTGATCAAAGACCTCGATAAACGCCGCCGGAAAGTGTCGGTGAGCTGAAGTTGAGTAAGGACGTGAAAAGGGTTCTGCCTCCGGGCAGAGCCCTTTTTTTTGGGGCAACAGTTTGGACTGACGGGCTGTAAATGAATCATAAGGAGGGCCTGTGATGCTGATGTAAACCATCAACCGCTATTCACCTGAGATAATTCACTCAGCCTGCCAGGTTTGTTAAAGCATTCATTTTGCATATAGCCACCTGGTTGTGAATTGCCCTCTCTTCGAACTGACTATTTTGTCATGTGTAAACACAGGCATAAAAAAAGGCGGCTTATTCAGCCGCCCAAGACACAGGGAATCTTACAAGTGGAACAAGCGCATTAGCCTTACGTTAACCTTTCACCCCGCCTGCCGTTAAGCCGCCGACCAGCCAGCGTTGGGCAATCAGGAACACTGCCGTAATCGGGA
Source organism: Rahnella sp. PAMC25559 (assembly GCF_050632365.1). Lineage (GTDB taxonomy): Bacteria > Pseudomonadota > Gammaproteobacteria > Enterobacterales > Enterobacteriaceae > Rahnella > Rahnella rivi. Next base: position 225,412 of record NZ_CP192543.1, on the reverse strand, counting down.
TGGCGGACAATATGGCTGCCGCCGCGAAATCGCCCCACAGGTAGTTTTGCGGGTTCAGGTATTGCTGCATCCCGACTGCCAGGGTGTAGCTGTTGACGTCACGCAGCAGTAACGACGCCACCGGCACTTCGGTGATGGCCGCGATGAACGACAGAATAAAGACCACTGCCAGAATCGGTACCGACAGCGGCAGCAGCACCAGACGGAAAGCCTGCCACGGGGTGGCGCCGTCCAGCGCGGCGGCTTCTTCCAGCGAGCCGTCGATGGTTTCGAAATAGCCTTTGATGGTCCAGACGTGCAGGGCGATGCCGCCCATGTACGCGAAAATGACGCCGCCGTGGGTGTTCAGCCCGAGGAACGGCACGTACACGCCGAGGCGGTCGAACAGGGCGTATAACGCCACCAGCGACAGCACCGCCGGGAACATCTGGAAGATCAACATTCCCTTGAGCAGCGAACTTTTACCGCGGAATTTCATGCGGGCAAAGGCGTAGGCGCAGGTGGTGGAAAGGGCGACGATCCCGATCGCGGTAATCACGGCGATTTTGATCGAGTTCCACAGCCACAGCATCACCGGGAACGGCGGCGGCGTGATGCTGCCGTCGCTGTTAGTGACGGCGATACCGAGCGCCAGTTTCCAGTGATCCCACGACACCTGATCCGGGATCAGGCTGCCGGTGGCGAAGTTACCCGGCCGCAGCGAGATGGCGAACACCATCAGCAGCGGGAACAGGATCAGCGCCAGAAAGCACAGCAGCAAAAGATGCGTCACCAGCAATCTGACTTTCTGCGACTTAGGTTTAACCATGGGCATTGTCTGTTTCTCCTTAGTCGAATTTCATGCGTGAGGCTTTCAGGTTCACGATAGCCAGCGCACCGACCAGCAGGAAGATCAGCGTGGCAATCGCCGCCGCCAGCCCGAAGTCCTGCCCGCCGCCGCCTTCGAAGGCGATGCGATAGGTGTAACTGACCAGCAAATCGGTATGGCCCGCTGGCGTGGTGGTGCCGAGCATGTCCGGTCCGCCGTTGGTCAGTAACTGAATCAGCACGAAGTTATTAAAGTTAAAGGCAAAGCTGGCAATCATCAGCGGCGTCAGCGGTTTGATGAGCAAAGGCAGTGTGATGCGGAAGAAGTTCTGCATCGGCGTCGCGCCGTCCATCGCCGAGGCTTCGTAAAGATCGTCGGGAATGGCTTTCAGCAGGCCCATACACAGGATCATCATGTACGGATAACCGAGCCAGGTGTTGACGATAATGATCATGCTTTTGGCGGTCCACGGGTCGCTGAACCATGCCGGTTTGATGCCAAACAGCGCGCTGAGCATCAGGTTGATCTCACCAAAACTCTGGTTGAATAACCCTTTGAAAATCAGAATCGAGATGAACGCGGGAACGGCGTAAGGCAGGATCAGCAGGATGCGGTACGCTGCTTTGCCTTTCAGCTCTTCCCACTGCACCACGCAGGCCAGCACCATGCCGACAGCCACCGTCAGTACCACGGTCAGCAGGGCAAACACCACGGTCCAGACGAAAATCGACAGGAAGGGTTTCTGGATCCCTTCGTCATGCAATACGCGCAGGAAGTTGCCCCAGCCGATGCCGACGGTAAAGCCGGGGCTGAGTTTTTCTGCCTGCCATTCACCCTGAGCGTTCACTGCCTGATAGAAACCGGTGTCCATGTTCGGACGGTAAATGGTGCCGGTTTGTACGTTGGTCAGCTCTTTCCCATCTTCACCCCGTTTGTACAACGACTGCGTGCCGGAGAACTGGCGCAGGGAGCTCATGCGCAGCGTTTCTCCATCGGGTAATTTCGCCAAAATCTGGCCCAGCGCCAGGCGGTTTTGCGTCACCACCCGCAGCCCGGCTTTTTCAGCGGAAGGGGCGGTCTGCGGCAGCATCTCCAGCGTTTGCGGCGCGGAGGCGTTAAAGGCAAAAGGCGGAGAAACCAGCGTCTCGCTGTTATCTGCCAAAGTCAGTGCCAGCTGCCATTTGTCACCGGCAGGGTAGAGCGCGAAATTGAGCGCTTTTCCGCCCTGGAATTCACGGCCCATCAGCACCGACTGCGCGCGCTCAAAGGTCAGCTGGTTGGTGCTGCTGTAGTTGGTGAAGGCAATCGCGATGGTGCAAACCAGCGGGAACAGCACAAATAACGACATCCCGGCCAGGCCGGGGTAGACGTAGCGCCACGAGTAGGCGCGGCGGTTGCCATAAATATACAGGCCGAGACTGGAGAGAATCAGCGCCAGAATGGCAAAAAGGGTTTCGCCCTGCGCATACATCAGCACGATCAGATAACCGGATAAGCAGGCGAGCAGGGCGATGACCAGCCACTTGAACGCATTGCCCAACGGTCTTTTTTTGGCTACTGGCATAAGGACAATCCTTGTGGTGGCGGTGCGCAACCCGGAAGCTGCGCACCGTTCATTGAGCTAATGCTTTGGCATTACTTGGTAATGCGTGTTTCTACGTCTTTCAGCGCTTGCGGAACGGTCTGACGGCCATTCACCGCGTTGATGATTGCGCTGCGTTCTGCATACCAGAAGGCGCTCATCTGCGGGATGTTCGGCATGATTTCGCCGTTCTGCGAGTTAGCCATGGTGGCGGCAATGCGCGGGTCTTTTTCCAGCTGTTCCTGATAAGACTTCAGCGCCACGGCACCCAGTGGTTTGTCCTTGTTCACCACCGCCAGACCTTCGTCGGTGATCAGGTAGTTTTCCAGGAACTCTTTCGCCAGTTCTTTGTTCGGACTGGCGGCGTTGATACCGGCCGTCAGCACGCCGACGAACGGTTTAGACGGCTTGCCGTGGAAGGTTGGCAAGAGCGTCACGCCGTAGTTGATTTTGCTCTTGTCGAGGTTTGACCACGCCCACGGGCCGTCGATGGTCATCGCGGTCTGGCCTTTGTTGAAGGCAGCTTCGGCGATGGAATAATCGGTATCGGCGTTGATGTGTTTGTTTTTCACCAGATCGATGATGAATTGCAGGCCAGCCTGCGAACCTGCGTTATTCACGCCGGTATCTTTGATGTTGTATTTGCCGTTTTCATACTTGAACGCATAACCGCCGTCAGCCGCGATGATGGGCCAGGTGAAGTACGGTTCCTGCAGGTTCCACATGATGGCGCTCTTGCCTTTGGCGCGCAGCTCTTTATCCAGCGCCGGGATCTCTTCCCAGGTTTTTGGCGCTTCTTTAATGATGTCTTTGTTGTAAATCAGGGACAGCGCTTCCACCGCGACCGGGTAGCCGATCAGCTTGCCGTTGAAGGTAACGGCATCCCAGGTGAACGGGAAAAGTTTGTCTTTGAAGGTTTGGTCTGGGCTGATTTCAGCCAGCAGGCCGGACTGTGCGTAGCCGCCAAAACGGTCATGCGCCCAGAAGATGATGTCAGGGCCGCCGCCGGTCGCCGCGACTTGCGGGTATTTCTCTTCCAGCTTGTCCGGATGTTCTACCGTGACTTTAATGCCGGTGTCTTTTTCGAATTTCTTACCGACTTCCGCCAGGCCGTTATAGCCCTTGTCACCGTTGATCCAGATGACCAGCTTCCCTTCTTCTATTTTAGCGAAGGCGGAAGATGACAGCACCAGCGTAGCCAGCGCCGAGAGTGCCAGTGTGTGTTTCACGACTTTCTTGATGAAAGGAGCCTTAATGCTGAGGGTCATAATCCAATCCTTTTGTAGTCGGTTTTTTTAACGTCTTAGACGGAAAATTCAGGGTACGCCGCCAGTGTGGATTCAACCCGGCAGCGCTTCATCATCCCCCCGTCTACGCCCCCGGCTCTCAGAATGTGATCCCGCCGACACTCTCAGGCGTTATGTGGTTCATCACTCAAAAATATGCTTCGTTTTTTGCCATTCAGATCACGAATTTGATTTTTGCTGTGAACTTTCATCCGGTTGCGCGAAAGCGTCATCCTCCCTGCTCCTCCCCCATGAAAAACTTTGTTACGGATGATTACGCTTAGCCGCTATTCCTTCACTCTTCGTTGCATTGAGTTTCATCGCTGGCAGCAAGTACAGGAGTTCAGGATGGCGAGCGTTTCCCTTAACAGCGTGTACAAAGCCTTTGGCGACACCGTGATTTCCAGCGACATCAATCTGGAAATAGAAGAAGGCGAGTTTGTGGTGTTTGTCGGGCCGTCCGGCTGTGGCAAATCAACCCTCCTGCGCATGATCGCCGGTCTGGAAGACATTACGTCCGGCGAACTGAAGATTGGCGATAAACGCATGAACGAAGTGCCCCCTGCCGAACGCGGCATTGGCATGGTGTTTCAGTCTTATGCGCTTTATCCGCATCTGTCGGTGGCAGAAAACATGTCTTTCGGCTTGAAGCTGGCCGGGACGAAAAAAGCGGAGATCACTCAGCGGGTAAATCAGGTATCCGAAGTGTTGCAGCTGGCGCACCTGCTCGACCGGCGTCCGAAAGCCCTTTCCGGCGGACAACGTCAGCGCGTGGCGATTGGCCGTACGCTGGTGGCTGAACCGACCGTATTCCTGCTCGATGAGCCACTTTCCAACTTAGATGCCGCGCTGCGTGTGCAAATGCGTATTGAGATTTCACGCCTGCATAAGCGCCTGAAACGCACCATGATTTACGTGACTCACGATCAGGTCGAAGCGATGACGCTGGCCGATAAAATCGTGGTGCTCGACGCCGGACATATCGCGCAGGTCGGTAAACCGCTCGAGCTGTATCACTATCCTGCCAACCGTTTTGTCGCCGGTTTTATCGGCTCCCCAAAAATGAATTTCCTGCCGGTGAAAGTCACCGGTACTGAGCCTGCGCGCGTGCAGGTCGAGTTGCCAAACCGCCAGCAAGTCTGGCTGCCCGTCGAAGGGACCGACGTGAAAGTCGGCAGCAACCTGTCACTGGGTATCCGTCCTGAACATCTTCTGCCAAGCGACGTCGCTGAAGTGACGCTTTCCGGCGAAGTGCAGGTCGTCGAGCAACTGGGTAACGAAACACAGATCCACATCCAAATTCCGGCAATTCGTCAGAACCTGGTGTACCGCCAGAACGACGTGGTGCTGGTAGAAGAAGGTGCAACATTCGCCATCGGTTTGCCGCCACACCGCTGCCATCTGTTCCGCGAAGACGGAACAGCCTGTCGCCGGTTACACCCCGAACCTGGTGTTTGAAAGCACGCGATCCCCTACAGGAGAAAATGATGATCACAATGCGTAGTTCTTCCCTGGCGCTGGCAGTGGCTGCTGGCATCCTTTCTACACAAGCAATGGCGGTTGATTTCACCGGTTATGCCCGTTCGGGTATTGGCTGGACCGGCAGCGGTGGCGAGCAGCAATGTTTTAAAGCGACAGGCGCAGACAGCAAATATCGTCTCGGTAACGAATGTGAGACGTACGCAGAGTTAAAACTCGGCCAGGAAGTCTGGAAAGAAGGGGATAAGAGCTTCTACTTCGACACCAACGTGGCGTATTCCGTATCACAGCAGAACGACTGGGAGTCAACCGATCCGGCTTTCCGCGAAGCCAACGTGAAGGGTAAGAACCTGATCGAATGGCTGCCGGGTTCCACCATCTGGGCCGGTAAGCGTTTCTACCAACGTCATGACGTTCACATGATCGACTTCTACTACTGGGATATTTCAGGTCCTGGTGCGGGTCTGGAAGATGTGGATCTGGGCTTCGGTAAACTGTCTCTGGCAGCCACCCGTAACACCGAAAGCGGCGGCTCCTACGGCTATATCGCCGATCAGCGCAACGAAGTGCCAACGTCCAACGACGTGTTCGACGTTCGTCTGGCAGGCCTGCAAACTAACCCGGGCGGCGTGCTGGAGTTAGGTGTGGATTACGGTCGTGCCAATGCGCGTGACGGTTATTCCTTCGCTGACAATGCCACCAAAGACGGCTTCCTGGTGACTGCGGAACACACGCAGAGCATCTATAACGGCTACAACAAATTCGTCCTGCAATACGCCTCTGATTCCATGACCGATCCGGGCCAGGGCGCAGCGAACGGCCACTCTAACGGTGCGGCCATCGACAACAACGGCAGCATGATCCGCGTTCTCGACCACGGTGCTATCGACTTCAACGACACCTGGAGCCTGATGTATGTGGCGATGTATCAGGATGTTGACCGCGATAACAACAACGGCACCACCTGGTATACCGTCGGTGTTCGTCCGATGTACAAATGGACCCCGATCATGAGCACCTTGCTGGAAGTCGGTTACGACAACGTGAAGTCTCAGCGTACCAGCGATCGCAACGGTCAGTACAAAGTCACCCTCGCACAACAGTGGCAGGCTGGCGACAGCATCTGGTCACGTCCGGCCATCCGTGTGTTTGCAACCTATGCAAACTGGGATGAAAAATGGGGCTACGACACCGACAGCGGTTCAAACAATGGCTTAGCCATGAACGACACCAGCACCCGTACCTTCAGCCGTGGTAATGACGATGAAGTGACATTCGGCGCCCAGATGGAAATCTGGTGGTAAATTTTTCCTTCCTCCTTCGCGCTGCCGATGCGTTGGCTGCGCGTCCTCGCCCCGGTCACGTAGTGGTCTACGCTCCCGGGGACTTGGACGCTTGCCGCCTTCCGGCAACCCGAAAGAGTTTGGAAAAATGGCAATGTAAGCTTTAAAAAAAATCGCAGTAAAGAAGATGTGCTGGCTGGCGGATTATCGCTGATGACCGCCAGCCTTCATGGTGATTTCAAAGGAAACAATAATGAAAAAGAATCTGCTGTCACTGTGTCTGTCGCTGAGCCTGCTGGCTGCTGCCCCTGCGGTGGTGAATGCTGCGCAAAATGATGCGAATACCGCTCCGGCGATTTCCAGCCAGACCTTACGCAACCTTTCATGGACGCCGCTGGTGCCGCCAGTGACGCAGGATGTGACGCTCGGGACGACCAGCGTACAGATTAATCAGGGGCAAATTCAGGGCGCCGTCGGGGCATTCGCATTGCCTGCCGACCGTGGCTCACTTGAGATCACGCTGACCAGTATCGCGACCGGGAAAACCCTGTATGCGCCAAATGTTCTGGTGCTGGATGAGCAGATGCGTCCGGCGGCCTTTTATCCTTCCAGCTATTTCCCGTATCAGAAACCGGGGATCGTCTCCAGCGACCGTCTGGAAGGCACGCTGAAACTGACGCCAGCCCTGGGTCAGAAACAAATTTATCTGCTGGTGTACACCACCCGTCAGGATCTGGCAGCGACCACGCAGATGGTCAACCCGGCCAAAGCCTTTGCCGCTGGCGTGGGTAACGCGGTACCGGATATCCCGGATCCGATTGCCCGTCATACACCGACCGGCACACTGAGCCTGAAAGTCACCGCCGAGCAGAAAACCGGTAACGTGATGATTGGTCAGATCTTCCCGTCTTCCGCCCCTGCGGCGGCCGCGCCGGTGGTTGTCGGTAGCACACAAGCTCCGGCGCCTGCACCAGCCTCGGCCAAACCGTCTGAGCCAATGCTCAGCGATTCAGAAACCTACTTCAACGACGCAATCAGGAAAGCGGTGAAAGCAGGAGATGTCGATAAAGCCCTGAAACTGCTGGATGAAGCCGAACGCCTGGGTTCAAAAACCGCCCGTAAAACCTTTATTGAAAGCGTGAAGCACTGAGTTTTTAACCGCCTCCCCCTGTGAAAGGAGAGGCGCTACATCTCTCCCTTTCTCTTTCCCCCACCTGTTTGTTACCCTGTTGTTAATTCAATCAGCGGGGGATTTATGGCGTCTGCAAACTGGGTCGACTTATCGAAAGATAAAGACAGCGGGATCGAGACGATCCACGCCCATTTCGAAGGCCATGCGTACGATCCTCACTGGCATGACAGCTATTTAGTCGGCGTGACCCAATACGGATTGCAGCAGTTCAGCTGTCGTCGTCAGAAACATCAGAGCCTGCCGGGGAAAGTCTTTATGCTCGAGCCGGGCGAAATCCACGATGGCGATGCCGTGCAGCCCGGCGGTTTTACTTATCAGATGTTATATCTCGATCCGCAATGGCTGAGCCGCGAACTGGCAGCACGACGCGATTCCCTTTCTTCTGCCGGTGATCCGAGTTTCGAAAATACCTTAGCGCAGGATCCGCAGTTGGCGCAGGCGACGTCGCTGGCGTTTCAGGCGCTGCACGGCAAGGAGCTGCGCATTGTGCGTCAGACCGCGCTCGACGGATTACTCAGCGCGCTGGGCGGGCATCTCACCTGGCAGCCGCCGCGTTTGCAGGGCGAAGCGCCGTGGTCCCGCGTGGCGCATCTGGCGCGCGACTATCTGCATGCGCATCTGCATGAAGATATTGGCCTTGAGCAACTGGCGGCGGCGACCGGTGAAAGCCGTTTTGTGGTCAGCCGTGCGTTTAAAGCTGAATTCGGTTTACCGCCGCACGCCTATCTTATTCAGCTGAAACTGACCCGTGCGCGGGAAGGGCTGGCGCTCGGGCGTACGCCAGCAGCCGTCGCAGCCGATTTAGGGTTTGCCGATCAAAGTCATCTCGGGCGCTGGTTTCGCCGCGCCTATCAGCTCACGCCGGCACATTACCGGCGTCTGTGCACAAATCTTCCAGATTGAGAAAAAGTGACGGGTTAAGCTCAGATTTCAACTGAAACGGAGCCTGTCATAATGAATACGCCTGCCACCCTTTTACCTTCGCTGCCTGAACGCTGCGTGATCGTCATCAACCAGCAACTGGCCGCCGGACACGCCGCTAATGCCGCAGCAGTACTGGCGCTGACGCTCGGACAACGCCATCCGTCGCTGGTGGGCGCGCCGCTGATTGATGCCGATAACCGCGAGCATCCGGGGCTGATCCCGATCGGTATCAGCGTGTTAGTGGCCGATGCTGAACAGCTGACGCAACTGCATCAGCATTTGCTCAATGACGATGAAATGGACGGCATTATTTTCCCGGTCGAAGGGCAGCAAACCACTGACTACGCAGCCTTTCGTGAGGCGGTTTCAGCGGTGCCGACAGAAAGCCTGCAACTGCTGGGGATCGCGCTGGCCGGAAATAAAAAAGGGGTCCGCAAGCTGACCGGCAAACTGGGATTACTGGGCTGATGCCTGTCATTTAACCGTCACATTCCTTCTCTACTCTCCTGATATTCACACTACTATCAGGAGTTTCACCGTGCGTAAGTCCCTCATTGCTCTGCTGCTTTTCACCCTCGGTTCCACCTTTGCCGTTCAGGCTGCTGACGAAGCCAAACCCTTTATCACGGCTCAGGAACTGGATCTGACCAAATATCTGCCTGCGCCGCCGGCGGATGATTCTGCAAAGACCAAAGCGGAACTGAAAGAATTGCTTGAGATTCAGGCCACCCGCACGCCGGAGCAGGAAAAAGCGGCGATTGCCGATGCGGAAGAAAACGTCTGGCGTTTTGCCGATGTGATGGGGCCGGATTTTGACGCCGCGAAACTGCCGAAAACTGCCGCGCTGTTTGACCGGGTTATCGCGACCGAAGACGTGGTGGACGACCACGCCAAGAAAGCCTTCAACCGCCCGCGCCCGTACATGCTCGATGAACAAATCCATCCGCTGCTGAAAAAATCCAAATCCGGTTCATGGCCTTCCGGCCATTCGACGGTAGGGTATCTGATGGCGACGGTGCTGGGCGAAATGGTGCCGGAAAAACGCAACGCGCTGTTTACCCGTGCGGCCGGTTACGCGGAAAACCGTCTGGTGGCCGGTTTCCATTACCGTTCTGATACCGTCATGAGCCGCACCGGTGCTGCGTTGATCGCACAAAAAATGGAAGAGCAGCCGGATTTCAAAACGGAATTCGATGCGGCAAAAACAGAACTTCGCACCCAGCTGGGCCTGAAATAATTTTCGTCAGTTCCTGCCTTTCCGGTAAAGTGTGGGGCGTAAAACTCGCAGAGGAAGGGACTGATGGAATACAGATTCAAGCGAATGGCGTCACCGGTCGGGTTGCTGACCCTGGCGGCGAAAGGCGACAAACTGACGGCTATTTTGTGGGAATGTGAAATCGACGGACGCGTGCCTCTGGGTGAGATGACCGAAGACCCGGCGTTTCCCATCCTGCTAAAAACCGAGCAACAGCTGAACGAATATTTCGCCGGCGAACGCACGCGTTTTGAGCTGGAGCTCGATTTTACCGGCACCGCATTCCAGAAAGAAGTCTGGGCGGCGTTGCTGGAAATCCCGTTTGGCGAGACGCGCAGCTATAGCGATATTGCCCGGCGTATCGGCCGCCCTAAAGCGGTTCGCGCCGTCGGTGCCGCCAATGGCCGCAACCCCATTTCTATTGTGGCGCCTTGCCACCGTGTGATTGGCGCTTCCGGTAAGTTAACCGGCTTTGCAGGCGGGCTGGATAACAAGGCATTGTTATTAAAACTGGAAGGTCGTAAATCGTAAGGTTTTTATCGGGAAATAAATTGCTTGAAGTCCGCTTGTCAGTCGATGCATAGTCAAAAAATAAGCAGTAAATAAAAAAGACAACATCACTTACAGACGGAGTTCTACATTAATGGATCAGATTCAATCCCTCGAACAGTTCTTATCCTCAGTCCAGCAACGCGACCCGCATCAGGTCGAATTCTCCCAGGCCGTACGCGAAGTCATGACTACGCTGTGGCCTTTCCTCGAACAACATCCGCAATACCGCCGTTCGGCTTTACTGGAGCGTCTGGTGGAGCCGGAGCGTGTCATTCAGTTTCGCATCGCGTGGGTGGATGACAAAAATCAGGTGCAGGTGAATCGTGGCTGGCGCGTGCAGTTCAGCTCGGCCATCGGCCCGTACAAAGGCGGAATGCGTTTCCACCCGTCGGTTAATTTATCGATTCTCAAATTCCTCGGCTTTGAACAGACTTTCAAAAATGCGCTGACCACGTTACCGATGGGCGGCGGGAAGGGCGGCAGTGACTTCAACCCGAAAGGCAAAAGCGAAGGCGAGATCATGCGTTTTTGTCAGGCGCTGATGCTGGAGCTGTACCGTCATCTTGGTCCTGATACCGATGTGCCTGCGGGCGATATCGGCGTCGGCGGGCGTGAGGTCGGGTATATGGCGGGGATGATGAAAAAGCTCTCCAACAATACGGCCAGCGTGTTCACCGGCAAAGGCTTATCGTTCGGTGGCAGTCTGATCCGCCCGGAAGCCACCGGTTACGGCCTGATTTATTTCACTGAATCGATGCTTAAACGCCACGGGCTGGATTTTGAAGGCATGCGCGTAGCGGTATCCGGTTCCGGTAACGTCGCGCAATATGCGATTGAAAAAGCCATGTCACTGGGTGCGCGGGTGATCACCGCATCCGATTCCAACGGCACCGTGGTCGATGAAGCCGGTTTCACCCCTGAAAAATTGGCGCTGCTGACGGAAATCAAAGCCAGCCGCGATGGACGCGTAGCCGATTACGCACAAAAACTCGGGCTGACGTATCTCGAAGGCCAGCAACCGTGGAATGTGCCGGTGGATATCGCGCTGCCATGCGCCACGCAAAATGAACTGGATGCCGCAGCGGCACGCGTGCTGATTGCCAATGGCGTGAAAGCGGTAGCCGAAGGCGCGAACATGCCGACCACCATTGAAGCGACCGACTTGTTCACCGACGCGGGCGTGTTGTTCGCGCCGGGCAAAGCGGCGAACGCCGGCGGCGTGGCGACGTCCGGGCTGGAGATGGCACAGAACGCCGCGCGTCTGAGCTGGAAAGCCGAAGAAGTGGATGCGCGTTTACGTCACATCATGCTGGATATTCATCAGTCGTGCGTCGAGTACGGCGGCGAAGGCCGGCAGACGCAGTATGTGCGTGGCGCAAATATCGCGGGCTTTGTCAAAGTGGCGGATGCGATGCTGGCGCAGGGCGTGCTGTAAGCGGATCTGTGTGGAAATTACAGTTTGATGTGTTGATGAAAGCTAGGTGCATAGCACCTAGCTTTATTACTCACATGGATATTTTATTAAATTATCTAAGTTTCTCAGCGAAATTTTTCTTAACGGTAGTACTGATGTAACTGTTCAAACCTTGCCCAGATTTTGCTAGAGCTTTCATTCTCTCAACAATAGCACTACCAGGGTTGTTATTATCATAAAGATATAAGGAATGATCTTTAAACTCTACGGTAATTGAGGTTGCCGTGATCTCAAATGCAAGTATTCCAGAATCCCCGCCTTTATTAGCATACCTTTCCATGAAACATCCTGTGTTAGTTGTTAAATTGAAGCTTAGACTATTATCCTTAACCCATATTTATAATGTGATGGAGAGCATGCTTTGAAAAATAGTGACTTAGTGACTTAGTGACTTAGTGACTTAGTGAAGCAACCCATATCATGGGACGATTAACTCTCTAACACGTTATGCTATAAATTAGTTAAATTTAACAATAATTAAATATGAGCAATGCATTATTAATTCATAATCAAGTGTGTGGTAATAAAAACATGTAACGGAGTAGAATGGCTTGATGTTTTTTATAAAAATATATTTTATAAATTTTGGGCATTTTTATTACCGCCAGAAAAATTATAACTAATTGAGTATTGAGCTGTGCACAACAAGGAACTAAGCAAGACATGACGGAAATTGCACTAAACCGCACCCGCCTGCGCTTTTTGAGTTGGTAATTTTTTTCATTTTTAAAATTCTACAAACCACAATACCAGCCTGCGCCGCACCTGGGCTTATCCCGTCATTCCCAAACTGAAAAGAATGAAAAGAATTTCAGTAAATTTCAGTTTTCTGGATCTCCAAAGGATCGAGGAAAAATCAAAGATTATTGAAACAAAAGGATTATATCTGCTTTTTGTCAGATTAGTGGATCGTTAGGAAGATCAAATCCGTGAGCCGTAGAAATGCAGAGAGGCCAGACGCGGCGAGACCTGTAAGAGATTTAAGGACATTTTGCAAAACTGAAATCTGTGAAATTGGTATGCTGTGATTATATACAGTTAAATTAATTCAAAGGCAGCAGAGAAAAAGCCGCAAATTAGGGGTTTATGCGTTCGTTGAAAGTGTACTGCGCGGTGATTTGTTTTATGGCCAAGGGGGAAGGTTAATCAGACAACATATTTTGAGCAGATTTTTCTAGATTTGAAAAGATCTGCCCAACCGAGACTACACGGGTTTTCAGCGTTTTTGATTACGAACATAGGTTGTGAAATTCTTCAGAAGGTTAAACAAATCTTACAGAAAGTTGAACTGAGAATTCTTGAGAGTATTTTTTTTCGAGTGCTTCCTTGTAACGCGGTTCAAAGATTATTTGTCCACCATGTCTATCTAGTTTGAATATGAAAATTTTGGGGAAGTCGCTTTTATGTTCATAGAAACCATAATAATTATACTCAAAGGCAGTACTGTTACTGTCCTTTTGCAGTAAGGTTAAAAACAAATCTTTTAGGGGATTCTCAAGTATGTAAAATTTATTAACATTTTCTTGAATCTCTGCATCCCATTGCTCGATTACGTATTGCGCAATATAACCTTGAAGCTTAAAGACCCCTCTAGTTGCGGATAGCTCCGAAACTCTCCAAACCCAATGATTCCTAATCAATTGTTTTAATGTGTAGTCATCCGTTCTTAAAGAGTGCCCATCTTTTTGTGTCAATAAGCGAATAGTGTCTATTTCTAATTCATTCAAATGGGTGTAAGTGCTTTTGAATCTAGACAGGCTATCATGAGTTTTACGTGCTTTTTCCTCTTTTTCATTCGCATCGCGAATGTTTTCTTGGCGTTTTTCTTCATTTCTCCTATTACAGTCAAGAATATAAAGATAGCCTTTGAGCAAAGCAGAATAAAATAGATAACCTGCAAATGAACCGGCGAGAAACGAAAGCAAAAAGGAGGTTTCGGCAGGTGCAGGAATGAATGTTTTGAGTCTAGGTTCTATAAAATGGAGTGATAGGGCAATCCCACAAACAACCATGAGGCCAGCAATTGCCCTTCTTACTGTGGTGATGCTTAAAATTACTTTAAAAATTTGCTCAAGTGACATTTTTTACCCACTCGCATTGAAAGACATGGCCATTGAATGCTTCGTTCCCATGAACAGTTTGTCTGCTGGGGGGACGAAAAGGGGACATCAGTTGTTCGAAACAAAAAAGCCACCGTGCAAATGGTGGCTTAATTATATGATTTTAAAGCTAAAATTTGGTGGCCCTTGCTGGACTTGAACCAGCGACCAAGCGATTATGAGTCGCGTGCTCTAACCAACTGAGCTAAAGGGCCGAGGTGCGGGATTATACGGTAAACTTTGCTCAGAGGTCTATATGTGTTCGGTGTGTATGCGCGTTTTGTGCGCAGTTGCAGCATATTGTGATCGTTAACTATTTTATCGATAATCACTGCAAATACGTTTCAGGGCAAGATTATGATTACTGATATTATTGATAAGGATCTGACCGTGGTTTTTTGCGGTATCAATCCTGGTCTGTCGACAGCGCACCACGGTTATCATTTTGCTAATGCCAATAACCGCTTCTGGAAAGTTATCCATCAGGCCGGGTTTACTGAGCGTCTTCTTAAACCTGAAGAAGAGCAGCATCTGCTGGATACCGGCTGTGGTATCACCATGCTGGTAGAGCGCCCTACAGTGGAAGCGACTGAACTGGTGCGCGATGAGCTGCGGGAAGGCGGGGCGGCACTGACAGAGAAGATTGAACGCTATCAGCCGCAGGCGCTGGCGGTGCTGGGCAAGCAGGCTTTCAGTAAAGCGTTTGGTATCAGCAAGGTGAACTGGGGGCGTCAGGCTCTGAAAATCGGTGACACAGAGGTCTGGGTACTGCCTAATCCCAGCGGGCTGAATCGTGCGACACTCGACAGCCTGGTCGCGTCTTACAAAGAATTGTATGACGCACTGAACGCCTGAGACGTCAGATAGACAGAATAAAAAAGCCCCGCCACTTCCAGAGAAGGGCGGGGCTTTTTAATGGCTGTCAGCCTGAGGACGACTAGTCGTCCAGGAAGCTGCGCAGCACTTCAGAGCGGCTTGGGTGGCGCAGTTTACGCAACGCTTTCGCTTCGATCTGACGGATACGCTCACGGGTTACGTCGAACTGTTTGCCCACTTCTTCAAGCGTGTGGTCAGTGTTCATATCGATACCGAAACGCATACGCAGAACTTTCGCTTCACGTGCGGTCAGGCCAGCCAGTACGTCGTGCGTTGCAGAACGCAGGCTTTCAGACGTGGCAGAATCCAGTGGCAGCTCGAGGGTGGTATCCTCGATGAAATCACCCAGATGCGAATCTTCATCGTCGCCGATTGGCGTTTCCATGGAAATTGGCTCTTTCGCAATTTTCAGCACTTTGCGGATTTTGTCTTCCGGCATCAGCATACGTTCAGCCAGTTCTTCCGGCGTTGGCTCACGGCCCATCTCTTGCAGCATCTGGCGGGAGATACGGTTGAGTTTATTGATCGTCTCAATCATATGCACCGGGATACGGATGGTACGCGCCTGGTCGGCGATGGAGCGGGTGATAGCCTGACGGATCCACCAGGTCGCATAAGTTGAGAACTTATAACCTCGGCGATATTCAAACTTATCAACGGCTTTCATCAGGCCGATGTTACCTTCCTGAATCAGATCAAGGAACTGCAGACCACGGTTGGTATATTTCTTCGCGATAGAAATAACCAGACGTAAGTTTGCTTCAACCATCTCTTTCTTGGCGCGACGGGCTTTCGCTTCGCCGATCGACATGCGACGGTTAATGTCTTTGACCTGTTCAATCGTCAGGCCCGTTTCTTCTTCGATCTGACGCAGTTTCATCAGGCCGCGCTGCACGTCTTCGGTGACTTCTTTCAGCTTCTCAGACCATGGTTTACCCATTGCCAGAGCCGCATCAAACCAGGTATCGCTGGTTTCGTTACCGGCGAACAGATTGACGAAGTTTTTCTTCGGCATTTTGCACTGTTCAACGCACACCTTCATGATCAGACGTTCCTGAGTACGGACGCGATCCATCATGGAACGCATGCTGTTGACCAGGAAATCGAACTGTTTAGGCACAAGACGGAACTGTTTAAACACATCGGACAGCTTCAGAATTTCTTCAGCAGCGCTTTTGTGGTTACGGCCATTTTTCTTGATAACGGCACGGGTCGCTTCGTGTTGCTCACGCAGATCGGTGAACTTCTGGCGCGCCAGTTCAGGATCGATGCTGTTGTCGTCTTCAGCATCGTCGTCATCTTCTTCATCGTCGTCGTTGTCGTTCTGCTCTTCGGTCGTCAGTTCAGAACCCACGTGAGTGGCGGTCGGCGCGATTTCTTCTTCAGCGTTAGGATCAACAAAACCGGTGATCAGATCAGACAGACGAGCTTCACCTGCTTCCACACGGTCATATTGTTCTAACAAATAGGTGATAGCTTCAGGGTATTCAGCAACGGAGCACTGCACCTGATTGATACCGTCTTCGATACGTTTAGCGATGTCGATTTCGCCTTCACGGGTCAGAAGTTCAACGGTACCCATTTCGCGCATGTACATACGCACAGGATCGGTAGTACGACCAATTTCGGATTCAACGCTTGAAAGTACCTGTGCCGCGGCTTCTGCAGCATCTTCATCGGTATCAGGGCGGTTTTCGGCCAGCATCAAATCATCGGCGTCCGGCGCTTCTTCAAGAACCTGGATGCCCATGTCGTTAATCATCTGGATGATGTCTTCGATCTGATCGGAGTCGACGATATCTTCCGGCAGATGGTCATTGACCTCAGCAAAGGTCAGATAGCCTTGCTCCTTACCACGGGTGACAAGTAGCTTAAGCTGTGACTGCGGGTTTTGCTCCATAAGACGGTATCCACACTTCAGAGTATTTGGGTTCGTGTCGGTCGGGTGATATCGCCAACAATAACGTTAGGGGCGTTTATTGTGCCGCGGCCCACCAGGGCGGCTCTGCGCAGGGCCATGCCCCGCTTTTAATCGGCACTTAAGCCGTGTTCTGAGATAGCGCCTCACGCGCTACCGATATGTTCTAATTTTTAGTTCTTTCTCGCTAATACCTGATTCAGGGAACTGACTTCTGTGCGTTCCTCCGGGCTCAGGCCGTGCGTCCTGGCTTTTGCTATCAAGGTTTCAAGCCGTTGCTCTAAAATTGAGTCATACAGGCTGGCGAGCGTCGCACGAAATTCTTCTTCGACCATGTCCTCTACGATCATGTGGTTCCATGTCGCCAGAGTTTCAAGCTGTTGGTAGAACTTATTGTCGCGATAAAGTTCCAGTAACTGGCCGGTTGTCAGCCCCGGTTGGGCTAAGCAAGTGCTGACTAACTCGCTGAACAAATCCAGTCCAGGTTGCTTCGCTTGTTCCAAACCTTGCAGCGAGGGTATAAGTGTAGCCAGTTGTGGATTTTGTACCAGTAACCCTATAAGTATACGCATGGTTGTGCGTTTTAGCTGGGGCGCCTGATAGCTATTGCCATTCTCGGCCTGTTTGGGCATCAGCTTTTCGAGCTGACTGTCATCCAAAATGCCGAGCTTGTTCCCTAACTGCTGACGCAAATACATGCGCAATGTTTCACCGGGTACCTGACGGATCAGCGGCAATGCCAGCATACTCAATTTGGTCCGTCCGTCAGGGCTGCTCAAATCGACCTGCGGCATCAGCGAATCAAACAGGAATGTGGACAGCGGCATTGCCTGTTCCATTCGTTGTTCGAACGCGTCTTTACCTTCTTTGCGCACCAGAGTGTCCGGATCTTCGCCGTCGGGTAAAAACATAAACCGCAGCTGACGCCCATCATTGAGATACGGCAACGCTGTTTCCAGCGCACGCCACGCGGCTTCACGCCCTGCACGGTCACCGTCATAACAGCAGACGACGGTATCCGTACTGCGGAACATCAGCTGAATATGGTCGGCCGTGGTGGATGTCCCCAGTGATGCGACGGCATAATCAATGCCGAACTGCGCCAGTGCCACGACGTCCATATACCCTTCAACCACCAGCAAACGCGTCGGGGTCGGGTGTTTCAATTGCGCTTCATAAAGGCCATAGAGCTGGCGGCCTTTATGGAAAATTTCAGTTTCCGGTGAGTTGAGGTATTTCGGGGTACCGTCACCCAAAACCCTGCCACCAAATGCAATCACGCGGCCACGCTTATCGCGGATCGGGAACATGACCCGTTCGCGGAAGCGATCATAGCTGCGTCCGTTGTCATTGGTGACCAACATACCGGCGTCAATCAGTGATGCTTTGTCATCGGCATTTTTACCAAAACGCTTTAGGGCGTTGTCCCAACCCGGCGGGGCGAAACCGATGGCAAAATGTTGGATGACGTCTGCACTTAAACCGCGCTGGGCAAGATATTCCCTCGCGGGTGCACCTGCAGGTTGTTTAAGCGACTGTTGATAGAACTCGCTGAGCGGGGTCATCAACTGGTAGAGGCTTTGACGCTGGTGGCGTTCCATCTGGCTTGGACCCGTGCCTGCTTCATACGGCACTTCCAAACCTTGCATTGTCGCCAGTTCCTCAATGCTTTCGACAAACTCAAGTCTGTCATAGTTCATCAGGAAATCGACGGCATTGCCGTGGGCACCACAGCCGAAACAGTGATAAAACTGCTTATCGCCATTTACGGTAAATGAGGGTGTTTTCTCATGGTGGAAAGGGCAGCACGCGTGATAGTTTTTACCCTGTTTCTTGAGCTTTACTCGGGCGTCGATCAAATCGACGATATCGATGCGGGCCAGCAAGTCATTGATAAATACGCGCGGAATTCTCCCAGCCATAAGCCCCTTACTCACTAGCCTATAAACGAGAACAAGCCGCGCATCCCTTTCGGAAAGCACGGCCTTCGTATGCTACTACGCAGTCTGCGCGTTCTTAATATTGCAAATCACGCGATTGGGGTTACCCCCGAAGATTAATACAGACGAGTGCGACGTGCGTTTTCGCGAGCCAGTTTCTTGGCGTGGCGTTTTACTGCAGATGCTTTAGCGCGTTTACGTTCAGTAGTCGGTTTTTCATAGAACTCACGACGACGAACTTCGGCTAATACACCTGCTTTTTCGCAGGAACGTTTGAAGCGACGCAGAGCTACGTCGAACGGCTCGTTTTCACGTACTTTAATTACAGGCATGTGCCTCTCACCTCGATAAAATCGGTTTGTTTGCTGATGTTGTACCAGCACATTTCAAAATGGTGCGGAATTTTACTCCAATTCGCGTCGCCTTGTAAAGCATAACGGCAAATTGAAACGGGTGCTTTCTGCAACCCTTCTGCAACATTGTGCGCTCGCTTTTGCGTCGGGCGCCGATTATATACCAATCAACCCAAATTGCTCGACATTAATTGGCCGTAACGATGATTGATACTGAGGGGGGAAGTAACTGGCAGGAATGACCACGCGGATGCAGCGCCCGCAGGTGCTTGTGTGCTAAACTGCGCGCCGCAAGTTAGCCTGAAACTATGACGGAAAGAGTGATGCGAGTACTGGGTATTGAAACGTCCTGCGATGAAACCGGAATTGCAGTTTATGACAGCGAAACCGGTTTGTTAGCTAACCAATTGTATAGTCAGGTAAAACTGCATGCAGATTACGGCGGCGTCGTGCCAGAACTGGCCTCGCGAGATCACGTCCGTAAAACAATACCTCTGATTCAGGCTGCGCTCAAAGAAGCCGGGCTGACCGCACAGGATATTGATGGTGTCGCGTATACCGCAGGCCCTGGCCTGGTCGGTGCGTTGCTGGTGGGGGCGACCATTGGCCGCTCTCTGGCATTCGCCTGGAATGTGCCCGCAGTGCCCGTCCATCACATGGAAGGCCATCTGCTGGCGCCGATGCTGGAAGATAATCCCCCTGACTTTCCGTTCGTTGCGCTGCTGGTGTCTGGCGGTCATACGCAGTTAATCAGCGTCACAGGGATCGGTGAATACACCTTGCTGGGCGAATCTATTGATGATGCCGCAGGCGAAGCATTTGATAAAACGGCAAAATTGTTAGGTCTGGATTATCCCGGCGGCCCGCTTTTGTCGAAAATGGCCTCCGAAGGCGTGGCTGGGCGATTTACGTTCCCGCGTCCGATGACCGATCGTCCCGGACTGGATTTCAGTTTCTCGGGCCTGAAAACTTTTGCGGCGAATACCATTCGCGGCAATGACAGCGATGCGCAAACGCATGCGGATATCGCGCGTGCTTTCGAAGATGCCGTCGTGGATACGCTGGCGATTAAATGTAAACGCGCGCTGGAACAGACCGGTTTTAAACGGCTGGTCATGGCCGGGGGCGTCAGTGCGAACCGTACGCTGCGCGCAAAATTAGCCGAGATGATGACCAAACGCGGTGGCGAAGTTTTCTATGCCCGCCCTGAATTTTGTACCGATAACGGCGCGATGATCGCCTATGCGGGTATTGTTCGGTTGAAAACCGGTGCAACGCCAGACCTGGGCGTAACGGTTCGCCCGCGCTGGCCTTTGGCTGAATTACCGCCGGTCTGAGCAAATCGAGGCTGTCAAATTCAGGCAGTACAGAGGTATACACCCATAAAAAAACGACCCACATGGAGGTCGTTTTTTTATGTCTGAAACGCGAGTTATTCGTCTTTATTGTCTTTCGCCGCTTTACGTTTCTTTTTCAGCTTATCCCAGATTTTGCCTTCCTGACCACGCCACAGGCGCTGAATATTGTCGTGATGGCGCAACAGAATCAGACATGAAAGCATAGCCACCGGGAAGGTGAATTCGGGTTTAAACCACCAGACATAAAACGGTGCAATCAGCGCGCTCACGATGGCGCCAAGTGACGAGTAACCACTCAGCAGCACTGTCAGCAGCCATGTACCGGTCATCAGGCCGGTCAGGTCCCAGCCGATAGGGGCGATAGCACCGAAGGCCGTCGCCACGCCCTTGCCGCCTTTAAAGCGGAAGAAGACCGGGTAAATGTGACCGAGGCAGGCTGCAATGGCCGTCAGGCCAAGATACATCGGTGGAATGTGGAAACTGTAGGCAAGCCAGACGGGAAGCATACCCTTGATCACGTCGAAGATCAGGACGGCAGCGGCAGCCAGGCGTCCGCCCAGCCGCAACACATTTGTCGCGCCGGGATTACAGGATCCTGCGGTGCGTGGATCAGGCAAACGGGCTACCCGGCAGACCAGAATCGCACTGGAAATCGAGCCGCAAAGGTAGGCGAAAATAATCATTCCAAGCGCGGTAGCACTCATAAAGCCGTTCCGTCTAATAAGGGTCGTTTTAATCGCAACATCCATGGATAATACGCATTTTCTGCTGGAAGTGGTATCCGGCTTGGCTAAAAACAGAGAAACGCGTGATGGATATCGTATTTATTGAGCAACTAAATGTAATCACTACTATTGGTGCCTACGATTGGGAACAGACCATTAAACAGAAACTGGTGTTCGATATCGAAATGGCGTGGGATAACCGCAAGTCGGCTTCCAGCGATGATGTGAATGACTGTTTAAGCTACGCGGATGTCAGTGAAGCCGTGATCGCGCATGTTTCCTCGCAAAACTTTGCCCTGGTGGAACGTGTCGCAGAAGAAGTGGCGACGCTGCTTCTGCAACGATTTAATTCTCCGTGGGTGCGGATCAAACTCAGTAAGCCCGGCGCAGTGGCGCAGGCGGCGAACGTCGGGGTGATCATCGAGCGCGGCCAACGTTTTTAATTCCGGTGATGGATAGAAATCAGAAACTGCTTGTCTATTGATTGTCATAAAGAAGCGTTAAAAGTAGATGCCGGTTCACAGGCCTCTGCTGATTGAAGCGGCTCAGTACGATGTCGCTTTTTTATTGTCTGCTGTGCAGCATATTTTCCCGCAAGCGGGTATCTGATGGGGTTGGGTAAGCTAATGATTGCTGAAAGTCATTCTTTGCTGGTTGCCGTTATTATGGGAGTGGTGGAAGGGCTGACCGAGTTTTTACCGGTTTCCTCCACCGGGCATATGATCATTGTGGGTAATCTTTTAGGGTTCACCGGGGATAAAGCAAAATCATTCGAAGTGATCATCCAGCTGGGTTCTATTCTGGCGGTGGTGGTGATGTTCTGGCGTCGCCTGTTCGGCATGATTGGTCTGCACTTTGGTAAGCCACCGGTTCACGAAGGCACAGGAACCCGCCGTCTGAATCTGTTACATATCCTTCTGGGCATGATCCCGGCGACAGTGCTGGGGTTGTTGTTGCACTCGCAGATCAAATCGTTGTTTGAACCTAAAAATGTGATGTATGCGCTGGTCGTCGGCGGCTTTTTACTGATTGCCGCCGAACTGTTCAAGCCGAAGAAGCCGCGTGCTGAAGGGCTGGATGACATGACTTACGCACAGGCATTTTTGATCGGTGTGTTCCAGTGTCTGGCGTTGTGGCCGGGCTTCTCCCGTTCGGGAGCGACCATTGGTGGCGGGATGTTACTCGGCGTCAGCCGTTTTGCCGCGTCCGAGTTCTCCTTCCTGTTGGCCGTGCCGATGATGCTGGGCGCCACGGTGCTGGATGTGTATAAAAGCTATGGTTTCCTGAGCATGGCCGATTTGCCGATGTTCGCCACCGGCTTTGTGACGGCGTTTATCGTCGCTCTGTTTGCGATCAAAACCTTCCTGGCCGTGATCAAGCGCATCTCGTTTATTCCGTTCGCGATCTACCGCTTCTTCGTGGCACTGGCGGTTTACTTCGTCTTTATTGCCTGATTTCAGCGAATATAAAAAAGCCCCGTGACTGTGTCCGGGGCTTTTTTTCATGGGTTTTCCGCCACAACGGAAGATCAGATTGCGGGTTCCTGCGCGGCTTTCCATTGTGCCAGAATCTGCGTACGTCGCTTTTTCAGCTCATCGCGGATTTCTATCCCCTGAAAACCGTCATCGAGCACTTCTTTATTCGAAATACTGCTCGCGATGTTAAAGGCTTCACTCAGGTAATCTCCCTGCGGATAGGGATTGTTTTCAAAGGTTGTACGACCGCGAGCATCGGCTTCACTGGTCATGATCATTTGCTCAAGACGCTGCGGTTTACGCCAGACATCGATGGTATCAAACAGTTTTAACAGGGTTTCCGGGCGCAATTTATTCACGGTATGGATGAGATCGTGGAACTCTGCCACCAGCTTCGCCAGATCACGAATATGCGTCGGAATTTTCAGCCGCTGGCAGAGGTTCTCCACCAGTTTCACGCCCGCCGGGCCGTGGCCGTGATGGGCTGGCCAGAATTGCGGCGGGGTCAGGGCTTTGCCCAAATCATGGCAAAGCGCCGAAAAACGCACATCAACATCTGGCGTCAGCTGGCTGGCTATTTTCAGCGTCATCAGGGTGTGTATGCCGGTATCGATTTCCGGGTGCCATTTCTCCGGCGCGGGTACGCCAAACAGCGCGTCAATTTCCGGGAACAGGACTTTCAGGGCGCCGCAGTCGCGCAGCACCTGGAAAAACACCTGCGGATCCTGCGTCTGCAACGCTTTCTCCGTCTCCTTCCACACACGTTCAGGCGTCAGGGCTTCCAGTTCACCGCTTTCTGCCATCTGCTGCATCAGCGTGCGGGTTTCCGGGGCAACCGTAAAACCTAAATGCGCAAAGCGGGCGGCAAAGCGGGCAACGCGCAGAACACGCAGCGGATCTTCGCCGAAAGCGTCGGAAACGTGGCGCAACAGGCGCAGCCCGATATCACGCTGACCGTGGTAAGGATCGATAAGTTCGCCTTCTTTGCTTTTGGCGATAGCATTGATGGTCAGATCCCGACGCATCAGATCCTGTTCCAGCGTCACGTCCGGCGCGGCGTAGCAGGTAAATCCGTTGTAACCGGCACCTGATTTCCGTTCCGTTCTCGCCAGCGCGTATTCATCGCGGCTGACCGGATGCAGGAAGACCGGAAAATCTTTACCGACCTGCTGATAACCGTTTTCCAGCATGTATTCAGGCGTAGCGCCTACGACCACCCAATCGTGTTCAGACACAGGCAGGTTTAATAAACTGTCTCGGACTGCGCCGCCAACCAGGTAAATCTCCACGCGATAACTCCTGAAGTAAGGTCAATTCAGCACATCTCGGCGCTGAAAATAAAGAAGGGACTCTGACGTTATCATAGCAAACCTGGTCTTCATCATCGCCAGTAAGTGCTGTTTGTTTGCCGGATAATGGAAACAAGAAAAGGCACCGAAGTGCCTTAGCGTTAACTCTGAACAGGAACCCGTGAAGGCGTTAGCCTGTCAGCTCATCCAGCGATCTTTTTTCTTGCGGCGCGGGATCAGGTGCGGCAACAGCAGACCCAGAACCAAACCTACGCCGGCCACACCGCCACCGTACATAAACCACTGTAAAATGATGGTGCGTTGCTTGTCGTCGAGCTGAACATTAACGGCGTTAACTTTCTTCTCGGCGATGATCTTCTGGTTTTTCAACTCCTGATTCTCTTTCTTCAGGGCGTTGATAATGCTGTCACTGGAGGCCACTTTGCTCTGCATTTCCGCAGTACGCTGGTTCCAGCTGGAATCGATATTCGTCAGCTTGTCCGTCAGCGTTTTCACCTGATTTTCGAGATCAGGTACGCGGGTACGGATGCTCGGCAGATTGCTTAACTGATCGAGAGGGATCCAGGCAGTTTTCCCTTTTGAGTCAATGATTTCACCGTACTTAGTGCTGTCATTGACGCTGCGTAAGGTGACTTCATCACCGGCATTCAGCGTGCCAACAATGCGATACTGATTACCCGGACCACTGTGGATATAAGTAATCAAATCGTCGGAAATGTAGCGCTTCTCATCGGCATGAGCGCCCCAAGTGATGCTTAAGCCAAGCAAAGCGAAACCAATCAGGCGTAATTTATGCATTATTTCATCGTTTCTTTGTGAATTTAGGGAACGTGAAGTGTGGATCCGTCTTATCAGGATACGTCTTCTGGCAACCGCAGTTATTAGCGATCGCATTAATTTGGTGACCGATAGTAAGGGCAACAGTGTGACGACGCAATGCATAAACCGGAATGAGAACTATCTTACAATCCCGCAACATGCGGCTTGCGCGCAGTGCTTATGGTAGAATTGGACAGACGCATTTATCCCTTTTGGCAGCAAAGAATCGGTGTGAAGACCCTTATGACCGTAGAAATAGAATTAAAATTTATCGCCACCCCGGCCACCATTGCCGAGTTACCCGCGCAACTTGCTCGTTTTACCACTGAGCACACCGCGCCTTCGAAACTCACCAACATCTATTTTGAGACTGCGGAAAACTATTTACGTTCGCACGACATTGGCTTGCGTATCCGCGGTTTCGACGATCAGTATGAAATGACCCTTAAAACCGGCGGCAAAGTGGTGGGCGGTTTACACCAGCGGCCGGAGTATAACGTTGAGCTGAAAAAGCCGGTGCTTAAGCTCAGCGCATTCCCGAAAGATATCTGGCCGGAAGGCTGCAAGGTAGCGGCGCTGCAAAAAGCGCTGGCACCGTTATTCCGCACGGATTTCACCCGTGAGAAGTGGGTGATCACTTACGGCGAAAGCGAGGTCGAACTGGGTCTTGATTTGGGCGAGGTGGTGGCGGGTGAATTGTCTGAGCCGCTGTCTGAAATCGAACTTGAACTGAAAAAAGGTAACACCGCAGATTTACTGGCGCTGGCCGCAGAAATCGCTGAGCACGGCGGTTTACGTCAGGGTGGGTTCAGCAAAGCAGCGCGCGGTTACCATCTGGCGAAAGGCAATCCGGTACGTGAAATCAAACCGTTGCCGGTTTTCCAGGCCAAACCGAAAGCCACCGTGGAACAGGCGATGGCGGGCATGTTCGAGCTGGCGCTTGACCACTGGCAGTATCACGAAGAACTGTGGGCGCGCGGCGATAAACTGGCGCGTCCGGCAGTGTTGCAGGCCGTAGAGACGGTGCGTCAGATTCTGGTGCTGTTTGGCGGGCTGGTGCCGCGTAAGGCTTCTGCTGAGCTGCGTACCTTGCTGACTGACCTGGTGCCGGTGCTGGAACAGAAATCCGCCGATGCGCAGGAAGTCTGCTTCAGCGCTGCCTATCTGAAATGTAAGTTAGTGCTCACCTCATGGCTGACAATGTCGGGGTGGACGCCGTTTATCGATGATAAATCAGCGAAGAAGCTCGAAGGTTCTTTCAAACGCTTCTCCGACATCATGCTTGGCCGTACCGCTGCCGACCTGAAAGAAGCCTTTGCACAACCGCTGACCGAAGAAGGTTACCGCGACCAGCTGGCACGCCTGAAGCGTCAGATCATCACCTTCCATTTGCTGTCAGGTGCCTACCCTGAGCGTGACGTTGCCGCGTATCTGGCGGGCTGGACCGAGCTGCAACAGGCAATTATCCAGAAGCAACTGGCGCTGGAGGATTCTGCCCGTTCGCAGGCGTTGATGATGGATGCCTTCTGGCTAAACGGCCAGCCACGTTAATTGACTGATAAGCCTGGGCTCATTGCCCGGGCTTTTTTTTGCAAGGAATCTGATTTCATGTTGCCACTTTCCCCTGTTTTGCAAAGCCACGCCCGGAGTTTGCTTGAGCAATGGCGTGAACATCCTGAACATCTGCCCCTTCCCGACGAGGCTGCGCTGGCGGTGCTGGCCAGCAGTCAGTTCGTGACGGACAGCCTGCTGGCGTTTCCGCAGTGGTGGCATGAAATCGAACAAAATCCGCCGCAGTCGCAGGAATGGCAGTTTTACCGCCAGTGGCTGGAAGCCTCGCTAACCGGCGTCAGTGATGAAGCCGGTTTAATGAAGGCGCTGCGCCTGTTTCGCCGGCGAATTCTCTCCCGCATTGCCTGGTCACAGGCGGCTCAAACCAGCGAAGCGAAAGACACGCTGCAACAGCTGAGCGAGCTTGCGGAGTTACTGATCGTCAGCGCACGTGACTGGCTGTATGACGCCTGTTGCCGTGAGTTTGGTACGCCGGTGAATGCGGCGGGTGAACCGCAGCGAATGCTGATCCTCGGCATGGGGAAACTGGGTGGCGGTGAGCTGAATTTCTCTTCGGATATCGATTTGATTTTTGCGTATCCGGAAAACGGCCAGACACGCGGTGGTCGCCGTGAGCTGGAAAATTCGCAGTTTTTTGTGCGTCTCGGGCAGCGCCTGATTAAAGCGCTGGATCAGCCGACCATCGACGGTTTTGTGTACCGGGTCGACATGCGCCTGCGTCCGTTTGGTGAAAGCGGGCCGCTGGTGATGAGTTTTTCTGCGCTGGAAGATTACTACCAGGAACAAGGACGTGACTGGGAGCGGTACGCGATGGTCAAAGCGCGTCTGATGGGCGGCGCGGAAGACAGCAGCAGTCAGGAACTGCGCAAGATGCTGAAGCCGTTCGTGTTCCGCCGTTATATCGACTTCAGCGTGATTCAGTCCCTGCGCAACATGAAAGGGATGATCGCCCGCGAAGTACGTCGCCGTGGTCTGAAAGATAATATTAAGCTGGGTGCCGGTGGTATCCGCGAAATCGAATTTATCGTGCAGGTTTTCCAGCTGATCCGTGGCGGGCGTGAACCGGCCCTGCAACAACGTGCCCTGCTGCCGACCTTGCAGGCGCTGGAAAAACTTGGACTGCTGCCCGTTGAGCAGGTTCTGCAACTGCGCGGCAGCTATTTGTTCCTGCGTCGTCTGGAAAACCTGTTGCAGGCGATCGCCGACGAACAAACCCAGACTCTTCCGGCGGATGAACTGAATCAGGCGCGTCTGGCCTGGGGAATGAATTATCCGGACTGGCCGCAGCTTCTTGATGCCGTGAATGCTCACATGCAGGCCGTGCGGGCGGTATTTAATGATCTGATTGGTGATGACACACCGGACGTCGACGACGATCAGCAGCAGTCGCAATTCAGCAGTTTGTGGATCGATACGCTGGAGCCTTCCGAGCTGGCGCCGTGGGTGCCGCTGCTGGATGACAATGCTCAACGTCATATCCTGCAGCAGATTGCCGAATTCCGTCGTGATGTCGATAAAAGGACCATCGGACCGCGTGGACGAGATCAGCTTGATTTGCTGATGCCGCGTCTACTGGCGCAGGTATGTACCTATAAAAATGCCGATGTCACCCTGCAACGTCTGATGCAATTGCTGCTGAACATCGTCACGCGCACGACTTATATAGAACTGCTGGTGGAGTATCCCGGCGCACTCAAACAGCTGATCCGACTGTGCGCCGCCTCACCGATGGTCGCCTCACAGCTGGCGCGACACCCGCTGTTGCTCGATGAACTGCTCGATTCCCGCACCCTGTATCATCCGATTGAGCCCGGCGCGTACCGTGATGAATTGCGTCAGTACCTGATGCGTGTGCCGACGGAAGACGAAGAGCAACAGCTGGAAGCTGTCCGGCAGTTCAAGCAAGCACAACATCTGCGCATTGCCGCCGGTGATATTTCCGGCGCACTGCCGGTCATGAAAGTGAGCGACCATTTAACCTATCTGGCCGAAGCCATTCTGGACGTGGTTGTGCAGCAGGCATGGGATCAGATGGTCGTAAAATACGGCCAGCCGGCGCACCTTCAGCAGCGCGAAGGGCGCGGTTTTGCCGTGGTCGGGTATGGAAAACTGGGCGGCTGGGAGCTGGGTTACAGCTCAGATTTGGATCTGGTCTTCCTGCTTGATTGCGCGCCAGAAGTGATGACTGACGGCGAACGCAGCATCGACGGACGCCAGTTTTACTTGCGTCTGGCGCAACGCATTATGCACTTATTCAGTACGCGTACCGCCTCCGGCATTCTCTATGAAGTCGATCCGCGACTGCGTCCTTCCGGTGCTTCCGGCATGCTGGTCAGCACCATCGAAGCGTTTGCCGATTATCAGGCCAGTGAAGCCTGGACCTGGGAACATCAGGCGCTGGTGCGCGCGCGGGTGGTGTACGGCGATCCGCAGCTGGCGCAGCAGTTCAACGCCACGCGTCACGATATTCTCTGCCGCGAGCGTGAGGGGGAGGGGCTGCGAAAAGAAGTCCGCGAGATGCGGGAAAAAATGTACGCCCACCTCGGCAGTAAAAAGTCCGCTGAATTCGATCTGAAAGCCGATCCGGGTGGCATCACCGATATTGAATTCATTGCACAATATCTGGTCTTACGCTTTGCACATGAGAAGCCGAAACTGACACGCTGGTCGGATAACGTCCGCATTTTCGAACTGATGGCGCAAAATGACATCATGCCTGAAGACGAAGCGCGAAATCTGACGCAGGCTTACGTTACGCTGCGCGATGAAATCCATCACCTCGCGCTGCAGGAACACGGCAGCAAAGTCGCCGCAGGCAGTTTTGCGACAGAACGTGAGCAAATCCGCGCCAGCTGGGCGAAATGGCTCGGCTGAGGGTTTTTAGTGGGGGAATAGGTGCTTGTGATATTATCCGGCGCACTATTTTTCTCTGTTTGGTTTTACCTGTTTTGGAGTCTTGGGATGAAAGTGACTTTGCCTGATTTTCACCGTGCCGGTGTGCTGGTGGTCGGTGATGTAATGTTAGACCGCTACTGGTATGGCCCGACCAACCGAATCTCACCGGAAGCGCCGGTACCGGTCGTGAAGGTGAATACCATCGAAGAACGTCCCGGCGGCGCGGCTAACGTGGCGATGAACATCTCATCCCTGGGTGCCTCTTCGCGTCTGATCGGCCTGACCGGTGTGGACGATGCGGCGCGCGCCCTGGGCGTGCGTCTGGCAGAAGTGAAGGTTCACTGCGATTTTGTCGCCTTACCGACGCACCCGACCATTACCAAACTGCGTATTTTGTCGCGCAACCAGCAACTGATCCGCCTCGACTTTGAAGAAGGTTTTGAAGGCGTCGATCTGCAACCGATGCTGACTAAAATCGAACAGGCTTTGCCGGAAAGCGGCGCGCTGGTGCTGTCAGATTATGCCAAAGGCGCACTAACAGAAGTGCAGAAGATGATTCAGCTGGCGCGAAAAGCCGGTGTGCCGGTACTGGTCGATCCTAAAGGATCTGATTTTGAGCGTTATCGCGGTGCCACGCTGCTGACGCCAAACCTGTCCGAATTTGAAGCGGTCGTCGGTCGCTGCAAAAACGAAGAAGAAATCGTCACGCGCGGTATGCAACTTATTGCCAGTTTCGAGCTTTCCGCATTACTGGTCACGCGGTCTGAGCACGGTATGACGTTGTTACAGCCGGGCAAAGCACCTTTCCATATGCCTACGCAGGCGCAGGAAGTGTATGACGTGACCGGCGCCGGTGACACCGTCATTGGTACGCTGGCTGCGGCGCTGGCGGCAGGCAATACGCTGGAAGAATCCTGTTTCCTGGCTAACGCCGCGGCAGGCGTGGTGGTGGGTAAACTCGGAACATCAACTGTATCTCCGGTCGAACTGGAAAATGCTATCGGTGGCCGTTCTGACGTCGGTTTCGGCGTGATGACTGAAGAGCAACTGAAAGCCGCTGTGGCCATGGCGCGTCAGCGCGGCGAGAAAGTGGTGATGACCAACGGCATTTTTGACATCCTGCATGCCGGCCACGTTTCCTATCTGGCGAACGCGCGCAAGCTGGGCGATCGTCTGATTGTCGCGGTGAACAGCGATGCGTCCACCAAACGTCTGAAAGGGGAAACCCGTCCGGTGAATGCGCTGCAAAACCGCATGATCGTGCTGGGCGCGCTGGGCGCAGTGGACTGGGTTGTGGCGTTTGAAGAAGACACCCCACAGCGTTTGATCGCCGGGATCTTGCCGGATCTGCTGGTCAAAGGCGGCGATTATAAACCGGAGCAGATTGCCGGCAGTGAAGAAGTCTGGGCTAACGGCGGCGAAGTCCGCGTGCTGAATTTTGAAGACGGATTATCGACCACCAAAATCATCAATCAGATCAAATCACAGGAGTGATCCTGTCATCCACACGCTGACCGAAGGGCTTATCTGATAAGCCCTTTTTTTTAGCTTTTGAATTACAGACGCCAAAAGGAAATGACTCAGTTGTGAGCGGATTAAAACAGGAATTAAGTCTGGCGCAGGGCGTCGGGTTGCTTTCCACCTCGTTACTCGGTACCGGTGTTTTCGCCGTGCCCGCGCTGGCGGCACAGCTGGCGCAAAACGACAGCCTGTGGGCATGGCCGGTGCTGATCCTGCTGGTGTTTCCCATTGCCATTGGTTTTGCCGCGCTCGGACGACATTTCCCCAGTGCAGGCGGTGCGGCACATTTCGTTGGCAAAGCCTTTGGACCGCACATGGCGAGGGTCACCGGCTGGCTGTTTTTGTCTGTGATCCCGGTCGGTTTGCCTGCCGCGCTGCACATCGCCGCTGGCTTCTGGCAGGCAGCATTTGGCTGGAGCAGTGAAAATCTGCTGCTTGTCCAGCTTGGCACACTGCTGGTCATCTGGTTCCTCGGCACGCGCAGCGCCGGTTCCAGCGCCAATATTCAGACGCTGATTGCAGCGCTGGTGATCGCGCTGGTTGTTGCGATCTGGTGGAAAGGTGATATTTCATTGCCGCAAATTCCGCTGCCCGCCATTCACGATATCTCGCCATCGAACCTGTTTGACGCGCTGGCCGTGATGTTCTGGTGCTTCGTCGGCCTGGAAGCTTTTGCCCATCTGGCGACGGAGTTTCGTCATCCGGAACGCGATTTTCCGCGCGCGTTACTCATCGGTATGCTGGTCGCCGGTGCGGTGTACTGGGGGTGTACCGTGGCGGTGCTGAAATTCCACGCCTGGGGTGAGGGGCGGGAAGCGGGCGCGTCGTTGCCAGGCATCGTGGTGCAATTGTTCGGGCAGAAAGCGTTGTGGGTGGCCTGTATTATTGGCTATCTGGCGTGCTTTGCCAGCGTCAATATTTATACTCAAAGCTTCGCCCGGCTGGTGTGGTCACAGGCGCAACTGAAACCGCAGAGCAAGCTGGCACAACTTTCGGCTCAGCGCGTGCCGGTGGCGGCACTCAATCTGGTGGTCGGCTGCTGCGTGCTGTTTACCTTGCTGATTTACTGGCTCCATTTGCCGCTCGATGCGCTGATCACTTATGCCAACGGGATCTTCATCCTGATCTATTTATTGTGCATGCTGGCGGGGTCGCGGATCCTGAAAGGGCGTTCGATCTGGATGGCGCGGCTTGGCGCGGTGCTGTGTTGCGGATTGCTGGCGATGGTGGGCTGGAAAGCCTCGTATGCGTTGATCATATTTGCCGCGCTGTGGCTGCTGCTGCCCCGCGCGAAAACCGTGCTTCACACCCGATAATTTCTGAGTGTGATAAAAGCAAAAGGCCTGCTGTGCAGGCCTTGGTCATTTCTGGGGTACTGAAAAATCAAACCGGATCTTGTGGTTTTTCTGCGTCCGCCAGTTTCGTTTCCAGCGCGGCCAGACGTTGCTCCAGCACAGCCAGTTTTTCGCGGGTGCGCAGCAGAACCTGCGTCTGTACGTCAAACTCTTCGCGATTGACTAAATCCATGCGGCTGAACTGTGCCTGCAATACCTGACGGATTTTCTTTTCGGCATCCTCACCAAACTCGCGGAACCCTTTTGGCAGGGATTCGTGAACCTGGCGGGCGATTTGTTCAATTTTTTTCGGGTCAATCATATTATTTCCTTTTCTCGAAGGAGATGCTTTTGACTAGTGTAATCGCTGATGACGTTTCTATAAACCTTTCGGGGCACTAATTGGCCAAACCGCAGGATTGCTCTGGTCATTTATTGGCGTTATAGTTGGATTGCTTATTCTCAGGGCGGGGTGAAAGTCCCCACCGGCGGTAAACCACAGCGTACCGGAAGGCCATAAATCCTTCCACGTGGAAGCCCGCGAGCGCTCAATCCTTCGGGGTTAGAGGTCAGCAGATCCGGTGTAATTCCGGGGCCGACGGTTAAAGTCCGGATGGGAGAGAGTAACGATTCAAGCCGGACAAGCTTTGTCCGCTGCGTTATTTTTTATAACTGTAGCACGCCATCAGGCCGCTGCAGCTAGCCTCCTCAAGACGCCCTGATTCTGGTAATCCACATACAGAACATGAGGTTATTTTTACCATGAATCAGACCCTACTTTCCGAATTCGGTACACCCGCTGAACGCGTTGAGCGTGCTATTGACGCTATTCGTAACGGCGTTGGTGTGATGGTACTGGATGACGAAGATCGTGAAAACGAAGGCGATTTAATCTTTGCCGCTGAAAACATGACCGTTGCACAAATGGCGCTGACCATTCGTCACGGCAGCGGGATTGTGTGCCTCACCATGAACGAAGACAGCCGTAAAAAGCTCGATCTGCCGATGATGGTGGAGAACAACTCCAGCCAGTTCCAGACACCTTTTACCGTGACCATTGAAGCAGCTGAAGGCGTGACGACCGGTGTTTCTGCCGCTGACCGCATCACCACCATTCGCACCGCCATCAAAGATGGCGCGAAACCTTCCGACCTGAGCCGTCCGGGGCATATCTTCCCGCTGCGCGCGCAGGCTGGCGGTGTGCTGACCCGTGGCGGCCATACCGAAGCGTCTATCGATCTGGTGACACTGGCCGGGCTTAAACCTTTCGGTGTGCTGTGTGAGCTGACCAACGATGACGGCAGCATGGCGCATGCGCCTGAAGCCATTGTCTTTGCGAAACAACATAATATGCCCGTTGTTACGATCGCGGACCTGGTGGAATATCGTCAGGCGCAGACCCGTCAGGCAAGCTGACAGAGCGTTATTCCCGTTCGAAGGCCGCTTATGCGGCCTTTTTGCTTTTTATTCCCGAATTTTGTCTTTACCGCCTTTTTTAACGTCATGTCTGCACATCACCTTTGATTTTTCCCTTCAAATTTATTGAACATCTCCTTCACCGTTATCCGGCTGTCACCGCCAGTCAAAAAGAGTACCGTATTGGCATTACGCGGAAGGTGGTTCACTGCCCGCTCTCTTTCATTTGCGGTAAGGAATTCATGATGACGACTCAACGTATGCCCGCACTTTTCTTAGGTCACGGCAGCCCGATGAACGTGCTGGAAGATAATACGTATACCCGTGCCTGGCATGCGCTGGGCGAATCACTGCCGAAACCAAAGGCGATTCTGGCGGTATCAGCACACTGGTTTACCCGTGGGACCGCCGTGACGGCAATGGAAAACCCGCGCACCATTCACGATTTCGGTGGTTTTCCGCAGGCGTTGTTCGACAAACGTTATCCAGCCCCGGGCTCACCGGCACTGGCAAAACGCGTCCAGGAATTGCTCAGCCCGATAAATGTTCTGTCTGATACCAGTGAATGGGGCTTCGACCACGGAACCTGGGGTGTGTTGATCAAGATGTATCCGCAGGCCGATATTCCGGTGATCCAGTTGAGTATCGACGGAACCCAACCGCCGGAATATCACTATGAGCTGGGTAAAAAACTTGCTGTTCTGCGTGACGAAGGGGTAATGATCGTCGCCAGCGGAAACGTGGTCCATAACCTGCGCATGGTGAAATGGGACGGAAAGGGCGAGCCTTATCCGTGGGCGACTTCTTTCGAGAACTTTGTGAAAGATAATCTGAGCTGGAAGGGTGAGGCGAAGGATCATCCTCTGGTGAACTTTATGGATCATGAAGGGGGGGCGTTATCGAATCCGTCACCGGATCACTATTTGCCATTGTTATATATTTTAGGGGCATGGAACGGTGAGGAGCCGATCACGCAGCCAACCGACGGGATCGTCATGGGATCGTTGTCGATGTTGTCCGTTCAGGCAGGTTAATTCGGTGAATAAAAGGGATAATGAAAGATCACATTATCCCTTTTTAGTTTTTTTATCCGACGATGGTATGCGGATAGAAACGTGACAGATCCTGTGTGATCAGCGCTTTATCTTCACGGATGCCGATCCCGCAAGGCTGATCGTTGACCAGCCAGCTGCCGATCAATGTGTAACTGCCTTCAAACACCGGCAGCGGGTGGAACTGCTGCACAATCATCCCTTCCGCGCCATACGGTCCCTCGACACGGGCCACTTCCTGACCTTTCTCGATGACTTTGATATTAGCCCCTTCGCGTGAAAACAGCGGTTTCACCACGTAGTGATCCAGTTCAGGATGCGGGTCTTCGGCAAAATACGCCGGTAACAGATTCGGGTGATCCGGGAACATTTCCCACAGCAACGGCAGTAATGCTTTGTTGGAAAGAATGGCTTTCCAGGCGGGTTCCAGCCAGCGTACACCGGCATCTTCCAGTTTCGTGGCGAAGATCTCGCGGAACATAAATTCCCACGGATAAAGCTTAAACAGATTGGAAATCACCTGATCCTGCGGATCGGTAAATTGCCCGCGCTCGCCCAGGCCGATCTCTTCGATATACAGAAACTCGCTCGCCAGTTCCGCTTCCAGCGCACAATCCTGCAGATATTGCACCGTGCCGCGATCTTCTTCCGTGTCCTGACAGCAGGCGATGTGTAAGAGCGAGAAACCGTGCTGATTTTTCAGCTCGGCAAACCGTGCGATCAGTTTTTCCTGCAGACTGTTGTACTGATCCGCGTCCTGCGGCAAATTGCCCGCCGCGATCTGATCTTCAAGCCAAAGCCACTGAAAGAACGCTGCCTCGTACAAGGACGTTGGCGTATCGGCGTTATTTTCCAGGAGCTTAGGCGGATTGATGCCGTCATAGGCCAGATCCAGACGCGAATACAGCGAAGGCTGATTCGTCCGCCAGGAATGGCGAACAAATTCCCAGACGTGTTTTGGGATCTGAAACTTCGCCATCAGCGCATCGTCGCCCACCACGCGTTCGACCACTTTCAAACACATCTGATGGATGTCAGCGGTGGCATCTTCAATCTCTTCGATTTGCGCCAGCGTGAACTGATAATAGGCATCTTCACACCAGTAAGGTTCGCCATACATGGTGTGAAAATTGAAGCCAAACTCGGTGGCTTTTTCGCGCCAGTCCGGGCGCTCGGTAACAGGTAAACGTTTCATCTGTGCCTTAGCCACCCATGCTGCGGCCAGCGCTGCGCGGAGCGGCGGTTGAGCTACGTTGCATCGATGTCTGTTTTGCTACGCTTTCACCAAAACCGCCACGGGTGATGGTTTTAGTCACGGCTGGTTTCGGCGCCATCGCGGTTTTAGGCACGTTCATGGTTCGGCCGCCAGCCGTTGCAGGACCGTAGTTTTTACCGGTTGCATCAACGAATTTACCGTTCGCCGGGCTTGCCGGATTTTTAGAACTGAAGAGTGGCTGCTGTGCATACGCGCCGCCACTCATCATACGGCCCATCATGTAGCCTGCCATCAGTGGCATCCACATGCTGCCACTGCTCTGGCCTTCGGCGGAAGCCACACCAGCCTGTGCCGGTGTTTGTGTGCACTGACCTTCGCCGAATTCGGCAATACAGTCTTCGCGGCTGGCGTATTTCGGGGCGGTTTTTTCGGCGTCTTTTTTCGCGGCATCATAAGCTGCGACACACTGCGCGCTGCCGGACGGATTCGCTTTAGAGCAGTCATCCGCGTTCTGATACAAAGAAACCGTTTCGTCGGTTTTTTCACAGCCAGACAGCATAAATACGGCGCTGACAGCCAGTGCGACAGGCGTCATTCGAGAGCTGCGCCAGGATTTTCGGAAGGTTGCCAGGTTGACGTGTTGTGTCCGTTTCATCGTTCTTATCCCATTCACAGGGCTTTTTCGCCCTTTCCCAGTAGGGTTTAAGGATAGGGGAAAGCGGGTTATTGTTAAAGCAGCGAAAGCCAATTGTTACCAGACTTTACAGAGGGACGTGACGGAGACAAAAAAAAGCAGCCTTTTCAGGCTGCCTCAGGGGATTTCGCTCTACAAAACGGTGTCTTTCAGACTCAGTTTTGGAAAGGATTTCTGCTTTTCTGCGCAACTGGCGCTGTGGTGGTCGCGCTGGCTCTTTCAGTGCGCGGTGCAGTTGCCTGCGTGCCGTCACTGTTATAGCCGTCAGCCGCCGCATCCTGATTTGGCGTTTCAGGCGCAACCTGATCCGGCGCCGTAGGTACCGGTTTACCCAGCGCACCATTAAGTGCCAGCAGATCACTTTCGTTCAGTGTACCCAGCGCTGACTTGATGTTCAGCTGGTTAATCAGATAGGTATAACGCGCGCTGGAAAGCTGTTGCTTGGCGTTGTACAGCGTGGTGGTGGCATCGAGCACATCAACGATAGTTCGGGTACCGACCTGGTAACCGGCTTCCATTGCATCTAAAGAACTCTGAGCAGAAACAACGGCTTGTTTATAAGCGTTGATGCTGCTGATAGAGGCAGAGATGTTGTTGAAGGAGGAACGAACGGTTTGAACCACGCTGCGGTGTGCGCTTTCAAGCTGTTCGCTTGCACCCACGAAGTTGTACTGAGCCTGTTTCACCTGAGACGTGACAGAACCGCCGCTGTACAGTGGCAGAGAGAAGCTCAGGCCAATTTTATTCTGGCCAGCATCGGCATCCTGATAGCTTGAAGCGCCACCGGTTTTGTCGCCGTTGTATTTGGTATTGCTGATGCCCGTAGAGGCAGTCAGATCCACCGTTGGCATATGACCGGTTTCAGCATAACGGATTTGCTCGCGAGCCAGATCTTGTGACAGACGTGCTGACAGCAAGCTCAGGTTACGGCTTTCGGCTTCTTTCAACAGCGTGGCGACCGGTTGCGGGCGCGTGGTGTTGAAATTGTCAACGTTGAGAGAAGACAGCTGCGGGTAATAAGTCCCGGTCACCTGACGCAGGGATTCCAGCGCATTATCCAGGTTGTTGCGTGCGGTAACTTCATTCGCCAGCACGGTGTCGTATTGCGAACGGGCGTTCTGCACGTCAGTGATGGCAACCAGACCCACGTTAAAACGCTGAGTGGTTTGATCTAACTGACGGTAAATAGCCTGTTTCTGCGCTTCGGTATAAGAGAGTGAATCGATCGCACTCAATACATTAAAATAGGCTGTCGCAGAATTAAGGATCAAAGATTGTTGATCCGTCTGATAAGACACATCCTGAATACCGGCAGTTTTTTCCTGCAACGTCAGGGCGCGCCATTTTGACATATCAAAAAGGGTCTGCGTTAATTGCAGGCTGGCGCTGCCAACATTGCTGTTTACGCCATTCGCATCGCGGTAACCATTGGTATAACCATAATCCGCACCCAAACCGAGTTGCGGTAATAAAGGACTGCGGCTTTCGTTAATTTTTTCGAATGCGGCATCCCGGTCAGCAGCTGATTTACGCAGGTCGGGGTTACTCGTCCTGGCCTGCTGATAGACCTGCATCAGGTTTTCGGCCTGGCTTATCGTACTAAAGCCGCCCAGGCTGAGTCCGATGAGAAGGGGGAGCAGTTTCTTCATTTGCATTCCTTGTTGTGCAGCAATGTTGTTATGTATGGTGACGCAGTCAAATAATCGAATAGACGCGGATTCTAGCAGAGACAGGCTAGCGGGTAGGTTGGCTTAACGTGCCTTACCCGCGGAATGAGCCTAAATCTATCACAAACAACCTTGATTATTATTAACGCATTTTCATCAAATTGACCTCAAAAGGCGATAAATTACCTTTATGAGGCATTAAAGGAGAACGCTCCATGTCTTCATTTAAAGGTTCACCGGTAAGTTTCGGCAAAGATGATGTAGAAATTATTGCACGTGAGCCACGATATAAAGGTTTTTTTTCTATTATTGCATATCGGTTTCGCCATCGTTTGTTTAATGGCGAAATGAGTGGCGAGGTTGTGCGTGAGGTTTTTGAACGCGGGCATGCTGCGGTGTTATTACCTTATGATCCGTCACGCGATGAGGTGGTGTTGATCGAGCAGATCCGCATACCATGTATTGATTCCAGTGATACACCATGGCTTCTGGAGATGGTCGCCGGTATCATTGAAGAGGGCGAAACGGTAGAAGAAGTCGCCCGCCGTGAAGCGCTGGAAGAAGCGAACATTGTGGTGAAGCGTTGTAAACCGGTGCTGAATTATTTAGCCAGCCCCGGCGGTACCAGCGAACGTCTTTCCATTATGGTCGGTGAAGTCGACGCCACAACGGCAGAAGGAATTCACGGTCTGGAAGCAGAGAATGAAGACATCCGGGTACACGTCGTCAGCCGCGAGCAGGCTTACCGCTGGGTGGAAGAAGGAGCGATAGACAATGCGGCATCAGTGATTGCTCTGCAATGGCTGCAACTGCACTATGAATCCCTGAGAAAAGAGTGGGCCAACGAATGATTAAGCGCTATACCCCTGATTTCCCTGAAATGATGAGATTGTGTGAAACCAATTTCGCACAATTGCGACGTTTAATGCCGCGCACCGATGAGCCCGGCGAAACAGTGACATATCAGGTAAGTAGCGCCAAGTATCGTCTGACGATCCTCGAATCGACACGCTATACATCTCTGGTGGAGATAAAACAAACGGCACCTGCGGTCAGTTACTGGAGTCTGCCGTCGCTGACGGTTCGGCTTTATCATGATGCGATGGTGGCTGAAGTGTGTGCAAGTCAGCAGATTTTCCGCTTCAAAGCACGTTATGATTATCCTAATAAAAAGTTGCATCAGCGTGATGAAAAGCATCAAATTAACCAGT
This sequence comes from Rahnella sp. PAMC25559, assembly GCF_050632365.1. Classification (GTDB taxonomy): domain Bacteria; phylum Pseudomonadota; class Gammaproteobacteria; order Enterobacterales; family Enterobacteriaceae; genus Rahnella; species Rahnella rivi. Next base: position 186,126 of record NZ_CP192543.1, on the reverse strand, counting down.
TTCTTGCGGACTGGCTGCGTTATTGCCTTGCGCACGGAGCGATGGCAATTCCGGTTTGTTAGACAGACTTCAATAACAAGGGAAACGATTTGGAAAGCCTGTTTAAACTGCCTTTGGTAAATGGGGCCAAAGTCAGAGTTCTACAGATTACAGATACCCATCTTTTTGCCGGTGAAGATGAAACGTTGTTGGGCGTGAATACGTTTAACAGCTATCGCGCGGTGCTGGACGCTATAAAGGCGCAGCAGCGTGAAGTCGATATCATCGCCGCGACGGGGGATTTGGCTCAGGATCAGTCGGTGGCGGCATACCAGCAGTTTTGCCGTGGCATCAGTGAACTGCCTGCGCCTTGTGTCTGGCTTCCGGGAAACCATGATTTCCAGCCAGCGATGTTTGACACCCTGCGCGAAGCCGGGGTCATCCCGTCGAAGCACGTGCTGGTGGGCGAACACTGGCAAATTATTCTGCTTGATACTCAGGTATTTGGCGTGCCTCACGGTGAGCTGAGTGAATATCAGCTGGAGTGGATGGAGCGCTGCCTGCAGGCCTGGCCTGACCGCTACACCCTGCTGATGCTGCATCATCATCCGTTGCCCTCCGGGTGTACCTGGCTCGATCAGCACAGCCTGCGTAACGCGCACATGCTGGCCAATACGCTGGTGAACTACCCGAAAGTGAATACGCTGCTGTGCGGGCATATTCATCAGGAACTGGATCTCGACTGGTATGGCCGTCGCTTGTACGCCACGCCATCAACCTGCGTACAGTTCAAACCTCACTGCACCAATTTTACGATTGATACCGTTGCACCGGGCTGGCGTTATCTGGATTTGTATCCGGATGGTCGCGTTGAGACGCAGGTATTTCGTCTCGAATCCACAGAGTTTCATCCCGATACGGAATCGGACGGCTACGAATGAATACCCTTTTGTATCTGCACGGGTTTAACAGTTCGCCTAATTCCGCCAAAGCCACGTTAATGAAAAACTGGCTGGCGGAACATCATCCGGCCATCGAGATGGTGATCCCCCAGCTTCCGCCGTATCCGTCCGAAGCGGCAGAACAACTGGAAACACTGGTGATTCAACATGCCGGTAAAAAACTGGGCATTGTCGGCTCCTCGCTCGGCGGCTATTACGCGACCTGGTTGTCGCAGTGTTTTGCCGTCCCCGCGGTGGTGGTGAACCCGGCGGTGAAGCCTTATGAGCTGCTGATCGACTTTCTCGGGCAAAATGAGAACCCCTACACCGGCCAACAATATGTGTTAGAGTCACGCCACGTTTACGATCTGAAAGTGATGCAGATCGAACCGCTGGAGTCACCGGATTTACTCTGGTTATTACAGCAAACGGGCGATGAAGTTCTCGATTACCGTCAGGCTGTGGCCTATTACACCACCTGTCGCCAGACGGTCGAACCCGAGGGAAATCATGCATTTGTCGGCTTTGAACGCTATTTTTCGCCGATTGTCGATTTCCTCGAACTGGCCGCAGACTAATATCGCAGGGTGACGTTTCCCCGGATTTTTGGCGTCTGCGCGCTGCCAGTGCTTTCCTCCCGCCCACATACTGTATCGTTAGCCCACAAACCTATGAGCCACGAATAATCAACGATGAGCCAATCTACTTATAACGCGGATTCCATAGAGGTCCTCAGCGGACTCGAACCGGTGCGCCGCCGTCCGGGCATGTACACTGATACCACCCGGCCAAACCACCTCGGCCAGGAAGTTATTGATAACAGCGTGGATGAGGCATTAGCCGGCCACGCCAAACGCATCGAAGTGATCCTTCATGAAGACCAGTCGCTGGAAGTCATCGATGATGGCCGCGGCATGCCGGTGGATATCCACGCCGAAGAGGGCGTGCCCGCAGTCGAACTGATTTTCTGCCGTCTGCACGCAGGCGGTAAATTCTCCAACAAAAACTACCAGTTCTCCGGCGGCCTGCATGGCGTGGGGATCTCAGTGGTTAACGCCTTATCTAAACGTGTCGAAGTGGCGGTAAAACGCGGCGGCGAAGTGTATGAGATGGCGTTCGAAAACGGCGATAAAGTGCAGGATTTGCACGTTACCGGTACCTGCGGCAAACGCAATACCGGCACCAGCGTACATTTCTGGCCAGACGTCAGTTTCTTCGACAGCCCGCGCTTTTCGGTCAGCCGCCTCAGTCATTTGCTGAAAGCCAAAGCCGTACTGTGCCCTGGCGTTGAAATCATTTTCAAAGACAAGGTGAATAACACCGAGCAACGCTGGTGTTACGAAGACGGGCTGACCGACTACCTGATGGAAGCGGTAAACGGCCTGATCACGTTGCCTGAAAAAGCCTTTGTCGGTGCCTTTGCCGGTGATATCGAAGCGGTAGACTGGGCACTGCTGTGGCTGCCTGAAGGCGGCGAGCTGCTGACGGAAAGCTACGTTAACCTGATCCCCACGATGCAGGGCGGGACGCATGTTAACGGACTGCGTCAGGGCCTGCTGGATGCAATGCGCGAGTTTTGCGAATTCCGCAATATTTTGCCGCGCGGCGTCAAACTCTCGGCGGAAGATATCTGGGAGCGCTGTGCCTATGTGCTGTCGGTAAAAATGCAGGATCCGCAATTCGCCGGTCAGACCAAAGAGCGTCTCTCCTCGCGCCAGTGCGCAGCATTCGTTTCCGGTGTGGTGAAAGATGCTTTCAGCCTGTGGCTGAATCAGAACGTGCATGCAGCAGAACAGCTGGCGGAACTGTGTATTTCCAGTGCGCAGCGTCGTTTGCGTGCCGCGAAAAAAGTGGTGCGTAAGAAACTCACCAGCGGCCCTGCGCTGCCGGGCAAACTGGCGGACTGTACGTCGCAAGACCTGAACATGACTGAACTGTTCCTGGTGGAAGGGGATTCCGCAGGCGGTTCTGCCAAACAGGCGCGCGATCGCGAATACCAGGCGATCATGCCGCTCAAAGGTAAGATCTTAAATACGTGGGAAGTCTCTTCTGACGAAGTGCTGGCGTCTCAGGAAGTGCACGATATATCTGTGGCGATCGGTATTGATCCCGACAGTGAAGACCTGTCACAACTGCGCTATGGCAAAGTCTGTATTCTTGCGGATGCGGACTCCGACGGTTTACACATCGCCACGCTGCTTTGCGCGCTGTTTGTCCGCCATTTCCGTTCACTGGTTCGCGGCGGTCACGTGTATGTCGCTATGCCGCCTCTTTATCGTATCGATCTGGGCAAAGAAGTGTTCTATGCGCTGGACGAGCAGGAAAAAGAGGGTGTGCTGGATCAGCTGAAACGCAAAAAAGGCAAACCGAACGTACAGCGCTTTAAAGGGCTGGGTGAGATGAACCCGTTGCAGTTGCGCGAAACCACGCTCGATCCGAATACCCGTCGTCTGGTTCAGTTGACCATCGACGAAAATGATATCGACCAGACGCTGCGCATGATGGATATGCTGCTGGCGAAAAAACGGTCGGAAGATCGCCGTAACTGGTTGCAGGAAAAAGGCGATACAGCCGAACTGGACGTCTGATCCCTCAGCATGTTCCAAAAAAATGCCGGACGCTTTGCAGCTCCGGCATTTTTGTTTTCTGATCCGCGCAGATCTTACGATTACGCTTTTTCGATAATATGGATCACTACATCCAGCACGTCGGCTTTAATGTTTTCGCGGTGTTTGTCCATGTGCGCTGCCTGCTGATGCGCTTCAAGATGCGCCAGGCTTTCCCAGTCTTCCAGCATGAAAATGGAATCAGGTACGGTTTTACGCCATGGGATCTGGCCGTTGAAATCAATGTAAGGCTCATAGCGATGGCAGCCTTTCTCTTCGAGAACGCTGGGCAACAGCGCGGTAATCTTTTCCATAACCGACTCGCGACGGCCCGGTTTTACTTTGATTTCGGCGATAACAGTGATCATAACTACCTCATTACACGAATGACTTTTTACCTTAGGCCTGACCGAACACATTTTCAAGGTGTGCACGATAACGGGCGAAATCACCTTCGACGTCAGGTTGCTTGATCACATCGTTACACATGAACGTTGGCAGGGTATCCAGGCCGATGAACTGGTTGGCTTTATGCTGCGCCAGGTACACGCCGTCAACGCCCACGCCGTGGAAGAACTGTTCTTTATCTTCGAACGCTTCCAGCGGTGCGTTCCAGGTGACGGAAAGCATGTAGCATTTGCCCTGTAACAGGCCGCCGGAACCGTATTTTTTCGCGGCATCAGAACGGGTACGGCCATCGCTGGCGTACAGTTTACCGTGGCCTTCGGTGAAGACTTCATCGATGTATTTTTTCAGCGTCCACGGCATGCCCATCCACCAGCCCGGTTGCTGATAAATGATGGCGTCGGCCCACAGATAGCTTTCGATTTCGGTTTGCACGTCGTAACCCTCTTCCAGCACAGTGACGCGTACGTCATGGCCTTTATCGCGAAGAAAGCTGGTGGCGACGTCGGTCAGGCTGTTGTTCAGCGCGCCTTTCGAGTGGGCAAAGGTTTTACCGGCATTGATGATCAGGATGTTGCTCATGGAGTTTTCCTTAAAATGAATTCTGGCCTTCAGGCTGTTACCACACAGTGTACCCAACCCTGTATCGCGAAAAAATGTGATATTGCGCACAAGACTATTGACGCAGATGCAATAATTGACCGATTTAACTGACAAATGAGCGCGATGCCTGTCCGGTAATTGCTTAAAAACAACGCATAAACACAGCAACTGTGACAGCAATACGGCAGATGATGTACTATCGCGGACATCATTGCCTCGCGGCGGGTGCCTTTGCGTGCCCGCGCGGCAAGCTTCCTTAATTTCCAAAACGATAACGCCACGGGTCTGAGGATTAAACATCAATGAGCGAAATGACTCATGACGGAACAGAGCGTTTAGCACTGCACACGTTTACTGAGAACGCCTATCTCAACTATTCCATGTACGTCATCATGGACCGCGCGCTGCCGTTTATCGGTGACGGCCTCAAGCCGGTGCAACGCCGTATTATTTACGCGATGTCCGAACTGGGCCTGAGTAATAACGCCAAATTTAAAAAATCCGCCCGTACGGTGGGTGACGTGCTGGGTAAATACCATCCGCACGGCGACAGCGCCTGTTATGAAGCGATGGTGCTGATGGCACAGCCGTTCTCCTACCGTTATCCGCTGGTTGACGGGCAGGGTAACTGGGGTGCGCCGGATGACCCGAAATCCTTCGCGGCGATGCGTTATACCGAATCACGTCTGTCTAAATATGCAGAAGTGCTGCTGCGTGAGCTGGGTCAGGGGACGGTGGATTATGTCCCGAACTTTGACGGCACCATGCAGGAGCCGAAAATGCTGCCTGCGCGTCTGCCGAACATTTTGCTGAACGGCACCACTGGCATTGCCGTGGGGATGGCGACGGACATTCCGCCGCACAACATTCGGGAAGTGGCGGCTGCGGCAGTGGCGCTGCTGGAAAAACCGGGCAGCTCGCTGGATGATCTGCTGGAATTTGTGCAGGGTCCGGATTTCCCGACCGAAGCCGAAATCATTACGCCGCGCAGCGAAATCCGCAAAATGTACGAATCGGGCAAAGGCTCGGTGCGCATGCGTGCGGTCTGGCATAAAGAAGACGGCAGTGCGGTGATCACCGCGTTGCCGCATCAGGTGTCTGGCGCGAAAGTGCTGGAGCAAATCGCCAGCCAGATGCGGGCTAAAAAACTGCCGATGGTCGAAGATCTTCGTGACGAATCCGATCACGAAAACCCGACCCGCCTGGTGGTGGTGCCGCGTTCCAACCGTATCGATCTCGATCAGGTCATGAATCACCTGTTCGCCACCACCGATCTGGAACGCAGTTACCGCATTAACATGAATATGATCGGCCTGGATCATCGTCCGCAAGTGAAAGGACTGGTGGAAATTCTGACCGAATGGCTGGCCTACCGCCGTGATACCGTGCGCCGCCGCCTGAACTTCCGTCTGGATAAGGTGCTTAAGCGCCTGCATATCCTTGAAGGTTTACTGACGGCGTTCCTGAATATTGATGAAGTTATTCACATCATCCGTACCGAAGACGAACCCAAACCGGTGTTGATGCAGCGTTTCGAACTGTCGGATACGCAGGCTGAAGCCATCCTTGAGCTGAAATTACGCCACCTGGCAAAACTCGAAGAAACCAAAATTCGGGGTGAGCAGGACGAGCTGGCGAAAGAACGCGATCAGCTGCAGGCGCTTCTGGGTTCTGAACGCAAACTCAGCACGCTGATCCGCAAAGAAATTCAGGCTGATGCCGAATCCTTTGGTGATGAACGCCGTTCGCCAATAACGGAACGCGAAGAAGCCAAGGCGATGAGCGAGCACGACATCCTGCCGTCAGAGCCGGTGACTATCGTCTTGTCTGAATCGGGTTGGGTACGCAGCGCCAAAGGCCACGACATTGACGCCGCCGGGCTGAGCTACAAAGCCGGTGACAGCTTCCGCGCTGCCGCCAGAGGCAAGACCAATCAGCCGGTGGTGTTTATCGACTCTACCGGGCGCAGCTATGCACTCGATCCAATGACGCTGCCTTCCGCTCGAGGGCAAGGTGAGCCGCTGACCGGGAAGCTGACACCGCCGCCGGGCGCCACCATCGAACACGTCCTGATGGCGCAAGACGATCAGAAACTGCTGATGGCCTCCGATGCAGGCTACGGTTTTGTCTGTACCTTCAACGATTTAGTGGCGCGTAACCGTGCCGGTAAAGCGATGATTACTCTGCCGGACAACGCCAAAGCCTTTGCGCCAATCGAACTCAATGGCGCCGACGACATGCTGCTGTCCGTGACAGCGGCGGGGCGCATGCTGTTATTCCCGGTGGCTGATTTGCCGCAGTTGTCGAAGGGCAAGGGTAACAAAATTGTTTCAATCCCATCGGCGCAGGCCGCTTCCGGCGAAGACAAACTCGCCTGGTTGCTGGTGTTGCCACCGCAGACGTCGATCACGTTGCACGTCGGAAAACGCAAACTGGTGCTGCGTCCTGAAGATTTGCAGAAATTCCGCGCTGAACGCGGGCGCAAGGGAACCCTTCTGCCACGTGGCCTGCAACGAATCGATCGCGTCGAAGTGGATGCGCCGGTTCGCAGCAAAGGTGGCGACAGCGAAGAATAACGCGCGGGCTTCATGGCACTGACAGGGCACATTTGTGCCCTGTCTACGTTGTAGAGTTCAGCTATTGTTTGAGACTGTTGTGCAGTGCAAAGATTTTACATTTGTATAAACAAAACCGTTGTATAGCGTTGAATCAGGCTTGAGAATAGCTCAGCGCACGGGATCTGAACTGCAAAGGTTTCTTACCGGCTTCGGCTGTAGTTTTAAGAGGATGTTATGTTATTTATTTTACGACTGATAATCGTGGTGATTTACTCGATCCTGGTGAGTATTTTTGGCTGTATTTATTGTCTGTTCAGCCCGCGTAATCCGAAGCATGTGGCGACGTTTGGTAAGTTATTTGGCCATCTGGCCCCCGTTTTCGGCCTGACCGTTGAAAAGCGTATTCCCGCACAAGCACCGAATAACGGTAAATGTATTTATATCGCCAACCATCAAAACAATTACGACATGGTGACCGCGTCATCGGTTGTGATGCCGGGCACCGTGACCGTGGGCAAAAAAAGCCTGGTCTGGATCCCTTTCTTTGGTCAGCTGTACTGGCTTACCGGCAACCTGCTGATTGACCGTAATAACCGCGCGAAAGCCCACGGCACGATTTCGCAGGTTGTGAATCAGATTAAGAAAAAAGATCTGTCGATCTGGATGTTCCCGGAAGGGACACGCAGCCGTGGACGCGGCCTGATGCCGTTCAAAACCGGTGCTTTCCATGCCGCGATTTCCGCCGGTGTGCCGATCGTGCCGATTTGTGTGTCGAACACCAATGGCAAGGTCAAACTCAACCGCTGGTACAACGGCCACGTCATTGTTGAAATGCTGCCGCCTGTCGATACTACCGGTTATACGAAAGACCGTTTGCGCGAGTTGTCTGAGCACTGCCACAAGCTGATGGCGGATAAAATCGCCGAGCTGGACGCCGAAGTGGCGCAACGCGAAGCCGCAGATAAGAAATAAAATTCACTACCTACCACACCCGCTGCCATTGATGGCGACGGGGCTTACTTATGTTTTCATGGAGAAGATATGTCACTCAGTCGTCGCTCGTTCCTGCAAGCCTCCGGCGTGGCACTTGCCGCAGGTGCTCTGCCATTTAAAGCAGAAGCGAGTGGTTCGCAACCGGCCCTGCCCGTTCCGCCGCTGCTTGAATCGCGTCGTGGACAACCCCTGTTTCTCACTTTACAGTCAGCCCACTGGTCGTTTCTGGGCGGTGCCAAAGCCCCGGTCTGGGGGATTAACGGCATGTATCTCGGGCCGACGGTGAAAGTGCACAGTGGTGATGACGTTAAGCTGATTTACAGTAACCGTCTGGCAGAACCGGTGTCGATGACCATCAGCGGTTTGCTCGAACCGGGTACGCTCACCGGTGGTGGCGCACGCATGATGTCGCCGGGCGTTGACTGGTCGCCGGTATTGCCTATCCGCCAGCCCGCTGCGACCTGCTGGTATCACGCCAACACCCCTAACCGCATGGCACCGCATGTCTATAACGGACTGGCGGGAATGTGGATTGTCGAAGACGAAATCAGTAAAAATCTCCCGTTGCCGAATCATTACGGTGTGGATGATTTCCCGCTGATCATTCAGGACAAACGCCTGGACAGTTTTGGCGTGCCGCAGTACGACACGCCCGCTTCCGGCGGATTCTTCGGCGATACCATGCTGGTGAATGGCGTGCAAAGTCCGTTCGTGGAAGTTTCACGCGGCTGGGTGCGTCTGCGTTTACTCAATGCCTCAAATGCCCGCCGTTATGAACTGAACATGAGTGATGGCCGCCCGTTCCACGTGGTCGCCTCGGATCTCGGGTTCCTGCCTGCACCGATGACCGTGCAGCGTTTATCGCTGGCGCCGGGTGAACGCCGCGAAGTGCTGGTGGACATGTCGCAGGGTGAAGAAGTGTCGATTACCGCCGGTGAAGCCGCGGGCGTGATGGAGCGTTTACGCGGGTTGTTTGAACCGTCGAGCATTCTGGTTTCCACGCTGGTGCTGACGCTCAAGCCGACCGGCCTGCTGCCGCTGGTGACAGATAATCTGCCGATGCGCTTGCTGGCGGATCAAATCCTTTCCGGCAACGTGATCCGCACCCGCGACCTGCGCCTCGGCGACAGTCAGCCGGGTGTGAACGGTGCGACCTGGGATATTAACCGGATTGACCTCACGGCCCAGCAGGGAACGTGGGAGCGCTGGACAATCCATGCGGATATGCCGCAATCGTTCCATGCCGAAGGGGTGTCTTTCCTGGTGAAAAGCGTCAACGGCGCTGCGCCGCTGGTGGAAGACGCCGGCTTTAAAGATACGGTGTGGGTCGATGGCGATGTGGAACTGCTGGTGTATTTCAACCAGCCGTCGTACGAGCATTTCCCGTTTGTCTATCGCAGCGGGGCGCTGGAACTCGCCGACCGGGGTTCCGCCGGAAATATGCTGGTTCAGCCGTCGATGTAACGGCGTTTTGCCCGATAAAAAACCCGCCGCGGCGGGTTTTTGTTTTATGACGTTAAGCGACTGGCTTACAGATCGTTTTTCGGATCAGGCCCAAGACGCTGGCTCTTGTCGAGCTTGGTAACCTCCGCCAGCTCTTCCTTCTCCAGCTTAAAATCAAACACGTCGAAGTTTTCACGGATGCGTTTTGGCGTCACGGATTTAGGGATCACAATCAGCCCGTTATCCAGATGCCAGCGGATCACGATCTGCGCCGGCGTTTTGTCGTACTTTTCCGCCAGTTTTTGAATCAGAGGTTGATCAAATACGCCTTCACCGCCCTGTGCCAGCGGGCTCCAGGATTCCGTCGCAATATTGTGCGTTGCGTTCCACGCATGCAGCTGACGCTGTTGCATCAGCGGGTGCAGCTCAATCTGGTTAACGACCGGGAAAATACCGGTTTCATCTTTCAGTTTCTGCAAATGCTCGAGAGGGAAGTTACACACGCCGACGCTCTTCGCCAGACCTTGTTCTTTGAGCTTGAGCAGCGCCTTCCAGGCGTCCACATAGTGGCCTTGTTGCGGTTGCGGCCAGTGAATCAGATACAGATCAACGTAATCTGTTTGCAGTTTTTTGAGGCTGGTTTCCAGCGCTTCAGGTGCGTTCAACTGATCGTCATTCCACAGTTTGGTGGTGATGAACAGCTCTTCACGAGGAACGAGACGGGCGGCAAGGGCTTCGCCGACGCCTTCCTCATTCTTATAAATGGCGGCGGTATCGATGTGGCGATAGCCGGTTTCAATGGCGGTTTTCACCGCGGCACTGGCTTCCTGATTACTGGCTTTCCATACGCCAAGTCCTAACTGAGGCATCAGGTTGCCATCGTGAAGTTTTATGATGGGTTGCGTTGCCATGAGTTTCTCCTTAATGGGCAGAGTGCCCGCAAAATGCGCGGGCACAGAGAGGGATGGGGCTTTAGCCTGTGACTAAGTCTAGTTAACGAAACAGCATCTTGCTGAGCAAGCTACTGATTTTATTTTCAACGCAAAGCCAGCCGGACCGTTTTTACTGTAAGGCCAAATCGTCGCGCGGAAGATGCTCATTCCTGCTTAAGGCTTGCCTGTTTCTGCTTGTCTCTGTAGAAACCGGGGGGAATATGGCACTATTGATGCCGGTTTATCGAAGGCGGAGAGCAGGAATTATGGAAAATGTGGACAGCTTATGTGCCCGCATGTCAGCACGCGTTGCGCAGCTCAGCGGGGACAAAATACTCAGTAAATCTGCGGTACCGCAGGTCACGCTGATGTACACCACGCAGTACCATGCAAGGCAGCCGGTGCTCTATAACCCTGGCGTGGTGATCCTGTTTCAGGGGCGCAAAGTCGGTTATCTCGGTAAGAAAACCTTCTCCTACGATCCGCATAATTATCTGATGCTGACGGTGCCGCTGCCGTTCGAATGCGAAACCTTTGGCAGCCCGGATCAGCCAATGGCCGGTATACAAATCAGCATCGATAACACGATGTTGCAGGACTTGCTGATGGACATGGGTGATGAAGCGATGGCCAGCCAGCGGGAGTCTTCCACCGGGATCAACTCCGGTATTCTTGATGACGATATCCTGTGTGCCACTGAACGTCTTCTGGATGTGATGGATAAGCCGTTACACGCCCGCGTGCTGGGGCCGAAGATTATCCGCGAAATCCTGTTCTTCATCCTTACCAGCGAGAATGGCGGGGCATTGCAGGCGCTGGTCAACCGTCACACGCATTTCAGTCAGATCACCAAATCCCTGCGCCGCATTGAGGCTCAGTACGCAGATAATCTCAGCGTGGAAATTCTGGCGAGTGAAGTGAACATGAGCGTGTCGGCGTTTCATCACAACTTTAAAGCGGTCACCAGCACGTCACCGCTGCAATATCTGAAAACCTATCGTTTGCATAAAGCGCGCATGATGATGATTTACGACGGACTCAAAGCCAGCTCAGCGGCCCTGCAGGTGGGGTACGAAAGTGCGTCGCAGTTCAGCCGGGAGTTTAAGCGTTATTTTGGGGTGACCCCAAGCGACGAGATTGCGCGCCTGAGGGAAAGTACGTTTGGTGCATCGGCCAGCGCCGATGCCTCCTTTAAAGCCGTATTCTGACCGGGCGATCCGTGACGATCATGCGTGGGCTTTGCGGTTTTTCCACAGCACCACGACTCCGCCCGCAAGGCCAATGACCAGCAACACCACCGGTAAAATCATCAGCCCGGCCATGACCTGATCTTCATGACGTTTAACCAGCGGAATGTGGCTCATGGCGAAGCCCAGTGTGATCACCGCGCCCACCCAAAGAATAGCGCTCAGCCAGTTAAAGAACTGGAAACGGGCGTTATTCAGGCCGGAAATCCCCGCCATTGTCGGCAGCAGAGTGCGCACGAAAGCCAGAAAACGGCCTACCAGCAGCGCCATTAATCCGTGCTGAGTGAACATCCGGTGGGCGCGCTGATGATAATGCGCCGGAAGCTGCAACAGCCAGCCCCTGACCACGCGGGTATGCCCAAGCCAGCGCCCCTGTATGTAACTCAGCCAGCAGCCGAGGCTGGCGGCAATCACCAGAATAATCAGCGTCGGGAAAAAGCTCATCACCCCTTTGGCGATAAGCGCGCCGGTCAGCAGCAGCAGGCTGTCGCCGGGCAGGAAGGAAGCAGGAAGCAATCCATTTTCAAGAAATAGCGTGGTGAACAGGACAGCATAAATGACCCAAAGGAGATTGGGGTCGGCGAGCATAGTAAAATCATGCCGCCAGAGTGCATGAAAAATGTCGCAAATCACTGCCATATTCTTTCCTGTTGCTGTCGTGTGCTTTTCGTAACAATCGCTGTCACTTGCCAGTGTACCGCGGATCCCGCCCGGAGACGTTGATCTGAGATCACTTCAAAAAAGATCGCCTGCCCCGGTAGTGTTCACCGGTACAGGGAGAGCTTACAGATTATTCTCATTTTGCGAATGAAAATCCGACAGATACCTTAACGATCTGCGCGGTACGTCGCAATCCCTGAGGCTCAGGCAGCGCCGATTCGTTCAAACGCCAGGGTCAGATCGGCGATCAAATCATCACAATGCTCCAGCCCGATGTGCAGCCGCACCAGCGTACCGGTGAAATCAACGGTTTCAGCCGGACGGATCGCCTGAATTTCTTCCGGCTGATTGGCTAACACCAGCGATTCAAATCCGCCCCAGGAGTAAGCCATGCTGAAGTGTTCAAAGTGATCGAGGTAATCGGAAAGCTGCTGCGTGCTCAGGCGCTGTTTGAGCACGAACGAGAACAAACCGCAGCTGCCGGTGAAATCGCGTTTCCAGAATTCATGACCTTTACTGCCAGGCAGGGCAGGATGGTTGACTACCGCCACTTCCGGACGCTCTGCCAGCCACTGCGCGATACGAAGGCTGCTTTCCTCATGTTGCCTGAGGCGGATGCCCATGGTGCGCAAACCCCGGCTGGCGACGTAGGCCGTATCGGCATCGACCATCTGCCCCATCAGATAAGAATGCTCGCGCAACTGTTCCCAGCAGCGGGCATTAGAAACGGCCGTGCCTATCATCGCATCGGAATGCCCGACGATATATTTGGTACCCGCCTGAATCGAAATATCGATATCAAACTCCAGCGCCTTAAACAGAATGCCCGCCGCCCAGGTATTGTCGATCATGATGACAACATCAGGGTTCACCGCGCGCACGGACGCCACCATGGCCGGGATATCGGGCACTTCCATCGTGATAGAACCGGGTGATTCGAGAAACACGACCTGGGTGTTCGGTTGCATCAGAGAACCGAGGTCTGCGCCGATATCGGACGGGAAATAGGTGGTGGAAACGCCGAGTTTTTTCAGCACTTTTTCGCAGAAATCTTGCGTCGGTTCATAAGAGGAACCGGCCACCAGAATGTGGTCGCCGGTGCTGACAAATGACAATACCGCATTACTGACCGCCGCGGCGCCGCAGGGATAAAGCGCGCAGCCTGCGCCGCCTTCCAGTTCGACCATCGCTTCCTGCAGCGAGAAATGCGTCAGGGTGCCACGACGACCGTAAAACAATTCTCCGTTAGCGCGGTTGGCGGTGGCGTGTTTTTTATCCGCCACGGTGTTAAACACCAGCGAGGAGGCGCGCTGAATGACGGCATTGACCGAACCTTGCGTGAACTTCTTGTCCCGTCCGGCGCTTATCAGCGCGGTTTCGATTTTCTTCGACGACATAATCCGTGTTTCACCCTGTTTTGTAGAGCGATGCTCTCTGGCATCCGCTGATATCTCATTAACTTAACATGATGAAATCACAGGATCAGGTTTTTGCCGGTTGAATGAGAAAATTTCAGCCAATCTTTTATACAAGGAAAGGCCCGTCAGAAATGACGGGCCTGGCAGAGGTTTTATCCGGTGTAGACGCCGAACAGTTTGGGGAGGAACAGCGAAATCGAAGGAATATAGGTCACCAGCATCAGCACCAGGAACAACACGCAATAGAACGGCAGCATGGCTTTGACGACTTTCTCAATGCTCTGTTTACTGACCGCGCTGGCGACAAACAGCACCGACCCGACCGGCGGGGTGATAAGCCCGATCCCCAGGTTCACCAGCATGATCATGCCAAAATGAACCGGATCGATGCCCAGTGATAACACCACCGGCAGCAGGACCGGCGTCAGGATCAGAATGATCGGCGCCATGTCCATCAGCGTACCGATCAACAACAGCATGATGTTGATCCACATGAGGATCACGTACTTGTTGTCGGAGATCGAGGTGAAGAATTCGGTGATGCGCATCGGCAATTGCATGTAGGTCATCACGGCGCCAAAGCTGGCCGCGAAGCCAATCAGGATCATGACGATACTGACGGTTTTCACCGTGCGGTACATCAGTTTCGGCAGTTCACTCCATTTGTAATCGCGGTAAATGAACATCGTGACGAAAAATGACCACAGGCAGGCGATGGCGGCAGACTCCGTGGCGGTGAAAATCCCGCTGAGAATTCCGCCCATGATGATGACGACGGTCATCAGGCCCCACAGCGTATCGATGAAAATCTTCAGTGCCTGACGAAACGGCACGCGTTCACCTTTCGGATAACCGCGCTGATGCGCAAAGACGACGCACATCACCATCAGGGTCAGGCTGAGCAGTAAACCGGGCAAAATACCGGCGATGAACAGTGCGGCGATCGACACCGTACCGCCCGTGGCGAGCGAGTAAATGACCGAGTTATGACTCGGCGGCGTAAGGATCGCCTGCACCGAGCCGCTGGCCGTGACCGCAGCGGCAAAATCGCGCGGATAACCTTTCTTCTCCATTTCCGGGATCATCACCGAACCAATCGACGCGGTATCCGCCACCGATGAGCCGGAGATCGCGCCGAAAAAGGTTGAGGCGACAATGTTCACCAGCGACAGACCGCCGCGAATGAACCCGACAAAGATATAGGCAAAACTCACCAGCCGGCGGGCAATGCCTCCTTCAGCCATGATCGCGCCGGCCAGAATAAAGAACGGGATCGCCAGCAGTGAAAACTTATTCACGCCGTTGGTCAGCTGGATCATCAGTGCTTCAAGCGGCAGATCGATCCACCAGGCACCGGCCAGCGCGCTGAGGCCAACGGCGTAAGCCACCGGCACGCCGATCGCCAGCATCACCCCCAGCGTTAACAGTAAAATGAGTGCATCCATAAGTCTCTCCGGGTCAGGCGTCGGAATTTCCCAGCATCACAACAGGGCGCTGATGCTGCGGCCCGGCAATGATCTGCTCAATGATGAATAAGATCGTCAGGGCAGAGCCCACGGGCAGCGGTAAATAGGTTTCTCCGGCGGTCAGCAGCGGGAATTCCGCCACCGGCTGGAGCCACAGTTCGCTGCACAAATGCAGGCTGTACCAGAAAATGAAGATGCTGATCGCCAGCATCATCAGATCTGACAGCAGCGCCGAGAACTTTTTCAGGGCAGGAGGCAGACGGTCGGTGACCATCGCCACCACGATGTGAGAACCCGCACGATAACTCACGGCCGCGCCGATAAAGGTGAACGTCACCATACACATGATGGCAACCGGCTCAGGCCACGACAGTGCGCTGTTCATGACGTAGCGGGCGAATATCCCGATGGGGATCACCGCGACCATCAGTAATAATGCAATCCCGGCAAGCCACATTGCGGCGCGGTAAAGAATGTCCATCAGGGTGTGATATCCGGAAATCATAAAGTCTCCCCCGGTGAGTGTCGGAAAAGGGCAGCAGGAGCTGCCCGTGTCAGAGACAGTGGTTACTGAACGTCAGCGATTTGCTGCATCAGATCTTTATGGTCTTTACCGAACTCATCGCGAACGGACTGGGTGGCCTGAACATAGGCCGCCGGATCGATGTCGTAGAATTTCACGCCGCCCGCTTTCATGGTGGCCAGGGCTTTTTCGTTATAGGCTTTCCACAGTTCACGCTGCTCATCCTGGGCTTCTTTCGACAGTTTCAGGATTAATTGCTGATCTTCCGGTTTCAGCTTGTCCCATTTCACTTTTGAGTACAGGAACAGCTCAGGAATAATGAAATGACGGCTGTAGGTGTAGTTTTTCACCACCGGCAGGTAGTTGTGCGCGACGAAGGTTGGCGGATTGTTTTCCGTGCCGTCGATAACCCCGGTTTGCATACCGCTGAACACTTCACTGACGCCCATAGCGACCGGGTTTGCTCCCATGGCTTTCAGCGTTGCCAGCGCAATCGGGCTGCCCTGAACGCGGATCTTCATGCCTTTCAAGTCTTCCGGTTTGACGACCGGTTCTTTGGTGATCAGATTGCGGGTCCCGCCGTCCATCCAGCCGAGAAATACCAGCCGGGAGTTCGGGTTATTGGTAATTTTATCGCCGATCTCTTTGCCAATCTGACCGTCGAGCACTTTGTGCATGTGATCTTCATCGCGGAAAATATAGGGCAGGGTGAACACGTTGACTTCGGGCAGGATTGAGGCCACCGGGGTCATTGATACGCGAATAATATCCAGCGCACCGAGCTGTGCCTGTTCAATTTCCTGCTTTTCGTCGCCCAGTACACCGCCGGGGAAGGTTTTGATTTCAAGGCGTCCGTCTGTTTGTTTTTGCAACTTTTCGCCCATATGCTGGACGGCAACGACGTTCGGGTAACCTTGCGGATGCACGTCGGCGGCTTTCAACGTTTGAGCGGACAGGCCGGAAGTGAATAACAGGGTCGCGGAACTCAGGCAAAGGCTGAGAAGTGCTTTTTGCATTTTCATCAGTTTGTCTCCAGGGGAATTCAGTAAGGGAATGAAAAGTTACAGCGAAAATGAACCGGTCTGGCGCGCCGTGCGCTGACGGAACCTCATGCGAATTTTATAAATTGTCTTATAAATTAAACGGATACAGGAAATTCCGGTGTATGGTCTTCCCCGGTACATAGACCTTACCTTATTTATAACTGCCGGGTATTTGAGCGTTATCACAAATTAATAACAAATGTAAAATTCTGTTACTTAATATTTAAAACATTGTTTTGTCTTTGATAATTATTTTCAGGCGATTGATTTACTGCGGGATTTTTTGCAAAAGTGTGACCCGTGTATAACTGTTGAAGTATTGACCAAAGACTCAAAACCTTGTCATCCGTCAAGGACACCCGCGTCAGCAGGCGGGACAATGTAAATAATAATGAGAACGACTATCAATTAGGTCTTTTTATTTGATACAATTCGGCGTTATTTAACCCATATACACTGATTCTGGCTGGAGGCGACGCGTGAAAACGGCTCGCAATAAGATGAAAAAAACGACCTCAGTATTGATGTCGTTAATGTTGGTGGTTGGCCTGAGCGGTAACGCAATGGCTGCACCTGCGACGCCGGCGGCGAATGCTGTCACTTCTGAAACCACGCAACCGGCACCTGCTGCGGCAGATACCACGCCCGCGCCGGTTATGCAATCCTCACCAGCGGAAGCTCCCGTCATCCCTACCGATCTGTCCGTGTTAGGCATGTACCATCATGCTGACGTGGTGGTGAAAACTGTCATGATCGGCCTGCTGTTGGCGTCCGTTGTCACCTGGGCTTTGCTGTTCAGCAAAGGCTCGGAAGTGTTCAGCGCGAAACGCCGTATGCGCCGTGAATTTGATGCGTTGTCTTCCGTGCGTACGCTGGACGAAGCTGCCGAGCAGGCTGAGAGTTTCGCCGCCAGCAGCATCAGCGCACAAATGATCCGCGATGCGCAAAATGAACTTGAGCTGTCTGCCGGTTCGACCGACAACAATGGCATTAAAGAACGTACCGGTTTCCGTCTGGAGCGTCGTGTGGGTGCTGCCGGGCGTCACATGGGCCGGGGCAATGGGATCCTCGCCACTATCGGCGCGATCTCTCCGTTCGTCGGTCTGTTTGGTACCGTGTGGGGCATCATGAACAGTTTCATTGGTATCGCCCAAACCCAGACCACTAACCTTGCCGTTGTGGCACCAGGTATTGCAGAAGCCCTGCTGGCGACCGCGGTGGGTTTGGTTGCTGCGATCCCTGCAGTGGTTATCTATAACATTTTCGCCCGTACCATCACTTCCTATCGTCATCAGGTTGGCGACGTGGCGGCGCAGATTATCCTGTTACAGGGCCGTGATTTGGATCTGGCTGCCAGCGAAGGCGATGCGCCGCGCGGTCAGACAGGTCAGTTACGCGTAGGATAAGAACAGATTATGGCTATTCGGTTAAACGACGATATCGACGAAAGCGGTGAAATGCATGACATCAACGTCACGCCTTTTATCGACGTTATGTTGGTTCTGCTGATCATCTTCATGGTCGCTGCGCCACTGGCCACCGTAGATGTGCGGGTAGATTTACCGGCTTCCACGGCGAAAGCGCAGCCGCGTCCTGAGAAACCGATCTTCCTGACGGTGAAATCGGACAAACAGCTGTTCCTCGGCGACAGCCCGGTAAATAGCGACAACCTGACTGCCATGCTCGATCAGCGTACTCAGGGCAATAAGCAGAGTACGATTTTCTTCCGTGCAGATAAGACGGTGGACTACGAAACGCTGATGAATGTGATGGATAACCTGCGTAAAGCCGGTTATCTGAAAGTCGGGCTGGTAGGTGCAGAACAGACGGGCGCAGCAGCGGCTCAGTAAGTTATCCTTCAGATCCGAAGCATAAAAAAGGCCAGCATTGCTGGCCTTTTGCTTTGGTGATGTGGCAGATCAGGTCACCGGCGCCGGGTTAAATACCGCCAGCGCATTGTGAATACCCCAGGTATCGGACCAGGTTTTTTTACGACCGCTGGCGATGTCCAGAATAAAGTGGAATAGCTCCCAGCCGACGTCTTCGATGGTGGCATCCCCGGTGGCGATCGTACCGGCGTTGATGTCCATCAGGTCATGCCAGCGGTTCGCCAGCGTGGTGCGGGTAGCCATTTTTATCACCGGCACCGCCAGCAGGCCGTACGGCGTGCCGCGCCCGGTGGTAAAGACCTGCACAGTGATGCCCGAGGCCAGTTGCTGCGTTCCGCAGACGAAATCACTGGCTGGCGTCGCGGCGAAAATCAGGCCTTTTTTGGTCGGGCGTTGGCCCGGAGACAATACTTCTGAAATTGCGCTGGTGCCCGATTTCGCAATCGAACCGAGTGCTTTTTCCACCACGTTAGCCAGTCCGCCTTTCTTGTTGCCCGGCGACGGGTTGGCGCTGCGGTCGGTTTGTCCGAGGGACAGATAATTATCGTACCAGGCCATCTCTTCCAGCAGGCGTTTACCGACGCTGACGTCAGCAGCGCGCGGAGTCAGCAGGTGGATCGCATCGCGCACTTCCGTCACTTCAGAGAACATCACCGTGCCGCCGCAACGAACCAGCAGATCCGAGGCGAAGCCCACGGCAGGATTGGCAGTCACGCCGGAGAATGCGTCGCTGCCGCCACACTGCATGCCGACCACCAGGTCAGAGGCCGGACAGGTTTCGCGCTGACGACGGTTCAGCCGTTCCAGATGGAACTGCGCGACGGTCAGGATATCGTCAACCATTGACTGGAAGCCGACGTGCTGCTCATCCTGCAAACGGACGATATGGGTGTCGTCGAGGGAAATGGCCTGCACGTCCGGCGTGCCTTCCAGCAGGCGTTCAGGTTGTAATTTCTCACAACCTAAGCCGACCACCATGACTTCGCCGCCAAAGTTCGGGTTCAGTGCCAGATTGTGAATGGTGCGGATCGGGACGACCGCTGCCGGTGCGTTGATCGCCACGCCACATCCGTACAGATGATTCAGCGCCACCACGCCATCGACGTTAGGGAATTTGGGC
Organism: Rahnella sp. PAMC25559; assembly: GCF_050632365.1. Lineage (GTDB taxonomy): Bacteria > Pseudomonadota > Gammaproteobacteria > Enterobacterales > Enterobacteriaceae > Rahnella > Rahnella rivi. The sequence goes on along the minus strand of NZ_CP192543.1, from coordinate 166,300 downwards.
AGTAAATCACGCTCGATGATTTTTACTACGTAATCCACCACCCCCGCCACACAGTGAACGCTGGTGGTAATGCCGAGCAGATTTTTAGTGCCTACGCTGCCGTCTTCGTTGCGGTAGCCTTCAAACGTGAAGCCTTCCAGCGGCGGCAACGCAGGGGGAACCCGGGTAGCCAGCGGCAGGCTGTTAAGTTCCGGGGCGACCGGCAGTTCGACCAGGGATTCGTCGATCCAGCCGCCTTGGGCGATTTCCCGCACGGCATAACCAATCACTTCACCATAACGAATAATATCGCCGCCTTTGGCAATGGTTTCTAAAGCAACTTTATGGCCCTGAGGAATATGCTCAATTAATTCCAGACCATTTGAAAATCGGGTGCCGGCTTTTAAGCCGTTATCATTCACAATAATGGCAACGTTATCGTTTTCATGAACTTTAATGAAAAGTGCGTCGGTTGCATGCTCTTTATCTTTATTACGTGACATAACTGTCTCCGCGTTTATTAAACATCCCGAAAAAAGAACCTTCGGTTAATTCTCTGAATTCGTAGCGTACAAATGTTGCGTTTTGTCTTTTCGGCAATACAGGGTATGCATCCATTATAAAACAGCTGTCCGGGAACCTCATTGTGCAACTGACCAGCTTTTCACCCGCTGAACGTCATTCTGTGTGGCAGGTGACAGAATAAATGTGATGAATATCACCCTTTGGTCTGTGGGGCTTCAGTCGCCGCGTGAACTGTGATTATCCTCCCACAATGATGTGTGAATGCAAAAGAATAGTCGTTTTCAACCGGCGTATTCTTGTGCGAATGCACAGTGTTATTTGAGGCATCGTTTTTTATACTGTGTTGGCCCTCTGAAGGTAGCGTTCAAAGCAATACAGGTAAATTTCAGACATAAATAAATAATTATGAAATGTCTGTCTCATATAAAGGAAAACAGCAGGCGAAAAGTAAAAACGTTATTTCGATAACTGTAATTTCTCTGCGAATGATTCCGTAATAGTAAAATGAGGGTCACCATGAGCGTTCAATCCCAGTCCCGAGTGCTGGCGCAAAGTAAGACGCGAACACATATTCGCTATTATATTTTGCTGATTATATTCCTTATCACGGCGGTGAATTATGCCGACCGTGCAACGCTTTCCATTGCCGGTACCGAGGTCGCGCGTGAGCTGGGCCTGGATGCCGCTGATATGGGGCAAATCTTCGCGGCGTTTGGCTGGGCATATCTGATCATGCAGTTGCCTGGTGGCTGGCTGCTGGACAAATTCGGTTCCAAAAAAGTCTACACCTACAGCCTGTTTTTCTGGTCACTGTTCACGCTGCTACAAGGTTTTGTGGGCTGGTTCCCGCTGGCGTACGGCGCGCTGACGCTGTTCATACTGCGCTTTATGCTCGGTTTCTCCGAAGCGCCTTCCTTCCCGGCCAACGCCCGTATCGTGGCGGCCTGGTTCCCGACGAAAGAACGCGGAACGGCTTCGGCGATTTTTAACTCCGCACAGTATTTCTCGCTCGCGCTGTTCTCTCCGCTGCTCGGCTGGCTGACCTACGCCTGGGGCTGGGAACATGTCTTTATCGTGATGGGGGTGATTGGTTTTGTGCTGACGCTGGTGTGGATCAAATTTATCCACAACCCGCCGGAACACCCTGGCATATCAAAAAGCGAGCTGGAATTTATTAAAGAAGGCGGCGCGGTGGTCGACATCGACCACAAAAAAGCCGACGGCGCGAAAAGTGGCCCGAAATGGAGCTATGTGCGCCAGATGCTGAGCAACCGCATGATGCTTGGGATCTTCTTCGGCCAATACTTTATTAACAGTATTACGTGGTTCTTCCTGACCTGGTTCCCGATTTATCTGGTTCAGGAAAAGGGTATGTCTATCCTCAAGGTGGGGATGATTGCGGCCATTCCGGCGTTGTGCGGCTTTGCCGGTGGCGTACTCGGCGGCGTGTTCTCCGACTACCTGCTCAAACGCGATTTCTCCCTGACCGTGGCGCGTAAAATTCCGATTGTGCTGGGCATGCTGTTAGCCACCAGCATCATTTTATGTAACTACACCGATAACAATACCCTGGTCGTTACCCTGATGGCGCTGGCGTTCTTCGGTAAAGGCTTCGGTGCGCTGGGCTGGCCGGTGATTGCAGATACCGCGCCGAAAGAAGTGATTGGCCTGTGCGGCGGTATCTTCAACGTCTTTGGCAACGTCGCGTCAATCGTTACTCCGCTGGTCATCGGCTATATCGTTAAAGGGTTGCATTCTTTCAACATGGCTCTGATTTTCGTCGGCTGTTCCGCCCTGATGGCGATGCTGTGTTACCTGCTGGTCGTCGGTGAAATCAAACGTCTCGAACTAAAGAAACAGTAAATTGCGATGGCGGGCAGACGGGAACTCCCGCGCCCGCCCTATAACGAGGTCAACTATGAGTAATCCAATGATTCCAAACCGGTTCCGTCAGGACTTACTGCAAGGCAAAACGCTGATCGGATGCTGGGCCGCATTGTGCAACCCGATTGCCACAGAAGTGTTGGGTGTCGCAGGATTTGACTGGCTGTTGCTCGACGGCGAACACGCACCCAATGACATCAGCACTTTTGTTCCACAGCTGATGGCGCTTAAAGGCAGCAAAAGTGCGCCGGTCGTGCGACCACCTTTCAACGAGCCGGTGGTGATTAAACGTCTGCTCGATATCGGTTTCTACAATTTCCTGATCCCGTTTGTAGAGACGCAGGAGCAGGCCGAACGTGCCGTCGCCTCCACGCGCTATCCGCCGGCAGGGATCCGCGGCGTATCCGTTTCGCATCGCAGCAACATGTTTGGCACGGTGCCGGACTACTTCACCAGCATTAACGACAACATCACGGTGATGGTGCAAATCGAGAGCCAGCAGGGCGTTGATAACCTCGATGCGATTGCCGCTACCGACGGCATTGACGGCATATTTGTCGGGCCAAGCGATCTGGCCGCTGGCATGGGGCACCTCGGCAACGCCGGTCATCCGGAAGTACAGGCTGCCATTCGTCACATTTTTGAACGCGCAAAAGCCCACGGAAAATCCAGCGGCATTCTGGCACCGGTCGAAGCCGATGCGCGCCGCTACATGGAATGGGGCGCGACCTTTGTGGCCGTTGGCAGCGACCTGGGTATTTATCGCGCAGGAACGCAGGCGCTGTGTGATCGCTTCACTAAGTGATCTCATCACATCAATAATCAGAGGACATTCGAATGAAAATTGGCTTTATTGGTTTAGGCATCATGGGCAAGCCTATGAGTAAAAACCTGCTCAAAGCAGGGTATGAACTGGTGGTCATGGACCGCAATCTTGATACCGTGGGCGAAATTGTTGCGCTGGGTGCCACCGCTGCTGACACCCCGAAAGCGGTCGCTGAACAGTCTGACGTGATCATTACTATGCTGCCAAATTCGCCTCAGGTGAAAGACGTGGCGCTGGGCGAAAACGGCCTGATCGAAGGCGCGCGTCCCGGGACGATTTTCATCGACATGAGTTCCATCGCACCGCTGGCCAGCCGTGAAATCAGCGAAGCGCTGGCAGCGAAACAAATTGCGATGCTGGATGCCCCTGTCTCCGGCGGCGAACCAAAAGCCATCGACGGCACTATGTCGGTGATGGTTGGCGGTGATAAAGTCGTGTTCGATCATTGCTATGACATCATGAAGTCGATGGCGGGATCTGTGGTGCATACCGGCGACATCGGCGCGGGTAACGTCACTAAGCTGGCGAACCAGGTCATTGTTGCGCTGAACATTGCGGCAATGTCAGAAGCACTGGTGCTGGCCACCAAAGCGGGCGTCGATCCTAACCTGGTATTTCAGGCCATCCGGGGTGGACTGGCAGGCAGCACCGTTCTGGAAGCGAAAGCGCCGATGGTGATGGATCGCAATTTCAAACCGGGCTTCCGTATTGATTTGCACATCAAAGATTTAGCCAATGCACTCGACACCTCTCATGGCGTGGGTGCGCAACTGCCTCTGACCTCGCTGGTCATGGAAATGATGCAGGCTCTGAAAGCGGATGGTCACGGGCAATCTGACCATAGCGCCATTGCACGCTATTATGAAAACTTAGCGAAGGTTGAAGTTACCCGTTAGTCAGAGGTGGCCGCGCGGCCAGATGTACGTGAATCGTGCCGCGTTGCCCTTCCGGCAGAAAGCAAAACTGACAGGACGCTATTCCACAACGGCGCGTGCAGTTATGAAGGTAATGACTTTATGAAAATAGTGATCGCACCGGATTCATACAAAGAAAGTTTGTCTGCATTGGATGTGGCGAAGGCCATCGAAAGCGGATTTCGTGAGATTTTTCCTGAGGCGGAATACATTAAATTGCCGGTGGCAGACGGCGGTGAAGGAACGGTAGAAGCCATGGTCGCGGCGACCGGCGGACGCATCGTAAAAGTGAATGTTACCGGCCCGCTGGGCACACCGCTCGACGCGTTCTTCGGGCTTTCCGGCGACGAGAAAATCGCCTTTATCGAAATGGCGGCCGCCAGCGGGCTGGAAAGTGTCCCGGCGGCGCAGCGCAATCCCCTTAAAACCACCTCTTATGGCACAGGCGAACTGATCCATTCGGCACTCGACCATGGCGTCAAACACTGCATCATCGGTATCGGCGGCAGCGCCACCAATGACGGCGGGGCTGGCATGATGCAGGCGCTGGGCGCGAAGTTACTGACTCATGAGGGTAAACCGATCGGCCAGGGCGGCGGTGAGCTGGAGAAACTGCATCACATTGATATCAGCGGGCTGGATCCGCGGATCAAAAAATGCCGCTTTGAAGTGGCGTGTGACGTGACCAATCCGCTGACCGGCAAAGACGGTGCGTCTGCTATCTTTGGCCCGCAAAAAGGCGCAACGCCTGAGATGATCGAGCAACTCGACGGTTATCTGCATCATTACGCCAGCGTGATCAAACAGGATCTGGGTATCGATGTTGAGCACGTTCCCGGCGCAGGCGCGGCCGGCGGTATGGGCGCAGCACTGTACGGATTCTGCGGCGCGGAATTGCGTCAGGGCATCGAGATCGTCACCGATGCCCTGGGGCTGGATGCGTTAGTGAAAGATGCGACGCTTGTGATCACCGGTGAAGGACGAATCGACAGCCAGAGCATCAACGGCAAGGTGCCGATCGGCGTGGCGCGGGTCGCCAAGCGTTATAACAAACCTGTGATCGGCATTGCGGGCAGCCTGACGAAAGATGTTGATGTGGTGTATGCACACGGGCTGGATGCGGTTTTCAGCGTGCTCTACAGTGTGTGTACGCTGGAAGATGCGCTGAAAAATGCCGCTGATAATCTGCGTAAATCAGCACGCAATATTGCCGCGACCATTAAGTTATCGCAAAAGCTCTGAAAGCTTATTTACAGTAAAAAATCAGCAACAATGCGTCATTAAAAAACCGGTGTTCAGGCCCAGCCTGCGCCGGTTTTTGTGTTTTATTCCCGACGATTTTACGTTAGTTTTTAGAATCAAATCGCAACGGGAACGTAGCCATGTCAGAGATTGATTTTTCGAAGCAACCGGTCAATACACACACTAAAGGTTTAGGGCCACTCAGCGCGGATGCCTGCATGGGCGATATTCGCCAGCAAGGCTGGAATATCCTGCGCGAGGACGTCAGCCTGCCGGTGGCAGTGCTGCTCGAGGAGAGAATCGAACACAATCTTTCGTGGATGCGTGAATTTATTCAGCGTTATCAGTTAAAACTCGCGCCACACGGCAAAACCACCATGAGCCCGGAGCTGTATAAGATGCAGCTGGAGTTTGGCGCGTGGGGCATCACGCTGGCGACCGCGCCGCAGGTTAATGCCGCTTTTAAGCACGGCGTGCGCAAAGTCATTATGGCGAACCAGCTGATTGGCAAAGGCAATATGGCGATAATTGCCGGATTGCTGCGTGAGGATCCTGATTTCGAATTTTCCTGTGTGGTGGATTCTGCCGACAACGTTGATGCCCTCGGCCATTACTTCGCCAGCCAGCAACTGACGTTACGCATGATGTTTGAGTACGGTATTCAGGGTGGGCGTACCGGTATCCGTACCGCAGAACAGGAAGCAGACGTGCTGGCCGCGATCAAACGCTGGCCGCAGTCTCTGGCGCTGATCGGTGTCGAGCTGTATGAAGGTGTCAGCAACGACGAGGCGGCGATCCGTGCATTTCTGCGCCACGTCGTCGCGCGTACTGAAGCGCTGGCGCAGGCAGGTGAATTCGCCGAACAACAGGTGATATTAACCGGTGCAGGTTCCGCCTGGTTTGATGTGGTGGCGGAGGAGTTAACGCGTGAGAGCCGCTATCTGGACAGCGATAAACGGTATCAGCTGGATGTGATTTTGCGTTCAGGTTGTTACGTCACGCATGACGTCGGTGCCTATCAGGCTGCACTGGAAAGAATGCAAACCAGTAATCCGGTGGCACGGGAAATGAACAGCAGCTTACAGCCCGCTTTGCAGGTCTGGGCGGCCGTGCAGTCATTGCCGGAGCCGGGCCGGGCGATTATCGCTTTCGGCAAACGTGACGCTGGCTACGACGCTGGCTACCCGAAAGCCTCCGGTCATTTCCGTCCCCGCAGTGCAACACAGTCAGGCTATACCACCGTCGTACCAGCACCGGAAGACTGGAAGGTTTATGCGATGATGGATCAGCATGCGTTTATGTCGATCCCTGAAAATGCCGATCTGAAAGTCGGTGACATGCTGGTGTTCGACATTTGTCATCCCTGTCTGACATTCGACAAATGGCGTCAGCTGTTGCTGGTGAATGAACAGTGGGACGTGACCGGCGCAGTGACGACCTGGTTTTGACAGACGTTGACGACCTGTAAAAACGCCCGGACATTGCCGGGCGTTTTGTATGAAACGTTTAACCCTTTACCTTCACCTACCTCGGTAAATACGCCACCGCAGCCCGTTTCACATTCTCAATCTCATCAAGCAGTTCAAACCATTCCGGTTCCAGAGTTTCCACGCCAACGCCCTGACGCAGTTGCTGTTCGATGTAATAGCACAGCTGTTTCAGGCGCGGGACGCCGCTGTAGCTGCAACTGCCGTGCAGTTTATGGATGAGCGCGAGGATATCGTCGTCGGTTTCACCTCTGGCGACGGCATCCACACGCACGGCGACCTGTGGCAGGAATTCCACCAGCATTTGCAGTAAATCCTGCGCCAGTGCAACTTTATTGGCGGACTGGCTTAACGCCAGTTGCCAGTCGAGCGTGTTATTTGGCGCGAGATCTTCCTGCGTTTGCAGCGGAGAATCCTGCTGATTCTGATGAGAGTAATGGCGCGACAGGACGTTTTTCAACATGCCTTCGTCGATAGGTTTCGCCAGATAATCGTCCATACCCAATTTGAGAAGCTGTTCACGTTCGCCGCTCAGTGAGTGGGCGGTGACCGCCACTACCGGCGTGCTGGCATGGCGCGCCATCTGATGAATGATTTCGCTGGCACGAATGCCATCTATATCCGGCATCTGGATGTCCATCAAAATGATGTCCAGATCAGTGTGACGGGCCACTTCAATCGCTTCTTCGCCGCTGTGACACAGCACGGTGGTTTCGACCAGCTCTTCCAGCAGCGCACCAATCAGTTTGAGGTTGGCCGGATTATCATCCACCGCCATTGCCGTGAGCGGCAGTCGTGCCGCTTTAGTCTCATCTGAACCGAGGATCCTCACTGCCGGTTGTTGCTCTTTTAACAACAATGGCAGCAGGCGGATACTGGACATCGGTTTGATCAGGCACGCCTGCACTCCGCGGCGTTTGAGCTCTTCAGCCTCAACCTGGAACTGACTTGGCAGCGCCAGCAGCAGGTGCCGCGTCATGCTCAGCACGCGTTTTAACCGGTCGTCATAATCTGCCAGCGTCTGTTCTGGTTTGACCGGAATGCTGCACAGCATCATGTCGTAGTAGTTGTCCGGCAGTGCGGCAAGGGAGGTGCGATGCGTGACCTCAAGCGGTGTCGCCTGCAAAATTTCCATCGTAGCCTTGGCGGCGGCCGGGTTGGCTTCCACATAGGCCAGACGTTTACCTTCGAGGGAACTCATGGAAACCGGCGTCACATGGCGGTTTTCATTCAGCTCGAGCGTGACGTGGAACCAGAAAGTTGAACCGCGGTTGATCTGGCTGTAGAAGCTGATGTCGCCGCCCATCTCTTTGACCAGACGCTGGGTGATCACCAGGCCTAATCCGGTGCCGCCGTGGCGGCGCGAAATGCTGGCATCGGCCTGACGGAAAGCCTGGAAAAGTTGCGACTGCTGCCGCTCTGAAATCCCGATGCCGGTGTCGTGGATCTGCACCTCCAGTTCAACCTGCAAATTGTTCTGCGAACGCAGTTCGACATTGATGTCGATGTTGCCGGATTCAGTGAACTTAATCGCATTTCCCAGCAAGTTAGTGACAACTTGCTGCATTCGCATCGGATCGCCCAGCACGTTCTCCGGCACATTGTTGTGCACGTTGAGCGTCAGTTCGAGGCCTTTGTCGTGCGCGGTATGTGCCAGCAGGATCACCACTTCATCGAGCATCTCATGCAGTGAGAAAGGAATGTGCTCCAGCACCAGTTTACCGGCTTCCAGCTTAGAGAAGTCCAGAACGTCATTGATGATGGTCAGCAGGTTATTTGCTGAACGTTCAATGGTTTGCAGATAATCAGCCTGCGTTGGCGACAGCGGAGTTTTAAGCGTCTGGCGGGTGAAACCAATCACGCCGTTGAGCGGGGTACGCAGCTCATGAGACATGTTGGCGAGGAATTCAGATTTGATACGCGCCGCTTCCTGAGCGCGCTTTTTCGCCAGATCCAGTTCGACGTTCTGGATTTCCATCTGCTCAAGCGTTTCCCGCAGATCGGACGTGGCCTGATCGATATTCTGCTGCACTTCTTCGTGGTACGCCGTCAGCGACATCGCCATCGAGTTGATGCCGTTTTTTAGCATACTCAGTTCGCCGGGCATGTTGCCTTCCACACGGCTGTCGAGTTGCCCGCGGCGGATGCGGTCAACGGTGTTGACCATGTTTCGGATAGGTCCGGTGACGTCGCGCATCAGGCGATAAGCGAACAGTGTGGCAATGCCCAGACACAGCAATAACAGCATGGTCGAGACAAAGGCTTCCTGATATTGCGCCAGCCGGACCGAGCTGAGATCTAACTCAACGGCGATATAACCCAGGGTATGCTCAGGAGACGAACTGAACGAGTCATCATCTGCCTCGGTATGATTCTCCGCCTGAACCGGGGTGCGCAGGATCAGCGAATCCCCGAAACGTGCCTGGGTCAGTTCGCCAGGAATATCTTTTACGCTTTTGACCTGCAGCGGGCTGCCTTCATGCAGGGAATTGGAGCTGGCGAACAACTTATTGTCGCCATCAAAAACGCTGATGCTGCGGACAATGTCCGAATGATTGCGGTGCAGACGGCTGATAAGGCGCTTCACCGGTTCACGCTCCCGGAACGTCATTCCGTATTCGCTCGCGACGGCCAGGGGTTCAATAATACTGGCTCCGGCGTCGATCAGCTGATTCTGCAACTCGTTGTATCGGTGAACCACAAAGAAGGTGCTGAGCAGCAAACCGATCATTAATGTCGGTGCCAGAATCAGGATCATCATCCGTGCGCGAAGGCTATATTTGGTCATGAGGTTCCAATGTGGGAGAATTACCTAAAGTAAGCTTAATAAACCAGCGTGCAATCGACAATAATGGCTCAATTCTACTCTCCGAACCGCCGTGTGACGACCCGGCAAACGATAACTGTGACCGCCACCGATCTTGATGCTTTCGGGCAGGGTGTCGCGCGTCATAACGGTAAAGCCGTGTTTGTCAGTGGCGTATTGCCCGGCGAGCAGGCGGAAGTGATTTTAACAGAAGATAAAAGTAAGTACGCCAAAGGGCGACTGAAACGTTTGCTGACCACCAGCGCCGACCGGGTAAAACCGGCGTGTCCGCACTATTCTGTCTGCGGGGGCTGCCAGCAACAGCACGCCAGTGAAGCATTACAGCAGCGCAGCAAATCCGCCTCGCTGTTACGGCTGATCTCCCGTGAAACCGGTATTCAGCCCGAAGAGCAACCGGTGATCGCCGGTCCGCAATACGGTTACCGGCGCCGTGCGCGTCTCGGATTACAAATCGCCGGCGCGAAGCCAGGGCGAAAACCGGGGAACGGACCGCTGGTGATGGGTTTTCGTCAGGAAGGATCAAACGATCTGGTGGCGATCACCCGCTGTCCGGTGCTTCGCCCGGAGCTTGAGCAACTGCTGGTGCCGGTGCAGGAATGTCTGGCGTCACTGACGGCGGCGAAGCGGCTGGGGCATCTGGAAATGGTGCTGGCCGATAACGGCGCATTGCTGGTGCTGCGCCATCTGGATCCGCTCAGCGAGGCGGATCGCGCGCGTCTTATCGCGTTTGCACAGCACCATCAGTTAACGCTGTTTCTGGCACCTGACAGCGAGACGCTGGAGTGTTTGCACGGCGAAGCGCCAACGTATCAGATTGATGGTCTTAACCTGACTTTTGGCCCGCGTGATTTTATTCAGGTTAATGACGCCGTGAACCAGCAAATGGTGGCACAGGCGCTGGCATGGCTGGCGCTGACGCCAGAAGATCGCGTGCTGGATTTGTTTTGCGGCATGGGAAATTTCACCCTTCCGCTGGCAAAAAGAGCTAAGCGGGTTGTCGGAGTTGAAGGTGTTGCTACACTGGTGGCGAATGGGCAAGATAATGCCCGAAATAACGGATTAGAAAATGCGTCATTCTTCCACGAAAATCTGGAGGACGACGTCAGTCAGCAACCCTGGGCGGCGCAAGGTTTCAATAAAGTCTTGCTGGATCCTGCACGGGGTGGTGCGGCGGGCGTGATGGCGCATATCGTAAAGCTTGCTCCGCAGCGCGTGGTGTATGTGTCCTGTAATCCCACGACATTGGCTCGGGACAGTAAAATTTTGTTGGAGGCGGGTTATCGGTTGGCTCAGGTTCGTATGCTGGATATGTTTCCGCACACCGGGCACCTTGAATCGATGGCTCTGTTTATCAACCCATCTGACACCGGGGTTGTGTCAGACACGTAGGGAGAGGGTATGGTTGCGGTAAGAAGTGCACATCTGAACACGGCTGGCGAGTTTGCGCTCGACGACTGGATTAACAGTTTGGGGCTGTCCAGCCAGCAGTCATGTGACCGTTTAGCCGAAACCTGGCGCTACTGCGAGCAGCAAACGCAGGGCCATCCGGACGCGTCGCTCTTATTGTGGCGCGGTCTTGAGATGGTGGAAATCCTCTCGACCCTCAGTATGGACAACGACAGTATGCGCGCCGCGCTGCTGTTCCCGCTGGTCGATGATGGCATCATTGATGAAAACACGCTGACAGAGCAGTTCGGTAAAGGCATTACCGATCTGGTGCACGGCGTGCGTGATATGGATGCCATCCGCCAGCTGAAAGCCACGCAAAATGACTCCATGGCCTCCGAGCAGGTGGACAACGTCCGCCGTATGCTGCTGGCGATGGTGGAAGATTTCCGCTGCGTGGTGCTGAAACTTGCCGAACGTATCGCGCATCTGCGTGAAGTGAAAGACGCGCCGGAAGAAGAGCGCGTACTGGCGGCAAAAGAATGTACCAACATCTATGCGCCGCTGGCTAACCGCCTCGGTATCGGCCAGCTCAAATGGGAGCTGGAAGATTTCTGTTTCCGCTATCTGCATCCTGATGAATACAAACGCATTGCCAAACTGTTGCATGAGCGTCGTATCGACCGTGAACAGTACATCGATGATTTTGTGTCCACCGTGAAAAATGCGATGGGCGAAGAAGGCATCAAAGTTGATGTCTATGGTCGGCCAAAACACATCTACAGCATCTGGCGCAAGATGCAGAAAAAATCCCTGTCCTTTGACGAACTGTTCGACGTGCGCGCCGTGCGCATCGTGGTGGAACGTTTACAGGATTGCTACGCCGCGTTAGGGATTGTGCACACCCATTTCCGCCATCTGCCGGATGAGTTCGACGATTACGTCGCCAACCCGAAACCGAACGGTTATCAGTCGATTCACACCGTGGTGTTAGGGCCGCGCGGTAAAACGCTGGAAGTGCAGATCCGTACCCGCCAGATGCATGAAGATGCCGAACTGGGCGTCGCGGCGCACTGGAAATACAAAGAAGGCACCGCCGTGGTGGGTGGTCGCAGCGGTGGCTACGAAGGCCGCATTGCGTGGCTGCGTAAACTTATCGCGTGGCAGGAAGAGATGGCTGATTCGGGCGAAATGCTCGACGAAGTTCGCAGCCAGGTCTTTGATGATCGCGTTTACGTGTTTACGCCAAAAGGCGATGTCATCGACCTGCCAATGGGCTCCACACCGCTCGATTTTGCGTATCACATCCACAGTGATGTCGGGCACCGCTGTATCGGGGCAAAAATCGGCGGGCGCATTGTGCCGTTTACCTATCAGTTGCAGATGGGCGATCAGATTGAAATCATCACCCAGAAGCATGCGAACCCAAGCCGTGACTGGCTGAACCCGAGCCTCGGTTACGTGACGACCAGCCGCGGGCGGTCGAAGATCCAAAACTGGTTCCGTAAACAGGATCGCGACAAAAATATTATTGCCGGTAAGCAGATCCTCGACGACGAACTGGACCGTATGGATATCAGCATCAAAGATGCCGAGAAACTGCTGCTGCCGCGCTATAACGTCAATTCGCTGGACGAAGTGCTGGCCGCCATTGGCAACGGCGATATCCGCATCAATCAGATGGTCAACTTCCTGCAATCGCAGCTGAAAAAGCCGAGTGCGGAAGAGCTGGATAAAGAGGCGATGCGTCAGCTGACGCAGAAAACCACACCGGCTCCACAACGTAACGGCAGTAAAGATAACGGACGCGTGGTGGTGGAAGGCGTGGGCAATCTGATGCACCACATTGCGCGCTGCTGCCAGCCGATTCCGGGCGACGAAATCGTCGGCTACATCACACAGGGACGGGGGATTTCTATCCACCGCGCCGATTGTGATCAGCTGGAAGATTTGCGTCTGAACGCCCCTGAGCGCGTGGTTGACGCCGTCTGGGGCGAAAGCTACTCCAGCGGCTATTCTCTGGTTGTGCGCGTCGTGGCGAACGATCGCAGCGGCCTGCTGCGTGACATCACCACCATTCTTGCCAACGAGAAGGTGAACGTGCTTGGCGTCGCCAGCCGCAGTGATACCAAGCAACAACTGGCGACCATCGACATGGATATCGAGATCTACAATCCGCAGGTTCTGGGGCGCGTGATCGCCAAACTGAACCAGCTGCCGGATGTCATCGACGCCAAACGCCTGCACGGCAACTGATCGTATAAACGTAAAGGCCCGCCCGTCGGGCCTTTTTCATTCCTGCTTTGGCATACCCCTTTTTAAAACGGACAGATCTCATGACCGAATCACCCCTGCAACGCTTACTCACCATCATGAAAACCCTGCGCGACCCGGCGGCAGGTTGCCCGTGGGATAAAGAACAAACCTTCGAGACTATCGCCCCGTATACGCTGGAAGAAACTTACGAAGTGCTGGATGCCATCGCGCGCAAAGATTATGACGAGGTGCGTGATGAACTGGGCGATTTGCTGTTTCAGGTGGTGTTTTACGCCCAAATGGGCAGCGAGCAGGGGCTGTTTGGTTTCGACGATATCTGCAACGCAATCTCGGATAAACTCGAGCGCCGTCATCCGCAAATCTTTGGTGATGAGGCTGCATGGTCAAAAGACGCCAGCAGCAAAGATGTTCTGGTGAAATGGGAAGCGCGCAAGGCGCTGGAGCGGGCGGACAAATCACTGCATTCGGCGCTCGACGATATTCCATCCGCACTGCCTGCGCTGATGAAAGCGCACAAAATTCAGAAGCGTTGCTCAAATGTAGGCTTCGACTGGACCACGCTCGGCCCGGTGCTGGATAAAGTCTATGAAGAAATCGATGAAGTGATGTTTGAAGCGCGTCAGGCGGTGATCGACGAAGAAAAACTCGGTGAGGAAATCGGCGATTTGCTGTTCGCGACGGTTAACCTTTCCCGCCATTTAGGTCATAAAGCAGAAGATGCGCTGCAAGCCGCTAACCGTAAGTTCGAGCGTCGTTTCCGTCAGGTTGAAAACATCATCCGCGAGCAGGGGCTGAGCATGGAAGACGCGACCTTAGAGCAGATGGAAGCCGCGTGGCAGCAGGTAAAGCAGGGTGAAGCGGTAAAACCTGTGCTCTGACTTTGATCGGCGACAAGATCTGCCGTTGCTGAAACGGTTAAGCTCAACGGCATTCGGCAGATAAAAGCCTGATCTGAGAGCATTAAAGTACAACAAACTGAAATCTAAGATGTTTTACGGATGGATGAGAGTCACCACACAATTTTAATCGCTAACTGGTTGTTTTTGAAAGACTGAGAGAATGTGACCTGCAGGATTAACTCTTCTGAACTGACGCTGAGGAAAACGATGATGGGCAGCAAAACGTTTATTTGTGGCGCACACAAGGTTCCGGTATACTGTTTTCCCGTCTTGGTTACTCCATCATCTTTAAACCTAACCTCTCAGGTTCAGCATGACAACTAATTATATTTTTGTGACCGGCGGGGTCGTATCCTCTCTGGGTAAAGGCATTGCCGCAGCCTCTCTGGCGGCTATTCTCGAAGCCCGTGGCCTCAACGTGACTATGATGAAACTGGACCCGTATATCAACGTGGATCCCGGTACCATGAGCCCGACCCAACACGGCGAAGTCTTCGTTACCGAAGATGGCGCTGAAACGGATCTGGACCTTGGTCACTACGAGCGCTTCATTCGTACCAAAATGACCCGTCGTAACAACTTCACCACTGGCCGTATTTATTCCGACGTGCTGCGCAAAGAGCGCCGCGGCGACTATCTCGGCGCGACCATTCAGGTTATCCCGCACATTACCAATAACATCAAAGAACGCATCATCGAAGGCGGCGAAGGCCATGATGTGGTGCTGGTGGAAATCGGCGGTACCGTGGGTGATATCGAATCCCTGCCATTCCTGGAAGCGATTCGTCAGATGGCCGTTGACGTGGGCCGTGAGCACACGCTGTATATGCATCTGACGCTGGTGCCGTACATGGCGGCTGCCGGTGAAGTCAAAACCAAACCGACTCAGCACTCCGTCAAAGAGCTGCTGTCCATCGGGATCCAGCCTGACGTGCTGATTTGCCGTTCCGATCGCGCAGTACCTGCGAACGAACGTGCGAAAATCGCTCTGTTCTGTAACGTGCCAGAAAAAGCGGTTATTTCTCTTAAAGATGTTGATTCCATTTATAAAATCCCGGCCCTCTTGAAATCTCAGGGTCTGGACGACTATATTTGTAAGCGTTTTAACCTGAATGCGCCGGAAGCGAATCTTTCCGAGTGGGAGCAGGTGGTTTACGAAGAAGCGAACCCGGGTGGTGAAGTCACCATCGGGATGGTCGGTAAGTATATTGAGCTGCCAGACGCCTATAAGTCTGTGATTGAAGCGCTCAAACACGGCGGCCTGAAAAATCGTCTGACCGTGAACATTAAACTTATCGACTCTCAGGATGTCGAAACCCGTGGTGTTGAAGTGCTCAAAGGCCTGGACGCTATCCTTATCCCGGGTGGCTTCGGTTACCGTGGTGTTGAAGGCAAAGTGGCCACCGCCCGTTATGCGCGTGAAAACAACATTCCTTATCTGGGCATTTGTCTGGGTATGCAGGTGGCACTGATGGAGTTCGCCCGCAATGTGGTGGGTATGGAAAATGCCAACTCCACTGAATTTGTGCCAGACTGTAAATTCCCTGTGGTGGCGCTGATCACCGAATGGCGAGATGAAGACGGTAACGTTGAAGTACGTACCGAAGACAGTGATTTAGGCGGCACCATGCGCGTTGGCGGGCAGCAATGTCACCTGAGCGATGGCAGCCTGGTTCGTGAGATGTACGGCGAACCAACAATAGTTGAACGTCATCGTCACCGTTACGAAGTAAACAATATGCTGCTCAAACCTATCGAAGCCGCAGGTTTACGCGTAGCCGGTCGCTCTGGCGATAAGCAACTGGTGGAAATCATCGAGCTGCCAAATCATCCATGGTTTGTGGCTTGCCAGTTCCATCCAGAATTTACGTCTACGCCGCGTGATGGTCATCCGCTGTTTGCAGGCTTCGTGAAGGCTGCCGGTGAGTATCAGAAGCGTCAGGTAAAATAAAATACCGGGGAAGTGGTGCGGGGCAGACTGCCTGGGATCACTTGTCCGAAGCTTTAGTTAACTTGTACTGAGGAAATCCTAATGTCCAAAATCGTTAAAGTCATCGGTCGTGAAATCATCGACTCCCGTGGTAACCCGACCGTAGAAGCTGAAGTTCATCTGGAAGGCGGTTTCGTTGGTCTGGCTGCTGCACCATCTGGTGCTTCTACTGGTTCCCGCGAAGCGCTGGAACTGCGTGACGGTGACAAATCCCGTTTCCTGGGCAAAGGCGTACTGAAAGCCGTTGCTGCTGTTAACGGTCCAATTGCTCAGGCAGTAATGGGTAAAGACGCGAAAGACCAGGCTAACATCGACAAGATCATGATCGATCTTGACGGTACTGAGAACAAATCTCAGTTCGGTGCTAACGCGATTCTGGCTGTTTCCCTGGCTGCTGCTAAAGCGGCGGCTGCCTCTAAAGGTCTGCCACTGTACGCTCACATCGCAGAACTGAACGGCACCCCAGGCAAATATTCTATGCCACTGCCTATGATGAACATCATCAACGGCGGCGAACACGCTGATAACAACGTTGATATTCAAGAGTTCATGATCCAGCCTGTTGGCGCGAAAACGCTGAAAGAAGCCATCCGTATGGGTTCTGAAGTTTTCCACACCCTGGCTAAAGTTTTGAAATCTAAAGGCATGGGTACTGCTGTTGGTGACGAAGGTGGCTATGCGCCAAACCTGGGTTCTAACGCAGAAGCACTGTCTGTGATCGCGGAAGCGGTTAAAGCAGCAGGCTACGAACTGGGCAAAGACATCACTCTGGCGATGGACTGCGCAGCATCTGAATTCTACAAAGATGGCAAATACGTTCTGGCTGGCGAAGGCAACAAAGCCTTCACTTCTGAAGAGTTCACTCACTTCCTGGAAGACCTGACCAAACAATACCCAATCGTTTCTATCGAAGACGGTCTGGACGAATCTGACTGGGATGGTTTCGCATACCAGACTAAAGTGCTGGGCGACAAAATCCAGCTGGTGGGCGACGACCTGTTCGTTACCAACACCAAGATCCTGAAAGAAGGTATCGATAAAGGCATCGTTAACTCCATCCTGATCAAATTCAACCAGATCGGTTCACTGACCGAAACTCTGGCTGCGATCAAAATGGCGAAAGACGCGGGCTACACTGCCGTTATCTCTCACCGTTCAGGCGAAACTGAAGATGCAACCATCGCTGACCTGGCTGTAGGTACTGCTGCCGGCCAGATCAAAACAGGTTCTATGAGCCGTTCTGACCGTGTTGCTAAATACAACCAGCTGATCCGTATCGAAGAAGCGCTGGCTGCACAAGGCACACCTGCACCGTTCAACGGTCTGAAAGAAGTGAAAGGCCAGTAATTACTGCGCTGTAAACTCTTTCTAAAAACCCGCTTCGGCGGGTTTTTTTATGCCTGAAAGGTCCCGCAACAGAAATCTGCCATACTCATTTACAGCTCAGGTTTGGTCCCACAGGTCTTATCTGTGATAATGCGCGCTGATTTTTTAGAGATGACTGAGAAAAAGATGCAGTACCCGATAAATGAGATGTTCGAAACCCTGCAAGGGGAAGGTTATTTTACCGGCGTGCCGGCGATTTTTGTACGCCTGCAAGGCTGTCCGGTGGGGTGCAGCTGGTGCGACACCAAACACACCTGGGATAAAATTGCCGATCGGGAAGTCGATATGCAGCGCATTCTGGTCAAAACGGAAGAGAGCGATGCATGGGGCAATGCGACCTCCGAGCAGTTGCTGGACATCATTGTGCAGCAGGGCTACACCGCCCGCCATATCGTGATCACCGGCGGCGAGCCGTGTATTCATGATCTGATGCCATTGACGATGCTGCTCGAGAAGAACGGGTTCAGCTGCCAGATTGAAACCAGCGGCACGCATGAAGTGCGTTGTTCGGTGAACACCTGGGTGACCGTTTCGCCAAAAGTGAATATGCGCGGAGGCTATGACATTCTGCCGCAGGCACTGAAACGTGCTGATGAAGTGAAACATCCGGTGGCGCGTCAGCGTGATATCGACGCTCTGGATACGTTGCTGGAAACACTGACTGACAGCAAAGCGCGAATTATCGCCCTGCAACCGATCAGCCAAAAAGAAGAAGCCACCAGACTTTGCATCGCGACCTGCATTGCAAGGAACTGGCGGCTGTCGATGCAGACGCACAAATACTTAAACATCGCATAACGTGCGATGTTTATTCGCCGCGGTAAACGCAGCCCGCAGTGCAGGTTTCTTTCACTCGCACGGCGCTGAGCAAAGGTAACTTCGGTTTCATCTCGTTCCAGATCCACGCGGCCAGCACTTCGCTGGTCGGGTTTTCTAATCCCGGAATATCGTTCAGATTGTAGTGATCGAGACGTTCCAGCGTTGGATTGAACGCGGCTTTCAGATCGGCGAAATCCATTACCCAGCCGGTATACGGATCCACTTCACCGGTGATTTCTAAACGCACGGTGAAAGAGTGGCCGTGCAACCGTCCGCATTTATGCCCGGCAGGCACATGCGGTAAATGGTGGGCGGCTTCGAACTGAAAATCTTTAAATAATGTGGTGGTCATGAGGCAGTCTCGTTGCTCGAAAAAACGCGGCATAGTACCGGAATACCGCCCTGCGTGCCATGACTTCACTGCGCTTTTCTTCACCAAATCCTGACTTTTACTGCCTTTACACTGCCAGCGTTACTGGCATACAGTGAGCCGGTAGAAACTAACCTGTTGAGATAGTGAATGATTACTGTGCTTCGTTGCGCTGTCCTGGCGCTGTTTATCTCTGCTGGCGTTCAGGCACAAACCGCCTCGCCCGAACAGGTTCCTGCGCCCGCGGTGGCGAAAACCGTTCACCCCGAGGTGAAAGCGCCGGTGGCGGCGAAAGTGTCAGTGACGTTTCCGCCGGGCGCTGGCGTGATGCATATTCCTCTGGCGCAAAGCAAAAAGACGCTGGAAGTTTTCACCTATCAGCCCGCCGGTGCAGACGAAACCACGCCTGTCGTGATGGTCATGACCGGTGTCGATCGCAATGCGGCCACGTATCGTAATGACTGGATGACCGTGGCCGATCAGTATCATTTGCGGGTTGTGGTGCCGCATTTCAGCGAGCAGGATTTTCCGGGTGCAGCGGGTTACAACCTCGGTAATCTGGTGGACAGCAAAACCCACCACCGCCAGCCGAAATCCCAATGGGCATTCAGTATTGTTGACAACATTTTTACCACGCTGCAAAAGCAGGGTGTGACCAGCCAGAAGCAATACTATCTGTTTGGCAACAGTGCGGGCTGCCAGTTTGTACACCGTATGCTGACGTTGTTACCGCAGCCCAATGTCAAAGCGGCGGTGTGCGCGGCGGCCGGGTGGTGGACTCTGCCCGATACCGATCAGCGCTGGCCCTACGGCCTGCGTGAGGCACCGGTCGCGGTCAGTCAGCAGCAACTGGACGATTACTTCGCCAAACCGGTGCTGATTGCTGTGGGTGCAGAAGATGACGATCCGGAAAATCATCTGTTACGTAAATCCAAGCAGGCCATGGCGCAGGGTGCCAACCGTCTGGATCGCGCCGAGAGCTATTTCACGACTTCCCAGCAACGGGCTGAGCAAAATAACACGCCATTTAACTGGCACTTTGTTGATCTCTCTGACGTCGGGCACAGCGGCAGTAAGATGTCGGTTTTCGCCGCCGGACAGTTTGCCTGGTTCGAGCAGCACAACGCCTTCCATCTCTGATGTGCGGTTTATGAGAAAAATTCATCACCCCGCTTTGGCGGGGTTTTTCTTTATCTATCCGGCACTTTGCTGAGGGCCTGAAAAGTGTGCGGGAATTTTTTTAGCGATTTCAGTGCGATAAAAATCTTCACTTACCAGTTTTTCCGCTAGAACTTACCTCTAAATGCTCTTAGTCCTTTTGGTTATTTATTATTTCCATCACTTCTTTAATTGTTATCATCCGCCTCGTTAACCTTACAAACAATAAAGGTCTTTCCTGCGCGCTCGTTGAACCGCAAAGGGCGCGAAAAGCGTAAAAGGCCGGATTGATGACTGGCTTCTGCATAAGGGAATTCGTACCGCGATGACGACTCAGGCTCCTCCAAATTCACTGCTCCCGCTGACCCCCGAGCAAATGACCCGCCTTCAATCGGCGACGGGTGACTTCTCACCCACTCAGATGGCCTGGCTCTCCGGTTATTTCTGGGGAAGGGTAAACCAGCAACCTGACGTGGTTTCTGCGCCGGTTTCCGCCCCGGCAGCGGCGTCGATCACCTTGATCTCCGCATCGCAAACCGGCAATGCCCGCCGCGTTGCCGAGCAACTGCGTGACGATTTGATCGCCGCGAAGCTGAACGTCAATCTGGTGAACGCCGGTGACTACAAATTCAAGCAAATTGGACAGGAAAAACTGCTGCTGATCGTGGCCTCCACGCAAGGCGAAGGCGAGCAGGCGGAAGAAGCCGTCGCGCTGCATAAATTCCTGCAATCCAAAAAAGCGCCGCAAATGAAAGATACCGCCTTTGCGGTATTTGCACTGGGCGATACGTCTTACGAATTCTTCTGTCAGGCCGGTAAAGACTTTGATACCCGTCTGGGGGAGCTGGGCGCGGAGCGGTTGTTAGACCGCGTGGATGCCGACGTTGAGTACAAAGACGTGGCGCAGGCGTGGCGCAAGCGCATAGTCGATGTACTGAAACAGCGCGTACCGGCTGACGTTTCTGCACAGGCTGCACCGACGCTGGCGGGCAGTGTGAATCAGGTCGACAGCAGCCCTTACACCAAAGAATTGCCGCTGACGGCGACCCTCGCGGTAAACCAGAAAATTACCGGTCGGGATTCTGATAAAGACGTCCGTCATCTGGAAATTGATCTGGGTGATTCCGGTTTGCGCTACCAGCCAGGCGATGCGCTGGGCATCTGGTTTGAAAACGATCCGCAGCTGGTGCAGGAAATCGTCGAGCTGTTGTGGCTGAAAGGCGATGAAACCGTTGAAGTGAATGATAAAAAACTGTCGCTTTCAGACGCCCTGCAACACCACATTGAACTGACCCAGAACACTACGCCTATCATTGAGAAATACGCCGGTCTGTGTCGTGATGAACAGCTGACCGGTTTACTGGCGGACAAATCTGCGCTTCAGCACTACGCGCAGACCGTGCCGTTCGTCGATATGGTGCGTCGCGCGCCGACTGAGCTGGATGCTCAACAGCTGGTGGATTTACTGCGTCCGCTGACGCCGCGCCTCTATTCCATTGCCTCTTCGCAGGCGGAAACCGAATCTGAAGTCCATATTACCGTTGGCGTGGTGCGCTACGATATCGATGGCCGTCCGCGTTCTGGCGGTGCATCCGGTTACCTGGCGGATCGTCTGGAAGAAGATGGTGAACTGAAAGTGTTTATCGAGCACAACGACAACTTCCGCCTGCCAGCTAATCCTGAAACGCCGGTCATTATGATTGGTCCGGGTACCGGCATCGCGCCGTTCCGCGCCTTTATTCAGCAGCGCGATAACGATGGCGCCACTGGCAAAAACTGGCTGTTCTTCGGTAACCCGCACTTTACCGACGATTTTCTCTATCAGGTGGAATGGCAGCGTTATGTGAAAGACGGCCTGCTGACCCATATCTCTCTGGCATGGTCACGCGATCAGGCTGAAAAAGTTTACGTACAGGACAAACTGCGCGAGCAAGGCGCGGAAGTCTGGCAATGGTTGCAGGAAGGCGCGCACGTGTATGTCTGCGGCGACGCTAACCGTATGGCGAAGGACGTCGAGCAGGCGTTGCTGGAGATCATCGCTGAATATGGCGTGATGGATCTGGAAACCGCCGACGAATACCTCAGTGAGCTGCGCCTGGATCGCCGTTATCAGCGCGACGTGTATTAACGAATTTGAGCAATGAGCGAAAACCTTATGAGCAATAAGTTGTGGAGTGAACTCAATCCCGGTCCGGGCCCGTTAATCGTCGACGCCCCGCTGGCTGACGCCGAGCGCCTGAAAAAGGAAAGCAATTTCCTGCGCGGAACCATCACTGAAGATTTAAAAGACGGCCTGACTGGCGGTTTTAACGGTGACAACTTCCTGTTAATCCGTTTCCACGGCATGTATCAGCAGGATGACCGTGATATCCGTGCCGAACGTGCCGAGCAAAAACTGGAGCCGCGTCATGCCATGATGCTGCGCTGCCGTTTGCCAGGCGGTGTGATGACGCCTGCGCAGTGGCTTGGCATCGACAAATTCGCCGATGACAGCACGATTTACGGCAGCATCCGTATCACGAACCGTCAGACATTCCAGTTCCACGGCATTCTCAAGCCGAACGTCAAACCCGTGCATCAGCTGCTGAACAAGTTGGGTCTGGATGCGCTGGCGACCGCCAACGACGTTAACCGTAACGTGTTGTGTACGTCGAATCCGGTGGAGTCAGAACTGCATCAGGAAGCGTATCAGTGGGCGAAGAAAATCTCCGAACACCTGCTGCCGCGCACGCGGGCTTATGCCGAAGTGTGGCTGGATCAGGAAAAAGTCGAAACTACCGACGAAGAGCCGATCCTCGGTGCAACGTATTTACCGCGTAAATTCAAAACCACCGTGGTGATCCCGCCGCAAAATGACGTGGATCTTCACGCTAACGATCTGAACTTCGTGGCAATTGCCGACAACGGCAAACTGGTCGGCTTCAACGTGCTGGTCGGCGGCGGGCTTTCTATCGCACACGGCGATAAAGCCACATACGCACGCACCGCCAGCGAGCTGGGCTTTATTCCGCTGGAGAATACGCTGGCCGTGGCCGAAGCGGTGGTCACTACGCAGCGCGACTGGGGCAACCGTACTAACCGTAAAAACGCCAAAACCAAATACACCCTGGAACGCGTGGGTGTGCCGGTATTCAAAGCCGAAGTTGAAAAACGCGCCGGGATTCAGTTTGCGGATATCCGCCCTTATGAATTCACCGGTCGCGGCGATCGCATCGGTTGGGTAAAAGGCATCGACAAACAATGGCACCTGACGCTGTTTATCGAAAATGGCCGTATTCTCGATTATCCGGGCAAGCCGCTGAAAACCGGTCTGGCAGAAATTGCTAAGATCCATAAAGGCGATTTCAGGCTTACTGCTAACCAGAACCTGATCGTGGCGGGTGTTTCGGAAAAAGACAAAGACGCGATCGAAACGCTGGCGCGTAATCACGGCCTGATCGACGACGGCGTCACCGAGCAGCGCAAAAACTCGATGGCCTGCGTGTCTTATCCGACCTGTCCGCTGGCGATGGCAGAAGCAGAACGCTTCCTGCCGGAATTTGTGACCAAAGTCGAAGGTATCATGCATGGCCACGGCGTAGGCGATGAACATATCGTTCTGCGCGTCACCGGGTGCCCTAACGGTTGCGGGCGGGCATTGCTGGCTGAGATCGGTTTAGTCGGCAAAGCGATGAACCGCTACAACCTGCATCTTGGCGGCAACCGTGCGGGTACGCGCATTCCGCGTATGTACCGCGAAAATATTTCTGATACAGAGATCCTGAGCATCATCGATGAGCTGGTGGGTCGCTGGGCAAAAGAGCGCGAAACAAACGAAGGCTTCGGCGACTTTGTGATCCGCGCAGGCATCATCAGGCCGGTGCTCGATCCGGCTCGTGATTTTTACGATTAAGCACGACGACTTATCGGAGACGCTATGAGTTTACTCAGTCTTGCGCAATTGAATGAGTTACCGAAATCCGGGCAGGCGATGGCGCTGGCGGAAATTAACGTCAGCCTCGAAAAGCTGTCGGCACAGGAGCGTGTGCAATGGGCGCTGGAAAACATGCCCGGCGAATTCGCGCTTTCCTCCAGTTTCGGCATTCAGGCGGCAGTTTGTCTGCATCTGGTGACTCAGCAGAAATCCGATATTCCGGTGATCCTTACCGATACCGGTTATCTGTTTCCGGAAACTTATCAGTTCATCGATACGCTCACTGAACAGCTGAACCTGAATCTGCAGGTGTTCCGCGCAGAACAGTCACCCGCGTGGCAGGAAGCGCGCTACGGTAAGCTTTGGGAACAGGGCGTGGAAGGGATCGAACAGTACAATCAGATCAACAAAGTTGAGCCGATGAACCGTGCGATTGAGCAACTCGGCGTGCAGACCTGGTTCGCGGGTCTGCGCCGTGAGCAGTCTGGCAGCCGTGCGCATCTGCCGGTGCTGGCCGTTCAGCGCGGGGTGTTTAAGCTCCTGCCGATTATCGACTGGGACAATCGTCAGATTTTCCAATATCTGAAAGACAACGGTCTGAGTTATCACCCGCTCTGGGATCAGGGCTATCTTTCCGTGGGTGACACCCATACCACGAAAAAGTGGGAAGAAGGGATGAAGGAAGAAGACACGCGCTTCTTTGGTCTGAAACGTGAATGCGGCCTGCACGAATAATCCTTCGCTGCATCTTTCCCAATAAAAAAACGGACGCTTATCGCGTCCGTTTTCAATTGCACGGCCAGTAAAAAGTCAGGCGTGTTTGGCCGGTTTCGCCAGCGCTTTCAGCAGCGGGAACAATACTTTCACACTGTCTCTGGCGCGCTTGTCGATGCGCCCCGGTAACACGCTGTCGAGATATTGCAAATTATCAAACTGGCTCTGATACCGTGCAGTGCCCAGCGGGAAATGGCTGCTGATCGCCCGTTGCTGGACGCCGTCTTTTTTACCCAGTGCGTAATTGGTGGCAGTGACATTCAGCAGCGGCAGACGCGCATCGTCCAGCGCCTGTAAACCTTCACAACAATGTGCCCCTGCATGACTTTCCGCCGGGATCCCCAGACTGTGGGCAATATTAATTGCCCGCACGCGGGTCAGTTTAGCCACCGCCGCCGAGGTGTTCACCCCGCTGTTGAAATACAACTTATCGCCGGTGATCAGTGAATCCAGATTGATCACCAGCAGCGTATTTTTCTTCTCTTCGGCACTCATCCGCTTGATAAAATCTTCTGCGCCTTTCGCCCCGGTTTCTTCGGCACTCAGCGCGACAAAACGCAGGCTGTAATGCGTCGGGATGGCTTCCATCCGCTCGGCCAGCTCCATCATCACGCCGATGCCGGACGCATTGTCATCGACACCCTGCAACGTCAGGCCGCCAAGGTTGTGATTGGTGTCGGCGTCACTTTGCGGCATATAGGTGTCGAAATGGGCCATCACAATGATTTGCTGTGGCACTTCACCGGCGCGCGCGGCGATCACCGATGTGGCATGAAGGGTGTGCCAGTCCTGCTTGCCGTCGTTGCTGGTGTAGAGATAACGGGTATCGAAACCGCGCAGATTGCTCTGGTAACCGAATTTAGTAAATTGCTGATTCAGATATTCGGCGGCGATCAGCTCCGCCGGACTGCCTGCCATCCGCCCCGGAAAATAGGTGGCGATATGACGAATTTGCTGACTGGCAATTTTGCCCATCGGGGGAAGCGGCGCAGTGGCCGCCAGCGCATGGCCCATACCGGCGCAGCTCAGGCCTAAAGCCAGCAGCGACAGCTTTATGCGTAAGAAAGAAAACATAGCCAAAAATCCTTGTAAATTGGTCAGGGTGACCGGAAGGCAATCAAAGCAGCAGGCCGCGCGTGGCGGTCTTACAGGGCGGATAGTATGCGATTGTGTGAGCCAATAGACAATTTCCCAAATCCGAAATCGCTCTTTTTGTCGCGACCGCCATAGGCGAAAGGGTCATGAAAAATATTCAGGCAGAGAAAAACCCCGCAAGACCGAGCGCCGCCTGGCGCTCTATATTCCATTTAGTAACTAATAGTTCTTTTGCAGCTAACTCAGCCATTGCAGCTTTAAGTAACACATCAACTATGCTTCCTAAATTACAACTTGCATTTATCGGCTCGAAATCAGACGCCGGGGCCGTTCGCTCGGTAGTTGAAGCTAAAGGCGGTAAATTCTTGCACTCCACACCAAATGGCTCCTAAATAGCGACAAGGCCGCTGGCTTGACCGGCGACAGTCGGCCATAGCTGTCGGTCGTGACAAGCAGAAATCGGCCAAGAGCGGACGTTGTCGCTATAGGTGATGAATTACGGGATCAGGCTGTGCAGAGAAAAAGCAATTAGCAACATCCCGCCCGCAATGTTGACGTATTTTTTGAGCATTAATGGGTTGGTTTTTTTTACTGAAAAGATCAGTGTTTGGCTAACAGCGTAAAGCCAAACGCTCATAACGACTACATGTACTGATGCCAGTGTCAGATAGTTGCAAACACCTCCCTGTACCCCTGCGAACTGCGAAACGACTGTCAGATAGAAAATGATGGCTTTAGGATTCAAAACATTCGCTATCCAGGCCTCTCTTAAAGTCACCGAATGCTTCGTATCAGCAAACCCTTCTGGGTTTGCCCTTATGCCGTTGCGTATAAGCATCGCTCCTAACCAGAGCAGATAGGCAGTTCCGAAAAATTTCAACACAGCAAAAATTGCTGGAGAAGATATGAGCACAGCGGTAATACCAAACCCTATGAGAACTGCGTGGGTATAAATGCCCAAAGCTGTTCCGGCAAGAGTCCTGAACAATCCTTTGTGACCGCCTGCCAGAGCACCGCTCATAACAACAGTGAAGCTTGCTCCGGGGGACAGTGCAACAGGGAGTAGTGCTGGCATAAACCCAAGAAGGTTTAGATCCATAGATTTTTGATAGTCATTGACGCTCTACTGTATTGCCAGTCAAGGCGCTTCGAGAATGTTGTATTTAACACAATGAAAACATATAGCCACCATGAATGAAAGGTCGGCTCCTCGCTCTCGTCAGACCTTCAGCGTCAGGTGTTTTGTCTGCTGTGTGCCAGAAGCGGACGTTTCACCCCATTCAGGTGACTTAGTGCAGTAATCCCCTCGAAAACTCGTTTGCTCTACCGTAGGCTGGAGGTGCCATACTCCCCCTACTATTACCCATAACAACTTAATTCCTAGCATGAATCTCCTGGTAGAACGAAGGCATGAAGCCTATCTACAAGACTAGACGTCTAGACAGTTGCTACTATCTGATAGTTTCACTACCACTCTATGCATCCTATGTGAAATTAATGCTTCTGTAGGTTGTCATGAGTCATTATTACTGATAGTAAAAAATTGCTTAAATCGTAAATCAAGTTAAAATTATTTTTCTAGAACCACCTACTTAGATATTTGTGAAAGAGGATATAGAAATGACCGCACTTACCACAGCACTTCTTGCCAGAGCAATATATGATCTCTTCGTTAAAGGATTGTCCTTTACTAAAGATGGTATTAAAAATAAGTTAACTGAATTTATCACCAATGACGAACATGCTGAGATATTGGCTCAGAAGCTAGAAAAGCTTGGCTTAAATGAAGATATGAGCGAGAAGGCCATCGAGAAAGAGTTGAACAACCAACCCGATATTGTCGAAATCCTTAAAAATATACCTGAAACTTCCAAATCAACGATAAACCAAACTCATTTTGGTTCAGGTGATAATGTAGGTGGCAATAAAATCATTAATCCAGGTAAGTAGGACATGGAAAATACTACTCAAACACATTATGGTGACGGTGATAATGTGTTAGGAGGTAAAATTGACTACAATATTGAAAACGCAAATTTCTATATTGGAAAGAGCACTGTAATTCCTGGCGACTTGAAGTTACCCATTCAAGAAATTCTCAAACTTGTTTCAAATAGAAATACGGATGATGCTCGAGATAAATTGAACTTCATATCAAGCATAACTAACCTGAGTGATGAAGTACACTGGTTGTTAAATTTAATTGATGTAAGGTGCGATCTCATTGATGATGCAAATAGCCAAGTTGATTTAGGTAACTTGCAAAGAATAATCTCCTCATCCAATGACTTGATGATCAAAGACTTTGCTATTTCTTTGGCATTGAGAGCATCACTTATTCAAGAAGGGGAAGTGGAAGCCAGAAATAGGCTTATGGCTTATAGCATTTCCGGTAACTACAGCAAAGCTGTTGTTCTCGAACTTTTCTCAAATAAACAAGAGTTATTGGTGCTCGTTGAAAAAAAATACAATTTGTCAGAAGAGGAATTGATTGGTCTTATTGCCGGATTGATGCGTGTAGGGGTTTCCGATGAGGCTAGTAAACTTGCAAAATATTTGAAAATAAATTATGAAAGCCATAACTCAGAAGTTATTTATTTCTATGCACAGGCTGTTGCTTTAAATCCTTATTTGAAAAATTGCGATTACTGGGTTCTTTCTCAAATAATGAAGAATAAAGTAGACGAATTAACCAATAATATAGTTACGTTTATGAGTGACTATCACGGCAGGGATATCAGACTATTTAATATCATAGTCCCGTTATACATCTTTACGAAGGAACGTAATGTTGTGCTGCGTAACCTATGCCTGGATAACTTAGATTTCATTGAGAAAGTACATAAGGATTTCGCTAAAGAATTTAAATCTATTTTTTTAGAAACTTCATTTGATGAGTCTAATAAAATATCAGTAGCTAAAAGGTGCAAAAATGATAGTGCATATCGTGTAGAGTTCGTTCGTAATGCTTCTAATATGTCTGAGGTTGATATATCTTATTTTCTCTTAGCCAAAGAGGTAATGACCTCTAATGAACTCTACATTTGGGCTCTAAAAGGATTGGAGATTAAAGGTAGTCATAGCGATCTGGAGAGTAGTCTTTATCGTCTTTTGGTTCTGTTAGTTATCAAAGAAAATGAAAAAATTTCGGACGTTATATCAAAAGTCTTAGAGTCTGAAGAGGATTTGTATGAGACTGTTTCATCTATAACCATACTCCTCATTTCCGATATGCTATGCGAAATAGAGCTTCAGTATGATGCATGTGAGATTATGGCTAAGTACGTAGGCGACAGAAAAAAACTTTGGTGTTCACCTTTTGTTATCCAGTATCTTATCAATCTATATTCATGTGCTCGTTATCTTAATTTTCACGACTTTGAAAAAGACATATCCGATGCTGATAAACCAGATTTTATTTATTATCAGTTAATTGAATCTTATCTTTACCATTATCTTCCTAAATCAGCGGAAGCCGTCTTTCCTCGTGTTAACAATTCTAAGGATCTAGAATTCATTGGTCTTAAGTTGAGAACACTTGATTTATTGGGTGAAGAGGCTGAAGTAGAAAAGGAAGTTGACGCATTTGACTGTTCTACAGTTTGTTCACCATCACCAAGCCTATACATATTATTAAGTATTTTATCAAAACTTAGGCGGTTTGATATCATCGAAATTGTATCGATAAATCTTTTTATTATTAACCCAGAAAATCATTCCAAATTTGTTTCAGATGTTGGAAATAATCTTATAATTGGTGCTCAGCGTGGTGAACATACTCCCTCTTATAATTTGGGAAATTGTATATGCGGATTCCAATACGATGATTCCGGTTCTACACTCACTAAATTAATCATCAAGAACAATCAAAAACAAAGTCAGTATTTCCTGGGTGACTCATCCCTCATAGCAATGAGTCTTTTAAGTGCTACACCTGGAATAAAAACACGTGTTGGGAATAAGTTAATTACTTTACACGAAAAGATTCCCCCGTATGTTGCCGTATACAGATTAGCAAATACCATAAGGCATGAGTCAAATGATGGTTCTGACGGTTTTCAGATAATTAAACTACCAGACGAACCTGAGAAAATGTTAGAGAGCTTAATATCTCTTCTGCCACAAAACACAGATAAGCAAGTGATCGATTTTAGTGATAGAGTATTCCTCGGTCTTCAAACAAGTCTTTTGGATAAGAGCGATCCGATAAAGTCTTCTTTACGTCTTCTTACGCAAAAGAAATCTAAATACATTGAATTTATAAATGATGGTTCACCGCTTGGAAAAATTATCTGCACTGATTTCATCACTGTTGTTTATCTTTGCCTGTCATCATTGAGTCAACACTTTGTAAATCAAGGGGTCGAAATACACCTCATTAAAGAGGATATTGAAAGTATTCATGCATGGCTAAATAACATCAGCGATGCTAATTATATGTCTATGAATATTGGTGGTGATGGTCAAGTATTAATAACCACTCCAGAGCAAATAAACATTGCTTTCAAAGGATTTATAAAAAACTTAAAGGCCATTTTGCCTTCACTTGTTCCCCTTGATTTACAAATAACAAACTCGCCGAAAGAGTTTTCTATCCTTGCAAAAGTAGCCACAACTAATTACCTTAAGTTTTTGTATGCTTTAAAAAATACGAGTTTGAAATTTCTTACAATTGATACTCAACTAGCCTCATATGTTCACGCTTGTTTTGGTAGCGATCTTTCTAACACAAATTCGATATTTTTGGATGCTGCCAGAGAAGTAACGTTCTCTTCTCGTGAAGAGGGAGTTCAACTTCATTGTGTTTCTGAATTTCCCTACTCCCTTCCACAATTTGATTTTATGAACCTTTCATCGTCAAAAACAGACTCACATGGCTTATATATTTCTGCGTTAATAAATAAGTATTCAGGTAATTATAATGATAAGATTGAAATGAATACATTTATGCGCTCTGTTTTTTATAGTTATCTTAACAAGGCATTAGCAACGGACTTGATGGGGAATGTTGTCCTTCCAAAAAATAACACTTATGAGGTTAACCCTTATGGGTATAATATTGATAAGGTTTTTAATGCATGCTGTAATGCCATTGTGCGCACAAAGGAAAAAGCTTCCAGTGAGGAAAAGCTATCTGTTTTTATAATATGTCTAACATATAACCTTCGTTCATCCATAATGCATAAATTAATTTCTCAGTTGGCCAGTAATTTTGCATTTGGACATTTTATGGATATAAGAAAAATCAATACACTCTTGCCTATTATAACTGCTGATCTTGAAAACTCTCTATTATCCATCAATAATAACAATGATAAATAAAGTCATAAACCCAGTAGAAACTAAACGACGCATAGTATGGGCTGGTTTGTATCATCCCTGGCCATTTTCGTTATCTTACGTAGATTGGGGTTTACGCATAGAGTGCCTAACTTTCCCCTCGCCCACCCCGCGACGCCGCTTTCCCTTTTAAAATCCGTAGTTTATCCCACCACTGGACGAGCGGGTAAAAATTGATCCTAAACTCGTTCAGGGCTTTACCACCTCTGATATAATCCGAATCGTATTGTGAGTATCCCGTCAAAACGAACCATTCTCTTCCAGAAAAATTCCGGCAATTTAACGTCCGTTCATCGCTCATAGCGGACCTTGCTTGGGACGTACTTCCGCTTTGTGCCAGAAGCGGGCGTTAAATTTTTTCGACTTAACTATAAGTCTCAATAGTGAAACGTTAATGATGAAAAACAATGCGTTTAAGTTTTAATTTTTTGAAGATTGAAAATATATAAATTAGTTAAACTTAATATCTTTGGCATCAGATGCCTGAGGTGACATTTGGGTAGAAAGGAGCAGTGATGAGAAAGGTAAGCTATAGACGATACACGGATCTTCCGGCGCTAATTCAGATTTTAACAAACAGAAAACTGACTCTTCTCGACCCTTCTTTCTGGGATGACAAGAATGACTCTTACTTTCTTGCGACCTATAAGGAGAAGAAGGAGTTACAATCAGTGCTTGCGCTATGTTTCACTAAAGAATCAGAGACATACCATCATTGGCGGGTGTTCTCATCCGGAGCTTCTGGAGTATGTGTTAACTTCGATTCCGAAAAACTTGAGACAGCGTTCTCCAAAGCCAAAGGAGTGAAATTTCAAGAGGTAACCTACCTCGCCTTGAAGGAGTTGCGTGATAATCGTCCAACGATTGCCCGTTTACCATTTGTTAAGCGAATACCTTACAAGCATGAAAAAGAGTTCAGAGCATTGTGGGAATCAGAGTCCGATAAAGCTTTCTCCCTCGATGTCCCGATTGATATTTCTTCAATTACCAGAATAACTCTTAGCCCATGGATGCACCCTAGCTTGAGGGTGAATGTTGTGAAACTTCTTAAAATAATAGATGGATGCAAGAGCATCCCTATTGTGAGGTCAACATTGATTGAAAATACGCAATGGAAATCATATGGAACAAGTGCAACATAAGAATCAAATGAACGTATGTTTTGCAACATCATATAGCGAGATAATATAGTTTTTGATCTCTCAACGTCCGATCTTCGCTCTCAGCAGACCTTCAGCGTCACGTGTTTGTCTGCTGTGTGCCAGTCGCACGCGATCCCATGCTGATCGACGGTGTCTTTCAGATGTTGAAGTCCGTACTGTAAAAGGCGGCGATAAGTATGCGCCTGCTCCAGCTCAGCCGACGTGCTGCCGACGGTATGAGGCAAATCGATAACAAATCCCGAATTACGTGCCGAGGCATTATCCGCAACATCCAGCGCTTCAAGCACCACCACGTCTTCGTGCGGACGAAGTTCGGCAATTCGCCGTGCAAATACCAGCCCCGCAAACCCGGCGCCATTCACCAGCCAGTCAGCCGTAACCTTACCGTGCAAGCCGGGATGACGTGGCGTAATACCCCGCAGCGCGGCCCAGCCATTGATATTTTGATCAAGAGGTAAATGTTTAATTTTCATCGGTGAGTCATATCGTTATCCCTGGTGGTGCGATCCTAATAGACAGCCGTATAGATGTCTAATACGTAATTGGGCTAACGATATGCCGCAGCAGGAGATCCGCGTGGGGTAATTTGCGCTTACAAAGGCGAGCGGAAGAAATAGTCTCTCTTCGACGATCGATCGGCCGATCCGGCTCGTATCTATAATTTCGATAGTGATATCGAAATTATCCGTTAGAGCAAAGATGAGAATTACTTTAATAATAGCAACGTGAGCATCGTGTTGAATATTTAGCATTATAACGAGAACACTTATTTCCATGAAATTGAAAAAATAATATGGAGTATTAAATGTTTATTCGGCCACTTAAATTAACTCAGCACGTCGATGTGCAGGGTCAAAAAAATGCAACTACGGTGGTGCTTCTTCATTCTTTGGGGACGGATTTGCACCTTTGGGATTTGCAAATGCCGCGTCTGAGTGAACGTTATCGCGTTGTT
Organism: Rahnella sp. PAMC25559; assembly: GCF_050632365.1. Lineage (GTDB taxonomy): Bacteria > Pseudomonadota > Gammaproteobacteria > Enterobacterales > Enterobacteriaceae > Rahnella > Rahnella rivi. The sequence goes on along the minus strand of NZ_CP192543.1, from coordinate 133,091 downwards.
CGCCTGGACATTCGCGGGCATGGATTAAGCGCAGTCGACGCTCTGCCATTTTCAATGTCAGATTTGGCAGACGATGTCGTGGCGGCGCTGGATCATCTTCAAATCAATGAGTTCTATGTGGCAGGGGTGTCAATCGGCGGGACAATAGCGCAATGGATTGGATTTAAGATACCCAAACGAGTTAAGGGAATGATTATTATTGATACTGCACTTGTGAATGCCGCCCCGCCTTCGCTCTGGCGAGCCAGGGCTGAAGATGTATTCCATCACGGTGTCGAACATCTGGAGATGGGAATTTTAAGCAAATGGGTGACACCGAAATTTATCGACTCGCCTTACGCAGACGGGATGAAGCAGATGCTGCGCCGGACAACCGTTGAAGCCTTCGCGGGTTGCTCTTATGCCATCGCCGATACCGATCTGACCGATATGACTATTCCGGGGGTAAGGGCTGTTGTGGTGAGAGGGAGCGAGGATCAACTTACGCCCCCGGACTACGCGCAACGGCTGGCCGAAAAGCGTCATGCAGAATTGCATACCCTACCCGACGCAGCGCATTTACCGAATTTTGAGCAACCCGAGGCGCTTACTGATGAAATCGTCTCGTTTATTGAGAAGAAGGATACGCATTAACACTCGGAGTGAATCTTATGAATCGTCGGTTGTTTATTGGCGCAAGCCTGAGCCTGTGCGCAGGTGCTTTAATGCTTCCTGCCGCATTAAAAGGGTTAATGGATCAGGAGGGCGATCTCCTCGAGATGGAACTGAAGGGGGGAACCGTCACCATCCGTTTATTTTCCGATTTAGCCCCCCGGCATGTTGAACGCATAAAATCTCTGGTGCAGGCCAAATTTTACGATGGCATGCCGTTTAGCCGAGTCATTGAGGGTTTTATGGCGCAAACGGGTGATCCGATAAAAGAGACAGGGCTGGATTACATGAGGTTACCGGCGCTGACCGCAGAATTTAATCCTCTGCCTTTCGAGCGAGGTACAGTCGGCATGGCCAGATCACGGCATCCCCACAGCGCCAGCCATCAGTTTTTTATCACCTCCGCCAGAGCAGGGTATTTAGACCAAAAATACACGGCTTTTGGGCAAGTCACGCGTGGCATTGAGTTAATTGATAAGCTCCGCCAGGGGGAGCCTGAAATAGGCACGGTGGTTAATCCGGATATCATAAAAAGCATGAGGTTAGTCTCTGCCAGAGCAGTATAAACCGCCAACGGGTTAATTATTCATTCGAAGGAGTCGATGTAAAATGCCCAGCATTACGCTCTATACGTCTGCAAGCCATCGGTTAGATGCAGATTCTTTTGTGGAATTTTCAACCGCTTTAGCCCTTCTCGCCAAAGAGATACTGAAAGCGAAAGAAAATAATATTCACATCAGCGTTCTCACCGCAGAGATAGGTTTTGGCACGCCGGTCTACTTTGAAGCCAGGCTCAGGCAGGAAGTTTTCCGAACGGTGTCCGTGCTGGATGAATTCATGCATCAGGTGGATTTATTAATTAAGGAGAAGACAGGAGTCACAGCGAGAATTCGTTGTTTCTCTTTTGACGCGAGTAATATTTATGCAAAGAACTAAGGAACAGATTATGAATGCCAATTTTCCAACCAGAGATCTCGGCGATACAGAGGTCATAGCGGTGAGCGATGGATATTTGCAGGTCGGGTTCGGAATGCTTTCAAATGTGGATGAACAAGAGTGCGAGGAAATTCAGCGCAGCGCACAAGTCAGTGAACTCAATGCGGTGCATATCAATACCTTCTTAATACGCAGGAAAGGAAAAAATACTCTTATTGATAGCGGGGCAGGTGGTGTTAAGGGATGGGGAGGCAGGCTGATTGCCAATCTCGCCAGGCTGGATATACAACCTGACGATATTGACGCCGTTCTTCTCACCCACGCACATCCAGACCATATTGGCGGTTTATTAAGTGCAGAAGGTGAAGCTGTATTTTCGAATGCCGAATTGATCATCAATGGCGATGAATTTAATTATCTGGAAGACGATGAAAATTTCGCTGCCGTCAGTGACCGGATAAAAGGCAATTTCCTGTTAGCGCGGAGTATATTTAAAAAGTATCAGAAAAGTCTTCGCCTGGTCGACAATGGCGAGATATTTCCCGGCGTTTTTGCCATCCCGCTGAAAGGTCACACGCCGGGGCATACGGGGTACCGGATTGAGGGCAGCAAAAGCAGTCTGTTGATTTGGGGTGATATTGTTCATTTCCCTCATATTCAACTGCTTAAACCGGAGGTTGCCATTGCCTTTGACTATGATCCTCAACTGGCGGCAGAGACACGTACTCACCTGCTTGAGAGGGTTAGCCTGGACAAGATCCTGGTCGGTGGTATGCATTTTGGTGAGCAAGGATTTGGTTATATTGAAAAGCGTAAATCGGGATATGGGATCGTCGATATCGAATAGTTAACAACTGTAGGTATGACGTTCTGCTCTGAAATGAATTTATTTCCTGACCGGCAACGCAACGTGGCATTTTTGGCGATATACCAGACCCACTGACGTTGCCTTGCCGTTATTAATTTTTTCCTGTGTAACATTGTCGCTATACAACTGAATAAATTTTCCGGCATAAAATCCTATCCTCAGGGGGAACGCAATGAATCCTGCAATAAACAGAGAAATAAGTCTTGATGCTATTCACGGTGACGTAAATGAAGTAGCGAGTCGTCAGTCAATCACGACAGATAAATTACCGCCACCGCCCAAATTGCCATCGCTTACGGGAAGCAGATTCTGGGCTGCTTTTTTAGTATTTTTATTTCACTCATCGCTGGCCAGTGATCTCGCTCCATTTTCAGATCCCACTGTTCAGCATATTTTCACTGTTATCATGGGTAAAGCGGGTTGGCTGGGTGTTTCATATTTCTTCATACTCAGCGGATTTATTATGGTGTGGTCCGCCAAAGATAACGATACCGTGGGTGATTTTTATCTGCGACGGTTTGCAAAGATTTATCCCACCCACTGTCTGACCCTGGTAATGGCGTTCATTATTGGTGCCATCAGCATATATCAATATAAACTATGGACATCAAATCTTCTGCTATTGAATACCTGGGTTGATGATGTTCACTATTTTTTTGTAGGTAACAGACCCAGCTGGTCTCTTTGCATAGAGGCAATGTTTTATCTCTCTTTTCCCTTTCTTTTTAGAGTCATGAAGGCAATACCTAAAAAATTCGATTTACTTGGATTCACAATCGTTACCGCGGCATCCTTATTGGTTCAGACGTATATTTATCTTTGGGTTGAGCCAAACACGATGATGGGGGCATTTCCTATTTCACAGCAGCACTTTTGGATTTCGTATATTTTTCCTCCATCACGCATCTTTGAGTTTCTGGCCGGTATGTTTGCAGCACGGTTGTTGATGAACGGACGAGCACTCGTACTGACGAAAACGGCTTCGCTTGCCCTGCTTGCCGTGACTTACATCGGATCCATGTACATCCCGTACCAATTCAGTATGAGTGTAGTTTTCATTATTCCTGTCTGTTTATTAATTATTTCGATTGCGGGTGATGATTTAAAAAACCGAAATACAATGCTGAACGCTAAAACGTCTGTGTGGTTAGGAGAGATATCTTATGCATTTTATATGGTTCATTTTTTAGTGCTCTTCTATTTCCTCAATCTCACCGCCGGGAGAAAATTCAGTTTACCGGAAGGTATTATGCTTCTCGTCGTTGCGTTAGTTCTCACCGTCTCATTTGCATCATTCTTGTATAAGTACTTTGAAGTGCCAATGATGAAGTTAATCCTGGAAAAGTGCAGAAAGAAAGGGTTTTTGATTCTGCGTAAGCCGGCATAATCTTTGGCAGGGAATTGATTCTCTATTTATCAAAAAGCGTTTATTCCGAAAGATTTAGCATATTTTGAGTGGGAGGGCATACGCCAGAGGTATGCTCTCAACCTCTGTTTGATGAGTGGCCATCAATAAGATAGGGAATTTGTTCCTGTTTACGCCGAAAGAGTTAATAACCGATATTGTGCAGTCGGGGATCCTGAAAAACGGAGGTCATTATGCCTCTGAATTTAGTGCTATCCAGGTAAGGTGAATCGGTACGGTAAACAAGTTCTATTTTGAAGTCATTGAACTGGCCACAGAGTTCGTGAATTTTTATCTTGTTTTGCACTTCGCCGCTGATCGAACAACGTAATACCAACGACACGCCTTTTCCCGCAGCAATGCTCGAGAACAGCACGGGATAGGATCCGCATTCGACTACGCGCTTAGGGGTGATATGCCCTTCACTGAAAAGAACATTATAGTTGCGGGTAGTGGTTGCACATTTCTTGCTGCTAAGCAAAAAAACTTCGCCATCCAGACTCGAGATATCTTTTATGGTTGGGTAATCTTTCTCAGTGATAATGACCAGTTCACTGGAGAGTAATATGGAACGTGCATGTTGGGTATTTGAAAAACCTGCGCCGATGATGACCGCATCAAACTCGTTTTGATCAAAAGCGCTGAGTAAGCTTATGGTATTTCCAATTGAAATATCTATGTTCCAACCCAAATCATGTCCTAAATCGATCAGTGAAGTGACAATATAGGGTGGCAAACATTCTAAAATGCCAATACGTATATTAAGTTGACTACTTTTAGAGTGGGAAATGTTGTTTTTACAATCATCTGCAAGGTTCAATATTTTAAGCGCGTAGTCATAAAGTATCTGGCCTTGCGCAGTCAGTGAGCATCCATCGTTTTTTCGATCTAATAGGGTGACATCCAGGTTATCCTCCAGGCTCCTGATTCGGTGGGATATACTTGACTGCACTCGATTAAGACGTTCGGCTGCCTGGGTTATGTTTCCTGTCTCCACGACTGTCACGAACGCAAGAAGTTCACTTAGCTTCATTTGAGACCTCATGCTAAAAATTAGTTCACCGTCACAACAATTATTTATATTCTGTATTAATAAGTTTGTCACTATGTTTTAACCCCCCTGGAGATGCAGGTCCGATCACTTTTTGGCCACGTTAAGGGTGGGTCAGTATTATTACTCTTCAAACAGACATTAATTCTGAATTGTGAATTATAACAACAGACTCTGCTTACACTTCCTCTCAGTAGCTCATTTCCCTGACCAGCACATTATTTTCAATAGGAATATTGTTACGGCATCAATATTTTCGATGAATCCCTCGATTTTATTCGTTGGTATTTTATTGCCATGCCAATTAGGATTAGATTTGTGATGGCGAATTATTTCCATATAAATCAATTCGTTATCCATATCTATTTTCTGCATTTATATATTACTGGGTCTCCATGACTTGTATTTCGATAATTCATTTTTTGGTTATGGGATGAAATATGGCGCACGCAGAGTTTGATGAGCTAATGGTTCAGCTGGTTGACTATGCCTATGAGCAAGCAACTTTCGATAATGAGACTTTACAACTGGCCCGTTTTTGCCTTTTGGATTCGATAGGTTGCGCGATTGCCGCGTCTACCGATCATGACTGTATGAAACTGATGGGCGCTGCTCAGTTCAGCAAGAGCCGGGACGGTGTGCCGGTTGCCGGTACCGGGCTAAGACTAGGACCTGTCGAAGCGGCCTTTCATATCGGTTCGATGATCCGCTGGCTGGAGTTCAATGACACATGGCTTGCGCAAGAGTGGGGGCATCCGTCCGATAATCTGGGCGCTATCCTGGCGGCCGCAGCATGGCAGAGTCTGGCAGCCGCGGATAAGCCAGCGACTGACATGACGGCAGTGTTGAACACGATGATTCGCGCCTATGAGATCCATGGCGTGCTGTGTCTGTCGAACTGTTTTAATGCGCTGGGTATTGATCACGTTGTATTGGTTAAGGTGGCTTCAGCGATCGCCTCTGCTCAACTGCTCGGTTTGTCAAAAGACCAGGCATTAAGTGCACTTTCCAACGCGATTATCGACGGCCATTCTCTTCGAACCTACCGGCATGCGCCCAATGCGGGAACGCGTAAGTCCTGGGCCGCTGGTGACGCGACGGCGCGTGGCCTGCAACTGGCGCTGTTCGCGCAAAGTGGCGAAATGGGTTATCCCACTACGCTGACGGTGAGTCGGTGGGGATTCGATGATGCGGTTTTGAGAGGCAAACCCTTTAATCTGTCGCGTAACCTGTCAGATTTTGTCATTAAGAATATCTTGTTCAAAGTCCCCAACCCTGCTGAATACCATGCCCAGACTGCGGTAGAAGCGGCCATTATTCTTCGTCAACGGATACTTGCCGCCGGTTTCTCTCCAGAAAGCATCGAGTACGTGCGGGTGGAAACAACGCGTCCGGCAATTCAGATCATTGATAAATCAGGGCCGCTGAATAACTCCGCCGATCGCGATCACTGTCTCCAGTACATGGTTGCGGTAGGGCTTCAAACCGGAAACCTGACGATTAAGGATTTCCACGAGCCGCTCGCCAGCGATCCTTTGCTGGATGCCCTGCGATTGAAGATTACCTGCACTGAACGTCCTTCCTTTACAGAGAGCTACTACGACGCAGAAAAGCGCGCCATTCCGAATGCGCTCTTTCTGAAATGTCATGGAATGACGGAGGAACTCTCTGAAACCATCGAATATCCGCTCGGACATGTCCGTCGTCGTGACGAGTGTTTCGAGGCGCTGCTCACCAAATTCCATCTGAATCTTTCGGACAGCCCGCTGGGTGACCGGTCCCATATTCTGGCCGAAACCCTAGTTAGTGAATCGAAACTGGATGCCATGTCCGTTACCGACCTCCTGAGAATGTTTTCCTGGGACTAGGCCGCATCTAAAACACTTTCAGTTATTCCTTTAGCGCGAGGTAGTGAAATGAAAAAAGCAATACTGGTGGGTTGTGGAGCGGAGATCGGCGCAAACCTGCTGATTCAAAATGATCCGGCGAAGGATGGTTTTGCGATTCAAACTGTGGTCACGAATGCGCCTTCTTTAGATAAACATTATCCTGAACTGGGTCCGATTGATGGCATCGTTGCCCGTCTGGCGATGGCGCATCCCGGCATCCAGTCTCAGATCAACATTATCGATGGCAACACCCTCAACATCGACGGGCGTGAAGTGCACTTTTTCTTCGGCGATCTTGCCAAAGAACTTCCTCCGCAAACGGGTCGCTTCGACATTGGTTTTATCGCGACCAGCAAACTGGACATGGACAAGAACAGCCCTGTCGCCCGTAACATGCAAGAACTTGCCGATGTAGTGCTGGGCGTGGCAGAGGCCAATGAACTGCCGAGTATCTATGGCTGCCTGGAAGATCTTACCCGCGATGATATTGGCACGATACAGCGTCAGGTGGTCGATTCTGGCATGTATTGCCTCGGGTCGTGTCAGACGAATGGGATGCATGCCTCGCTGCGCGTATTGACCGACGCGCTGAGAACCATCAATTGCAATGCCTCGCATATCGTGTCGGTTGAAACCGATATCGTCCATCCGGATACGCCTAACGGTGTACTCGGTACCCGATCCTTCGAAGGCCGCCTTCAGGATGCGCGCGACAACCTCCGTCCGAGCTTCTCACAAATCGCCATGAGTCAGGACAAAGTGATGCCCTGGGCACCGTTAGTGAATACCGTTTCATTACGTGCACCGGTACATGCGCCGGGATATCAGATAAACCGTTTTATCGTAAAGGATGACGGCGCGTTGAACAGGGGGCTCATCGAGGAGGCGATTGAGCGAGTGAGCGAAACACATCCTCATGTTGTTAAGGCATCCCGAAGCCCTTTAGGGAGCCGTGCGTATGCTTACGAACGCAGGTGCTCAACGATTCTCTCAGACAAGAATCATCTGCTCATTCTCCGTCCTGCCTATCTGGCAAGCCAGAATTTGAGTGAAATCATTATCCAGTCGTTTGTTAATAACACCGTCGGCTATAGCGCTGTTGTTCGTGCCGTTGCGCGCAGCATCGCGCTTGGCCTGCCCGTTGCCACTTTCCAGGGGATTGAAAAATGACAAGCTCACACACAGTCGATTTCTTGAGTTCAGGCTTCGTCGTGAAGACAGCCATGTCCGAAATGTTCAATGGCAAGCTGAAAGCAGAAGTGGATCAGATACGCGCGTTGCACGATATCTATCCGGAACTGATGGTTCCGGTATTACACGACGGGCTGGCTGCCGGGCGGCAATTTTATATTCTCGAAAAGATGGATTCCCTGCCTTTGTGCAACATCGTGTTCGACGACCAACGGTCGCTGGCTGAACGCCGGATGATCGTGAGAAATGCACTGGAAAGCGTGCAGAAAGCCATCGGCCTGGAGTCAGAGGCGCCGTCGACGATGACCCATGATATGCCCGCCAGATTATTGGAAGAGTGGGAAGGTACGCGTTTTGCACACGAGCTGTTTGATAAACCTATTCTGCTTAATGGCGCGCGATTTTGCATAACGGCAAGGGAGGTTTTCGAAAAATCTCTGGAACTGGCCAGAACCGAAGAGTTCAGATCGGTAGAAAAAGCCCATTTCAATTTTCATTTTGGCAATGTGCTTTATAACGAGGAACACGCTCAGACCCGCTTCATCGACCCTGATTTTTCGGTCAGGGGGCTTGACCCGCTTTTCGGCTTCTCCCGATTTGCCTTTTCGTTTTGGCATGAACTGGCGGCCGAAGTGAAAGATGCCGTCAAAATGGTCCCCATGACTGATGCACTGATGTTTGTGCTGGCGAAGCCAGACTACGGCAGCATCCTCAGCGAGATCCCGGAGTTAGGCGGTATTTCAGGTCTGCTGCCGCTGATGGGGGAAAGTATGCGAAACCGGTTCTATGTCCTCACGACCTATTGTTTCCTGAGAAGTATCCGGATCAACGGCAGCAAACAACCCTGGAAAGCACCGCGTTCTCCCGTTGTAGCCAGCCCCGAAGAAGTGTTGATGCTGGGTCTGCTGACCTACCTCGAAGGGCCGAGTGCCGAGACTGAAAGCCTCTGTGCGTGATTCCCATTCAATATAGGATGTTAAGGATATGTCGTTGGTAAGCAGCAGTACCTTAGAACAAGGATTTGAGGCCCCAAGGCGCTATATGGCAGCTGCGGCCATTTTGATTGGTGTGATAATGGCGGCGCTGGACAGTTCCATCGTCAATATCTCCTTACCCACTATTTCCGAAGCATTACAGGTGGATTCGGCCTCTGTCATCTGGGTGACCAACGGCTATCAGGTTGCCAGCGCTGCAACGATGTTGATCTGTGCATCGCTGGGTTCGAGGATAGGGGAGCGGCGCTTCTACACGGCGGGCATGGTGTTGTTTACGCTGGCATCGCTGGGTTGCAGCCTCTCCTCGACCTTTGGCATGCTGGTGGCCATGCGAGTCCTTCAGGGGGTGAGTTATGCGGTGATGATCAGTGTCGGGTTGGGTCTCTACCGCGTTATCTTTCCGCCGAATGCGTTGGGAACCATTTTAGGGCTGAATGCGCTGGCATTTGCGGTGGGTACGGCCATTGGTCCTGCGTTAGGTGGCCTGATCATCTCCTATCTTGACTGGCCCTGGTTGTTCTATATCAATATCCCGTTGGGCGTACTTGCCATTGTGTTCTCGCTTATCTCTTTGGGCGTCGATACCGAGAGGGAAAAAGGCTTCGATTGGGGAGGCGCTATCACTTCCGCCGCCGCCTTAGGGCTGATGGTCATGGCTGTTGATCAAATCGGACGCTGGGACAGCCGCATACTGATACTTTGTGGCGTCGCATCGGTGGCGCTGATCGCCATCTTTCTTAAAGCGCAGACGCGTTCAAAGAACCCGCTGCTGCCTCTCGATATATTTCGTTCCCGGAGATATAGCTTCGCGGTGATCTCTTCTGTCTCAATGTTTGTGGCTCAGGGGATGGCGCTGGTCGGTTTGCCCTTTGTACTGCAGCATGCCTATCACTATTCTGTCCTGGAATCGGCGTTCATCTTTACACCGTGGCCAATTGCCGTTGCAATCTGTGCCCCGGTCGCTGGCAGGTTGTCCAACCGTTTAAATCCTACTCAGATATCGACGGTCGGCGTGATGATTTTCTGCCTGGGTTTAGGGTCTCTGGCTCTGCTGCCGGAAGCGGCGACGGTGAATGATTTTCTTTGGCGTGTGGCGGTGTGTGGGGTGGGTTATGGACTCTTCTTGCCGCCGAACAACAAAGAGATGTTTTCCAATGTCGCAGGGAATCGAACAGTAACGGCCTCGGGGGTATTGTCGACCGCCAGAACTGCCGGACAATCTATTGGTGCGGCGTTGGTGGCAATGGTGATTGCACTTTTGAACGGATTGACGGGGCACGCGAGCGCGCAGTTTGGCGTCTATGTCTTTGGGCTGGCGTGCCTTATCTCCGCATTATCGACTTTCACAAGCATGTTACGCCTGCACCGGTAATAAACTGGACAGACATTCGGCTGCATTGTTCAGCGGCGAGGGTTTCTTCAGTAGCCGGGCATGAAAAGCAAAAAGCCCGCTTAAGTTTTCTTAAGCGGGCTTTTCTAATTTGGCTCCTCTGACTGGGATCGCCTTTGCCAGTAACTGGCTAATATGAAAGCCAAACCTGAAAACTCTCCCTGTCAAGACCACCAGAATGACCACCAATTAAAACTGGTTAAATAAAACTGATTTGAGTAGTCCCGTGCATTTGGTGATCGCTATTATTGTCACATCTATAAGGGCTGTCAGTTATGTGCCAAAAGCGGCCGTTGGGTGCTGAGTGGTGGGAACAGTGATGCTCGAATCAAACTGATGATAACGACGTTTCTGAAAAATTATGTGACCTTTTAAACCTGTCCACTCAGGATTTCTGTAAATTCTCTGCGCTTCCTTGTTGCCCACTCAGGTTTGATGGAGAGCATTAAACTATATTGTTTTCGAAAATAAACATACCTGAATTCCGTTTCAGGTGAGCTATTCATAGCAGCATACTCTGTAGCCAGCCCAACCACACCACACTCAACAAACCAATAAAGAATCTCATCATCACTGAGGGTCACTTTACGCGCTATTTCGGCACCTCTTTCATTGACAATGAAATGATATTCTTTGCCATGAATTTCCAGATATGGAGTCGCCATACCATCAGATCTGTCAGGGATGGTGAAGTAATAATTGGGTCTTATTCCCCCTCCAATTTTTTCACCGATTTTGAGAAGTTCTGCGCGTAACTCTAGGATATTTTTCATGATTTATTTTTTTGAGGGTTAACCATTCGTTCCAGACATGCTCCGCATCAATATCTTGATAGCCCCGGCTTTTAGTCATGTCTCTGGCAATTTGTGTCGGTAATTCAATAGCGGTAGCATTTCTCGTATCGCCTCAGCCTCATGCCTCAGCAGTTCACGACCTCTTTCTCTTTTGCTTCAAGCAACGTAACAAGTGACGGGATGAATACAACAGCCATTTCAGTAAGTCTCCATCAATCACTAAATTTGAATCATTTTGGCATAAGTAGCAGGCTGTTATACACCCTTAATAACCAATGAATAATGACGAACATTCCCTATGGCATCAGGTTCTGATGTCCGCTCTTCGCTCATAGCGGACCTTACTAACTTCATTTTAAGCTCATGCGCGGGGAGCAGGTCAGAGGGACTTCAATTACGCCTTAAATTAGTAATACCTTGTGTGGTAAGGCCTCAGTTGGTGATCGACTATTGTTCAGAGTACTCAGACCCTTGGAGCCGTGTTTCCCCCTCAAAAATGATCCACATTTTACCCAAAACGCTAGGATTTGATGGGATTTATACAGTCTCGTACTACGGTATCTATTCCCGAAGATCTAGGCGGCTCGAGGCCTGAAGAAGTTCTCCTTATTCCATTCTGGAACTAATCATTCCTTTTCGTCATTTCAGATCAATTATTGCCTGCACGTATAGTCGGGATATTCATTCTGGTTATCAATTAAGGCTTTTGTGGACTATCTACCAATATTTGCCGACCTCAAACAACGCCCGGTACTGGTGGTGGGAGGGGGCGAAGTCGCTGCTCGCAAAATCGATCTTCTCCTGCGTGCGGGCGCGCAAGTCCGGATAGTCGCGCAGGCACTTTCCTCTGAGCTGGAACAACGCAGACAGGCCGCGGAAGTCAGCTGGCTGGCGCAGGCTTTTCTGCCGGAACAGCTTGATGATGTGTTTCTGGTGATTGCAGCTACTGACGATGCGGCGCTGAACGCGGAAGTGTTTGAGCAGGCCAATCAGCGCCACGTCCTGGCGAATGTGGTCGACGATCAGCCGAAGTGCTCCTTTATTTTCCCCTCGATTGTCGATCGCTCGCCGATTGTTGTCGCGATTTCCTCCAGCGGTAAAGCGCCGGTGCTCGCCAGAATGCTGCGAGAGAAGCTGGAAACCTTACTGCCCACCAGCCTGGGGCAAATGGCTGATATTGCCGGTCGCTGGCGTGAGAATGTGAAAACGCAGTTCACTTCGATGCGTGCCCGCCGGCGTTTCTGGGAACAGGCGTTTGCCGGACGTTTTGCCAGCCTCGCTTCTGCGGGAAAGCTCGCAGAAGCGGAGCAGGCGCTGCAACAGCAGCTGGAAAACGCGGAAGACATCTCGCAGAGCGGAAATGTCACGCTGGTCGGCGCAGGGCCGGGTGATGCAGGATTACTCACCCTTCGCGGGCTGCAGGTGATGCAGCAGGCCGACGTGGTGCTTTACGACCATCTGGTCAGCGAAGAAGTGCTGGATTTAGTCCGTCGTGATGCTGACAAAATTTGTGTCGGTAAACGTGCGGGCAGCCATTCTGTCGCGCAGGAAGAAACCAATCGTCTGCTGGTCGAACTGGCGCAGCAGGGGAAAAAAGTCGTACGCCTTAAAGGCGGTGACCCGTTTATTTTCGGGCGCGGCGGCGAAGAATTACAGGCGGTGCAGGCGGCGGGGATTCCATTCCAGGTGGTACCCGGCGTGACAGCCGCCGCAGGCGCCACGGCCTATGCCGGGATCCCGCTGACTCACCGTGATCATGCGCAGAGCGTGGTTTTCGTGACCGGGCATTGCCGCCCGGAAGACGACGGCGTGCAGTGGGAAACCCTCGCCAAAGACAAACAGACCGTGGCGATTTACATGGGCACGCTCAAAGCGGCTGAAATCAGCCAGCAACTGATTGCTCATGGACGCGCAGCGACAACTCCCGTTGCGGTGATCGGACGGGGAACGCGTGCGGATCAGCAGGTGCTGACCGGCACGCTCGATAATCTTGAACATCTGGCTCAACAGGCGCCGACACCGGCGTTGCTGGTGATTGGTGAAGTGGTCGCACTTCATCAGCAACTGGCGTGGTTTGGGCATCATCCTGAGACTGACGGCACTCAACGCCCGTCGGTTGTGAATTTGGCTTAAAGGATCTGTTATGGACGAAAAACGACTGACTCATTTGCGGCAACTGGAAGCGGAGAGTATCCATATCATCCGTGAAGTGGCTGCTGAATTCGCCAACCCGGTGATGATGTATTCCATCGGGAAAGATTCCTCGGTCATGCTGCATCTGGCACGCAAAGCCTTCTTCCCCGGCACGCTGCCGTTCCCATTATTGCATGTGGATACCGGCTGGAAATTCCGCGAAATGTACGATTTCCGTGACCGTACGGCAAAGAATTACGGCTTTGAACTGATTGTGCATAAAAATCCGGAAGGCGTGGCAATGGGCATCAATCCGTTTGTCCACGGCAGCGCCAAACATACTGACATCATGAAAACCGAAGGGTTGAAACAGGCACTGAGTAAACACGGCTTTGATGCGGCTTTCGGCGGCGCGCGCCGTGACGAAGAGAAATCCCGTGCCAAAGAGCGTATCTACTCCTTCCGTGACCGTTTCCACCGCTGGGATCCTAAAAACCAGCGCCCTGAGCTGTGGCACAACTACAACGGCCAGATTAACAAAGGCGAAAGCATTCGCGTTTTCCCGCTCTCCAACTGGACTGAGCTGGATATCTGGCAGTACATCTATCTGGAAAACATCGAGATTGTTCCCCTGTATCTGGCCGCGCCGCGTCCGGTACTGGAGCGCGACGGTATGCTGCTGATGGTGGATGACGACCGTATTGATCTGCAACCGGGCGAAGTGATTGAGAAGAAGATGGTGCGTTTCCGTACGCTGGGCTGCTGGCCGCTGACCGGTGCCGTTGAATCTGAAGCACAAACGCTGCCGGAGATCATCGAAGAGATGTTGGTATCAACGACCAGTGAACGACAAGGACGCGCCATCGACCGCGATCAGGCCGGTTCGATGGAAATGAAAAAGCGTCAAGGGTACTTCTGAGGAGCCGCAGCTAATGAATAACGCAATTGCACAACAAATCGCGGAGCAGGGCGGTGTCGAAGCTTACCTGCACGCTCAGCAACACAAAAGCCTGCTGCGCTTCCTGACCTGCGGCAGCGTCGATGATGGCAAAAGTACGCTGATCGGGCGACTGCTGCACGACACCCGTCAGATTTACGAAGATCAGCTGTCGTCGCTGCATAACGACAGTAAGCGTCACGGGACGCAGGGCGAGAAAATCGATCTGGCATTGCTGGTGGACGGCTTACAGGCTGAACGCGAGCAGGGCATCACTATCGATGTCGCGTACCGTTACTTCTCCACCGAGAAACGTAAGTTCATCATCGCTGATACGCCGGGGCATGAGCAGTATACGCGTAACATGGCCACAGGCGCCTCGACCTGCGATCTGGCTATCCTGCTGATTGACGCCCGTAAAGGCGTGCTGGATCAAACCCGTCGCCACAGCTTCATCGCCACGTTGCTCGGGATCCGCCATCTGGTCGTGGCCGTGAACAAAATGGATCTGGTGGAGTACAGCGAGAGCGTATTCGAACAATTTAAACAGGATTATCTGGATTTCGCTCAGCAGTTGCCGACCGATCTGGATATCAAGTTTGTGCCCCTTTCCGCACTGGAAGGCGACAACGTTGCCACGCCAAGCGACAAAATGAGCTGGTACACCGGCCCGACGCTGCTCGATGTGCTGGAAACCGTCAACATCATCAATATCCGCGAACAGCAACCGATGCGTTTCCCGGTGCAGTATGTAAACCGTCCTAACCTCGATTTCCGCGGGTATGCCGGTACGCTGGCATCCGGTTCCATTCGCGTCGGGCAGAAAGTGAAAGTGCTGCCTTCCGGTGTGGAATCAACCGTGGCGCGTATCGTCACTTTCGACGGTGATTTGCAGGAAGCCTGGGCGGGCGAAGCCATTACGCTGGTGCTGGCCGATGAGCGGGATATCAGCCGTGGCGATATGCTGGTGGATGCGAATGAAACCGTGAAGTCAGTACAGAATGCCAAAGTTGACGTGGTCTGGATGGCGGAGCAGCCACTGAGCGTCGGCCAGAGCTACGACATCAAAGTGGGCGGCAAGAAAGCCCGCGCACGTGTAGAAAATATCGACTATCAGGTCGAGATCAATTCTCTGACACAGCGCGTCGTGGAAACACTGCCGCTCAACGGTATTGGTCTGGTGGAACTGGCCTTTGATGAACCGCTGGTGCTGGATAATTATCAGAGCAATGCGGTCACCGGAGGCATCATTTTCATCGACCGCCTGACCAATGTGACCGTCGGTGCCGGTCTGGTACGTGAAGCGCTCGAACAGGTTTATCAGGAGTCCGATAAATACAGCGCATTTGAGCTGGAGCTGAACAGCCTGGTTCGCAGCCACTTCCCGCACTGGGGCGCCCGCGACCTGCTGGGTGGCAAATAAGATGGCGTCACCGGATAGCCTTTCACTGAAAGATGACAATGTTGTCTGGCATCCGCACGCCGTTACGCGTGCGGATCGTGAAAAACAGCACGGTCATCGCGGGGCGGTCTTGTGGTTTACCGGGCTTTCGGGTTCGGGGAAATCCACGGTGGCCGGGGCGCTGGAGCAGGCGCTCCATGCCCTTGGCGTCAGCACCTATTTGCTCGATGGTGACAATGTGCGCCACGGGCTTTGCCGCGATCTGGGTTTTACCGATGACGATCGTCGTGAAAACATCCGCCGTGTGGGTGAAGTCGCCAAACTGATGGTGGATGCCGGGCAGGTGGTGCTTACCGCCTTTATCTCGCCGCATCGTGCCGAGCGTGACATGGTGCGCGAGTTGCTGGAAGACGGGCAGTTTATCGAAGTGTTTGTCGATACGCCGCTGGCCGTCTGCGAAGCGCGTGATCCGAAAGGGTTGTATAAAAAAGCGCGTGCCGGTGAGTTGAAAAACTTCACCGGTATCGATTCAGAATATCAGCCGCCAGAAGCGCCGGATGTGCATCTTGAAGGTGAACAATTGGTAACACATTTGGTTCCCCAATTATTAGATGTGATGCGCCGTCGCGGTATTATCAATCCCTGAATGTTGCCGGCCAAACGCCAGAGAGCGTGCCGGTTTACACTGAACACAGGGATCATCTATGCAGGCTTTATTCAGCAGACTGGTCAGCCGGATCTGGGTTGATCGTATCAGGGGAGACAACGCCCCGGTACCCCGGTTAGCGCAGACCTCAGACGGCGCAGAAAACGAAGATCCTTCTTACTCCATGCAGGGTGGGTTTATCGGGTTCGTTTGTTACTGGCTGGCGCTGGCGATCCCTTTTTGGGTATATGGCTCCAACACTCTGTTTTTTCTCCTCTATACCTGGCCCTTCTTTCTGGCACTGATGCCGGTGTCGGTACTTATCGGTATCGCTTTCAGTATGCTTTTCCGCGGCGGATGGCTCATCACACCCGCAGCCACCGGTATTTGCGTGATTGGAATGTTCTGGACCGTCTTCTCATTTCTATCCGGCTGGTAACAGCAATGACCGCCTGGTAACAGCAATAAAGAGTACAAACCGGATCCTGTGAGGATCCTTTTTTGCGGCGTTTTACTGGCGATTTTCCCGGCAATTCTTTTCCACGATGTAAGCCATTGTGTCATTCTCACCCATTATTGCGTGTGTAAGTCTGATTCTCACCGGCATTTATCCCGCCATAGTGGAGTCAGAAGGAAAGTTGTGGGATGATTGCCCGGCTTTTTTAGGGGGCGGGGATGGGCAAACTCACACTGCTGTTACTGATTTTACTTGGCTGGTTACAGTATTCACTGTGGCTGGGCAAGAATGGTATTCATGATTACGTTCGTGTAAACGATGACGTTGAAGTGCAACAAGCCAACAACGGCAAACTGAAATCACGTAACGATCAACTTTTCGCAGAAATCGACGATTTAAACGGCGGTCAGGAAGCGATTGAAGAACGCGCACGCAACGAACTGGGCATGTTAAAACCCGGCGAGACTTTCTATCGTCTGGTGCCAGACAATAAACGTGCTCCGGGCAGCAATGTTTCGCAAAATAATTCGAATCCATAGCCATGAGCCACACCGCAGTTTCCCTTCCGAAGGTCATTGCCGTTTTACCTGCTGCCGGGATCGGCAGCCGTATGCAGGCAGAATGCCCTAAGCAATACCTTTCTATCGGCGGTAAAACGCTGATAGAACATTCGATCCGCGCTTTATTGCACAACGACCAGGTCACTAAGGTGATCGTGGCGCTTAGCCCACATGACACTCAGTTTGCGCAGTTGCCTGTTGCCTGCGACCCCCGGATTCAGGTGGTGACCGGCGGCGGCGAGCGTGCAGAATCTGTGATGGCAGGTCTTGATGCGGCGGGTTCCCACGGTTGGGTTTTAGTGCACGATGCTGCCCGCCCGTGTTTGCACCCGGATGATCTGAAAAATCTGCTGGCGATCTCCGCAACCAGTAAAACCGGCGGGATCCTCGCCGCACCGGTGCGCGATACCATGAAACGCGGTGAAACCGGCAGGCAGGCCATTGCCCATACTGTTGACCGGCAAGATCTCTGGCATGCGCTGACGCCACAATTTTTCCCTCTCGAATTACTTAAAATCTGCCTGCGCCGTGCGCTGAATGAAGGTGCCGTGGTCACAGATGAAGCTTCTGCAATGGAATATTGTGGTTATCATCCTGTATTGATCCCGGCGCGGGCCGATAATATTAAAGTCACCAGGCCGGAAGATCTGGCGCTGGCTGAATTCTTTTTAACCCGCATATCCCACGAGGAGAACGCATAATGCGTATCGGTCACGGTTTTGATGTTCATAAGTTTGGCGGCGAAGGCCCGCTGGTGATCGGCGGTGTGCGTATTCCTTATCCGCAAGGTTTGCTGGCACATTCCGACGGCGATGTTGCATTGCATGCCGCCACTGATGCCCTGCTCGGCGCCGCTGCGCTGGGGGATATCGGTAAATTGTTCCCGGACACCGACCCGGCTTATAAAGGCGCGGACAGCCGCGAGCTGCTGCGCGAGGCTTACCGCCGCATTCGTGCAAAAGGTTACAAGCTGGGCAATCTGGATATCACCCTCATTGCTCAGGCACCTAAAATGGCACCGCATATCCCGCAGATGCGTGTATTTCTTGCCGAAGATTTACAGTGCCACATGGATGATGTGAACGTGAAAGCGACCACCACCGAACAGCTGGGCTTTACCGGCCGTGGCGAAGGTATCGCCTGCGAAGCCGTTGCCCTGCTGATTAAGGAATGATGTTGTGGAAGATTACCGCATGATAGATATGTCCCGTCTCACCTGGTTACTGGGCGAGCCCGTCGCCACCGGCCAGATGAAAGCCAATCCGGAAGACTTTATTGTCGAAGAAGATCTGGGCTTTGAGCCGGACGGCGAGGGTGAACATCTGTTAGTGCGGATCCGCAAAAACGGCTGTAATACACAGTTTGTTGCCGAACAGCTGGCGCGTTTTACCAAAGTGCATCCGCGTGATGTCAGCTATGCCGGTTTGAAAGATCGTCATGCAGTCACTGAACAGTGGTTTTGCCTGCATTTGCCGGGCAAAGCCGATCCTGATTTAAGTCAGTTCAATCTAGAAGGTTGCGAAGTGATCCGCGCCTCACGCCATCGTAAAAAGATGCGAATTGGTACACTGAAAGGCAACGCGTTTACGCTGGTGCTTCGTCAGATAAGTGATATCGCCGATGTTGAAGCGCGTCTGGAAAAAATTACCCAATGCGGCGTGCCGAACTATTTCGGTACTCAGCGCTTTGGTCGCGGCGGCAATAATCTGGTGCAGGCGAAACGCTGGGCGACTAACGAAGCCCGTCCAAAAGAACGTGCCAAACGCAGTTTCTATCTTTCAGCCAGCCGCAGTGCCTTGTTCAACATTATTGCCAGTCAGCGACTGGCTGATAACACCGTTCGTCAGGCAATGCCTGGCGATGCGTTACAACTTAGCGGTCGCGGCAGCTGGTTTGTCGCGAAGGCCGACGAGTTCGACTCCATTCAACCGCGCGTGGAAAACGCAGAGCTGCTGGTGACGGCGCCTTTGCCCGGAGATGGCCCGCTGGGTACGCTGGAAGACGCTGAAAAATTTGAGCTGGCTTGCCTGAGTGAACAGGCTGATTTACTGTCGTTACTTAAACGCGAAAGAGTCGAGCCTGCACGTCGCGCCATCATGCTGTTGCCTTTGCATCTGAACTGGCAGCGCTGGGATGACGTCACTCTGGAACTCAAATTCTGGCTACCGGCCGGCTGTTACGCCACGAGCGTCGTGCGCGAGCTGATGAATCTGGATGAAAGCAATGCGGATATTACTGAGTAATATATATCAGTGATTCATTCGATCTCATGCTGTCGCATATTCCCTCCTAAATGCCCTGCCTATAAGTGATTGCTGTCTCATGTTGTCGCATGATGAACATTGACAGCGCAATATAAACCGGACAACCTGCCGGATAACTTTCGTCTTTCACGCGTTGTTATCCTGTTAGGTTATCCGGTATGCCACTCACTGACACCAAAATCAAAAACGCACGACCTCAAGAAAAACCTTACACCCTTCAAGACGGCCAGGGGCTCTATCTGGAGATCCGCCCCTCCGGCGCTAAATTCTGGCGTTATCGTTTTTGGCTCACCCCGACCAAAGACGGCCGCTATACAATCGGCGAATATCCATCAGTTTCCCTATCCGAAGCCCGGAAAGAAAGGGAATGGGCCAGAGAGCAAGTAAAGCTCGGCCATAATCCAACGGATGTGCGAAAGCGCCAGAAACAGCAGAACGTCGCCGAGGCGTCCAATACATTCAAACTCGTCGCGGCCGAGTGGATCGAACGAAAAGCTCACACATGGAAACAAGCCACGAAGGAACAGGTTGAGTCGTTCCTCGCCATTAACGCTTATCCTGCTTTTGGGGATAAGGCCATCCGTGACGTTACAGCACATGAAATATTGGCGATGCTGCGTGGGATGGAGAAGAGAGGATCGGTTTCTTCAGCTCTAAAGGTCCGGCAGTGGTGCTCAGCAATTTTTTGTTATGCGGTTGCAACTTTGCGAGCTGACACGGATCCGGCTGCGGCGCTCAAGGGTGCGATCATTCCGAAGCGTATTAAGCACTCGCGCGCGCTGGAGGCTGAGGAAATCACAGATTTCTACAGTCGAATCACGGAGTACAAAGGCCTGACAGCAACCAAAACCATATTGCAGCTGCTGCCTTATGTTTTCGTTCGTCAGGTAGAGTTGCGCAGCGCAGAGTGGTCGGAGTTTGACTTGGAAAAAGGTCTATGGGTTATCCCAGCGGATAAAATGAAGATGGGCAGGATCCACAGCGTACCTTTGTGTCCAACAGCTGTTGATTTAATACGGACACTAAAGCTGGTCACCGGGAAAGGAAAATACCTTTTCCCGAACGTGAAGAATCCAGCCATGGTAATGAGCGAGTCGACCATTAACCGGGCTATTGAATATCTTGGTTATCCGTCGAAACATCTCACCGCGCACGATTTCCGTGCGACGGCCTCTACCAGATTGCATGAGATGGGGTTTAGGCATGACGTGATTGAGCGGCAGCTGGCGCACGTAGAACAAAACCGTGTCGTCGCTGCGTACAATCACGCCGAATATATGCCAGAAAGGAGGGAGATGATGCAGAAGTGGGGAGAGTGGCTTGATGCGCTCAGGCTTGCCGTTGCTCAGTGAGTTTCTCAATGTATGGGGTGATGTCTTCTTCGAGCCATTTTGAGCGAGGGCCGTCTTTCAATGGCTTGGGTATCTCTCCAGAAGCTATTTTTCGGTAAAGAGTAGAGCGGTGCATATTGAGCCTCGCACAAACTGCTTTAGAACTGAGTAAGTTTGGCATTGTTTATCTCTCTTCAAATTGGCCGTTGAGCACGCCAATCGTCCACAGGAAATCGACCAGTCGGTAGATCGGTTTGATGGGCTGATAGTGGCGTTTAATGATCGGGCCGGAAAGTTTATCGAATGGTGTTTTGGGATTGGCCGCGACGGCCTGGTGTAGTTCTTCGTTGCATCTCCGCGCAGCGGAGCGCAGGGCGTTTCGCTCGGATTCAGTCATGTTTTTATCTCGAATTCTGGCGCTCTAACTCTCCGTATTTCTGTTCGTAGGTATGCAGCCGCCAGCGGTCGAGCCGGTACTGCTTGATTTCTTCGTTGAGCCGGTCTACCTCGGCAGCCAGGCGGGAGCGCTCTCGATGAGCGCCGCGCACCAACTGCTTGGTTTCCTCTGGATCCCCGAACCGCACCAGCGCGTGCGCCAGCATGTCCAGCTCGAAACGCTGGTCTGCCGGATGCTGCCAGAACGGCGCGAGTTCGTGGCCGCGATAGCCGCAAGCGAGGTAAGCGCAGACGTGACCGGCTTTCAGCTTAATGTGTCCGCGCTTGTTCACCCACAAAAGCCCCCAGCGTTCGGGAAGGTCGTCGAGGCCAATCAACCCCTCGGGGCAGATGTAATACCGGTAGGTTCCCATGCCGGCCGATTTTCCGTTCCGGTGTGGCTTCGCCCGATCTGCCAGGAAATCAGACCGGCTGACCTTGGACTCGACAACCACCGAACCGCCGTCAAACCCCCACCGGTACCCGAAAGCGTCGGCACGCTCGCCACCGTAAAGGCCGCCGACCTCAGACAATGCCAACTGACAGCCTGGCCCGTTCCCGCTCGATGGCCGCTTAAGCCACTTCACCGCTAGTGTGTTCAGTTCGTTATGCGTCATAAGGCGACTCCGGCACCAGCTCGCTGCACACTGGACGTAGGCCGCTTTCGAAGAATGACAGCCTGCCTTTCAGCGGCGTGAACGTCAGCGGTCGAGCATCAGCCAGGACGAAGCCGTTAAAGCCGAAGAACCACGGCGACGGGCTTTCATCGACGCAATCGGTGATCGTGGCTATGCCGACGATGCCGCCTGAGAAGTCCCGCATGAGCGTATTGACTGATGGGAATTTGCGAACCCCCAAGCTCTTGGCAATCTCCTGAGCCTGATAGTAATCATCAAGGCGCATTTTCTGCGCGGCGTGGATGAGCACCGGCCCACGGTATTTCGTGCGCCAGTTGCGGTTCTCAATGTCTTTGTACCCGTTGACGATCAGCCACGCCCAAGGCTGACGAATGGAGAGAGCTTTCATAGTTTTGCCCCCGCATTCTTCATGACCAAATCCATGCTGATATCTTTGTCCGCCGCCGTTGCCGTTAACGTTGGGCAGGCAAGCCCTGCGGGGTGAATGTCGCAGCACACAAGACAAGTGCGAAATTGTGGGGGATTTACAGTGCCAGCTAGCTCAACCATTTGGCGAGTCACTTTTATGTTCGGTAGAATATTTTCAGGAATATTTTCAGGAATATTTTGCGGTTGGCTTTGTTGTAACGCGCCAGCCGGAACAGCTAGATAATGACCGGCCAACACTTTCACGCGAGAATTGCGTGCTGGTGGAATCGTGGTAAAGGTTGCAGGCACAAGCTCGATATCATTGAACGGGTTTTCGTTGCCCCAGTGATCCCAGCCAGCGGCGTCACCGCGGCTGAACAGCTCGATGCGCGATACGTTGCCGTAAAGCTGCTCAATCCGGTGTCGAGCTTCTGCTGGTTTCTGGCTGTGTTCACCGAGGCAGCTGTAAACCACCTGCTTCACGTTCATGGCAGCACGTTCCAAACCAGCACCACGTACGGCGATCAGCATATCCTCACTGTTGGCGCGGGTGTAAGTTCCACCATTCATGCGTGTTTGTGTGTTGAGAAGGTCAAGGAAATCGTGAAAGTCGAGAACGTCCTGTTCCCGTAACCTCTTCTCGATGTGCTGCCAGGCCAGTTCGTTGAGCTTTACCCAGGTCAGGCCTTTCATAGTGCGAACCTCAAAGCCCCATGCTTTCGCCAGCTCTTTTGCTTCATCAACGTGCGTGCCGGTGAACCACATGCAAAGGACCGCATCATCGGCGGTAATTGACCAGACTGGGAGGCGCTTCATGTCTTCCAGTGTCATGGTTTGATAATGGTTTTCTGCGGCACCGTTCACGCCTTTGTTCTGATAGCGCCACGGCGGATCTGCATAGATGAGTTGATACATCAGGCTGGTACCCCGCATATTTTAGAAAGTGAGCGGTGGTGATTCATGACCGTTGCCACGTAAGACGCTTTTCGGTTCATCACCTCGATGGCGTAGTTCCGGCCAGCGACGCGTACCTGGTACGTTTCGCTGTTCTTCCGCCGGGCATAATCGCCGTATTTTTGTTGGTGGCAGCTCAGCGCGGTTTCGGCTGCCTGCTTTTCTTGCGGCGTAGGATTGCCGCGAATGATGTGACGCATGGCTTTCTCCAGGCGTAAAAAAACCGCTCAGAGGCGGCCTATTTTCTGTGAATGATGGCGTTACTGTGGGAACACTTCCGGGTTGGCTGGCAATTCAATAGATTCTATCGGGATGATTTTGTCCGAACCGTTTACGTCCGCAATCGCTCCGATTACCAAACTGCTGAAAAGTCGTTGCTCAGCAGCCGTCAGAACAACTTGCCCGGTCACGCCTTCAGCTCTGACCAGAATCGCGAAGTTCTCAATCTTCATTTACGGTTTCCTTAAATTCTTTGGTAGCCAGCTGTTCGACGAGCGCGACGACATCAACGCCCAGAGCTTTCCCCATTTCCAGAAACAGGGCCGTTGCCGGGTTGATGTCGAGTGTGACTGACGGAATTCTCTGGCCGTACCCGAGAGATAATTTGCAGGTCATGCCGTAATGTGGGTCCAGCTCGCAGCCGATCATCAGCTTACGGGCCGCATGCCCGTGTGGAAGGCCGTGTTCGCCATCGCAATAACCCATGTTATCCCTGACGCGAAGGCGCTGCCGCAAGTTGGCGATATCTAATTTCGGCATTATTCACCTGCCTTAATTCGACATGCAAGCGCGCGGGTTTCGACAGCCAGAGCCTGGGCGCGCGTCAGTAAATCGCTTTTTGCTGCTGTTGCTGCTGGTTCAACCGCGTAAAGCTTGGTGCCGGGCAGAACGTCAAACCGAAGGAAACGGAAATCGACCTCGCGGGTGATCCCTTTCTCTCGGTTGGCACCGGCCCATGCGACGATCTCGCCGACTGGCGCGGGCGAGTGGCTCTGAACAATGCAATCACAACAATGACCGAAACAAGCTGCGAATGCGTCGCGCTGGATATCATCGATATCAAAATTATCTTCTAACCAGTCGCAGAGCTTTTCCTTGCTGATGACAGGTTTCTGCGGCGGAAGGTATTTTTCCCTGTAAACAGGAATCATACCAGGACCGGCATCCTCTTCACCCGCCTCACCTTCGATGTGGCCGCGCGCAAGGTGCGCGTCGTTTAACCAAGCCACTGGCACCTGATCGCCTTTCAGCGCATCACGCTCAATGATGATTTTCTGTGTGGCTTTGATCGACTCATAATCCCCGTGAACAAACAGCCTTCCAGAACCATCACCCACGCCAAGAGTGCAGCTGATGTCTTTACTTTTCAGTGCGGCGATCTCACGGTTTGCTGCTTCGAGCTGCTGATTGGCATCCGCGAAAAGAACATAATCACCGTCATATTGTTCGCTGATATAGGCTTCATGAGGCCATATCTCAAAATTGAATCTTCTTAATTCGGGAATATCAGTTTTGTCAGTCATAAAGCCTCCTTCAAAAACAGGATCCAGTGAGTTTTGTCGCCTTTACCGGTACGCTGCCAGATTGTTGGCTTCTGGTCGGTCAGAGCGATTACCTGGGAAACGGGGATCTGCGTTTCGTTCCATTTGAAAACGAGCGTGCCGTGTGGCCGCAACACTCTGAACGCTTCGCGGAACCCTGCGGCGATATCATCACGCCATGTTGCTTTGTCCAGCGCGCCGTACTTCTTCCGCATCCAGCCATTCACGCCAGCGCGTTCCAGGTGCGGGGGATCGAATACAACCTGGGCAAAACTGTTATCTGCGAACGGAAGCTGGCGGAAGTCGGCAATGACATCCGGGCTGATCACCAGATGGCGCCCATCGCATAGCGTGTGATTTTCGCTCCGCACGTCGCTGAATACAGCGCGCTCATCCTGCTTATCCAGCCAGAACATGCGGGACCCGCAGCACATATCGAGGATTGGCTTGCTGGTTGCCTCAGTCATGATTGCTAACCCTTTGTTCGATTACTTCCAAACCCGACTTCAAGGCCAGCGCATGTTCAGCTCTGGCGCCTGCGCTGAACTGCCAGCCGGTCAGCAGAAAGATTGCATCTGCACGCTGCAGCATCGTAATGCCGACGGCCATGTAATCGGCTTCGGTCAGACCGTCAGGCAGGATCGCCGGATTCAGCGGGACATGCTTATCGAATGACAGGTTGAGCGCGGCCTGATTGAAAGCAGGGCGGTTGAAATGGGGCAGACCTGTCATCGGCCCGGCGATGTACACTTTCATGGCTGCGATTCCTGAGAGAGGAATGCTGCCTTCACCGCCTCGACGATGAGGCAAATATAGGTGTAATCAGGGTTTGGCTCTGTAGGCCAGTCAGCGTTCGCCGCGTCGTAAACGTCACCAAATAAAGGCATCCACAAACTTTCATAATTCCAGTCCGCCAGCACGTCATTCATCGACATGCCGTCTGCACGATCAAAACTCTCTCGTGCTTGGTCAGCGTCAATTTCTCCGGTGCGTCGCTTATCCAGTACCGTTTTGCGAATGAAGTCCCCGTGATCACCTTCGGCATATTGGTGTTTCTGGATTCCGCGACTTAAACAGTTCGCCAGGTAGTCAGTGCTGGCGCTGGAAAAGAACTGCTCGACAGTTCGCCCGCTCATGGCAGGCCAGCCAGCTGTCCATGCCTTACCAAAACAGCTGATAGTGATTGTGCCGCGACCGGGCTCGAAATTTTCGGTAACTACTTTTACCGGGTCCAGATTTTCCAGCCCGGAGAGCACCAATTGCTTTAGTTGGGAGGTTTCAATTTTCATTATGTGTACCTGCGCGCAGGCCAGAAAGGTCTGTTCGTTATTTGAACGAAAATAAATGATCGATCATCTATTTGATGAGTCAGTGCGGTAACTTGATTTGGTAATCAGCGCAGAAGTCCAGCACGTACAGGCATTCAGCGGGGCTTTCGGTTTCGTTGACCACGTCGCAGCCACCGGGATGAAGGCAGTTGCAATGCTGGCAGCTCAGACGATTGTCGAAGCAGTCTTTCGCCATGTGGTACCCGTTACATCTGCCGCCGCTGAACCTGTGAGGAAAATCATAAGAGGGGCAGCGACAAGTTACCTGCCGGCCGTCCCAATACGCTTTCCCGCTGGCCATTACTCAGCACCTGGCGCTTCGATCGGCTTGATGGTGTCCAGTAGCAATCTGGCGCGACCGTGGCCGCCGCAGCGCTGGCCGGTGTCGCGGTAGTAAAACTCTTTTGAAGACACGGCCCACGTCGTGGCGGTCATGTGTATTTTTACGCGCTTCTGCCCGTCGTTACGCACGACGATAGCGGTATGTGTTTTTGCTTTAGGCATGGTGATCGCCTCTATAGAAAGGGATATGACCAGCCCTGAACGGGCTGGCGCTGCTGGCTGTTAAAAAGGAATGTCGTCGTCGAAGTCCTGAACAGGCTGTGATGCTGTGTTACGGTTCTGCAGGCCAGATGTTCTGGTCTGATTCGTCTGGTTGGCATAAGGATTTGCTGGGGGGGGTGCGCCGTTGGCGCGCTGCGCGTTGGTACCAGCATTCGGATCGCGCTCATCTCTGTCTTTCAGCGCGGCAACCATCTTGTCGACGGCTTCAGCTGGTTGGTTCTCGGCGTGCTCGGCATATGTTTTACGGGTCCCGCACTTGAATGCCTGGCGGATCTCCATCCGGTAACCCTCGCCACCATTGGCTTTCGTATACAGGGTTTTCTGAAGAACAAGGCCAACTGATTTACCAACCAAACCCTGATTGTGCCATTCAACTCCGTCCGGCCCCTGCACCTGAACTGGCGCTGCTTCTTTGATGCCTGCCGACCACATCAGGGCGGAGATCAGACCCATGCCGAACGTCGGCTCGCCGTCCTTGCCCAGATAGTTGATGCGCAGGTAGTTGGCTTTCGCGCCGTTAGAGTCGAGGCTGATTTCCAGCGCCTGCGACTGACTGCCGTCTTTACCGAAGGTGTAAACCGCGGAAGAGATAACGCCTTCATAAGCGCCGTTCTCAGAGATACCCATGGTGCCAGCCTTTTTGGCTGCTTCCGGATCGAATTTAAAGCTCATTGGTTGTTGCATCAGATTGTTGCTCCTAAAGAATCAGACATGAAGTCGCAGATAGCGACGTCCACAGCTTTGAGGTCGTTGTCCATTTCGGACTGGTCAGGGAAAAGGTCTGGCGGGGCTTTGGCCGTGTCGTTGTCGTCACCTTTGATCAGGAAGACGTGCTTCCCGTCTTTTTTGATGGCGCGCAAAACGATTGAGAAATACCCCTCAGGGGTAAGCTTTTCGTTAAGCATCTTCCCGGCGGTTTTCATTCGGATCTTGCCTTCGCTTTCTTCGGTGTGAGCGAGAAAGTAAACGCGAACGTCGTCCGGCAGCTGCGTGGCGGCGGTGATAATCCGCCAGACGTGATCGGCCATTTCAGTGAACTTGGTGTAGCCGGTCTGGTAGGCCCGCATCATATTTTCGTGCTGCATGACGACTTGAAAGTCATCGATGATCAGCACCTTTCGCGATTTCGATAGAACCATGCGCTGGATCTTGTCCTGCACTTCATTCCAGTCATCGGTACGGAAAACGTTGCCGCGCTGCGGTTCGCCGTTGGCGTCCGGCTGGCCGTGAATGCGCCAGCCTTTCGAACGGAACGGGAGTAGTTTGGGGATGCATTGGATCAGAAGGCATTCTTCTGGCTCAAAGTTGCGCAGGCTGTACGACTTGCCCGCGCCGGAGTCCCCGAGTATCAGAACTGGAGTACCCATCAGAACATCGCTCCCATGTAGTGGCGCATAGTGAATTTCTGATCCTCGTCGAGGTCAAGATTCGATAAACACCAGCGTAAGTATTCGGGATTGTTTGCACCGATATCTGCAAAGGTTTCGTTTTTGTACTTCCCGAATTTCATGATGTGCAGCAGCGAAGGGTTATTGGTGATATCCCGCATTTCTGACACTTTCCAGTGCGCCAGGCTGTTCATGTAGAGCAGGGTGGTGGCCGTGACGTAGCAGTCATACAGTGCGCGGTGTGCGTAAAGCCCATCAGGAACGTGCGGATCTAATCCAAACCGATAGCGCAGATACTGGTTGCCGTGGGATTTCTCTTCCGGCCAGAGTTTGCGGGAAAGCTTAAGGGTGCAAACCCACGGTGCGGTGATTTGTGGGAGCTTCTCGCGGTCGAATGCCGCGTTGTGCGCAACGTAGATATCAGCGCCGAGGTACTTATCAATCACAGAATCGATAGGCGGTGCGTCCGCGACCATTTCCTCTGTGATGTGATGTAAGGCCATAGCCTCAAAGCTGATAGGCTCAAGGGGCTTTACAAAGTCACTCATGGGGTTGCAGATTTCGCCGTTTACGATATCAACGCTGGCAATCTCCACGATCCCACCCTCGAGCGACGTAGTTTCCGTATCAATAACTCGGAAAGTAATCATGCTGATTTCCTGTGTCGGTGCGTTGGTCCGCCACGGCTTCCATCTGGGCCAGGCGACCGGCCAGGCGGTCGAGGTCGCTCGGTGATACGTGGTTGTCGAAGCAGAAGCGGAGAATGAGGGTTTCTTTATTGAGCTGCTGATCAGTGGTTACGGCGGTTGTCATTTCCATAATGAATCAGCCACCAGCAGAACGACGGACACCAACAACATATAAAGTGTTGGTAACCAGAAACCGCGCCACGTCAGCGGCTCCCAGTCTCGAACGTCATCGCCCGTCAGCTTGTGGCGATACTGGATTTTCTGGTCAGGTTTCATTTCCATGATGTCCTCCGTACGTGAGTGGTCAGCCAGACCGGCCAGCTGTGTTTCTGGGTGCAGCAGCTGCTGAACACGACGACCGGCAAAGCGACATGCATTGATGAACAGGTGCGCTGGCGCGGCGTTGTTGAAAGTGGATTTCGTTGCATTTGAATCTCCGATTTAATCCATGACAAAGCGCCCGCGCTGGCAGGCTTCTTTGCGATGGAGTGAAAAAAATGCCCCAAGGGGATGGGGCAAAGACACACAGCATTGGATGATTAACGGAGAGAGCTGCGTCGCTGGATTCGAACCAGATCCGGGGTAGGGAACCCCGCGCATTGCCTTTTATGCTACGACACAACTGAAAGAGCACTACCGCGTTTTTGCCGGTCCATCCTGGCTTTTGGTACTTCCCCGGCTGCGAGATTGTTTTTGCATGCCAGCGCTCTTTCAGTTGTGTGCTGGGATGATGCCCAGCTATCCACCGCCTTTACTTTTAAGCCCAATGAATTGCTGCGGTACTCCGGGCTGTAACTCTGTAGCTTATTGCGGCAATGATGGTGTGAACGGATATTTTGCTGCATTACCGAATCGGTTTTTGATCATTACGTTTTTGTAAATGATGACCTCTGCATGAAGTGACGCCTTGTCGACTTCATCTTTTAAAGCTCCGTCCCCGATCGTAAGATTGGGATTCTGGAAATCGTCGTCATCGAGAAATAAGACGGCTACGTTTTTAACTTCGTGCATGGGAACCTCAATGGAAATTAAAGGTGATTTTTTCGTATTGTTGCACAGTGAATCTCAGGACAGTTTTACAGTCGAAAAGATGTCGGACATGGTTATGAAGAACATGAATGTTTTCATAAAAGGGGCTAAGGTCGATTACATTGTGATCGCAATGGCCGACACTCTTGAAGACATCGAAGAGCACAAGCGCCGGTTGATTGAATTGCGTATTGAAACGCTCAAAAAACAAGTAATGAAACACTAATCTCCTGTCCTTACTCTTAAGCACCCTTGCCAAAGCCCCCGACATTTCGGGGGCAGTGGTAAAGCCACTTAAGCCAGACGTTCGAGCACAGCGCGCTGATGTTCGGCGGCCAACTCGACCTGCTGCACGTTAAAGTCAAAACACTGGTTAATTTCCAGCGCTTCGGTGTGGGCTGCCTCCACGATATCGCGACGGCGGGGATAGTCGTACGCGCCGTAAAACTGCGATTGGACGCGCGCAGCGTTAACCCGCGTGATATCAATTTGGTCATTCATTTCCAGCGCTTCGGTGTGGGCTGCTTCAATCCACTCCACCATTTCAGCTTTAATGGAACGCAGAAGCAGCACGTTGCGATCAGACATAGCGTCGTCATATGCGTCTTCTAAATCTTGGAACTGTTCGCGAGTGATAATTAAAGTTTTCATTTTGTCAGTCTCGGTTAGTGGTCTTATGTCTGTCGCCTCGCACTGACAGCGACAGGGTAAAATCACATTCCCCCTTAAAGAGCTACTTATCGGTCGATCCCTTTCGGGGCCGGAAGTGATTACATCGCTCACTTCATCGCGTGTTGCTTAGTTGGCGTCCTGCCGTGTCGATGGGATGATAATGAACTTTAGGTTCATTTAATGCAAGTACTAAAGGTTCATTTTTTGATTGTTAAAATGAACTTTATGTTTATTTATTTGATTGGAAAGGGAATTTTTGGAAAGATATTTTTTGATAAGCAGACATAAAAAAACCGGCCTAAGCCGGTTCTATCAGGAGAGAATATTCTAAGGTATGAATTCCCATTTTATATCAACAACTTTGCCTAATATTTTACAATTACCATTAATTGGGGTTAACGGATATTGGGGATTCAACGCCTTCAAATACTTCTGTCCCGCGTCAATTATGAACTTTTTGAAGGTGGCTTCATTTTCATTTTCGAGTTTTGCGACAACCAGATTTCCGTTAGATGCCTCTTTCTCTGGATCTACGAGAATGATCATGCCTTCTGGAACAGTAAAACCGATAGGAGAGGTCATTGAGTCGCCTTTAACTCTCAGCCAAAAAGAACCTGGGCTGGCATCAACTGTAGTTTCAGGCCATATTTCAATCTCGTCCTTCCGGTATGGTTCAACAGCCTCAAGCCAACAACCCGCACTGACCCAGCTTATTAGAGGGAAACTGTTTCCCGTCTTATGCTTGCCAATATAGGAGACATTGGCCGGTTCTGAATTTGATGGCTTACCCAGTTGCAACCAAGCCAAGTCTACACGTAGATATTTTGCAAGAGCTTCCATTGGCTCGCGTCGAGGCATGGCTTCGCCAGTCAACCATTTGCTGACAGCTTTAGGTGTAACACCGATGGCCTTGGCAAGTTTCACACCGCGGCCATGCTCCTCGAGCCCGAACTCTTTGCAGGCCTGCGCAAGCCTCCGGGCAAAATCATCACGCAATTTTTCATCATGAACCATAAGTTCAATCATACATCTGCTTGCATGTACTTTCAGTTCCGGCATAGAATGTACTTTAAGTTCATTAAAAGGGGGTTGATATGCCAACACAAACACTCGGTGACGTGATTAAAGCAGTTCGCGTGCCTGTGGTTGCGTCAGCTTGTGGTGTTAGTGCTCGCGCCATTTATAAGTGGATCGTTCGTGGTTCTCTTCCGCGCACTGATTTCACTGGCGAAACAAGTTACGCACAAAAAATCTCTGAGGTTTCGGCAGGAAAATATTCTGAATCAGAAATCTTAGATATCAGTAAGCAAAAATCTATCGCGGTTGGTGATTAAGCCGCGTGATAACCACGAGTTAACAAGGGAAAGATAAATGGAAACAAATGCAACAACACGCAACTCAGAACTACCAAAACTCAAGCCACGTGATATGGAGCGGCTTGTTTTACGGCAGCTTCAACTGCATGGGCAGAAGCCTATTGCTGACGAAATCGGAATGGATGAATCGACCATAAGCCGGTGGAAGCAGGGGAACATTGAACAGTTCTGCAAGTTCCTTGCGGCGCTGGGCATTCAGCTGGCGCCACCTGAGGCGGTGCTGGTTCGACGAGATTATTTGTTCTCGATGGAGACCCTGGCTGAAATCGGGATGAAGGCTGAGCGCATGCGCCCGGAGCCTATTGGTTTTAACTGAGGGCATGGAAATGGGTTACTGCAAACCAAAAAGAAAAGCCGCACTGCGCGAACAGTACGGCCATCACTTCTTTAAAAACCACTGAGGTTTTAACCATTATGCACAAGAACAAGCGTCCAACGCAACCCCGTGAAATTACGCGCTATGACTACGTTCGACCTGCCGATCCTATTGGCGCCGCACCAAAGGCTTTTCAACAACGTTTCGCCTCCGAGTGGCGGAAGGTGAAAGCTCAGCATGAGGAGAAAGGAGATGAATGATTCTTCAAAAGCTAAGATTGCCGCCACTCATAAATGTTCATTCTGCGGAAAGAACAACGTTGAAGTTAAAGGCGCGCTAATTGCCGGTCCTGGTGTTTGCATTTGCCAAAAATGCGTCTTCGGCTGCGTGGAAATTATTTTTGAATCCAATGAGAAATCTGGCGGAGGCATCGAAACAAAATGATGAATACCGCTCAAGATATCGTTGTGCCAATTAGGCCTGATTTGCAGGTCGTGGAGCGTCGCGTGGCCGATCTCGATGATGGGTATACACGGCTGGCAACAATGCTTCTGGAAGAGTATGCAGGCGCAAATCTCAACCGTCGCCATTACAAAGTTTTGCTTGCCGTTCTCCGGCTGACTTATGGCTGGAATAAGAAATCTGACCGCATGACAGATCAGCAAATTTCCGACATCTGCAAGCTGCCGCGCCAGAAAGTAAACGAGGCTAAAAACGAGCTTATCTCTATGAAAATAATCATAAGAGAAGGCAACCGGATTGGGCCAAATAAGAACGTTTCGGAATGGGATTTTAGTCAGTGTCACCAAAACGGGGACACTGTCACCAAAGCGGTGACAAAAAGTGTCACCAAAATGGGGGTTGTAGTGTCACCAAATCAGGGTCACACCATAGACATTATTCCAAAGACATTAAAAACAGATCCCCCTAAAGCCCCCAAGGGGGAAGCCGGGAAGGAATTTTCAGAACAAGTTCTGGCAGATGCAAAACAGGCTCTCGAGTATTACAACGAGATCACCCAAGGCAGTTGCCGTTCTGCAGAACCATTCGCAGTGCTTCTGACTAAAACCCAGTCTCGCAGCGCCTACACCCTGCAAGACCTGCAGTTGGTTATTCGCTGGGTAGTGCAGAAGTGGAAGCGCCGGAATAACACCGTGGCGAAGCCTGCCAACATCTGCCGAGTAAACCGGTTTGATGGCTATCTGTCTGACGCCGAAGTTTGGCAGAAAACCTGCGTAGACATCGACTGTCAGGCCGTGATTGATGCCTACAACGAAGTGACCGCTGGGCGCATGGCGCCAGCCGATTTGTACCGCGACCGCTCGATCGCTATCCGTGAGCTGGCGAGCCATCTTGCCAAACAGACACCGGAAGGTTTCCGTGCGTACTTTAGGGCGTTCCTTGCCGATGCCCGTGAATATTATTTTGGAGGCGCTGACGGCCTCGGCTGGCGCGCAGATTTCGATTACCTGATGCAGCCGAAGACGTTGCGCAAAGTGCGGGAGGGAACCCTGTGATCAATACCGATATTGAGGCCAGCGTGATCGGCGGCCTGCTGCTGAACGGCTATACCCCAGACGCGGCGGATGTGCTGGCCACTCTAAGCCATGAGGCTTTCTCAGTGCCGTTTTACCGCGACACGTTCAAAGAAATTAAGCGTCAGGCCAACAATCGCGGCCTGATCGACAGCTTGCTGGTGGCGGAGGCAATGGGAAATGACCAGTTCGCTAACGTCATGGAAACCATGCGTCAGTGTCCGTCAGCGGCCAACCTGAAAGGCTATGCACGCATCGTCGGCGAGTTCTCACAGATCCGCCAGTTCTCCCAGCTGATGGAAACCTATTACGACCAGATCACCGGCGCGAATAACCATGAACGAGCGATAGACACCATTCAGGAATTTGTCAGTCAGGTGCTGAGTATTAACCGGCCGGCGGATGAGGTTCAGCCCATTCACATCGATGAGCTGATGGGCTCATATGGCGACGTGCTTGAGCATCGCCTTGTGAACGGCGAGGAGTCGGATACCCTGAAAACCGGTATTCCTGAGCTGGATGAAATCACCGGCGGCCTGAACAACGAGGATCTGATCATCGTTGCTGCGCGCCCTGGTATGGGCAAAACCGAGTTTGCCCTGACCGTGGCCGAAGGCGTGGCGGAAAGCACAATTCGCATCGGGGAAGAGGAAATTCCACGCGGCGTGTTGATTTTCAGCATGGAAATGAGTGCGCAGCAGGTCATCGAGCGTCAGCTGGCTGGCGCTGCGAACATGCCTGTTTCCTCACTGCGCAAACCTTCACGGATGGACGACGAGGACTGGGCGCGCGTATCGATGGGCATTAAGCGTCTGTCTGGCCTGCAGGTTTGGGTGGTTGATGCGTCGAAACTGACCATTGAGCAGATCCGGGCAATTTCTGAACGGCACAAACGGAAATACCCAAATCTCTCACTCATCCTGTGCGATTACCTCGGCCTGATCGAGAAGCCGCGCGCCGAACGAAACGATCTGGCGATCGCCCACATCTCTGGCGGCATGAAGCGCATGGCGAAAGATCTGAAGACGCCAGTGATGTCCCTCAGCCAGCTGTCCCGCGACGTGGAGAAACGCCCGAAAGGCCAGAAGCGCCCGGTTAACTCCGACCTGCGCGACGGGGGGAGCATCGAGCAGGACGCCGACGGGATTTATATGCTGTACCGCGAAGGGGTGTATGACCCGGAAAGCCCTGCCGCGCCGTTCGCTGAAATAATCGTTACCAAGAACCGATTTGGTGAGCTCGGTACCGTTTACCAGCAGTTCAAAAACGGCCATTTCAAACCGACCGATCAGGCGCACGCCGCCGAGATGTGCAAACAGCGCCAGTCAGCGCCAGCAGCTGCAGGCCGCCGTTATGGGAAGGAGGATTTTTGATGGATGACTTCTGCTTGCACGAAACCACTAAGGCGCAGCTGTGGCCTGTACTGAAAGAGCTGGTCGCATCCGGTAAGCGCTACCGCGTCAGCATCAAAGAGTGGCATGACAAGCGTTCAGTAAGCCAGAACGCGCTGCTTTGGAAATGGAACGGCGAAATCGCCGGGCAGCTCGTCAAAGCCGAAAAGGGTACTTTCACCGGCGAGCAGCTGCATGAGTACCTTAAAGAGATTTATTGCCCGGCGAAGGCGATCACCGTCATGGGTGAAACGCGCTACGTGAAATCGACCAAGCTGCTCGACACAGGGGAAATGACGATTTATCTCGATCAGCTCAATACGTGGGCGCGTCAGCGCGGCATCCGCTTGACCATTCCAGACCGATGCGAATACCAGCAACTTAGAACACAACAGGGAGCCTGATGAAAACCTACGCGATAACGCCCATTCCTAAGCCACGGATGACGCAGAGAGACCGCTGGAAACAGCGCCCGCCTGTGCTGCGTTATCGCGCCTTCTGCGACGAGGTGCGGCTAAACCGTATTTCTCTGCCTGATTGCGGCTGGCACGTCACGTTTGTATTGCCCATGCCCGCCAGCTGGAGCAAAAAGAAAAAGACAGAAATGGCTGGCAAACCGCACCAGCAGAAACCAGACAAGGACAATCTGGAAAAAGCATTGCTCGATGCCATTTTCGAAGACGACTGCCGGATCTGGGACGGTCGTGTCTCTAAGATTTGGGGTGAAACCGGTCAGATAATTATTGGAGAAACAGCATGAATCTCGAAGCAGCTATAAAGCATTTTTCACCGAAAAGCCTGATGATCAGCGACTCATCGCGCGCGACAGCATCTGCTGCCCTGACCGGTACCGATGTGATGGCTGCTCTGGGTATGGCGCAGGCGCGCGCTGAACTGGGATTCGCTCTGTTCTTCGCAAAACACATGAAAGACCGACAGAGCAGGGACAAGGCCGTGAAGTTGCTGGCGCAGATCGCCATGAAGATAGCACCAGTAACCATCGGCAAAGTTGCTGGTCGACGAATGGCAAAGGCCATGCTGATTCTCTGTGGTCAGGCGGTGGAGGTTTATTGCCGAACCGCAGATGATCCTCATGTGCGCTGCCCGCAGTGCAAAGGCCGCCGAATAGTTGCAGCGATAGCGCTGGCGAACGGCGGGGGAGTTGTTTGCGATTATGCTTTGATGGGCCTGGCCGAAGGGCAATTTAGTGAGCCTGAGGAGCGTGAATGTCCGCGTTGTCATGGTAGTGGTTTGAAAGCTTCCCCGTCATCACGCGCTTACCGGGCGGTAAATGCGTTGCTCCCTGATCTGCCTCAGCGTACTTGGTCCCTTAACTGGAAACCTTTGTATGATGAACTGTTGAGTCGCTGCGAGGCCGAAGAATCCCAGGCAGACGCGCAGTTTATGAAAATAACGCGTAGCGATACGATGGCGGCATAATTTCAACTTATTGCTAATTTTAGCGACGCGTTAGTTGCATTCTTGCCGAAAGTGTAATAGATTTCTCCCAATGATGGGATTTTAATAACCCAATGATTTTAAGCCTCGGCACTCGCCGGGGCTTCTGCGTTTCTGAGGCTGCCAATTCGGCGGCCTTTTCTCGTTTTGGCGGCCAGTCAATCAGCTAACCATTCATCCTTTCGCAAAAGGACTGCGCCGCTAAATTATCTTCGACTACGCACCCAACCGGATGACCGGAGGGGGAGACTATGAAAATGGACCAAAGCTCAGGAAACATCGTCACGCAGTTTTTTGCGTGGTTCGCTGCGATAGCGGCTGCCTGCGGTTTCACCACTCAAGACATGGTTTACATGCTGTTTGGCCTCATCGGCGTGATCATTTCCTTTGCGTCGTATGTCAGTGGTCGCCTGGACGCCCGCAAGGCACGAAAAGAAAATGAAAAGCGCACCAAAATTGTCAGTGACTATCTTGACGACGCGCGGGCTAAACCAGCTCACGAAAAGCCAGCCGCCGCGAAGGTGATCAGCGAAGCGCTTTCAAAAGCGGAAGGCTGATATGGCTAATTATAAAACGAAGCTTAGTGCCGCTGTGCTGGCGCTGGTATTGGGTGGCGCATCTGCCCCGGCTATTCTCGATCAACTGCTGGATGAGAAAGAAGGTAACAGCCTGACTGCCTATCAAGATGGCACCGGCCTGTGGACGATCTGCCGTGGCGCAATCCGTGTCGACGGTAAGCCAGTCTATAAAGGTATGAAGCTGACCGCGGCAAAGTGCGCGCAGGTGAATCGGCTGGAGTCAGACAAGGCGATTGCCTGGGTGAAGAAAAACGTCAGCGTTCCGCTTACCCAGCCTCAGATTGCTGGCATCGCCTCGTTCTGCCCCTACAACATCGGCCCCTCGAAATGTTTCTCATCCACTTTCTACCGCAAGCTCAACGCTGGCGATAAGCACGGCGCCTGCAGCGAGATAAAGCGCTGGGTGCGTGACGGTGGCAAAGACTGCAACGTGCGAGCAAATAATTGCTTCGGGCAAGTTCAACGCCGGGATCAGGAAAGTGAACTGATGTGCTGGGGACTGGATGGATGACAATGAAAGCATGGGTGGTTGTTGGCGTGGAACTATTACTTTCGGCGATGCTGGTTTATATCCTGCTCGGTGAGGTTAGTAAGCAAAGCGCTCGGGCTGATAAAGCAGCGTCTCTTGCACAAGAACGGCAACAAACGATCGATGATATGCAGGTGCGTCAGCGCGATGTCGCTGCACTTGATGCCAAATATACTGGAGAACTGGCAGATGCTAAGGCCAATATTGAAAAGCTGCATGATGATGTTGCTGCTGGCCGTCAGCGGCTGCAACTCAACGCAACCTGCCCGCACACCGACAAATCGCCCGGCACCACCAGCCTGGATGATGGCACCAGCGCCAGACTTACTGACGCCGCTCAACGGGATTATTTCACCCTCAGAGGTCGAATCGAAACCATCAACAAGCAATTGACCGGACTCCAACAGTACGTGCGTGATCAATGTCAAAAATAATATGTTTTATTTGGAAATATATTGAATGCTGTTGAAATAGTCCCCATAACCCAAATGCGTCAGAACTATTCTGGCGCCATCGTTATAACTTCAAGGGATCACCATGAAAGACGGTATTTATTATGTTGTTTTTAGCAGCAATCATAATGATGTAGGTAATGGCACTGTAGTAGCGAAAGATGGGGCCATTAACGGTGGAGATTTCGGATTTACATATCAGGGTAAAGTGCACGGTAATGTGCTTGATTTACATGTCACCCAGCACGATGCTCGGGCAACCAATGTTATTCCTGGCTTAAATCGCTACACAATTAATTTGTTATTGGAAGAGGTTGATGGCGGCTATAACCTGAAAGGTTCTGTTAATGAAGCGCCACAGGCACAGCTTTCCGTCCGAGCCAAGCATATTGGTAATTTGATATAACGTACCCACAAAATTCTAACCGCCTCCGGGCGGTTTTTTTATGGAGTGAAAATGACGCTGACAGATGAACAGAAGGCGCTTTTCGCTGCTCTTACTGCGTTACAAAAAAAATACGTGACGCAGCTGCTGAAAGGCAAAAATCAAACTGACGCCTACAAGAAATCGGGCGGCAAAGCCAAAGGTGATGCTCTCCGTGCCGCCGCCTCCCGTTTGTATGCAAATGTTAACGTAAAAGCGTTTCTGAAATCCGTGCAGCATGAACAGGTTTCTGAGGCTGTGATGACGTATCAGGAAGCGCTCGAGCGGCTGACAGTAATGGGGCGCACGTCCATTGCTGACCTTGCTACATTCGGGACACAGGTTGTTGGCGAAGATGATGACGGGCATCCGGTCATCCAATCCACCTGGGCTTTTAAGAACTCGGACGAATTGAAGCCGGAACACCTCGCCGCGATATCAGAGCTTACTGCTGGCAAAGATGGCCTAAAGCTCAAATTGCACGATCCGAAAGCGGCGATTAAACAGCTGGCCGAGTTGCAAGGCTGGGAAGCGCCGAAGAAAACCGAGATTAGCGGACCGGGCGGCGGCCCGATCCAAACATCGAACCTGACGCCTGATGAAGCGGCGGAGGCGTACCGGAAAATGATGGGATAAGGTCGTCCTATTAAAGACGACCATTACTCGATGCTTTACGCTTTTGGAGCAGAAGGACGATTGATGCGTCCTAAGGCTCGAATTGCTGCTTCTTTTACATCATTGCTTTGATCGCGCGTTAAATCTAATAAACGAGTGGTAACTGATAACGTCGGATGTCCTCCTTCTCCCAAAGCATATATAGCGGCAATCTTGAATTGATTATTAAATTCTTGTGTTAATTCCAAAAGCCGAGTTGTCACAGATAGTTGCATATTACCTCCTTTTTTTAAGTGGGAATTAACTATGTAACCATAATTTATTTAGATCAATAAACTTGGTGTAATTATGCCGATCCCATTCCCGTTTAATTTCAAAGAGCCGGACTACATGCAGGTTTTTGAATGGCGGATGGAGAGGCTCCAGCGCATTCGGCAAGACCCGCAACTACTTCCGGTTCTCAAAGCCTTTTACAAAGACAATCCCGCTCAATTCATCATCGATTGGGGCATGACCGTGGATCCGCGCAATGTCGAACGCGGACTGCCAGCGCGCATCCCGTTCCTGCTGTTCCCGAAGCAGGAGGAGTGGATCCAGTGGTTCGTTGAACGCTGGCGCAGCGCCGAGCCGGGTATTACGGAAAAGACGCGTGACATGGGCATGTCGTGGCTGACGGTCGGCATGGCGTCATCGCTCTGCCTGTTCAATCGCGGCGTATTCGCTGGCTTCGGCTCCCGTAAAGAGGAATACGTCGATAAGATCGGCTCCCCGAAGTCGCTATTCGATAAGGCTCGAAATTTCATATCCCTGCTGCCTGCTGAGTTTCGCGGCGGCTGGAGCGTCAAGCAGCACGCACCACACATGCGAATCCTATTCCCTGATACCGAATCGGCCATGACCGGTGAGGCGGGCGACGGGATCGGGCGTGGTGACCGAACCAGCTTTTACATTGTCGACGAATCAGCATTCTTGGAGCGGCCGTATTTGGTCGATGCCTCGCTTTCGGCGACAACGAACTGCCGCCAGGACGTATCCACGCCCAACGGCATGGCAAACTCATTCGCTGAGCGCCGTCACCGCGGCAAAATTAAAGTGTTCACTTTTCACTGGCGCGATGACCCTCGCAAAGATGACGCCTGGTATGCCAAGCAGGTCGAGAATCTTGACCCGGTCACTATCGCGCAGGAAATCGACATCAACTACAACGCGTCCGTTGAGGGCGTGTTGATCCCGTCTGCTTGGGTACAAGCCGCCATCGATGCTCATGAAAAGCTTGGCATTCAGCCAACCGGCCAACGGATGGGGGCGCTCGATATCGCCGATGAAGGTAAGGACACCAACGCATTCACGACGCGGCACGGTTTCCTGTTGGAGAATGTCGAAGAGTGGTCAGGCAAGGGCGATGACATTTTCGGCACGATTCAGAGAGCGTTTGGAATCTGCGACGATCAGCGTCTCGAAACTTACCGCTTCGACAGCGATGGTCTCGGTGCTGGCGCGCGCGGTGATGCCCGCGTTATCAATGAGCAGCGCGAGGCACAGAGTCAGCATCAAATAATGGCTACTCCGTTTCGCGGTAGTGGAAGTGTCTTTGATCCCGATGCGGAAGCTGTGCGCGGCGACAACGGACAGCCTGGGCGTCTCAATAAAGACTTCTTCGCTAACGCCAAAGCTCAGAGCTGGTGGAGCCTGCGCACGCGGTTTCAGAAGACGTATCGCGCCGTGGTCGAGGGCATGGATTTCACTCCGGACGACATCATTTCGATATGCGGCAACATTGAGAAACGCGGGAAGCTTATCTCAGAACTGTCACAACCCACTTATTCGGTCAACGGAGTGGGCAAAATCATCGTGGATAAAAAACCTGATGGCACGAAGTCACCCAACCTGGCTGACTCGGTCATGATTGCGTACGCGCCAATGAATACCGCCTTGGATATTTGGGCGCAACTCGGCAGAGGCTGAATATGTCAGAAACACAATCTGTCGAGTCGATAAGCATTCCGACCCACGACAGTTACGAAAACTTTGTCGCCCGGCTCGGTTTGAACGAGTCAAATCAGTCGGGCGCCAGCACCTACAAGAACAACTGGACGTCGCGCAACCGGCTTCTGGTCGAGCAGGCTTATCGCTCATCATGGCTGGTTGGCGTGGGCGTTGATGCCGTTCCCGACGACATGACCCGCAAGGGGATTACCATTACCTCTAAGCTGGAGGACGGGCGCAAAAAGCAGCTCGATAACGCTTGGGATGAGATGGGACTGTGGGAGGCATTAAACGACACGCTCAAATGGGCGCGGCTATACGGCGGCGCGGTAGGCGTGATCCTCATCGACGGCCAGAACTATTCGAAGCCATTACGCATTGAAGCGATTGAGAAGGATTCCTTCAAAGGCATCATGGTAATGGATCGGTGGATGCTCAACGCGACCACAGAGCAACGCGTCAAAGAGATTGGGCCGGACTTTGGCATGCCAGAGTTCTACCGCGTCGTGACGTCCGCAACGGGCATCCCTCCGTGGAAGATTCACCATTCGCGACTCATTCGTTTCGATGGCGTCACGCTGCCATATCAGCAGCGCCTGACTGAAAACGACTGGGGCATGTCAGTGATCGAGCGTTGTTTCGACCGGCTCTTAGCGTTCGATTCCGCTACTACTGGCGTGGCTCAGTTGGTTTATAAGGCACACCTGCGCACCTACAGCATCGAGGGGCTCCGTGGCTTGTTGGCAATGGGCAAAGATAATCCAGCATTCAAAGCGCTGATGGCGCATATGGACATGATCCGCCAATACCAGAGCAACGAAGGCATGACGATTATGGACGCCAAAGACAAATTCGAGGCGCACACCTATTCGTATGCCGGGCTCAGCGATGTGCTGGCGCAGTTCGGGCAGCAGGTATCCGGCGCGTTCGGTATTCCACTGGTTCGTCTGTTCGGCCAGTCACCGGCAGGATTTTCTACCGGCGACGCCGACCTCTCAAACTATTACGACAACGTGTCCACTCAGCAGGAGCGCAAGCTGCGGCGACCGGTTAGAAAGTTGTTTGCCGTGCTGCACATGAGCATGTTCTCAAAACCACTTCCGGACGACTTCTCGTTTGAGTTCAACGAACTGTGGCAGACACCTGACGGCGATCGTGCAGAAACGGCCGGCAAGGTGGTTGATGCGACGGTTAAAGCAGTTGATGCCGGGCTTATGACTGAGAAAGCCGGTGCACAGCATCTGCAGGAGACGTCACGTGTAACCGGGCTGGGCGGAACTATAAGCGACGAGGATATTGATAATGCCAGCGATCTCCCGCCGCCGAGCGAGAAAGACCTCGATCTTGTCCAAGCCTCCCAACCTAAAGAGGGCGGAGCGCCAGCTCGGAACACAATTACGACAGATAGCGCAGGCAGTCGGAGCAATCGTCGAGGGCTCTTACGATGGTTCCAATGATAGCGTTACCGACATCATGGACCGGCTGGAGCGTTATGCGGACCTGATTGAACCTTGGGCCGAGTCAGTATCCGCACGCCTAATCGAAACGCTGAAAATTTCGGATGATGCGATGTGGCGTGACAGGTCACTAGCCATTTCCGACGGACTGCGTGAGATCATGGATAGCAGCACTGGCCCCGCTGTTCGAAGCATGATGTCGGAGCAAGTCAAACTCTTCAAATCCCTTCCTCTCGAAGCTGCCGACCGCGTTTATGACATCCACAATCAGGCTATTGAAGCCGTGGTGTCAGGTAAGCGTTCAAGCGAGCTGCAAAAAGAAATCATGCGAACGGGCGATGTGGCCGCCTCGCGAGCTCGATTGATTGCCCGCACAGAAGTTGGGCGAGCATCGACGGCAATCACTCAGGCCCGTTCGGTTGCGATTGGTTCCGAGGGATATATCTGGCGTACATCAGAGGACGGCGACGTTCGGCCATCTCACGCCAAAATGAACGGGAAATATGTCCGCTGGGATTCCCCGCCAACGCTTGATGGTATGACCGGCCACGCGGGCCAGTTTCCCAATTGCCGTTGCTACCCAGAAGTGGAAATCCCTCATTCCAATATTTTCGCTTCTAACGCTCGACAAACTCTCGACGGGATTCGCATTGCCTCGGTCGATGGCAAATCAGTGAGGGTTAGAACTAAGGCCTGATAATGAAATATTTCTATACCACTCGCCTGGGCAATACCCGCTTTGAAATGGCCGACGGCTCGCTGCTCTGTAAAGACGTGCCAATCGCGCGCACCGGCATGCAGGCATACGACGAAAGCGAATTGGAAGGCCTGATCGGCGACGAGGATGGCGAGATCGTCGTCACTCGAGACGCTGACGAAGTCTTTCGTCCAGAAACGCTGGCCTCATTCGAAGGTATGGCATTCACCCTCGGTCACCCTAAGGACATGGTTAATCCGGGGAACTGGAAAGACTACGCTCACGGCCATATTCAAAACGTCCGGCGCGGCACTGGCGATCAGGCAGATTTGATGCTCGGCGATATCCATATCAAAACCGCCGAGGGTATTCAAAAAGTGATGGATGGTCAGGACCAGATCTCCATGGGCTACGACGCTGAGTACGAGCAAAGCGGACCCGGCAAAGCACGGCAACACACCATTATCGGTAACCACTGCGCGAGCGTACCCAACGGGCGTGCAGGTATTCGTTGTTCAATCGGAGATAGCAGATTCATGACAACCAAAAATCAGGGCTGGTTAAGCCAGCTGAAACGAGCGATTAAAACCAAGGATGCCGATGGCCTGGCTGAA
Organism: Rahnella sp. PAMC25559; assembly: GCF_050632365.1. Classification (GTDB taxonomy): domain Bacteria; phylum Pseudomonadota; class Gammaproteobacteria; order Enterobacterales; family Enterobacteriaceae; genus Rahnella; species Rahnella rivi. The sequence continues at coordinate 89,117 of NZ_CP192543.1, read as the reverse complement.
CTGGTTGATAACGCGCCAGCAGAGCTGATCGAGCCAAGCCTTGATTTGGCTCGGGCAGTAAATATTACTATTAACCCAGCTCAGCCCCTGCCACCAGAGAAAGAGCTTGGCGGATTGACTACTGACGAGAACGGAGAAGGCGGCAGCACAGCGGTAGGCGAGCTTGAGAAGAAAGTCGATGCGCTGGCGCTTCTGGTCCAGCAGTTGATTAATCCTGGCACGGACACCACTGACTCAGACGATCCTGACGAATTGGACGAAAAGAAGAAAATGACCACCGATGCGGCTTATCAGCAGGGTGTCATTTCGCGTGCCGACCTGATCATGCCAGGCGTTAAACTGCCTGAAGGTGGCAAGCTGGCATCGTTCAAGCGTTCAGTAATGGATGCTGCATTCAAAACGACTGAAGGACACGCGCTTCTGATGCCTTTGGTTGGCGCTGCGCCGGACTTTGCCAAAATGCCCAAAGCGACCCTGGACGCCACATTCATTTCCGCCAGCGAAATTGCAAAGGCGCGGAATAACGCTGTTGTTAACTCAGGGCGCATCAGCGCCTTTGACGCCTCTAATAAAAACTCTCCGGCTGCCCTTAACGCGGCTTACGCAGCTCACTGGAAAAAATAAGGTAAATCAATGACCGCATACCTGTACCGGATGCCAGTAGGCATCGCCGGGGCTATCTCACGCCCGCAAGACCTGACCACCGAGCCGGTAATCCTGAATGCTGCGAATACTTTCAGCTTTTACGGTCTCGCCGGTAAAGACAGTGTGGATGGCAAATTTATCCCGCTGGTGGCATCAGATCCTGCCACCGTCATTACCGGGCTTTACGTCCGCCCGTACCCAACCACATCGACGCCGGATCTGGTTCGTCAGGTTGGTAACACCAGCAACTTCAGCGGTGACGTGATGAAGCGCGGCTATATGACCGTTAACATCGGCAGCACCGCTGTGAATCTTACTAAAGGCGCACCGGTTTACGTGCGCAATGCCAATCCGACGGCCGCCAGCCCGCTGGGTGCAATTCTGGGGGCAGCAATCACCGATGAAACGGTAGTGCTGCCAAACGCAACATTTACTGGCGCTGGCGATGCTACCGGCAATGCCGAAATCGCTTACAACATCTAAGGGAACCGCTAACTATGTTTACTTTTGACCAAGCCACCGTAGACGGTACCGGCGCGTTCCTGATCGGCGAACTTGAGCGCCTCGATCAGACTCTGAACATGCCTCTGGTGGGGTACACCTGGTCGCGCGATATTCAACTGCGCGAAGACGTCTCTATTGCTGATGACATCAGCTCATTTACCAATAGCTCGTTTGCCGCAGCGGGTACGCCAAATCCTAATGGTAAAAACTGGATTGGTAAGAACTCCACCGCTATCGCGGGTGTGAATCTCGACATTGCCAAAACTGGTTTCCCACTGACTCTCTGGGGTATGGAGCTGGGCTGGACCGTTGTCGAACTGGCCGCCGCTGCCCAAGTAGGCCGTCCGGTAGATACGCAGAAGTTCGATGGCATGCAACTGAAGTGGAACATGGATACCGACGAACAGGTTTATCGGGGCGACAGCCAGCTGGGTGTGAAAGGTCTCTTCAACTACACCGGCGTTTCTCTGGGTAATGCAACAAAGACCTGGGCATCATCCACTAATCAGGAAATCTTGGATTCAATCAACAAGATCCTGACCGATGCATGGATGGCTTCGGGTTATACCCTGGTACCGCGTGATCTGCGCCTTCCACCAAAAGCGTTCGCGCTTCTGTCACAGCGCATCGTATCCGATGCCGGTAATCAGTCGCTCCTGACCTATCTGCAACAAAACACCATCGCCTTCCATCAGAACGGTGTACCACTAAATATCTACGCGGTGAAATGGCTTGAAGGCGCAGGCGTAGGGGGTACCGATCGTATGGTGGCTTACACCAACGATAAGAAATATGTCCGCTTCCCGATGGTTCCGCTGCAAAACGTACCGATTCAGTATCGCGGTATCTACCAGCTGACAACCTACTACGGCAAGTTGGGAGCGGTGGAATCGCCATACCCTGAAACCATGGCCTATCTGGACGGCATTTAAACTCCCAAACCAAGCCCCGTAAGGGGCTTAAAGGAACATTTCATGGCTAAAAAAACTATCCGAGTTCATACGCCGTTCAACTTCAATTTTGAAGATGGCGCCAGTCAGCGCTTTGAAACTGGCGAGCATACTGTTGATGATCTTGTGGCGGATCACTGGTTCGTTAAGGCGCACGCCGACATTACTGGTAAAGCAAAGGCGGCTGCTGACACGAAAGAGTTTCAGTCACAAATCGACAGCCTGACCGCTCAGTTGGCCGAGAAGGATAAAACCATCGTCGAACTCCAGACGGGCTGCGAAGAAAAGACCCAGCAGATCGACAGCCTGACCGCTCAGTTGGCGGCTTTGCAAGCGCCAGTTGTTGAGGAAGCCAACGATGGCAAAAAATCGAAATCTACCGACAGTAAGTGATTTTCGACGCGACTTTCCACAGTTCTCCGATGCAACAAAATACCCTGAAACAGTTATTCAATTCCGCCTCAACCTTGCCGACCTGTTAATCGATGGTTCTGCGATGGCGGAATTGTTTCCCTACATCGTTGAGCTCTTCGTTGCACATTATCTGGCGCTTTACTCGAGCGACAGCAAATCTGCAGCAGTCGGCGGTGCAGGAGGAAGCAACAGCGGTGTTCTTACTTCAAAGTCTGTGGATAAGGTGAGCATGGGGTATGACACCAGCGCCACTTTAAATCCCGATGCGGGCTTTTGGAATAACACGCGCTACGGATCGGAGTTTTGGCAATACATCTCGATGTTCGGCTTTGGCGGGATCCAGCTATGAAAAGTGGTCTGACGGTGAGAGCTGACAGAAGTCAGGACATTTTGTCTGCGCTTCTGAAATTAACTAAACGGGATGTTCTGGTGGGTATTCCTCAGGCTGCTGATACACGGGAACCGGAGGATGGAGAGAAACCCGGCATCGGGAACGCAGCGATCGGGTATATCAACGAAAAAGGCTCGCCCGCACAGAATATACCAGCGCGCCCTCATCTAACTCCCGGCGTTCAGTCAGTACAGAATCGCACTGTGGACAAGCTAAAGCTGGCCGCTACTGCGGCGCTTGAGGGAGATGCAGCGGCAGCTGACCGGGCGTTAAATGCAGCCGGGATGATCGCTGCCGATGGCGTTAAACGATACATGACCATCACCGGTTTCACCCCTCTGGCCGAGAGCACACTTAAAGCACGTGCCGCTCGGGGCCGAAAAGGTGCCGCGAAAGAACTTGCCAGCCGCGCAGCCGGTAATGCAGCAGACAACGCGAACGCCAGACCGCTGATAGACCAGGGGCAGTATCGCCGCGCCATCACCTATGTCGTGAGGGATAAAAATGCCGAATCTTGATGTGACTGAAATCCTCTTCGATCCTGACTTTGCAGACTTCTCACTGGTCGTGACACGCAACGCTCAGTCTGTTGACGATGACGGTTTTGCTACCAATGCGCCGACAACATCAACCTTTACCGGAGTCGTGACCGTTGATCGCTCGCTTGAGGCGAGGCGCATGCAGGCGGGGCAGGTAGTAACAGGTGCAATTCTCATTATCACCACGGAGCGGCTCACGCAGGGACAGACGGGCATTGATGCGGATATCGTGACGTACCAGAACAGGGACTACCGCGTAACGTTTGTCGATCCTTATACGGCTTATGGTACTGGTTTTGTTCAGGCGCATTGCGAGTTGCTACCGTTTGATGGGGGAACGCCAATTGAGCAATGACACCACCACTGCCGGATGGTTGACACCGACCGGTGACCCGCCCGATGACGACGAGGCATTAGAGCGAAAACTAAGTCAGTGGGTGCGAGGCTTGTCCGGGTTACCTGCCAAAATGGTCCGGCCCCGGTGGACGCCAACGCAGGCCCCGTTGCCGCCGCAGGACACAAACTGGTGCGCGTTCGGGATTATGGATATTTCTGACGATGCCAACCCAGCCTTTCAAAACCAGACTGACGATTCCGCTGAAATGTGGAAGCACGAACAAATCCAATGCATGGCTTCGTTCTACGGTCCAGGCAGTCAGGGCGTCGGTTCACAGTTCCGCGATGGCCTGAAGGTTTCCCAGAATAATGCCCAGCTCAACGCGCTCGGTTTGTCTCTTAGTTCATATACCAAGCTCACCTCAGCACCCGAACTGATCAACAACCAGTGGGTGCGGCGCTATGACATGACCATTTACTTGCGCCGCAAATTGATCCGTACCTATGGAATCAAAACCTTCCTATCAGCACCTGTTTCCTTCTTCGGAGATTAAACCATGCCACAGGGCTTACCTGTTTCTAATGTCGTCAACGTTGACGTCATCATGTCGCCGACGGCGGCAACGGGGCGCAATTTTGGCGCTCTGCTCATTCTCGGCCCATCCGAGGTTATTCCGATCGCCGAGCGCATCCGCCTGTACAGCGGTGCCGAAGATATCGGAACAGACTTTGGCGTGACCAGCGAAGAATACAAAGCCGCTACGGTATTTTTTTCGCAATCACCCGCACCGACTCAGGTTTACGTAGGGCGCTGGGCGAAGACGATCGCTACAGCGGAAACCGGCACGCCGGAAACTCTGCTGCAGGCTGTTAACGCTGTCTTGCAGTTTACCAACTGGTACGGCCTGGGCATTGCTCACACCGACGCGCTGGTGGACGCCGACGTGTTGTCTGTGGCTACCGCTATCGAATCAGCGAGCGTTTCCCGCATCCTTGCGGTGACCACTCAGGATCCGGATACGCTGGTGACTGCAACAACGACCGACCTGGCGTCGAAGCTGAAAGCAGGCAGTTATGGACGCACGTTCTGCCAGTATTCATCCTCCAGCAAGTATGCGGCGCTGTCGGCGTTCGGTCGGGCATTTACCGTGAATTTCAACGGCAATAACACGACCATCACCCTGAAATTTAAGCAGGAGCCGGTCGTAACCTACGAAACCCTGACTACGGCGCAGGCCGCGGCGCTCGATGCGAAGGATGCCAACGTATTCGTGTATTACGCGAACGACACGGCGATCATTCAGCAGGGCGTGATGTCCAACGGCGATTTCTTTGATGAGCGCCACGGCCTCGACTGGCTGCAAAACTATGTGCAGACCAACCTTTTCAACCTGCTGTATACCTCGACGACCAAAATCCCGCAGACCGAAGCCGGTACTACGCGTCTGCTGACCAACGTTGAGCAATCTATGGATCAGGCGGTTTCTAACGGGTTGGTTGCCGCGGGCATCTGGAATGGTGGCCCTATCGGGCAGGTCAGTCCGGGCGACACGCTCACCAAGGGCTATTACGTTTATGCCAACCCGCTGAGCACGCAGGCGCAGGCCGACCGCGAGAAGCGTAAAGCTCCGCTCATTCAGGTGGCGTGCAAACTTGCTGGCGCTGTTCACTTCGCTGACGTTCAAATCAACGTCGTTCGATAAGGATAAAAAATGCCTACTTATTCCTTTATGGATGTTTCAGCATCCATGACCGGCCCGACCGGCATTATTGATCTGGGCTATGGTGCCGCCAATGCCGAGGAAGGGATCACCGTTGCAATGGCCGAAGCGAAGAACACCATGACGGTGGGCGCTGATGGCGAAGTCATGCACAGCCTTCATGCGGGTAAAGCCGGTACTATTACCGTGACTCTGCTCAAAACGTCGCCGGTGAATAAAAAGCTGTCTTTGGCGTACAACGCGCAAAGCCAGTCGTCTGCGCTGTGGGGTAAAAACGTATTCGTTGTCCGCAACTCCGCATCCGGTGACCTGGCCACCATCCGTTCCGCAGCCTTCCAAAAACAACCCGATTTCGCTAACGCCAAAGATGGCGGCACGGTGGCGTGGGTGTTTGACGGCGGCAAAGTGGATGAACTGTTAGGGGAGTTTTAATCGATGGAATTCGATATCAAAGGCAATACGTATCAGATCCGCAAACTGAGCGTGTTCGACCAGTTCAAGGTGTCCCGTAAGTTGCTGCCTGTTTTGTCCGGCATGCTCTCGGAATTCCAAGCTATCAAGACTCTGGCAGCGAAGAAAGATGCGGTCAGCATCATGGAGAAGGTGCTGCCGAAGATTGCACAGTCACTTTCAGACCTGAGTGAAGACGACGCCAACGCGGTGATCTTCCCCTGTCTGACGGTGACCTACCGTAAGCACGCGAAAGGATGGGCGCCGGTATTTCAGGACGGGGTGCTCGCGTTCGACGATATGGACATGCTGGAAATGTTGCAAATCGTCGGCCGCGTGGTAGGCGACTCGCTGGGAAATTTTTTGCGAGAACTCCCTACAGCGCCGATGGACAAACCTCCGGAGGCATAACGCTCAACTCATTACCGGATAATCTGGATTTCATCATGCGCCCGGCGAAGGCCTTTCAGCTCGACATGAAAGACCTGAAGTCGGGCGCTGTTGATCTGTGCGACATCGCTCTGATGAATGATTACCTCCAGATGGAAAACGATAACGAAGCGCGCATAGCGAAATGGAGAGCGGATAACGATGGATGCTGAAACTATTAAGGACTTCCTGATCAGTCTCGGTTTCCAAATCGATGACGCTGGCGCGAAGAAGTTCGATTCGGTGATCGTTGGCGTGACGGCCAATGTGTTCAAAATGGCTGCGGTAGTCGAGGGAGCGGCGTTGTCGGTGGTGGCGTTCACGGCGAAGATTGCCAGCGGTCTGGATAATCTATACTGGGCTTCCCAGCGCACCGGCGCAACGGTGCAGGGTATCCAGCAAATCGGCTATGCCGTTTCGCAGATGGGCGGGAGCGTTGACGGTGCGCGTTCTTCACTGGAGAGCCTGTCCCGGTTTATGCGCAACAGCCCCGGCGCGGAGAGTTTTTTAAACCGGCTGGGGATCCAGACGCGTGACGCCAAAGGCAACATGCGCGACATGGCAACCGTCTTCACCGGCGTCGGTCAGAAGCTCAGCAGCATGCCGTATTACCGCGCTAATCATTATGCGCAGATGCTGGGCATTGATGAAAACACCCTGCTGGCGATGCGTCGCGGCCTGGGTAATTTCAGCGCGCAATATTCACAGATGACCAAAGCCATCGGCTATAACGCTGACACCGCGGCGGTCAGTGCCAATAAATTCATGACCTCCCTGCACGCATTCGGGCAAATGGCGGGCATGGCGCGGGATAAGATTGGTTCTAACCTGGCCGAAGGGCTGGCGGGCTCGATCGATAACCTTCGCAAACAAATTCTCGATAACTTCCCGAAGATAGAAGAAACCATCACGCGGGGCATCAAAGGCCTGCTCTGGCTGGCCGACGTGATTGGGCGGGTGGTATTCCGCTTAATACAGGCCGCTGGCGATATTCGTAACTGGTGGAAGGAGCTTGATAGCGGAACGCAACGCCTGATCGCCACGTTTGGCGGATTGATAGTGGCCTGGCGTATTCTTAACAGCGCGTTTCTTGCCTCTCCGATCGGCATTATAACCACGTTGGGCCTCGCCATCATTGGCCTCTATGATGACTATAAAACATGGAAGGAGGGGGGTAAGAGCTTAATTGATTGGGATAAGTGGGAGCCCAACATTAAGGCGACGCTTAAAAGCCTCGACAGGTTGGTCGGCAGCATCAAAAACCTGACAAAAGAGGTCGGCGAGCTTTTTGGTATTGACCCGAAAACATGGACGGCTAAGTGGGATCTGGACAACCTGACTCACCAGTTTAGTGAGTTGGCGAAAATGCTCGACACCATCGGGAAATTGCTTAACGCCATACAGGACGGCCGCTGGTCGGACGTTGCCAAACTCGGCAAAGACCTCTTCACTCAGGGTAAAAACAATCCATCGGCGATGCCCGGCGTGGAGAAGAATGCGCTCGAAATGCGGGGTAAGGCGCTGGGGTTTTGGAAAGACCTGAGCGAAAGATGGGTGGCCGGTGGCTGGTATAAGCATCAGCAGGGAGATCAACTACCAGATAATGAGCCAGAACAGCACGCCCAGTCTGCGCGAAAAGTAAGAAATGCCGATCTGCCAGGCACCGTCGCCGGCCAATTCAACGAAACCGTTGAAAGGATAAAGAGCCAGAAATTTGCAGATGGATTCACTGATGCAATTCTACGACTTGTCAATCTGGCCACTCTTCAAGTCAGTCCGGTTTCATCCACTGGCATTGGTGTTATGCCTGAAGGCGTCACAGCACCTAAGCCGACAACGGCCGGTGCTGCTCTGCTTGGCTGGCTGCAGCCGACATTCAGCAAACTCGAGGAGCTGTATAAGCTGCCAGAAGGATTACTGAAAAGCGTGGCCATCACTGAGTCAGCCGGAGACCCAAGTGCGCAATCCGGCGCGGGTGCTCAGGGCCTGTTCCAAATCATGCCTAAAACAGGTAAGGATTTGGGGCTCAGGGGTAACGACGCTTTTGACCCGGTTAAGTCCGCGCAGGCGGCCGCCAAATACCTTAGCCAGCTGATGAAGATGAATGGCGGCGATCTGGAGAAAACGCTGGCTTCGTACAATTGGGGGATCGGTAACGTCCAGAAGCATGGGATGGCGCTAATGCCACAGGAAACACGGAACTACGTGCCGAAGGTGCTCAGCAACATGCCAGGCAACCAGACGGTCAGTCAGGAAACCAACATCCATATTCATGGCGTAAGTGATCCAACCCGCGCCGGTATGGAAGTAGCTGACCGGCAAACCGGTGTTAATTCACGCCTCGCGCAACAGGTATCGAGAGGGCCGCGTTAATGGACGTCCTATCCGTATTATTCAACCAGCGGTCGCGTAAAATTGGCCTGATCATCCCGGATGTGGTGGTTTCTGAAAAGCATCAGGACGCTTTAGAAATCACCGAGCATCCGGTGGAAATTGGCGCACCTGTCTCAGATCACGCTTATAAACGCCCGTCAGAAGTCACTATGGAAATCGGCTTTTCCGGCGGCGGCTCGTTGCTGGATTTTGCCGACACCTCAGCTCTCGGTATCTCCTTGGGCACCAGCCCGAAGGAGATTTATCAGCAAATTCTCGACCTGCAGGCTAGTCGGGTACCGTTCGATGTGACCACGGGTAAGCGGCAATACAGCAACATGCTGATCCGCGCCATCGATGTGACGACAGACCGAACTAGCGAGAACGTGCTGATGTGCGTGCTCACGCTCCGTGAAGTCATTATTTCACAGACTGAGAGCATTACTGTTGCGGATAAAGCCGATATGCAGGAAGGCGTCAGCACCGCGTCATTGCAGAACACCGGCACGAAGTCTGTAAAGACCGCCAATAGCTCTCTGCTTTTGACACTGTTTAGTGGCGCGAAGGGGGCGTTTGGATTATGACGATCAGCATCAGCGAAATCCCACTCTCGCCGGACAATCAGCAATTCAATATCAGCCTGGCAGACACCACCTACAAAATGCGTCTGCTCTGGCGTGATGCAGCTGGCTGGATCATGGATATGCAGGACAGCGGCGGTAACCCGATGGTCAGCGGCATTCCCCTGGTCACCGGTGTCGACCTGCTGGCGCAGTATTCTTTTATGGGGTTTGGGTTCTCGCTTTACGTGGGATGCGACGACTCCACGAAGGAATACCCGACGAAAATTGACCTCGGAAATGGCAGCCATCTTTATATCGTGCAAAGTTAAGGAATACCCATGAGCCAGAACTGGCAGCGTCATTTTGAAATACAGTTGCTCGATGATAACGGCAAGGGGATCAGCCTGTCGGACTTCAAAGTTACTTTTGACATTGAGTGGTTCAACATTAAGTTCTCCCGCGTGGCCACCGTCAAAATTTACAACCTATCCCAGAACACTAATAGCCGGATCCTCGGTGCTGAGTTTTCGAAGATAAAAATCATCGCCGGTTATGAAGGGATAGCCTCAGCTGTCGATGCCAGTCAGGTTGGAAAACCAACAACCGTCGATTCTTCGCAGGTGGGGCAGACCAACGGCCAGAATTTTGGAGAAATCTATAACGGGGAAATTCGGTTCTCGGTAACCGGGCGAGATAATCCCACTGACACGTTTATCATCATCCAGGCCATCGACGGGCACCGTGCGCTGATGGGCGCTGTGATGAATACGACCCTGGCTAAAGGTTACACGGTGAAAGACCTGTATGACCTCACTATGTCGCATTTTGCGCCATTTGGCGTGACAGCGGGGTTGGTGCCGGAATTCCCTACAACGGTATACCCGCGTGGACGTTCGATGTATGCGATGGCGCATGACGTCATGGATAACGTGGCTCAGCAGTGCAAGGCAACCTGGCAGATAGTGGACGGTCAGGTGCAAATGGTTGCGAATGATAAATTCATTCATGAAGCCATTGTGCTCAATAGCCAGACGGGCCTGATCGGCATGCCGCAGCAGACCATGGGCGGTGGGGTGAACGTCCGCTGTCTGATCAATCCAAATATTCGTGTGCATGGCCTGATAGAGCTGGATCAGACGTCAGTTTATCGTGCGTCGCTGTCGTCAAATGACATTCAGATGTCCGGCGGACGCATTACTGAGATTAACGACAATGGCAATCTGGTGGTGACCGGCGTTGCCAGCATTCCTCCGGCCAGTATTGCCACAGATGGTGTGTATATTGTTCAGTCGATATCTTATACTGGGGATACAAGAGGGCAGGCCTGGTACATGGATATGATGTGCTTCGCGCGTGGTTCGGCGGATTTAATCAGCCAAAGCACCTTATCTCGTTCAGGAGGGAACTAAGTGAGCAATAGTAAAAGAAACATGCGTTTAATGGCCTTGTTGTTATCTGCCATCGTTTTTTCTGGTTGTGCAAGCGGCGGGTTTAGCTCAAATGCTTCATATAAAAAAAGGCCCGGATGGCAACCAGTCTTAATTTTAGCTGCTGATGATTGTAAAACATGGAAGAGTGGTGGTAAGTCTCTGATCGATTGGAATGGAGAAGCCTGTAGCGCAGAGGGATTGATTCAGTCAGTCAACAAAAAACCAGAAAATATTCCTGCATTTTATGCTGCTTATCATGAATATGGAACTGGTGGCGTAAGAGCTATTGATGTAACTGATAATTCACCACTTAATTATCTAAATTTTGCACATAGTCTAGCCGAAAAACTTTCCTCTCAAGCAGTAGTTTCAAATATTTATAACGATTATAAAGTTGATAGAAAGGCTATGGGGCTTGGCGAAGTGTCTCAAGCAGACTTCATCCGCAAATTGAATGAGTTATCATCCCGTAAAGATGCTATTTATCAGAGAATGAATGAGGTTGCCAAAGAAGATTACGACAAAAACAGCACAGCAAATTCAGGCAAAAATCTTGGTTTGAATTACAAAGCAAGCTGTGGACCATTCTCAATCGATCTCTCATCCTCAGACGGATGGGCCCGTATAAACGGCGATAAACCTGAAACACAAAAAATTAAACAGCTGGGGAATGGCGGTGGTGTGACCGGTGAACTTGGTAATGTCAAAATGGAATGGGTCGTTGAGTCCTCAAAAGACGGCCAGTTGTATGGCCTCGAGTACATCAAGCGCAACGGGAAAGCGTTCCTGAATGCGCAGATACTTCAAGCGAGTATGGATGCGCCGCGCACTTATGGGACGTTCGACTGCTTGAAGGTTAAGTAACATCATCCTCTGTTGTGCCAACCAACTAACGATAGCAATGACTTTTGCTAGTTTGCATGTGTGCGAAGATGTGCCAGTTATGATGGCAGGATTTAGCTATTAGTGCTTATGACTTGTTCGATTCTTATGGGAAATAAGAGAAGTGTAAATTTTGCTTTTTTTTGATAGCACTTAAAGCGCCGCAGAATCGACGTAGAGAGGCGCAATTTTAAAGCATGTGCTGGTACCTTCCCGTTTTACTCGTTTTTATGGCGTTTTTAGGGCTATCACAGGCCATCGAAATGCAACCATATATTGAAGAGTTACCATATAGGTAATACACTAAATGTTCATAAACGTGGTTATAATCCACGACGCAAACACTAATACATTGTTTTACATATATTTATAGCTAAGCTATACGAGGATAAAAGCATGAGTCACGCATTGAGAAAGGCTGAGCGTCTGCTTATACCGTCTCGTGACAAAAGCAACATTGCATTGCCACGAGCGGCAGTAGGCGAAGGTTTTACCCACAAAGATCAGGTCAAAAACGCTTTTGACTTTGGTTTTTCACGCTATGAAAAAGCAATGGAAGATCTCTCAAAGGTGTAAATAGACGCCTATGGCTGAGTTTGTAGAAGGGATTAACTATCTCTCTGTTGATGATCTGATCGACATTAATAGAGAGCTTATCGAGGCTCAAACACCCAATGAGCCTATCCAAGTCATCAACCCCGGCGGACTTGGTTCTTCACAATCTCGGCCAAGTCAAATCAAATACTATCAGCAGACAGTCGATATGTTTGTCCTGTCTGCTGCTCTCATCGAAAGTTTGATACAAAACCACGCATTCGCTAACGCCAATAAACGAACAGCTATGATGGCTGGGTATGTATTCCTATTGCTAAATGGGTATGAACTTACAGCACCAAGCGATGATATTGTTATCATGGCTGAAGGTCTGGCTTGTAAGGAATATACCTGTGAAGAGTTAGAAGATTGGCTTTGTTATTGGTCGCGTACATATGACACAAGAAATCTTTGCCGTGAGCCAGTTTCAAACGTACGAACCGTGGTAAAGAGAAGAATAACTGTGATCAAGGTTCTATAGTCGTATTAACCACAAACCGCGCTAAGTTGCGGTATTGCACTAATGAACCTTTGAACCCGCCGCGAGCGGGTTTTTTTATGGAGTTTTTTTATGCCAATTCCTTCACATGATTTAAGCGGTGACCTGTCGCAGGCGCTGAAAGCAATGGGCAAACACCTCAGCAGTACTTTGCGGGTGGCCGTGCCTGGCATCATCCAATCTTTCGACCCTGATACGGTGACCTGTACTGTGCAGCCTGCAGTTAACGGATCGGTACCGGATGAGGCTGGTGCTGAATCGACTGAGGGACTAACCCTGCTGGTAGACCTTCCGGTCATATTTCCGCGCGGTGGCGGTGTCACGCTGACGTTCCCGATCAAGGCCGGTGATGAGTGCCTGGTGATTTTTTCTGATCGATGCATAGATTTCTGGTACCAGAGCGGCGGTACCGGCGATGCAGTTGATCAGCGCCAGCACGATACCTCGGATGCATTCGTCATTGTAGGTCCGCAGTCACAGGCGCAGAAAATCAGCGGTATCAGCACCAATTCCGCGCAGATGCGCAGTGATGACGGTTCAACGTATTTCGAACTTAATCCAGCCACGCAGACGATCAATATTGTCGCACCAGGCGGATTCAATGTTACATCCCCGCTTTCCACGTTCTCAGCTGCCGTCACCATCAAAGGTCTTCTGACGTGGATGGCGGGTATGGTTGGATCAACCGCCAGCGGCCTTGCGGCGAAGATTACCGGTGCGATCAATTTCATTGGCACTCTGACGTCGAACGGTAAAGACATCAGCGACCAGCACACACATGGCGGCGTCCAGACGGGCAGCGGGAATACCAATAAGGTGAACTGATATGCGATATCGACGCGAAGACGCTGACGGCGATTACACGTTCGGACGGGGAGATAACACATTTCTGATTAACTCACCGGAGACGGTGGCGCAGGCGGTCAAAACTCGCTTCCTGCTCTGGCGCGGACAATGGTTCCTCGACACATCCGCCGGTACTCCCTACATCCAGTCCGTTCTCGGCAAGCAAAACCCTGACGTTTACAACCTGGCTATCCGCCAGCACATTCTGCAGACGCAGGGTGTCAGCTCAATTATCTCCTTTGATACGGCCGTAGATAGCAGAACACGGCGCGTTTCCTTTACGGCGACCATAGACACCATCTACGGGGCGACGACTTTCACAAGCGAGGCATAATGCTCAATCTCGATACGCTGGGGCTCTCCGCTACGGTGACCGCCTCCGGGATCAGTGCGCCCGATTATCAGACAATCCTCTCGACGGTGACCGGATATTTTCAACAGATTTACGGTACCGACGCCTATCTGGAGCCTGACGGAAAAGACGGTCAGATGATTGCACTGTACGCGCTGGCAATCCACGACGCGAACAACACGGCCATTGCCGTTTATAACTCGTTCTCACCGACGACCGGTTTCGGAAATGGGCTCGCCAGCAACGTGAAAATTAATGGCATTGCCCGCGACCCGGCAAATAACTCAGCGGTTGATCTGCTGATAACCGGCACCATCGGACTGGAGATAACTAACGGTTCCGCGAAGGATGCCAACAACATCATCTGGACGCTGCCAGCATCGGTGGTGATCGGCACCGGGGGGACGGTTATTGTGACCGCGACCTGTGCGACGGCTGGTGCTGTTGCTGCGCTGGCTGGAACGATTACAGGTATCAACACGCCAACGCGCGGCTGGGTGTCGGTCACGAACCCAAGTGCGGCCACCGTGGGTACAGCGGCTGAGACGGATGCGGCGCTGCGTATTCGACAGGCGCAGAGCGTTGCGCTGGCCTCGATAACGCCTTTTGATGCGCTTGATGGTGCCATTGCGAATATTTCGGGCGTGACACGTCACAAACTCTATGAGAACGATACTGGCGCGGTGGATGCCAACGGCCTGCCGCCACACTCGATCACGGCGGTTATCGACGGCGGCGACGCGAACGAAATTGCGACAACCATCCAGTTGAAAAAAGGGCAGGGTGTTACTCCGAATGGCACCACGCAAATTACTGTCGCTGACAAATACGGCAATCCGCACGTAATCGGTTTTAACAGGCCGGTACCGGTACCGATATTTATCGCCATCACCATTCAGGCCTTCACTGGTTACACCTCGCAAATTGGTGTTGATATTCAAAACGCAATAGCCGCCTACATAAACGCGCTGACCATCGGTGATGACGTCTTACTGAGTCGGGTTTATTCACCGGCAAACCTTGGCGTAGTAAGCGGTGGAGAGAGTAGGTATTACGACATCACCAGTTTGCAGATCGGGAAAAGTGCGGGGACGGTTGCCGCGGCAAATATCATCATCGATTACAGCGAATCGGCAATCTGTGACGTGAGCAATATCATCATCACGGTGATTCCATGAGTAAATACACCGACCTTATTACCAATTACCACAGCCAAAAGCCGCTTTTCGTTGACCATATCGACCTGATTACCCGACCACTGAGCGATACCGGAAACGCAATAACAGCGTTTATTACCGACTTTGATATTGATGAAGCGGTCGGCGTGCAGCTGGATATTCTCGGCAAATGGATTGGCAGAACGCGCGTGGTCAGTCAGCCAATTTCAGGCATTTATTTTTCCTTCGATACGGACGGTTTGGGATTCGATCAGGGGGTATGGCAAGGACCCTATGACCCTGACGCTGGATTTATGAACTTGAGCGATGATGTTTACCGAATTGTCCTCAAAGCGAAAATTGCGATTAACCATTGGAATGGCACAAACGAAACCTTACCAGCAATTCTCGACACGGCTCTGGCTGGTTCTGGTTTAACGATGCAGATCGTGGATAACCAGGACATGACGATTTCAGTTTGGGTTTTCCCTGAAGTCGATATTTCCGACGTTTCGCTTGAGCTTATTGCCGCTATCCGGCAGGGATACCTGACAGTAAAAGCTGCCGGGGTATGGGCTGGAGATATACAAACACCTTCCGTTGAAACCCCGTCAGTAGGCAATAAATTTTTCGGGTTCGATATGGATAACGATTACATAGCCGGATTCGACACTGGCGCATGGGAGAAGAAATTATAATGGCAGCAAATAACTTTAAACCATTCGGTATCAGTAACGGTGCCAATGTGACGAGCCAGGCTGATTACGAAGCCCTTGCGGCGCTTCTTACCGGCTTTACAGCAGGTAAAGCCTCATCTGCCCAAGTTAACAAAGCGCTGCGTCAGGGAACGGTCATGGCAAGCGTGCTGGCGCAATTTATTGCAAATGCGAGTGGGAATGATGTTTTAGATAACGGCGATACAGCGACTTTAATAACCAGCCTAATTGCTGCGCTTAAAGCTAATAGTGCAAATGATTTCCTTCAGAAAACTAATAATCTTGTTGAGATTAAAAATACTGGTACAGCAGCTCAAAGTGCGGCAAGAACGAATCTGGGATTAGGTAACTCGGCAACGCTTAATACTGGAGCTGCGGCGGGGACAGTCGCTGCTGGCAATGATTCGCGTATTACAGGGGCGATGCAAAAATCTAACAACCTTTCAGACCTTGTGAGCTATTCAACTGCCAGATCTAATATGGGGCTGAAGGGCGCAGCATTGCTAGATGTGGGCGTCACGGTAGGAACGGTTGCTGCTGGAGATGACTCCCGCATAACAGGGGCGATGCAGAAATCAAACAACCTTTCAGATTTGGCAAGCTACTCAACAGCTAGATCTAATATGGGGTTAAAGGGAGCGGCACTTCTTGACGTGGGTGCCGGAGCAGGGACGGTTGCCGCAGGCGACGACACTCGCATTACTGGCGCGATGCAGAAAACGAACAATCTTTCAGATTTGCCAAACTACGCAACTGCGAGAAGTAATTTAGGGCTGGGAACGGCGGCATTGGCTGCGCTGGGTACAGGTGCAAACCAAGTCCCTGACATGAACTCGTTCACATCATCAACAACATGGTTCAAATTGCCATCAGGCAAAATAGTTCAGATGGGTGTTTTTTCTACCACCACATCCGGGAATACGATAATTAATTTTCCTATTCCATTCCCAACTGCATGCCGGTCAATTGTCGCTACACAGCAAGATACAACCTTCCCAAACATCATTGGTTGCGTGCCGGTAGGAACAACTCAGTTCAGGACGACCACCTGGAATTACAATGGCGGAGCCGTATCAGGAACGTCAGTTGCATATATCGCAATAGGGGATTAACAAATGGGAAAGTATTTATACAGCGCAATAGATAACGCTTTTTATCCATATTCACTTGAAGATGAATATAAGGCTGCTGGATCATGGCCGGAAGATGGGATTGACGTAGAGGATTCAGTATTTCAACAATTCACGGCAGAAGCCCCTAAAGGTAAGGTTAGAGTTGCCGGTGATAACAAATTACCGACTTGGGGCGATGTACCCGCCTTAACTCACGATGAATTAGTGGCTCAGGCTAAAGAGACTAAGGCCCAATTAATTTCAGCCGCAAAACAGACAATCAGCATTTGGCAGTCAGAACTGTTGCTGGGTGATATCAGCGATGAAGACAAGGCAAGTTTGACAGCATGGATTGCGTACATAAAAGCAGTACAGGCGGTCGATACGAGTAAGGCACCTGACATCAAATGGCCCACTCAGCCAAACGCATAGCTTTCTCAATTTCCGATCGGTGGCATTTAAGTAATATGGCTGATCGGACTTTCCTTCGCATATCACTCATGATTATACTGTATGCATGAACAGTGTTTTGTGAGGTGGTTATGCCGAGAAGATATGAAATCGAGGTTGCCTTTAGGCATGCAATTAAGATCAGTGATAAAGGCCGGAGGACCGTCACCACAGTAGATTTCGTGGCAGAGCTCGCAAAGCGAAACTGGGTCTGGGAACTGCGCGAAGCGAACCAGTGGATAGAGGAGCGGGTAACTACCTTCCATGACATATCAACAGAGGAGGGTGATGCCAGAACATTCGCTATCTTCAACCCAAATGGAGGCCTTTGACATGGGATTTCCATCGCCAGCAGCTGATTACGTTGAAGCAGGCATAAATCTAAATGAGATTTGCCATTATGGCGGACCATCCTCCCGGCTATACGTTACTGACCGGTATCAAGGGCAGAGTATAAAAGCAGGTTCTACGCTGGTGATCGACTCTTCGATTAAGCCAGTGGATGGTCATCTACTACTTGCCAGAGTAGATGGTGAGCTCGGGGTATGGCGTCTGGTGACTATCTTGCGGCGAGGGCTTGAATCTTTAATCGATAAAGATACTTTCATCATGTTTGGGGACGAATTCGTGGATGATGCAATTGAGGTAGAGGGGGTTATCACACACGCAATACTGGACATGAGAAACGATGTCTTCGACGATACGCCGTGCATTTGAATAATGTTGTTGTTTCCATACTTGTTAATGCATAGAAACAGAGTAAGAAATTTACGCCTACCACTCGGCCTTCCATGCCGATAGAATACCCGCTGAAATCCCTTCCTTTATAAGCAGCAAAAATGAGTAGCCTGATTGGAACAGGATAAATAACCGGATAAGAAAAGATGAATCTCAAAACATCCCTTATAAATACCAATAGGTTACTTCAAAAATGCGGATATTACTGAGTAACGACGACGGTATTCTGGCTCCCGGCATTCAGGCGCTGGCGTCCGCGCTGCGTGAGTTTGCTGACGTGAAGCTGGTAGCCCCTGACCGTAACCGCAGCGGCGCATCCAATGCGCTGACGCTGGACGGCCCGTTACGCATTCAGTCCTATCCCAACGGCGATACCGCCGTGATTAACGGCACGCCCACCGATTGCGTGTATCTCGGTGTGAACACCCTGATGCGTCCGCGTCCGGACATCGTGGTATCGGGTATTAATGCCGGGCCAAATCTTGGCGATGACGTGATCTACTCCGGTACTGTGGCGGCGGCCATGGAAGGGCGCCATCTGGGCTTTCCTGCGCTGGCGGTATCACTCGACGGACATCAGCATTATGACACCGCCGCTATCATCACCTGTCGCATTCTCAGGGCGCTGGCCCGCGAGCCATTACGTACTGGCAAAATTCTGAATATTAACGTGCCTGATCTGCCTTTATCCGAGATCAAAGGCATCCGCGTGACCCGATGTGGTAGCCGACATCCGGCCGAAAAGGTATTTTGTCAGCAGGATCCCCGCGGGCAGGATATGTACTGGATCGGCCCGCCGGGCGATAAGTTTGATGTCGCCGCTGACACAGATTTTGCTGCTGTTGCACAAGGTTACGTTTCAGTCACGCCTCTTCAGGTAGATTTAACCGCCTATGCGGCTCAGGATGTCGTAGTCTCATGGTTGGAAAGAGCCGGGGTGAGCGCGAATGGTGAATAAGCCAATGTATAACCTGCTGGAACAGTTGCGGCAGCAGGGCATTCATGATGAGAAACTGCTGCATGCCATTGAGGCGGTGCCGCGTGAGCGCTTTGTGGATGAGGCGTTCCAGCATAAAGCCTATGAAAATACAGCGCTGCCGATTGGCTCCGGCCAGACCATCTCCCAGCCTTATACCGTGGCGAGAATGACTGAACTGCTGCGCCTTGAGCCTTCTTCGCGGGTGCTTGAGATAGGCACCGGCTCCGGTTATCAGACCGCGATTCTGGCCCATCTGGTAGAGCATGTCTTTTCGGTTGAACGGATTAAAGGGTTGCAGTGGCAGGCCAAAAGACGCCTCAAGCAACTTGATTTGCATAATGTCTCAACGCGTCACGGAGATGGCTGGCTGGGCTGGCCTTCGCGTGGGCCGTTCGACGCCATCATTGTCACCGCTGCTCCTCCTGAAATTCCCCAAGACCTGCTGAAACAACTCGATGACGGCGGGGTGATGATTCTGCCTGTCGGCGAAGAGAATCAGATCCTGCAACGTATCACCCGCCGCGGTGATGAGTTCACGGCCGAGACGATTGAAGCTGTTCGCTTTGTCCCGCTGGTGAAAGGCGAACTGGCCTGATTCAGACATCCGGCAGGACTAACCCCTTAAAATTTAAATACAACTGTTATATGGTGCTGTACTGGCTATGTTGATAGCATCCACTACAGTTTTTTATGGCACGGCGCATTCAGGAATTGACCTGAGTGGGCGTGTTGCCTGCCCGCACGGTATGACATGATACGAGAAGCGCCATCTGGCGCGGTGTGCGAGGTTAAAGCGTTATTCTGAGATTGCCGTAACGGGGGAAATATGAGCACGGGAAGCCCAATAAAAACACTAAGCCGCATTGCGGTCTGTACGTTTATCAGTGCCTGGATGGCGGGATGTTCGAACAATTCAACCACATCCGCACCCATCAGTAGTGTCAATGGCGGCGGCGGTGGTAGTCAGAATACTCCGAATTCAGCGACGCCAAATGCTCCTGCGGTCGCCCCCGGTGGACGCATTGTGTACAACCGTAGCTACAACGCTATCCCTAAAGGCAGCTACAGTGGCAGCACGTATCAGGTGAAGCGTGGCGACACCCTTTTTTACATCGCCTGGATCACCGGCAACGACTTCCGGGACCTTGCTGCGCGTAACAATATCGCCGCGCCCTACAGCCTTGAAGTTGGCCAAAATATCCAGATAAATAACGTCTCTTCTGCTGCCAGCACGGGGGGAACTTTAGCCGCTACAGACGCAACTTCTGGCGGTGTTCCTAAAGTGCCGACAGGCGGAATGCTCACAGGTTCTGTGGTTGCATCTCAACCAACTACCACGTATTCTGAATCTTCTGGTAAACAGAATGTAGGTAAGATGTTGCCTTCATCAGGTGCAGTTACTACTACCACACCTGTTGCCGTAGCCAGCACTCCCGTCGCCACTCCAGCAAATAATGGCGGTCCGGTTTCCACATGGAAATGGCCGACCGACGGGAAAATTATCGATAATTTCTCTGCTTCTGAAGGGGGAAATAAGGGGATCGATATTGCAGGTTCGCGCGGACAGTCTGTCGTCGCCACCGCCTCGGGGCGTGTAGTGTACGCAGGCAATGCTCTTCGCGGTTACGGTAATCTAATCATCATCAAACACAATGATGATTACCTGAGCGCCTATGCACATAACGATACAATGCTGGTCCGGGAACAACAAGAAGTGCAGGCGGGACAAAAAATAGCGACTATGGGTAGCACCGGAACCAGTTCAGTAAGATTGCATTTTGAAATTCGTTACAAGGGGAAATCCGTAAACCCGCTGCGTTATCTTCCGCAGCGATAACTCGGGCAGAGTCTTAAATTCTGCCCTCGGGACCACGGGTAGGAGCAGCTTATGAGTCAGAATACGCTGAAAGTTAACGAGTTACATGATGATGTAGATTTCGATGAGAACAGCGCTGAAGCCTTTGACGAGAAAGCCACAGTCGAAGAGACTGCCGATAACGACGCTGAAGAAGAGTTGTTGTCGCAGACTGTAAGCCAACGAGTGCTGGACGCAACTCAACTGTACCTTGGTGAGATCGGTTATTCCCCTCTGCTTACGGCAGAAGAGGAAGTTTATTTTGCAAGACGTGCGCTGCGTGGAGATGTTCCTTCGCGTCGCCGTATGATTGAAAGTAACCTGCGTTTGGTGGTTAAAATTGCCCGCCGCTACAGCAATCGCGGTCTGGCACTGCTGGATTTGATCGAGGAAGGTAACCTGGGTCTGATCCGTGCGGTTGAAAAATTTGACCCTGAGCGTGGATTCCGTTTTTCTACCTATGCGACATGGTGGATACGTCAGACCATTGAACGGGCGATCATGAATCAAACCCGTACCATTCGTTTGCCGATTCACATCGTGAAGGAACTGAACGTTTACCTGCGTACTGCACGTGAACTTGCGCATAAACTTGACCATGAGCCGAGCGCTGAAGAGATTGCAGAGCAACTCGACAAGCCGGTACATGACGTCAGCCGTATGTTGCGCCTGAATGAGCGTATTACCTCTGTTGATACCCCGTTGGGTGGTGACTCGGAGAAAGCGCTGTTAGACATTCTGGCGGATGAGAAAGACAACGGCCCGGAAGACACCACCCAAGACGACGATATGAAACAGAGTATCGTGAAGTGGTTATTCGAGTTGAATGCAAAACAGCGTGAAGTGCTGGCGCGTCGTTTCGGCCTGTTAGGTTATGAAGCTGCGACGCTGGAAGATGTAGGTCGCGAAATTGGCCTGACACGTGAACGTGTTCGTCAGATTCAGGTAGAAGGTTTGCGTCGCCTGCGTGAGATTTTGCAGGGACAGGGGCTGAGCATCGAAGCTTTGTTCCGTGAGTAATTCGTTCGGCGAATCATTTACTTTTTAGGCAATACAGCATCAGATTTTGCATCAAAAAAACGGCGGGTTAATCTCCGCCGTTTTTTATTTCTGTCATTTCATTGGTGTTCTGCCGCTTCTACACCAACTCTTTCAAACGATAAATCCATTCCAGCGCCTGCCGTGGTGATAACGAATCCACATCAAGGGCTTCCAGCGCTTCAACTGCCGGTGAGACTTCCTCCGTGAGCAGCGTCAGTTGCGGGCCATCCACTTTGCTGGCGGCGGCGTTATTAGATAACGTTTCCAGCTCTTTCAGTTTTTGGCGTGCGCGCTTAATCACATCGCGCGGGACACCGGCCAGTGCGGCTACGGCCAGGCCATAGCTTTTACTTGCCGCACCGTCCTGCACGCTGTGCATAAAGGCAATGGTATCGCCATGTTCGATAGCATCCAGATGAACATTCACCGTGCCTTCCATTTTTTCCGGCAGCGTGGTCAGCTCGAAGTAATGGGTGGCGAACAGCGTCATGGCTTTTATGCGGCTGGCCAGATTCTCGGCACACGCCCAGGCCAGTGACAGGCCGTCGTAAGTAGAGGTACCGCGGCCGATTTCATCCATCAGCACCAGACTGTTTTCAGTGGCGTTATGCAGGATATTAGCCGTTTCGGTCATTTCCACCATGAAGGTAGAGCGGCCTGACGCCAGATCGTCCGCAGCCCCCACGCGGGTGAAGATGCGATCCACAGGGCCAATCGTTGCCGACTCGGCGGGGACGTAGCTGCCAATATGTGCCATCAGAACGATCAGCGCCGCCTGACGCATGTAGGTACTCTTACCGCCCATGTTGGGGCCGGTGATGATCAGCATACGTCGCGCCGGAGACATGTTCAGCGGGTTGGAGATAAAGGGTTCACTGAGCACCTGTTCAACGACCGGGTGACGTCCGCCGGTGATGTTGATCCCCGGTTTCTCGCTCATGGTCGGGCAGGCGTAATTCAGCGTATAGGCACGTTCCGCCAGATTGCTCAGTACATCCAGCTCAGCCAGCGCACCGGCACTTTGCTGTAAAGCAAACAGATGCGGCATCAGCAGATCAAAAAGCTCTTCGTACAGCGCTTTTTCCAGCGACAGTGCTTTGCCTTTCGACGTGAGGACTTTATCTTCGTACTCTTTCAGTTCCGGAATGATATAGCGTTCGGCATTTTTTAACGTCTGGCGGCGGACATAGTGGATCGGCACAAGATGACTCTGACCCCGGCTTACCTGAATGTAATAACCGTGAACGCCATTAAAACCGACCTTCAGCGTATCCAGCCCCAGTTTTTCACGTTCGCGGATTTCGAGGCGATCGAGATAATCTGTTGCCCCGTCGGCCAGCGCACGCCATTCGTCCAGTTCAGCATTGTAGCCCGGTGCAATCACGCCACCATCACGAACCAGCACCGGAGGACTTTCGATCACTGCGCGTTCCAGCAGTTCCACCAGTTCTGTGAAGTCTCCGGTTTGCTCCACCAGCGTCTGAACATGCTGAGCGTGAGTTTCCTGCAAGATTGCCCGAATTTCCGGCAACTGCTGCAGAGCGTGTCGCATACGGGCCAGATCGCGCGGACGTGCGCTGCGCAGGGCGAGACGTGCCAGAATACGTTCCAGATCGCCGACCTGACGCAGAACGGGCTGTAAGTCCGCCGTGATATCCTGCAGCGCACTGATGGTCTGCTGACGGTTTGTCAGCAGCCGGATGTCGCGGCTCGGCATGTGGATCCAGCGTTTGAGCATACGGCTGCCCATCGGCGTCACGGCCTGATCCAGCACCGCGGCGAGGGTGTTCTCCACCCCACCGGCCAGGTTTTGCGTCAGTTCAAGATTTCGGCGCGTGGCCGCATCCATAATGATGCCATCCTGCTGGCGCTCCATGGTCACGCCGCGAATGTGGGGCAGGGCGGTGCGCTGGGTATCTTTTACATACTGCAGCAGACAACCGGCAGCGCGCAGAGCCTGAGACGCCTGCTCGACGCCAAAACCGCTCAAATCGCGGGTACCGAATTGCAGATTCAGCTGCTGCTTAGCCGTTTCCAGCTCAAACTCCCACATAGGACGACGGCGCAGGCCGCGGCGTGAAGAAATAAGCGGCATGGCTTCAAAGCTTTCCGGATAGAGCAATTCTGCCGGATTGGTGCGTTGTAACTCAGCAGCCATTGTTTCCAGATCGTCCGGCTGGGCGACGCGAAAACGCCCGGAGCTGATGTCCAGCGTTGCATAGCCGAAACCGCGCCCGTCCTGCCAGATAGCCGCCAGCAGGTTATCGTGGCGCTCGCTGAGTAATGCTTCATCACTGACCGTACCCGGTGTGACGATGCGTACTACTTTGCGGTCAACCGGCCCTTTGCTGAGTGCCGGATCGCCAATTTGTTCTGCGATAGCGACGGATTCACCCAGCTGCACCAGTTTCGCCAGATAGCCTTCTACCGCGTGATAAGGCACACCCGCCATAGGGATCGGCTCACCGGCAGAGGATCCGCGTTTGGTCAGCGAAATATCCATCAGCTGTGACGCACGTTTTGCATCGTCATAAAACAGTTCGTAAAAGTCGCCCATACGGTAAAACAGCAAAACTTCCGGGTTCTCTGCTTTAAGACGCAGGTATTGCTGCATCATGGGGGTGTGGGCTTCCAGTCCGCTCATTGTGTTATGCTTTTTATTGATTTCATTCAATTTTTATTCATCCTGTTGGCTCGCAGCGCCTGATGCAACGACTTTACAACGGATCCTAACGTGAGTGGAGGTAAAAAACCACGTTGCTTACTGAAGATGCGTAACGTCACGCAATTTACGGTAAACGTGAATATCCGGCATCCATGTAAAGACGTTGATTTTCAGTTTTTTCGGCTCTGATAATGCTCTAACATGTCGTCACCTCTTTTATTGCATGGTTACGGACATCCGATGCGCCTTCTGGCAGTCATTCTTCCCCTGGTTTTTACACTTTCTGCATGTAGCAGTCATAAGCCTTCGGCTCAGCCTGACGGCCCGCGCAACCCTTTCTCTGACGGAAGAAATGCGAGTGCCAATACGGCACCCAGCGGCGGTTTTCTGTTGCAGGCTGAACATACCGGTGCCGTTCAGAACGGTGACTTTGCTTACGATCCGGCCATGAATCAGTTTGTTGATAAAATGGTCCGTGAACACGGATTCGACCGTCAGCAGTTGCACGACGTGCTGGCGCAAACCAAACGTCTGGGTTTTGTGCTCAGACTGATGGATCAGCAGGCGCCTTCTGGCGGGCCATCGACCGTACCGAACGGAGCATGGAACCGTTATCGGAGTAAATTCATTACACCGGATAACGTCCAGAATGGTGTGGTTTTCTGGAACCAATATCAGGATGCGCTGCAACGCGCTGAGCAGATTTACGGCGTTCCACCGGAAATCATTGTCGGTATTATCGGCGT
Organism: Rahnella sp. PAMC25559; assembly: GCF_050632365.1. Lineage (GTDB taxonomy): Bacteria > Pseudomonadota > Gammaproteobacteria > Enterobacterales > Enterobacteriaceae > Rahnella > Rahnella rivi. Next base: position 63,740 of record NZ_CP192543.1, on the reverse strand, counting down.
TGAAACCCGCTGGGGCCGCGTGATGGGTAAAACACGCATTATTGATGCGCTGGCGACACTTTCCTTTGCGTATCCGCGCCGGGCTGAATACTTCTCCGGTGAGCTGGAAACCTTCCTGCTGATGTCACGTCGTGAAGGTGACGATCCGCTGAGTCTGCGGGGGTCCTTCGCTGGCGCGATGGGGTATGGGCAGTTTATGCCATCCTCCTACAGAGACTACGCCGTGGACTTTAACGGCGACGGACACGCGAATCTGTGGGATCCCGTCGACGCCATCGGCAGCGTGGCTAATTACTTTAAAGCACATGGCTGGACGAAAGGCGCACCGATTGCGGTTCCCGCAGCCGGTCAGGCACCCCTGTTAGAGAATGGTTTCAAAACCAAATATCCGCTGTTTACATTGAAAGCAGCCGGACTCAGCCCGTTAGGCTCGCTCGGCAACTATCAGGAAGCGAGTCTGCTACGTCTTGATATGGGCACCAATTACCAGTACTGGTACGGGTTACCTAACTTCTACACCATCACTCGTTACAACCATAGCGTGCATTATGCGATGGCGGTGTGGCAGCTGGGTGTTGCGGTGAAAGCAGCGCGTTAATGCCCGTTTTTATCATCTGAAGGCCGCCCGGTGCGGCCTTAGTTTTTGCGTTTAATTCTGATTCTGAATACATCGCGCAAAAAGCAGCGTCAGAACTCGCAGAGCAAAAGAGAAGTGCTAACATCAGGACAGACTCTGATGACCCGCCAGGAGAGGATATGAACGAAGATCGCTTGCATGAATTGAGTGCAGAAATAGGTGCCGAGCTGAAAGCACAAGGCCTGTGGATCACCTGTGCAGAATCGTGCACCGGGGGATGGATTGCTAAAGCCATTACCGACATTGCCGGCAGCTCTGCCTGGTTTGACCGCGGGTTTGTGACTTACAGCAACGCCGCCAAGCACGAACTGCTGGGGGTTTCCGAGAGTACGCTCGAACAGTATGGCGCCGTAAGTGAACAGGTCGTGCGCGAAATGGCGCAGGGTGTGTTGCATGCTGCAGGAGCGGATATCGCTCTGGCAGTCAGCGGTATTGCCGGGCCTGATGGTGGCTCGCAGGAAAAACCGGTCGGTACAGTGTGGTTTGGTTTTGCCGGGAAAGATGGCCGGATCGTGGCGGCAAAACAGCAGTTTTCTGGCGATCGCGACGCTGTACGTTTGCAAGCTGCTGTTTTTGCGCTACAAACAGCATTGTTTGAGTTTCTGCAAAATTAGGCTTGATACTGTATGAGCATACAGTATAATTACTGCCAATTACCTGTTCATAAATTATATTCAGTGATGCGGGCGGGATGTTCCCCTGCATCAGACGAGGAGTAGAAATGGCTATTGATGAGAACAAGCAAAAAGCGTTAGCTGCAGCACTGGGCCAGATTGAAAAGCAATTCGGTAAAGGCTCCATCATGCGTCTGGGTGAAGATCGCTCCATGGACGTTGAAACGATCTCTACCGGCTCTTTGTCCCTGGATATTGCATTGGGCGCTGGCGGTTTGCCGATGGGCCGTATCGTTGAGATTTACGGACCGGAATCTTCCGGTAAAACAACGCTGACCCTTCAGGTTATTGCCGCTGCACAGCGCGAAGGCAAAACCTGTGCCTTCATCGATGCGGAACATGCACTGGATCCGATCTACGCTAAAAAATTGGGCGTGGATATCGACAATCTGCTGTGTTCTCAGCCGGATACCGGCGAACAGGCTCTTGAGATTTGTGACGCGCTGACCCGTTCAGGCGCTGTTGACGTTATCATCGTTGACTCCGTTGCGGCACTGACACCTAAAGCAGAAATCGAAGGTGAAATCGGTGACTCTCACATGGGCCTCGCGGCACGTATGATGAGCCAGGCAATGCGTAAACTCGCAGGCAACCTGAAAAACGCCAACACTCTGCTGATCTTCATCAACCAGATCCGTATGAAAATCGGTGTGATGTTCGGTAACCCGGAAACCACCACCGGCGGTAACGCTCTGAAATTCTACGCTTCTGTCCGTCTTGATATCCGTCGTATCGGCGCTATCAAAGAAGGCGATGTGGTAGTAGGCAGTGAAACGCGCGTCAAAGTCGTGAAGAACAAAATTGCTGCGCCGTTCAAACAAGCTGAATTCCAGATTTTATACGGCGAAGGTATCAACATTAATGGCGAACTGATTGACCTGGGCGTTAAGCACAAACTGGTCGAGAAAGCGGGCGCATGGTACAGCTACAACGGTGAAAAGATTGGTCAGGGTAAATCTAACTCCTGTAACTATCTGAAAGAAAATCCGAAAATTGCTGCAGAACTGGATAAAAAACTGCGTGACATGCTGCTGAGCGGTACGGGTGAACTGACCGCTGCTACGACTGCAGAAGTCGCAGACGACGATATGGAAACCAGCGAAGAGTTTTAATTTCGTGGTTGTCTGACAAAGACATTTGAATGATTGGGTTTTGCCCGTCATCTTCAAAAGTCGCTAAAATGCCAGTCTGGTTTCCAGACTGGCATTTTGCATATCAGGGGAAACCTTATGCCTGGTGAAAAAACACCAAATGAAAAAACCATCGATCTGAAAAAGCTGCTCGAAGAAGTCGCGCAAAACAGTGACTCTGGTCTGTTTGAACCTCAGAAAAAAGACGGCGATGCCGCCAAAATCAACACGCTGATTAGCCGTGCCATGCGTCTGCTTGCTCAGCGCGACCATGGTGAAACAGAATTGCGCCGCAAGTTGCTCATTCCCCCGATGCCTTTTGTTAAACCGCAGAATAAGAAAAGCAGTTGGTCATCGCGTAAGAAACAGGCGCAAAATGAGTTCGCCGAAGAGGACATCGTAAGAGCTAAACCGGAGCCACGTCCGGTACCTGAAGAGATCCCTGAAGAGCATGTTCAGGCCGTTATCGACTATTGCTATCAGCACCAGTGGCTGGATGATGCCAAATTTGCCGACCGGTATATTTCTGGGCGCAGTAACAAAGGTTATGGCGCTCAGCGTATCCGTTCAGAATTAATGCAAAAAGGTGTCGATAAAGAAATCATTACCACGGCTCTGGAGAATACTGAGGTCGACTGGTGCATTCTGGCGCGTGAGATTGCGGTCAGAAAATTTGGTGAGAATTTACCTACAGACTGGAAAGAAAAATCAAAAGTTCTGCGTTATTTACTCTATCGCGGCTTCTTTCAGGAAGAAATACAGTCTATTTATCGCGATTTTGACGATTGACCGCATACGGGATTTTACTTCCCCGCGCAGAAATTTTATCTTATCCGCACTTTTTCGTTCGTGAGCTGTACAGATTGCTGCCGTATGCAGCGTGATCCGGCTCAAGAGCCGTTCTTCCAGCATGATTCCGGGATATTTATGAGCAAGAGCACCGCTGAGATCCGTCAAGCGTTTCTCGATTTCTTCCAGAGCAAGGGACACAACGTTGTTTCAAGCAGTTCGCTTGTCCCGACAAACGATCCGACACTGTTGTTTACCAATGCCGGGATGAACCAATTCAAAGACGTTTTCCTCGGTCTGGATAAACGCGATTACAGCCGTGCCACCACGTCTCAACGCTGCGTACGCGCGGGCGGTAAACACAACGATCTCGAAAACGTCGGTTATACCGCTCGTCATCACACTTTCTTCGAAATGCTGGGCAACTTCAGCTTCGGTGATTACTTCAAGCATGATGCAATCAACTACGCCTGGGAATTACTGACCGGCGAAAACTGGTTCAACCTGCCGAAAGAAAAATTGTGGGTCACTGTCTATGAGACAGATGACGAAGCCTTTGAAATCTGGGAAAAAGAAGTTGGCGTTCCTAAAGAACGTATTATCCGCATTGGCGATAATAAAGGCGGCGCTTTCGCCTCTGACAACTTCTGGCAAATGGGCGACACCGGCCCTTGCGGCCCTTGTACTGAAATATTCTTCGATCATGGCGATCACATCTGGGGTGGCCCTCCGGGTTCAGCCGAAGAAGATGGCGACCGTTATATCGAAATCTGGAACATCGTGTTCATGCAGTTCAACCGTCAGTCTGACGGCACGATGCTGCCATTGCCAAAACCGTCCGTAGATACCGGGATGGGGCTTGAGCGCATCACCGCTGTTATGCAGCATGTGAACTCAAACTATGACATCGATTTATTCCAGAAGCTGATTGCCGCCGTGGCAGAAGTGACCGGCGCTACCGATCTGACCAGCAAATCCCTGCGTGTTATCGCCGACCATATTCGTTCGTGCGCATTCCTGATCGCTGACGGTGTGATCCCATCGAATGAAAACCGTGGCTATGTGCTGCGTCGTATCATTCGTCGTGCGATCCGTCACGGCAACATGCTGGGCGCCAAAGATACTTTCTTCTTCAAACTGGTTGCCCCACTGATCGAAGTGATGGGCCCGGCGGCTGCGGAACTGAAAGAACAGCAGGCAATGGTTGAACAATTGCTGAAAACTGAAGAAGAGCAGTTTGCCCGCACACTGGAACGTGGTCTGGCATTGCTGGACGATGAACTGTCCGCAATGACGGGTGACACTCTGGACGGTGAAATTGCTTTCCGTCTGTACGACACCTTCGGTTTCCCGCTGGATCTGACTGCCGATGTTTGCCGCGAGCGTAATCTGAAAGTCGATGAAGCCGGTTTTGAGAAAGCGATGGAAGTTCAGCGTCGCCGTGCTCGTGAGTCCAGCGGTTTCAGCGCAGACTACAACAGCATGGTTCGTGTGGACGGTGTGACTCAGTTCTCCGGATATGAACATCTGCAACGCCATTCCAAAGTGGTGGCATTGTTTATCGACGGTCAGTCAGTGAACGAAATTCAGGCGGGTGAAAATGCCATCGTGGTACTGGATGACACGCCATTTTATGGTGAATCCGGTGGACAGGTGGGCGATAAAGGCATCCTGAAAACGTCAGCTGGTGTCTTCTCTGTTTCCGATACCCAGAAATACGGTAAAGCGATTGGTCATCAGGGTTCCCTGAATGCCGGTAAGCTTAGCGTTGGCGACAGCGTTGAAGCTGAAGTTGATGTGGCTCGTCGTGACCGTATCCGTCTGAACCACTCAGCCACTCACTTACTGCACGCAGCGTTGCGTCAGGTGCTGGGTAAACACGTTGCACAAAAAGGGTCACTGGTTAACGATAACTATCTGCGTTTCGACTTCTCGCATTTTGAAGCCATGAAGCCTGAAGAAATTCGTCAGGTTGAAGATCTGGTGAATGCGCAAATTCGTCGTAATCTGCCTATTCAGACCACCATCATGGATTTGGACGAAGCCAAAGAAAAAGGTGCAATGGCACTGTTTGGTGAAAAATATGAAGACAGCGTCCGTGTCTTGAGCATGGGCGATTTCTCCACAGAACTGTGTGGCGGAACACACGCCAGCCGTACCGGCGATATTGGCCTGTTCCGTATCCAGAGCGAGTCGGGCACTGCGGCAGGCATTCGTCGTATCGAAGGGATCACGGGTGAGAATGCGATCAATGCACTGCATCAGCAAAGTGATTTGCTGCAAGATGTCGCACACCTGGTAAAAGGTGATGTCAACAGTATCACTGATAAGATCCGATCCCTGATCGAACGTTCGCGCGTGCTGGAAAAAGAACTTCAGCAAGTGAAAGGCCAGCAGGCTGCGCAGGAAAGCGCATCTCTGTCGGGCCAGACCAAAGAAGTGAAAGGCGTTAAGCTGTTAGTTCGTCAGCTGGATAATGTAGAGCCTAAAATTCTGCGTACGATGGTTGATGATCTGAAAAACCAGTTAGGTTCAGTGATCATTGTTCTGGCAACCATCGCTGACGATAAAGTCAGCCTGATTGCCGGTGTCACAAAAGATCTGACTGACCGTGTCAAAGCGGGGGATCTGATTGCTTCTGTTGCCCAGCAGGTGGGCGGCAAGGGCGGTGGTCGTCCTGACATGGCACAAGCAGGGGGAAGCGATGTTCAGGCTTTACCGGCAGCCCTGGCTACCGTAGAAGCCTGGGTGGAATCCAAGCTGTAAGAAGAAATAAATCGCTAACCTGGAAAGCGCCATAATGTATTGTGCAATATGGCGTTTTCAGTCTTAATGGTGGGGTAGGCTTCGCGGCAAGGTCGCGACAACGTTGATTTCAGCTAAACTAAAAGTACTCATGGCTGAAGTTGCAGGCCGCTTACAGTTAATGTAAGGGTCATGGCTTACGTTTTACCCGCTTATGATCGATAATGGCCGGGAAACTGAGAGACCCGACTCTTTTAATTATTCAAGGAGCAAAGAATGCTGATTCTAACTCGCCGAGTTGGTGAAACCCTCATGATTGGCGATGAGGTTACTGTTACCGTTTTAGGTGTCAAAGGTAATCAGGTACGTATTGGTGTGAATGCGCCAAAAGAGGTTTCCGTTCACCGTGAAGAGATCTATCAGCGTATTCAGGCTGAAAAATCTCAACAGACGAGTTACTGATTTACGAGGCGTCTCGCTGACGGCGAGGCGCTGATCCTCTTTTCTGCGTATTTCTGATTTTCCTGCCTGACTTTCTCTGTATTTTTATCTGTTTCATTCTTTACGAGCGCTGCTCTGTGATCCCCTTTGTGTAAAAAAGAACGTGGTTTTTATGCGTTATGCCCTCTTTTTTGCCTTCAAACTGTGCAGGTTGCGCGTGAAATGTCCAAACGAGTGATTGTGTGGAAAAAAGGGTTTGACTTATAAGGGCCAGAAAGTAATATGTGCGCCACGCAGTGCCGATGAGCTTGAACAAAGTTAGTCAGCACACTCGCAAGAGGCGTATGGTGAGGTGGCCGAGAGGCTGAAGGCGCTCCCCTGCTAAGGGAGTATGCGGTCAAAAGCTGCATCCGGGGTTCGAATCCCCGCCTCACCGCCATTTAAAATGCACCCATAGCTCAGCTGGATAGAGTACTCGGCTACGAACCGAGCGGTCGGAAGTTCGAATCTTCCTGGGTGCACCATACTTTCCAAAGCGTATGTTGATTTGCAATCAAATGAGCGTGATGGGCAGAAGCTAACGCTGATGTAGTACGGAAAAATGGTTGGGTAAAATCTGCAGTAAGAATCAAAATGCACCCATAGCTCAGCTGGATAGAGTACTCGGCTACGAACCGAGCGGTCGGAAGTTCGAATCTTCCTGGGTGCACCATTCTTTATCTCTGCTTTTCCCGCATCGAATAAAATCTGTAGTAAACACACTTTGCACCCATAGCTCAGCTGGATAGAGTACTCGGCTACGAACCGAGCGGTCGGAAGTTCGAATCTTCCTGGGTGCACCATATTCCAAACATGTTGCAGCGACCATTTTCACATAAGGTCCTCCGGCATGAAGGCAGCACGAAGAAAGATAACGTTGCTTTAGCAACGGCCTGCAGGGCGAGCCCTTGCCAAGTTATCTTCCTGGGTGCCGCCTGTCAGAGAAACCCGCTTCGGCGGGTTTTTTGCTTTCTGCGTTTCATCTCTGCGTTTTCCACTTCATTTCCCTGATTTTTTCAACGTGTTCGGATGTGCTCTGTGAACGGACAAAATGCGACTTTCGGCAGACTTTGCGATAAAGTAGTTTTCCCGTTTTTTTCGTGAGCATGGAGCATTCGATGTACGATCGATACGAAGGGCTAATATTTGATATGGATGGCACCATATTGGATACCGAGCCTACGCACCGTAAGGCATGGCATCAGGTATTAACCAAATACAGTATGCAGTACGATGTCGAATCCATGGTTGCCCTGAATGGTTCCCCGACATGGCGCATCGCCAAGTTTGTTATCGACAGTAATCATGTTGAGATGGACCCTCATCTTCTTGCCGCAGAGAAAACCGCCGCGGTACAGGAAATGTTACTCGATACCGTTCGTCCGCTGCCTCTGATTGATGTCGTTAAGGCCTACCGTGGTCGACGTCCGATGGCTGTAGGAACGGGCAGTGAACACTGGATGGCGGATGCTCTGTTGCGTCATTTGGGTTTACGCGATTGCTTTGATGCCATCGTCGGCGCGAATGACGTGCAGAACCATAAACCCGCACCAGATACATTTTTGCGCTGCGCTGAACTCATCGGCGTGCCTCCTGAAAAATGCGTTGTGTTCGAAGACGCCGATTTTGGTATTGAGGCGGCAAAACGCGCCAATATGGCTTTTGTGGATGTGCGTACGTTGTGAGTAGCGCCGTAGCGCTGGCGTCCTTATTTGGCAGTAGCTTTTTAAGTGCCACGTTGTTACCAGGCAACTCAGAAGTATTATTAGTGGCTTTATTGTCAGCTGGCAGTGCAATGCCGGCGGCACTGGTTTTGTCTGCATCTGTTGGCAATACCTTAGGTGGCATAACCAACGTCATCATCGGACGCTTCTTGCCGCAGCTTAAGCCCCAACGTGGGCTACAGGTTGCAGAAGGCTGGCTGAAACGCTTTGGACCGGCCGCCTTGTTGCTGAGCTGGTTACCGGTGATTGGTGATGTGTTATGCGTATTAGCAGGTTGGCTGCGAATGCCGTGGGGCTCAGTGGTCTTTTTCATGTTGATTGGAAAAGCAGTGCGTTACGTTTTTATTACGGTGGTAACGCTACAGGGGCTTTCATGGTTCAGTTAGATTGGCATCAGTCATCAATTATGGTCACATCTATGCAGACACGCTTTGCTTGCAAATCAATGAGTTCAGAGAGCGGGAGGTCAATTTGATCCCGGATGTATCACAGGCGCTTTCCTGGCTGGAAGCCCATCCTCAGGCATTAAAAGGTATTCGTCGCGGTATTGAGCGTGAAACGCTGCGTGTTAATCCCGATGGTTCATTAGCGAAAACCGGCCATCCGGAATCTCTTGGTGCGGCACTGACGCATCGCTGGATCACCACCGATTTTGCCGAAGCCTTATTAGAATTTATTACCCCCGTCGATGACAATATTGAGCATCTGATGGCATTTTTGCGTGACATTCATCGTCACGTGGCCCGTGAGCTCGGCGAAGAGCGCATGTGGCCGTTCAGCATGCCGTGTTTTATTGATTCCGGACAGGATATTGAACTGGCGCAGTACGGTTCATCCAACGTGGGACGCATGAAAACATTGTATCGCGAAGGCCTGAAAAATCGTTATGGCGCGCTGATGCAGGTGATTTCCGGCATTCACTATAATTTCTCTCTGCCGCTGTCCTTCTGGCAGGAGCGTCTGGGCGTGACCGATACCGAAAGCGGCAAAGAAGCGATTTCAGCCGGTTATTTTAAGCTGATCCGTAACTATTACCGTTTTGGCTGGGTGATTCCGTATCTGTTTGGCGCATCGCCGGCGATCTGTTCGTCATTCCTTAAAGGTCGTAAAACCGATCTGCCTTTCGAATATACCGAGGGCGGCTTATGTTATCTGCCCTATGCGACGTCGCTGCGCCTGAGTGATTTAGGATATACCAATAAATCGCAGAGTAATCTGGGCATCACCTTTAACGATCTCGAGACTTACGTTAAAGGCGTTAAAAAAGCGATTCGCACACCTTCTGCAGAATATGCAGAAATGGGTGTGAAAAAAGACGGTAAGTATCTGCAACTGAACACGAATGTGTTACAGATTGAGAACGAGCTTTATGCGCCTATCCGTCCTAAACGTGTCACCAAATCAGGTGAAACACCTTCTGATGCGCTGATGCGCAGCGGGATTGAGTACATTGAAGTGCGATCGCTGGACGTTAACCCGTTCTCTCCGGTCGGTATTGATGCGACGCAGGCGCGTTTCCTCGATCTGTTTTTGGTATGGTGTGCCCTGGCGGATGCCCCGGAAATGAGTAGCGATGAGCTGCTTTGCACGCGCCAAAACTGGAACCGTGTGATCCTTGAAGGGCGTAAACCCGGACAGACCATCGGTATCGGCTGCAATGATGATCGTAAGCCGCTGGCTCAGGTGGGCAAAGATTTGTTCGCTGATTTAAACCGGGTCGCGCAGGTGATGGATAGCCAAAATGGCGACCATCTCTATCAGGACGTATGCAAAGAGTTGGTTGCGGCGTTCGATGATCCGGAACTGACTTATTCCGCGCGTATCCTGAAAGAATTGAAACAGCAGGGCGTGGGTAATTTAGGACTGGAACTGGCCGAGAAATATCGTCAGATGCTGATCAGTGAACCGCTGGAAGTGTTGGATGAAAGCGCGTTACTGGCAGAACAGGACGGTTCCTGGCAACGTCAGCGCGACATGGAAGCCAGTGACAAGCTAAGCTTAGAAGACTATCTGGCCGCTCACGCGGGCGGTACCGAAGAGTAGAAAAGAAAAAGGCCACAATTAATGTGGCCAAATAAACATCTCTGTTTACAGGGATGATGATAACAAATGCGCGTCTTTCACTAATTAAGACCTGCATGCTGGGAAAAGGTTTCCTGATTTCGTAAAAAAATTTAATTTATTTTGGAGAGGTGACGATATGCCACTGTTGGATAGCTTTACCGTAGACCATACCCGTATGGCAGCACCTGCTGTTCGCGTCGCAAAAACCATGAAAACCCCACACGGGGATACCATCACTGTGTTCGACCTGCGTTTTTGCCGCCCGAACATTGAAGTGATGCCAGAGCGTGGTATTCACACGCTGGAGCACCTGTTCGCAGGCTTCATGCGTAATCACCTCAACGGAAATGGCGTTGAGATCATCGATATTTCTCCGATGGGTTGCCGTACCGGCTTCTACATGAGCCTGATAGGTGTGCCTGAAGAGCAATTGGTTGCTGATTCCTGGAAAGCGGCGATGGCGGATGTTCTGAAAGTAAAAGAGCAACGTCAGATCCCTGAGCTGAACGAATATCAGTGCGGTACCTACGAGATGCATTCTCTTAAAGAAGCGCAGGAAATCGCGCAGCACATTCTCGATCACGATGTTGTCGTGAACCGTAATGACGATCTGGCTCTGCCGAAAGAAAAACTGTCCGAACTGCACATCTAGTTCGTTCAGCGGAAGCAAAAAAGACGCGAAATTCGCGTCTTTTTTATGTCTGGAATTTGAGTGGGTTAGTGCTGGTTTACACTGGTCTGTAAAGGATGCAACGGACGGACCTGCACTTGTTTGATCATGTTGTCCTGCACATCCAGAATTTCGACTTCATAATCTTCAATGCGTAAGTTGGTGCCGATTTTAGGGATCTCTTCCAGCACCTCCAGTAACATACCATTCATGGTTCTCGGCCCGTCGGCAGGCAGCGTCCAGTTAAAGGCTTTGTTCAGCTCGCGAACGTTCGCACTGCCTTCAATCACCACGGAACCATCGCTTTGCGGCGTCACTTCTTCGGCCAGCGTCGGTGACATCGACGTCGTGAAATCACCGACAATCTCTTCAAGAATATCCTCGACGGTGACCAGCCCCTGAATGTCGCCATATTCATCGACCACAATCCCGACTTTCTTCTTATTACGCTGGAATTTCACCAGCTGAATATTGAGCGGTGTACCTTCGGGTATGTAGTAAATCTCATCGGCAGCGCGCAGCAGATTTTCTTTGGTGAACTCTTTCCGCTCCGTCATCAGGCGATAAGCTTCGCGCAGGCGCAGCATGCCGATGGCATCGTCGAGTGAGTCCCGGTAAAGCATAATGCGGCCATGCGGTGAGTGCGTCAGCTGGCGGATGATCGATTTCCAGTCATCGTTAATATCAATTCCGACGATCTCATTGCGCGGCACCATGATGTCATCGACCGTGACTTTCTCAAGATCCAGCACTGAAAGCAGCATGTCCTGATTGCGACGGGAGATGTTCGAGCGCGATTCATTCACGATGGTTCTCAGCTCTTCTTTACTCATCGCATCGCTGAGGCTGGTGTTGGTTTTGACACCGCACATTCTCATCAGCAGACGTGAAAGGCTGTTCAGGATCCACACTAACGGCATCATGATGGTCTGCAGAGGACGCAACAGCAGGCTGCTTGGAAAAGCGATACGTTCCGGATTAAGCGCGGCGAAGGTTTTCGGCAGCACTTCAGCAAACAGCAGCACCACGAAGGTCAGCACGCCGGTCGCAATGGCCACACCGGCATCGCCATACAAACGGATGCCCACAATGGTTGCCAGAGCGGAAGCAAGGATGTTGACCAGGTTGTTGCCGATAAGTACGAGGCTTATAAGCTGATCCGGGCGTTTTAACAGCTTTTCGACGCGACGCGCACCCCGGTTACCTTGTTTGGCAAGGTGACGTAACCGGTAACGGTTGAGTGTCATCATACCGGTTTCGGAGGCTGAAAAATAAGCCGAAACCACCACCATGATGATCAGTGTGATGATCAGGGTTGTTGTCGAGACGTGCTCCAACGGGTATTCCTTTTAATTAATGAACCATGATTTGCTGGATCAGGCGGCTGCCAAAATAGGCGAGAGTGAGCAGGATGGCGCCCGCCATGCTGAACCATACCACGCGGCGGCCACGCCAGCCTTCGTGATAATGGCCCCACAGCAGGACGATATAAACGAACCATGCGAGTATCGACAAAACGGCCTTATCGATATTTTCCGGGCTGAACAGGTTGTTCAGATACAGCAATCCGGTGCACAGCGTCAGCGTCAGTAAAATGACGCCAATCTGGGTGATGTGAAAAAGTTTCCGCTCGATGCTCATCAGCGGCGGCATATCAGCGGTAAATGTCAGACGTTTATTCTTCAGCTGATAATCAAGCCATGCCAGCTGCAGTGCATATAGCGCAGCAATCATCAGGGTCGCATAAGAGAAAAGCGCCAGGCCAATATGGACCAGTAAACCTTTACTTTCCTCGAGATGCGTAATGAACTCGCCCGGCAGGAAGGTGACGAATGCAAGATTGATCAGCGAAAAACTATACACAATAGGCAGAACAAACCAGCCGCGGTTGCGCGAGGCGACAATGGTCATCACCGTGCCAATAATTAAACTCACGACGGAACCAATATTCACCAGGCTCAGGTTCTGGCCGGTGCTGACATCGAAAATACGCTGTTGCAGGGCGACCGCATGGCAGACCAGCGCGACGACCACGGAAATCAGTGCCAGACGTCGGTATGCGCTGTTCTTCCGGATGATGCTCGGAATGATCAGTGCGAGGCTGAACAGATAGGCCAACATGGCGACGAGAGCGAAAACTGACATAGCGTTTCAGTGGCATCGAAAAGTGAATGAGAATCGCAGTATAACGTTACCCGCGTCACGCTCCAACCTATCTGAGATACCAAAGCAGAGATCGTCCTCGCTTCGTGTTATAATCCCGCAATTACGTCGCAAAAGCGGCCTGTCATTACGTTGAGCAAGAGACGATGTTTGAGAATTTAAGCGATCGATTGTCGCGCACACTGCGCAATATCAGCGGCCGCGGGCGGCTGACCGAAGAAAATATCAAAGAGACGTTGCGTGAAGTTCGCATGGCGTTACTGGAAGCTGACGTTGCGCTGCCAGTCGTTCGCGACTTCATCAACCGGGTGAAAGAGAGTGCTGTTGGCCATGAGGTCAATAAAAGTCTTACACCGGGTCAGGAATTCGTCAAAATTGTCCAGAAAGAGCTGGAAAACGCCATGGGCGAGGCGAATACCGAGCTCAATTTAGCGGCACAGCCACCGGCTGTCGTGCTGATGGCAGGTTTACAAGGTGCCGGTAAAACGACCAGCGTCGGTAAACTGGCGAAATTCCTGAAAGAGAAGAAAAAGAAAAAAGTGCTGGTGGTGTCTGCTGACGTGTATCGCCCTGCGGCGATCAAGCAGCTGGAAACCCTGGCACAGCAAGTTGAAGTGGATTTCTTTCCGTCAGATGTACAGGAAAAACCGGTCGATATCGTTCGCCGTGCGCTTCAGCAAGCCAAACTGAAATTTTATGATGTCCTGATTGTCGATACCGCGGGTCGTTTACACGTCGACGAAGCGATGATGGACGAAATTAAACAGGTTCACGCCGCGATTAATCCGGTTGAAACCCTGTTTGTTGTCGATGCCATGACCGGTCAGGATGCCGCAAATACGGCAAAAGCCTTTAACGAAGCGCTGCCACTGACCGGTGTGATCCTGACGAAAGTGGATGGTGACGCGCGCGGTGGTGCCGCGTTGTCGATTCGCCACATCACCGGCAAGCCGATTAAATTCCTGGGTATGGGTGAAAAAAACGATGCCCTTGAGCCGTTCCACCCTGATCGTATCGCTTCACGTATTTTGGGTATGGGCGATGTTCTCTCTCTTATCGAAGACATTGAGAGTAAAGTCGACCGCGCACAGGCTGAAAAACTGGCCAACAAGCTCAAGAAGGGCGACGGTTTCGATCTGACCGACTTCCTCGATCAGCTCAAGCAAATGCGCAATATGGGCGGTATGGCGAGTATGATGAGTAAATTGCCGGGTGTTGGCCAACTGCCAGACAACGTCAAATCTCAGATGGACGATAAGGTACTGGTGCGAATGGAAGCGATCATCAATTCGATGACGATGAAAGAGCGCGCTAAGCCCGAAATTATTAAAGGTTCCCGCAAGCGTCGTATCGCGCTGGGTTCCGGCATGCAGGTGCAGGATGTTAACCGCTTACTCAAGCAGTTTGACGATATGCAGCGCATGATGAAGAAAATGAAGAATGGCGGTATGGCGAAAATGATGCGTGGCATGAAGGGTATGATGCCACCAGGTTTCCCAGGCCGCTAATCGACTACACTGGCTATTTATCAGCCACATAAACGGCCCCAAATGTGCTCAGGCAAATAGCGACGGAGGCAATCTACGCTTTCGATTGCTTTTTGCGCCAAAATGAGTAAAATTTTGGGGCTTTTTATATTGCAACCAGACCCCGTTCCCCGATGGGGTCTGGTTGTTTTATTAACTAAAGAGGATGTTATGGTAACAATTCGTTTAGCACGTGGCGGCGCAAAAAAGCGTCCGTTTTATCAAGTAGTAGTGACCGACAGCCGCAACGCTCGTGACGGTCGTTTCATCGAACGCGTAGGTTTCTTCAACCCATTGGCTTCTGGCCAGGCTGAAGCTCTGCGTCTGGACCTGGATCGTGTTGCCCATTGGGTAGATCTGGGTGCAACCGTTTCTGATCGCGTTTCTGCGCTGATCAAAGACGCTAAGAAAGCAGCTTAATCTGTCGCGGTGGTGGCAATGAGCAAGCAATCCAATCCAGTGGTACCCGCTGAGCCGTTAGTTCTCGGCAAAATGGGTTCAACATACGGCATTCGTGGTTGGCTCAGAGTGTTTTCATCCACCGAAGACGCTGAAAGCATCTTCGAATACCAGCCCTGGTTTATCCAGCGTGCCGGTAAGTGGCAGGTTATCGAGCTGGAAGGCTGGAAACGCCACACTCAGGATCTGATTATCAAAGTCAAAGGCGTTGATGATCGGGATGCTGCGAATCTTCTGACTAATTGCGAAATTGTCGTCGATTCAAAGCAACTACCTGTACTGGAAGACGGTGACTATTACTGGAAAGACCTTTTTGGTTGCCAGGTAGTGACGACTTCCGGTTACGAGCTGGGCAAAATCATCGATATGATGGAAACCGGTTCTAACGATGTCATGGTAGTGAAAGCCAACCTGAAAGATGCCTTCGGACTCAAGGAGCGGTTAATTCCGTTCCTCGATGGGCAGGTTATCAAGAAAGTCGATCTCGCTACTCGCAC
This sequence comes from Rahnella sp. PAMC25559, assembly GCF_050632365.1. Lineage (GTDB taxonomy): Bacteria > Pseudomonadota > Gammaproteobacteria > Enterobacterales > Enterobacteriaceae > Rahnella > Rahnella rivi. The sequence continues at coordinate 48,182 of NZ_CP192543.1, read as the reverse complement.
TGTTGAAGTAGATTGGGATCCTGGTTTTTGACCTCCGTAGTGTTTACTGATGTAAACAACGTCTGGTTGAGCGGTCAAACATTTGGAAGGGGTAGGCTATGTGGATCGGTATAATTAGCCTGTTTCCTGAAATGTTCCGCGCAATTACGGATTACGGGGTAACTGGCCGGGCAGTTAAGAATGGCCTGTTGAGCGTAAATTGCTGGAGTCCTCGTGACTTCGCATACGACCGACATCGTACCGTGGATGAGCGCCCTTACGGCGGTGGTCCCGGCATGCTGATGATGGTGCAACCCTTGCGGGAAGCGATTCATGCAGCAAAAGCAGCGGCAGGCGAAGGTGTGAAAGTGATTTATCTTTCACCTCAGGGGCGCAAACTGGATCAAACCGGTGTTTGCGAACTGGCGGCCCACCAGAAAATTATTCTGGTTTGTGGTCGTTATGAAGGGATTGATGAGCGCGTAATCAAAACCGAAATTGATGAAGAATGGTCAATTGGTGATTATGTTCTCAGCGGTGGTGAGTTGCCGGCAATGACTCTGATTGATTCAGTTTCCCGCTTTATACCGGGCGTTCTGGGTCGTCAGGCTTCAGCAGAAGAAGATTCTTTCGCTGACGGATTGCTCGATTGCCCCCACTATACCCGCCCTGAAGTGCTGGAAGGCATGGAGGTACCGCCGGTGTTACTGTCGGGAAATCATGCTGATATACGTCGCTGGCGCCTGAAACAGTCGCTGGGTCGAACCTGGCTTAGAAGACCTGAACTTCTGGAAAACCTAGCTCTGACTGACGAGCAAGAGGTGTTACTGAGAGAGTTCCAAAAGGAACATCGACTTAGTTAACAAAACTATGAAGGGACCGCTTGAGCACGTTGCCAGGCCTTCCCGATATATCAGTTTACCTAGGGTAAGAGACATATTATGAGCAATATCATTAAACAAATCGAACAAGAGCAGATGAAGCAAGACGTACCTGCATTCCGTCCGGGTGATTCCGTGGAAGTTAAGGTATGGGTCGTTGAAGGTTCTAAAAAGCGTCTGCAGGCATTCGAGGGCGTGGTTATCGCTATTCGTAACCGCGGTCTGCACTCTGCATTCACTGTTCGCAAAATTTCTAACGGCGAAGGTGTTGAGCGTGTATTCCAGACTCACTCCCCAGTAATCGACAGCATTGCTGTTAAACGTCGTGGTGCCGTTCGTAAAGCTAAACTGTACTACCTGCGTGAGCGTACTGGTAAGTCAGCTCGTATCAAAGAGCGTCTTAACTAAGGTATCGCTAACGCGACATCTAAATACTCTTAGTTATCAAGGGTCTGGCGTAATCGCTAGACCCTTTTTTTTTGAGTGGCGGCAAAATGGCGGCAGAGATTAGCTGTATGGCGACAATAAATAAAAAACCCGCTTTCGCGGGCTTCTTTTGAAGTTGAATTTTTAGTGCATCTGGAAGGACTGCTGCTGATGCTTATCTGGATGTAATTGAACGGCATGGACTGTTCCAGGCTCAACAATGATGTCAGCGATCGACTCATGAGTTTTGAACGTGCAGCTGCAATTAATATTCTGGCACTGATGGTAGCGCTCTTTGGTGTTGATGCTCAGGTAACGACTTGAACGTGCGTGGGCAGCGTGCTGGCATTTCGGGCAATGCATCATAATAATCACCATTTTGTCATTTTAAATCATATGTAATCATTGTATGTTATTGCTAAAAACATACATCCGGGATTACAGTGTTTTACATAACAGGTGACTAATTGCTCAAGGCAGACGAGATGACAAATCAGGACGATATACTAAGCGCGATACGTGACGCTAACGAAAGGGAACGCTATATCTGGCGTCGTGCCCGTTGGTTTATGAAGGCAGTATGGGTTTGCCTTCTTATATACGTACTCTTCCCTGTAGTAATTAGGTTATTTTATTGTTTCTGAATAATTTTTAGAAACTCATAAAGAAACTTTGCATTCATCATTCACAATCTATCGCCCCCGCTCGCCTCGTAATTCACATCTGACAGCAGCACCTCCAGTTCCAGCCCCGTCGTATATCCGCCATTGTTAAGGCTGTGCGTGACCTTACTGATTAGCCAGGGCTGCGCGTCGATCACCGCTTTAAAGCCTGACACCGCCAGCGGGGTTTCGGGGAACAGGTCAGCACGTCCACGAGCCAGGGAGATAGAAAACTGTGCGACGCCGCGCTGTAGCTTGTCCCATTTGGCCTGTGCTGCTCGCATCGCGGCCTTCTGCGTGGCGTAAACCGTCGTCAGCACAAACACATTTTCATCATTGCCCGCCAGATATTCGCCTTCTTTCGCCTCCGGCGTTCTTTGTGCTTTCGCCGTGGTCTTTTTGGCCGCCGGATGTTGCAGGGCGCGCAGGTGCTTTTCTTTCTTCTTTCGCTGTACCTTTACCTTTTTAGGTTTTGGTTCTTTGGTATGAAGCCAGGTGGCTGATACGCCGGTGTAAGCATCACGGTCAGCAATATTGAACGTATGCCCGTCGCCGTCACTACGGGTCAGCGTCATTTGTGGGATCGGCTTGCCACTGGCGGTTAATGCTGAGCCTGGCTTAATAAAAATCAGTTTACCCGCCTTGATGGCGACAACCCCGCCGTTCAGCTCGGCCAGACGAGTGATAAAAGCCGCGTCGGTTTCCTGCGTCTGGTCAATGTGCGAAACCTTCACACCCTTGAGTGACTCGGAGACGGCGGGCTGGAGACTGTTTCGTGCCGCGATGGCGGAGACTATCGCCCCCAGCGTTGTATCATGGTAGGAGTTATCGCGGCGGGAATTCAGGCTGCCGCGATAGTCGGCGCTGCGGGCGCGCAGCGTCAGAGTATCCGGCGCACCCCGATGCTCCACTTCGTCCACCGTAAACTCCCCCTTATGGAACAGCGCCTGACCTTTCCAGCCCAGAAAGACGCTTAGCACCGCGCCGCGCGGAGGCATCTGCATCAGGCCGTCCGCGTCGTCCAGCTCGATGTCGAGCTGGTCAGCCTCAAAGCCGCGGTTGTCGGTCAGCGACAGCGAAATAAGTCGCCTGCTGATATCAGCGGTGATGTCTGAACCGGCGAGTTTAACCATGTAGTCCGGCGCAATCTGTGCGCCGTTATCCATTGCGATAGTGGGCATCATGACAGCAGCCCGCCTGCATACTTCTGCGCATTGCTGGCAATCCCGCCCGCCTGATCTAGAAGGCCGTCGGCCTGTGTTTTGATATCGCCAAACATGGCGGTCAGGCTTTCGTCCACCCGCTTGAGGCTCAGCGTAAACTCAATTTTGCGGGCGGCACCGTTAGCGAAAAACTCTGAATGCTCGTCACTGAGGCTTTCCACCACGAACATCCCGTAAATCGCACCGTTGCCGCCAATCAGCGACCAGGCGCGGCCTTGTTCCGCCATCAGGCGCAACGCGTCCAGGCTCAGCCTGCCGCCGGTGATTTCCGGCAGCAGCGTGCCGGTCAGGGTGATTTTTTCATCCCCTTGCCCGAGAAATTGCGGCGCGGCGCGCAGGCCGATCCGGTCATTGGTCGGCCAGCGGTATTCCGCCGAGCGTTGCAAACTCTGATAGGGCAGGGTTTGCAGCATAAACACGAACATCCCCAAAGCCAGCATCATAGAAACCTCCTTAGCCGTAATTCATTGAGCTGCGCGCCGCAGAACGCTGGCGGCGCATGTAATCTTCAAATAAAAGCATTGCCTCAGTGGCGACGTCCTTCGCACTTTGTCCGGGCACGGCGTAGACGTTGAAGATGGGAGCGGCAGCCGGAGCCTGATTACGCATCAGTGCCGCCGTGTCCCGACGCCCCGTGACGCTCACCGGACCACGTACCAGCTCCGCGCCGTTCTCTCCCACAATGCCGACCTCACCTGCGGCAATGTCGCCGCCTTTATCGAACATGCCCGCATAGCCGTAAGCTTCGCCGCCGGTGCCGTAAAACTGCGCAGGGGAAGAAAGCCCTTCCGCCGGTTTCGGCAGTCCGTTGCTCACGCTCACCGAAATGGTTTTATCGCCGTCCGATTTCATCCAGTCCGGAAGAAAATCCGTCATGCTGGAAAGCTTGTCTTTCAGCGCCTGCCACTTCGCGGCAATCCCGTCCATCAGCGCGGTGATCATGCTGCTGCCCGCTTCCTGAAATTTGGCCGGAAGGCTTTTCACCACGTCGAAAATCTTCTGGCCAAAAGACTTGAGGAAATTGATATAGGCCGCAAACCCCGCTTTTGCACCGTCTTTAATGCCCGTCCAGACCGCTGCGAACTTATCCGATAATCCCTGCACACCGGCAACGATGCTGTTCCAGGTGCCGGTCAGCCAGTCGGTGATGGTTGCCCAGGCTTCGGTCGTCCAGGCGGCAATCGCGTCCCACATCTTTTTAAACTTCGGCTCCAGCGTGCACCAGTTCGCCCAGATATAAATCGCCGCCATCGCGATCAGTGCGACCACGGCCAGCAGCGGGTTTGCCATCGCGGCGCGTCCCATCCACAGCAGCGCGGTGCCCACGCCTTTCAGTGCCATGCCGATATAGCCCAGACCTTTCACCACCGGACCGACCACCACGCCCAGCACGCCGAGGCCGACAACCAGGCTCGTCACCGCCAGCGCAGACTTAACGATAGTGCCGGTCAGCTTCGGGTTGGCCTTCACCCATTTGCCCACATTGCCGAGCCAGTCCGTCGCGGATTGCGTCAGCTTTCGCAGGCTGGAGTCCTGTTTATCGAAGGTCTCGATCTGCAAATCCTCGAACGCGGACTGCATGTTTTTCAGGTCGCCGTCGAGGTTATCGGTCTGCACTTTGGCGACCGACGCCGCCGATCCCTGCGAGTTTTCCAGCGCGGTTTTCTTTTCGGTCAGCCTGCCGTTGCCTGCTGCCTCCACCAGCTTCACCGCGCCTTTCATCGCTTCCTCACCGAAGATCACTTTCAGGTATTCGGCCTGCTGCGCCGTCCCGAGCTTGTTCCTTTTGAATGAGACGTTGATGTCGGTGAGGATTTTCTGAATAGGCAGCATGTTGCCTTTCCTGTCCCGCGTGCTGATCCCCAGCTCCTTCAGCGCCGCCGGTGACTGCCCCGTCGGTGCCTGCAACCGGCTGAACATCGCGCTGGCACTGGTGCCCGCCATGCTGCCTTTGATACCGTTATCCGCCAGCACGCCGAGTATCGCGGTGGTGTCTTCGATACTGGCACCCGCCGCCTGGGCGATAGGTGCCACGTATTTCATTGCTTCGCCCAGCTCAATCAGGTTGGTGTTGGAACTGGTAAACCCTTTGGTCATCACGTCAGAGACGCGCTTAATCTGATCCATCGGGATGTTGAACGCCGATTGCATGTTAGTGACGATGTCAGCGGCGTCGGCGATATCAATCCCCGAAGCCAGCGACAGGTTCACCGTGGATTCGGTCGAGCTGAGAATGGAGTCGGCGTTATAGCCGGAGCGGGCAAGTACGCCCTGCGTGCGCGCAACGTCCATCGGAGAAAACGCCGTGCTTCCGCCGATATCGCGCGCTTGCTGCCGGATGGCCGCCAGCTTTTTATCGGTTTTATCCAGCCCGAGGATCGCCTGTGTGCCGGACATCTCTTTATCAAAAGTGATGCCTGGGGCGATAAATTTCCCCTCTGCATACAGCGCCGCCGAACCCACGCCCATCGCTACCGCGCCGTTATTTCGGATAGTGTCGCCTGCGCGCTGGGTTGCCTGAAAACGCCTGCGGCTGTTTTCCCGCCGCTGCTGCTGCCGGTTCAGCCTTGCAAGCTCCTCCCGCTGACGGGCAAGCGTGGCGTTCGCCTCCTGCGAGCTGGCTCGTAACCGGCGCTGCTCAGCGGCGAGGTTCCGCGTGGAAATCCCCGCCGATTCCAGCGCGCCGCGCTGACGTTGCACAGAGTTGCGCAGACTGTTTTCTTTGGCCTGTAACTCGCTGGCGGCGCGCTTCGCTGCCTCCATCAGCCGCGTCTGCTTAGCCGTCGGGTTCGCGGTATTGGCAAACGCCTGCGACAGCCGGCTGGCTTCCTCTTTGGCTTTTTTCAGGCTGGCACGGGTGACGGCCAGCTGCGCGCTCGCCTTGCGAAAGCCGTCGATTTGCGACGCCTGCGCGTTGAGATTTCGCAGGGTGTCCTGCGTGTTGCGGATGTTTCCGCTGAGTGCTTTACTGGCTTTTTCCACCGAGCGGAAAGGGCGCGACGCCCGATCCACGGCGTTCAGCAGCACCTGCAATCGTAAATTACTCACTTTCGGCTCCGCTACGCAGTAACGCGCGACGCCGCCAGCCGATAATCTCGGTCAGCGACATCGCAAAGAGTTCCGAGGGCTGCCAGTGAAACACCGCCGCAATGTCAGCCATCAGGTCGTCAACTATCAAAGAGGCGGGCAGTTTTACTGTTCCGATTTCGGCGATAAAAAACCGACCACCTTGCTCGCCAGGGCGATCAGGTCGGGCAGGCAAAGCGCGTTGCATTCCTGTTTGGTGAGGATCGGCAGCGTGATGCGCGGCAGCACCGTCACCAGCGCGTCAACGTCCGCATTCGACAAGGAGGCAAGGCCGATACCGCGCAGATGACCGGCGTTTGGCTTGATGATTTCAACCTGGCTAATCACCATCTCGCCACGGGTGATCGGTTCTTCCAGGGTAATGACGTTTTCGTTTTCGATAGCGGCTTCATTAATCTGTTTCATAACATTCTCTTAAATCGTAAGGGGTATAGCAGCGCCGCAGACCGGCGCCGCTCAGGGGTTACAGGCCGATGTTTTTGCGGTGCTCCGCCAGGCGGTCAGTGCCGTTGACGATTTCCACCATGTTCACGGTGTCCACCTCGATCACATCCTGCCCGTTGATGCTCAGCTTGAAATAGGTGCACTGGGTGGACACTTTTGTTTCGGTGTCTTCGCCCTGTTTGTACTCGCCAAAATCAATCTCTTTGTGACGCCCGCGCATCACGACTTCCACCGCGAGCGTCTCGCCGGTGTCGTCCTGCTGGAAGGAACCGGCAAAGCGCAGCGGCGTAGCGTCAACCGCCCCCCACTGCTGGAGCACCAGCGTATCCAACCCGCCCATCGTCCATTCCAGCGTCAGCGCGTCATCGTCCAGCCCGAAGTCAATCGGCGCGGCACCGTTCATGCCGCCGCCGCGATAGTTCTCCAGCTTGCGTGTCAGCTTTGGCAACGTCAGCGCGCTGACCACGCCGACGTAGTTGTGACCATCGTTAAACAAGTTCAGGTATTTCAGTTTCTTTGGCAGTGCCATGGTTTAGCGCCTCTTAGCTGTTGATGGTCGTGGCGAACGTCGCCAGGTACTGATCGGTGATGCGCTGACGCAGGGTTAAATCTTCCAGCGGCGGCACCGGCGTATAGTCGTAATCAATGAACAGCTTGCCCGCTTTCAGGGTTTCGACGGTGTTAGCCTCCGCGTCGTACCAGCAGGTGCCGTCGATGATCAGACCGGCGGTTTTCATTTCGCGCAGTTTGGCGTTGATGCCCGCAATCATGTCTTTGATAAGCGTCGGGGTCATTGGCCTGTCCATTGCCCACAGGTGCGCTTCGGCCATGGTGTCCGCCAGCACCTGCGCGGTGCGGGTGTAGTTCTCAAACAGGAACAGCGGATCGTCAGAGCAGGTGCGCTGCCCCCAGAACTTAAAGCCGCCTTTGCGGATAAGGGTAGTGACGCACGCCTGGTTCAGCAGGTCGGCGTCGGTGCCGGTGGTTTGTAAATCCCAGTAGACGCTCGCAGACAGGCCGGTCACGCCGTTGATGCCGACGTTTGACAGGGTTTTATGCCAGCCGGTTTCGGCGTCGATTTTGGCACGCAGGCCGAGGGCATAGGCGGTGGCGGGCGCGATGTCGCTGGCGTTGGTGGTGGTGTTCCAGGCGACGAAATCCGGCCAGATGACCATCAGCTCACGCTGGCTGAAATTCTCGCGATACTTGATGGCATCGGACACGGTTTTGCAGCCGTATGCGCTGACGTAGCCGAAGGCGCGCAGTTGCTGACAGACGGCACCGAGCGCCGTCGCGACGTCCAGATTATCCAGCCCCGGCACGCCGAGAATGCGCGGCTTCACGCCGAGTTCGGTTTGGGCAGACAGCAGGGCTTTCATGCCGGTATACATGCCGGTGGCGTCGGTGCCGCCGATGATGTTCGAGGTGGTTTCCGCCTCGGTGTCACCTTCCGCCACGCGCACAACGACGACGACGGGTTTCGCCTGGTTGGCGATTGCCATCAGGGATGAACGAAGCGTGCCTTGCTTACCGGCCTTACCGGCGGCGGTCAGTACGTTGGTAATGAGCACCGGCGTATCGAGCGGGAACGCGTCGGCGTCCGCATCTTCTGCGGTGCAGACCATCCCGATGATGGCGGTGGAAACGGTGGAGATAACGCGGGTGCCGTCATTGATTTCAACAACGCGCACACCGTGATGATAATCAGCCATGGTGTTTTTTCCTGTGATTGGGGTGAGGTCAATCATCGCGTGTTGTGTACGCGCAGGCACGGCGGGCGGGGTGTGTGAGAAATGGCACAACGTGAGGAAAGCCAGATACAAAAAAGCCCCTCCAGGGGGCTATGTTCATTCAGGCATTGTAGGCCAGTCAACATCCGGCGCTGCTGACAAATCCAGCCGATTCAGGGCAACGCGGTATTTCTTCCAGGCTTGCAGAGTCGCCCGTTCTTCATCGGTTGCGTCGTCAATATCAACGGCGTCCTGCAACGGTGCAATTGCTGTCGTTGCTTCAGACATCAACGAATCACGATTAAGCGTGGCTTGAATGATAAATTCATCAGACGTGTATTTGCGCCGGGTTATCTTTTTGCCATCAAAGACCCAGCCGCCAGCAATGTCTAGACCATCAGGGACTGTCGATACCTCAGAAACTGAATTACCGACCGGCCAAAGTTTCGACACGTCATAGTCAAAAGAAATAATGACGCCGTTGCTATCAAATACAAATTTAAGCGTTTTTTCGCTGAACTCTTTTTGTGATTCATACCAATCCAAACCCGACTCATCTTTTAAAAAAAGCACAGATGATCCGGAATGTAATGTTGATTTATAAATTTGAAAATTTTTGAGAGTAATCATTAAACCAGTCCTATTGTCACCCAGTTACCATTAATGCAAATTTGCTCAGCCGCATACAAAAGTCCTAAATTCGATGCGTTAGAACTGCCGTTATTTCTGGCACCAATCACCACGCAGCCAGCTGGCACCTGTAATCCGTTTCCAATCCAGCCCGACCACTGCGCCGAGGCTTGACGCTGGCCGGTAATAAAATTACCGTTTACCCAATCCCGCCGCGCAAGAATGACGACTTCATTAGTCGTAGAGTTACGCATATAAGCGTCATTAGCATTGCCCGAGACAAACCCCGCAACGCTGCACACGTCGCGCGTAATGGCATTTACCGCTTCCGGAGTTGGTTGGTAGTTAGGGCTGTAGCATCTGACGCCGGGTGTGTCATAAACCCCCGCACCAGACTGAATGAATCCTTTGCTACTAATGTTGAGCTCTGCGTGTATATCGCCTCTTGATGCAATATACGCACCGCTCACGTCCTTAGTGGCATAGATGTATTGCCCCGATTTAATATCACCAGGAGAATAAAAAGAACTATCGCTAGGGTTGAATAACCACGCTGACGACACCCCGTTATCACCAACGACATTAATGCACGCCTGCGCATGATTTCCGCCCCCGGTCGTATATGCACCAAAGCTGATTGCTGTCGCCCAACCTAACCCTTGTGTTTGAATCATCCCTTTGATGATAGGAGAGTATGAACTCACACCTTTAGGCGCACCAAAACCTGATGGAATGATGAAGGGTGCCACAGGGTTACTATACTGAGCGGCAAATGAGCCAGCCCCCTCCCATGTTCCAGGTTTCGTGCCGTAATGACTGGCGTTATTTAAATAACTAACATTGCCACCGGCAGCAGGAACCGCGCCGATATCCGCCGGAGTGGGTTTGTTGTTCGGGCTGTACACCTCAACCCAGGCAGACCATGGACCATCAACACCATTCCAAGCTCCGGTCGCGTAGCGGGTGAACTGCCGCCCGTTACTGTTAAAGGCAATTTGCTGTGTGGCATTCGGACCCCAGGTAACGAAAATCACCCCGACAAAACCGTTCATCGGATAGCCTTTTGCCGTCGTCGCCGCTGCAACGCCTGGCACGCCGTAATGCCCAAACATGCCGCTGCCGCGCAAGGTGTTCGGGGTATCCGCTGCGGTTAAGTTGGTGCGGATTTTAAAGGCCGTGGCAATTTCATCAGACAGCGCCTTTTCACTGGCGGCGCTTTGCGATGCCGTCCATGCGCCTACATCTGCCGCTGTCGGTTTATTGTTGGTGCCATAAACCGCCACCCACGGGCGCCATGGTCCATCCTTCCCGTTCCAGTTGGTAGAAAGGCCACGCATCCAGACGTTGCAGGTATCAAAAGTGATGTACATTTGCTGGCAGCCATAAGCGCTGCCGGTGACAAACAGCGTGCCCGCTTTGGCTTCAGGATAATTCCTGTCAGGTGTCGCGGAGGCGTTGGCTGACTGGTGATAAACAGCCGCCTGAACCGCCGACAGGCCAAAACCCACCGTGTTCAGGTCAGTAGCACCGAGCGCCGTGTTTGCTGCGACAGAACCGGCGGAACTGGCCTGCACCCAATCGCGCCATGGTCCATCCTTGCCATTCCAGGAGGCATTGAGCGCACGCGTCCACACCATGCCGGTATTTTGTACCGTATAACGCTGTAATACGCCGCCCGTCCAGGAGGCGGGCATCACCTCCAGCACGCCCGCCGCCTGCGAGCCCGCCGGGTAGCCATTCGCTACCGTGGCATTCGCGCCGGTGCTCTGCACGTAGACGCCTATTTTTGCGAGGTTAAGCGTATTGATATTTGTCGTACCCAGTACGGCGGATGCCACAGGCAGCGCCCCCACGTCCGCCGCCGTCAGAGTGATATCGGCGTTCAGGGCTTTATTGTTCACCTTACGGGTGGCCGGTACGCGGGTATTGGCGTTGTCATTAACAGCCTTCACCGCTTTTGGCGTGGCGGCCAGCGCTTCGCTGGTACTGCTGACCGAGCTGCTCAGCTGAACAAATCCCTTTGCCGCCGTTGTGCCGTCTGGATGATTGCGCGATTTCTCATGCGCGGCCAGCAGGTCATTCACATACTGCTCAGTAGCCATAATCACCGAGTCGTCGATCAGCAGGCTGATTGCCTCGGTGTTGCTGACCGCAATCACCATGCGCAACGTCTGCGTGCGGCCTGAACCCTCCGCCAGCGTCGGTTTATAGGTGTCCGCCATGTTGCAGACGGCAATTAGCGCGCCGTCGCTGCTGAAAAGCCCCATTTCGCGCATCCAGAAGCCGCCGATGCTGGCAGACAGCACCGCTTCGGCAATCACCCAGTTTCCGTGCGACGGATCAAGCTTTAAGGAATTGAGCGGCGTGCGGTAGACCTCTTTCACCAGTTTGGTCTGTGAGGCAACCGGCGTTGTTGCCTTGCCGTTGCCGTCGCCGACGGCCAGCTGCGTAATGTTAATGTCAGTCCCCGCCGCAATGGCCGCCGCGATGCGCGCCTGGCCGAGCGTGGTGACAACGGATTTAAATGTGCTCATATCGTCCTCTTATGCGGGGTAAACGGTCAGCAGCTCGCCGACGTACTGCGCTGCACCAATGTAAACGTCGCCTTTAATATCCTGGGTAATGGTCAGCCCGATCAGATGACGGCTTGCGGGTTTGGCATCGGCTATCAGCCGCTCCATCTCTAAATACATTTCTTCAGTGATGCCGGTTTCCAGCACGCCGATGTCCAGGCGAAACGTGCCCGGTTCATCGTTGGTTTCCCACCACTCGGTCACGTTGATCAGGTAGCCGAGCGGCTCCACCACGCGCCGGATGGCACCAATGGTTCCCTTGTGGCAGTGAATGAACCAGGCCGACTGAATCACGCGCCGCTTAGTGGCAACCGGCCAGTTTTCATCCCAACGGTCAACAGACAGCGCCCAGGCCAGATAGGGCAAGAACTTTACCGGACAGGCCAGCGGATCCCAGAGCTGCCGCAGCGGCACCGGCACGTTTTCAAGCGCGGCGCAGGCGTCGGCGGCGGCTACCTCCAGCGCTGATGAACCGACGGGCAGCAGGCGATCACTCATCGTAGCCGCCCACTTTCAGGGTGTACGCGGTGCAGAATGACGCCTGGGTTTTATCCAGCTCGATGTCGGCCTTCGGGCTTTTCAGCTCCACCCGCTGGACGCCCTCAACGTGCAGCGCGGCGTAAATGGCTGACAGCCGGATGTCGCGGCCTAGCCGGTGCTGCGCGGTGGTGTAGGCGATAAGCTTCGCCTCGGCGGCTTCGCGAATGGGTTCGGCTTCGGGACCAGGGAACAGATACAGCACGGCATCAATGGTGTAATTCACGACGGTGGCTGACTGGACGGTCACGCGGTCAGCCACGGGGCGCACGTTTTCATCGTTGAGCGCGGCCTGCACTTTCGCCAGCAGGTCAGCGGGGGCGGTGCCGTTGCCGGTCTGTGCCAGCACGGAAATAGTGACGCAGGCGGGCGACGGACTGATCACCGAAATGTCCGCCACGCGCCCGTCGGCAGAGCGCCCGTGATACTCATACGCGCCGACCGGACCCGCCACGCTCAGCCCTTCAAACGCCTGCTGTGCGCGGATACGAAAATCGGCGTCGCTTTCCATCACCGCCGCCACGGCGGGCACGCTGGCGGTATCCGCAGGCGTGATGGTCAGGCGTTCCACACTGAACGTGGCGGCGATGTTGTCCAGGTCTGCGCCGGTGGCGTAGGCCAGCATCACGGCCTGCGCCGCCTCGTTAACCCGCTGACGCAGGATCACTTCGCGGTAGGCGTTCTCCTCCAGCAGTTTCACAATCGGCTCGGACTCCAGCGTCAGCGTGCGGGCGATGGCGGCCTGCTGGTCTTCGGGGTACAGCGACACCAGCGTGGCTTTGCGCTCCGCCAGCAGAATTTCATAATCCAGTACCTCCACCACGTCGGGGGCGGGTAACTGGCTCAGGTCGATAGTTGCCATAATTCAGCTCACTGGAAGGGTTAAGGAGATGGCGGCGGACGTGTCTTTGCGGATGCCGGTGAGTTCAACCACCGCTTTCCCGTCGAACGTCGTTTCAAAGGTGATACCGGTGAGGCTGACGCGCGGCTCCCACTTGAGGATCGCGCTGTAACAGGCCGCCATAATTTGCAGCCGCAGCGCGGCATTCTGCGGGCGGTCAGTCAGTTCAGACAGCAGTGAACCATAGTCACGGCGCATGACGCGGGAACCGACGGGCGTGCGCAGAATGTCGCTGACCGACTGCTGGATGTGCGCCAGGTCTTCGACGCTGCGCCCCGTGTCGCGAGCCAGACCGAGGTATTTAGCGTTAGTCATTTTTAAACAACAGGTAAACGCCGATACCCGCCACTAACCACCAGCCATGCGTCCCGCTTGCCAGCATGACACCTGCTATTGCGGCAGCGAAAACAGACAAAAATACTTTTAGATTCTTGCTCATTAAATCCCCTTATTAGATCGGTGTGCCGGTATTACCGCCGCCCGTCTGGACGCCGCCGTGTTTATGGTTATGCACAATCACGCCGTTTGACGTGATGCTGCCGCCGCTGTGTGTGAGGTTGCCGGTCATGGTGCCGCCCTGTTTGATTTCGATAGTGCCGGTGGTGAGCTTTTTCGTGCAGACTACTTCTGGCGAGTCGAGCGTGATGCGCGTTTTCGCCGTGCAGGTTATATCCGGTGCAGTCACTGCGACTTTTTCCGATGCGTTTACCGTGGCGGACTTAATGCCGGTTGCCAGCAGCGCACCGGTTTCGGGGTCGTACTCAATCACCGCGCCGTCAGGGAAAGTGACGTGTACGGCATCCGCCGAGGCAGACGGGGCGGGGAATTCATCAGAGAAAACGCCGGGCATCACAAAGGCGGTGTCGAGTTCGCCACCCAGGCAGAACAGCAGAACCTGCTCACCGGCAGACGGTGCCCACCAGGAACGGGAACGCCCCGCGCGGGAGGTCAGCCAGTGCAGCCAGTCGGTGACGTTGCCGCCGGTGTTCACGCGACAGGTGCCCGCAACTAAATCCACCTCGGCAACGGTGCCAATGCGGATCAGATTGCGCAGCAGGCGCGGAATGTCGTGTTTGGGAATGGATGTATTCATGGATAAAAGAATGCCGCCCTGTCAGGCGGCATACAATTTGAGGCAGGTTGATAGCAGTTGGCACAACGTGGGGATCACTGACTGAGGAATATTAACTCAAACTTGAGCTGACAAATTTCATAGGTTGAACATCAACAAATCTGACAGTCGGCTTTGAGCGAATAGCTTTCATCGGGAATAGTTTTCAATAATGATCAGAGCTAATTTAGCAGAACTAGATACTCACAATATGCTTTGCCTGGACATGCACCTCTTCAAATGCTGACAAATTTCTTCACTAACATCAAAAATGCAATCTAAGTGTTTACTGTGCTCAATAATCATACTACATAAATTCGGGTTACCACATCCTTCTACAAATTCTGACAATTGTCTTGCATCAAATAACTCGTCCTTTTCTGCAATCAGAACAGTTACAGGTAATGGCAATGCTGCAATTTGCCTTGCAGGTTGACGCGGCGTCAAAGCATTCGCCATATTCACGCTGTATCTCTGAACGAATTCAGGCCTTAATAGCATAACCTCATTGGGGAAATTAAGAGTAACTGCATAACTGTCACCACATAGTAATCCCACACTGAGCGCATTGAGTATGAAAGGCCACTTGCTCACCGACGCGAATGGAACCATTGCTCTTCTGAAAATTTTAGCTGGCGCAAAAGGCCCAAACTCTGGCGCAATTAAAATCAGGCTGTCACTTTTTTGGGAGGGTGTGAAGCGTGTAAAGTAATTGATCAACATTCCCCCTCCGCTTGAATGACCAAGCAGATGGATTCTGGCGCTGGGGAACTTTACGCGCACATGCTCAAGCACAGTGTCGATATCCAGCCAGACCTGCTTAGGATTAGAAACCCTTCCTTTATAACCCAATGAGCGACCGTGCCCACGGATATCTATGAGGCATGTACAAATAGATCCACGATGACTTATCTGGTGAGCAAGGATATCGTAACCAGCATCTGAGTTGACTCCCCCACCGTGGTAAACGATAAGAACATCCTCGACTACGCTTGTGGGTTCAAAGATGCGAATGTTTAATCCGGCTATCAAATATTCAGCCACATTTTTAGCATGTGGTAATAAAGAACTGAATTTCTTATGGCGGTCATTAAAATTGATGAAATCAATCACGTCCAATATTCCATGCGGATGAAGATCGCTATCCATAAATGTATTGCGCAAAGTATGCACTATTTTTTTCTTTAGTACTCATACTGAGCGGATTTTCTACAAAAAAAACTTCTTCCCAACTCCTTTGTTGGACGGATCTTCAACGTCCGCTCCTGGCACAGAGCTGCCTTTCAGATTAGGTTTGGCTCTGTGCCGCAGTTGTTTCAGGTCGAGCCTGAGCTAATACATTTTAGCAACTCATCTTCCACAATCTTCAAATCTTCCGCATCAAATCCCAACAAAGGGCGGGCAGGATAAGGCGCTTCTTTAGCCCAGACGTTCGGACGATCTCGCAGGCCGTATTGATGCACTTCAGCCATTCGTTTAACTCTGCTAGTGAACTCCACCACCGCATCATTATTTGAGCCTTTGGCCTTCATGTACTTGGCCGTGCGCAGCTTGCTAAACATCTCACGCTTGAGTCGTCCTTTTTTGCTGCGGAGGATCTGATCCTGTCGTGGGGTGAAGGGTTTCCCTTCCGGCGTAACCTGCCGCTTGATGCGCTGCTGTTGGTGTTTGCGCAGACGCTTTGCAATCTCTGTCGCCAAAGCTTTTCGGCGCTGCGGTGAAAGCGCTGCAATCAGTGCATCGATACGGTTATTAAACGCGGTCAGCTCACTCATTCCACTGACTCACTAACTCGCCGTGCAGGTACAGCTCACGCGGCCTTTCCACCGGCTCCGGCATCGGCGGTTCTGGAAAATGCTCCACGTGCAGACCGGCATCAATCTGTTTGACGATCACGCGTTCGGTGAGCTGCAAATGAATAGCGATGTCATAGCTTTCATCATTGAGCATATCGGCCTTAAATGTGTACCCATTCTGCTGTTTTTCCGGCGTCGCCATGATGTCCGGCTGATGTTCACGCAGCCAGGCCAGAATGGGCACCACGATCAGATCGCTGTCCTGGGTAAAGTCGGTGATCAACAGTTCGACCTGATACTGATATTCAAACGACAGCGAGCTGGCTAACGTGGAAACGATGCGCCCGTTATCCACAAACATCCGCAGCTGGTCGGGGCTGGTTTGCAGCACCGGCACGGCGTCAGTTAAGGCTTTTCGTAGCTGTGCGGGTTTTAACACGGCGTTCCTCCTGGCATTGTTTGACCGCTTCCACCTGGAGGCCGCAGGCGGTAAGCGCGGCCTCCAGGTTTCTGACATCGGCGCTTAAGTCGCCGTTAGTGGCCGGTGAGCTTGCCGGTATCTGACAGCTCGTCACCGCCGGACAGCCAACGTAAATAATCTGCGGCGCTGGCGAAGGCGGGACGGACGTGCATCCGGCCAATGCCGTCAGGCAGGCGAGCGCTATACCAATCACGCATTTCCTGATTTTCATTGAGTAACCTTTGAATTGTGTATTCCCGATCCCGCGCCCGCTCACCGGCCTGCGAGAGCTGCGCGCGCAGGCTTTGCTCCTGGCGTTCCCGCGTCACGGCCTCATCGTTCAGGCGGTGAATGGCGTTGTCGCGGCTTTCGATACCGGCGGACAGCGTGCCGATAATCCGCTGTGCCTGGTCTGCCTCGTTTTGCAGGCCGCCGATACGCCAGGTTTGCAGCCCCGCCAGCGCGCACGCGGCCAGCATTAACAAAATTAAAATGCGCATCAGACACCCCGCAGGCAGTAGGCAAGCTCATTCGCGCGGCGGCGTTCCAGCCCGGTGACGCGCACGCCGTTCACAAACACCCAGCGCGGCAGTTGTTCGCAGGCTTTTCGCCATTCGCCCTTGTTGATGAAAAACGCCAGGGTGGATTTACACGCCGCCGTCACGCCGACGTTGAACGCAAAGGATGCCACTGCGTCATAAACCGGCTGCGGCATGTCGATCGGCATACATCGCGCAATGCCTTGCTCCACCCGCATCACGTCTTCCACCAGATTCACGGCGGCCTGACGTTCGCTGATTTGCGTCTGCGGCTTCACGCCCGCCGTGTGCCCGATGCCGTTTGTCCAGACGCCCGCGCTGCACTGGTAAGCCGACAGGCGGCAGCCTTCAAAATCAGCGATAAGTGCCAGACCGGCGGCGGACGTTTTCAACGTCGGCGTTTGTGGCAGCATTGCGGCAATCGCCAGGACAGCGGCGACGGCGCAGCGTCTAACGATTGATGGCTGCATTGATTTCTCCACTGATGCCCATTGCTTTCAACAGGCGATAGGTTTTGCGCCGGTAGTACCAGTTCACCAGGAAGGTCGCGACGCCGACGGCGGCACCCACCAAAAAGGCGATATCCTGATAAGACATACCCCCCAGCCAGGCCAGAAAGACGGCGACGCAGTAACAAATAAAAGAGGTGATGCGCTCCATGGTCATCAGTCCCAAAGTGAAACGGTTTCACTGACTGCGGCCTGGGTTATGTCCGGCAGCTCCACCGCGTAGCCATGGGGCAATATTGCCCCGGCAGCGGCCAATCCAACGTTAGCCGCGTAAACCTGCTCAACCACCGACTGGGTGCGTCCGTAGTATCGCCAGCAGAGCGAATCCACGGTGTCGCCTTGCTCGGCAATGACTTTCATCAGAGCAGCCCGATGATGCAGTGAGACACACCGGCGACGTCGCTGATCGCGTTGCGGCCGTCACGCCACAAATCATCAACGGTGCTTTCGACGATCACGGCCTTTTTACTGCCCGCGTCGGTGGTGTCGCTGTTCGGGTAACGCTCTGCCAGATACGCGGCGGCAATCGACGCCACGGCGCGCTGATAGGCACCGACCTTCACGCTTTCATCGTCAATCTGATCGGCGGGCACGTCTTCCAGCGTCTTAAATCCCTGGGACTTTTGCGCTTCGCGATAGCTGTACAGCTCGGCGTTAACTTCTGTCATGGCAAACTTTGCGGCGGCACGCAGACGCTTAGCGGTGACAGTGCCCTCCAGGCGCAGCGTGTCGCGCAGCTCAACCGGATCGACATCAGGCCAAAAATGGGTGTTCTTAATCGCGGGTTCCGTCGCGGCGTCCGGCTTTGGTGCAGGTATGACAAGAGACGACATAGTGACCTCTGAATAGGTGGACGGTGGACGCCAGCGTTGAACAAGGTCACTGACCTGTCGCGGCTGGCGTGCCGTCCGGCGCGGGGCGCGTTCTGTTTAGCCGTTGGCTGCCTTTTTGATGGCTGATTCCAACCGCTCAATATCTTTTTTGACGCCGCAGTTAGCATTCAACTGAAAAGCGCGTTTCAGATGTTCCAGGGCAAGCGTGGGTTTCTCTGTTTCGCGGTATACATAGCCGGTGATTTTGTGCAGCTTTGCCCGCACCTGATCCGGCATGTCCTGGCTTTCCGTCAGTTCCATGGTGGTCATCAGCACGTCGAGACTGACCGGCTCACCGGCGGTATAGGCGCGGGTGCTCATGTCGGCGATTTCCTCAACCACCGCATATGCAGCCGGACGGGAACCGAACGGCATAGAAAGCTTGTATTTCAGCGCGTAGCGGGCGATTTCCAGCGCACCGGCATAATCACCGGCATCAATACGCCAGATCATGACGGTCATCAGGATGGCATCCTGTGCGCCTTTACCTTCGGACAGCACGCCATCAACCCACGGCACGTAATCGGGCAGCATGGAGCGTTTCAGCTCCGCTTTCTTTTCGGTGCTGTGTGTCTTTTTCAGGGTCTTCATGTCTGCGTTTAGCTTTTGCAGCAGCAATTCATAGCCGGTGGAATGACGCAGCAGGCGGGGATCCTGCTGCGCGGCCTGAATAGCTGACTGCCGCAGCAGGTGCTGACGGGCAGGGCTGGACATGGCTTATTCCTTCGGTTCTTCGGTTTCGGTTGCTTTACCGGAAGCGGCGTTGATTGCGCCAACCAGTGCCGCAGTCAGTTCGCTGAAATCGGCTTTTTCAGGCGCGGTTTCAACAACTGGGACAATCTCGATATTTTCAATCAGACAGCCACAGCCGTAATCTTCAACTACATAATCCTCATTAATGGATTCGTAGTTTTCAATGCGGTCACGCTTCGGCACTTCCTCAATGTGACGGCGGTGCGTGCCGTCCTGCCAGTAAATCGACAGGTTATCCAGGCGGGTGATAAGCATGGCGTTAGCCGGGAAGCCTGGCACGCGGACAGCAGGCAAATTGCCGATGCGTTTCTGGCTGACAATCAGGTCTGCGGCCAGCGTTTCGGTGTTCGCCTGGTTTTTATTGACCAGCGGGAAATACTTATCTGCCATCAGCTTGCGACCACAGATCACCACCAGGTCGGTGTCGTCCTGATATACGGGGTCGATCAGTTCGTTGACGGTATCAAACACCACCGCATCCAGATTCTGATAGGTATTGTCGCCGCCGACCTTGACCGGCACAGCCGTAGTTTTGCCGTCCGCGTCGGTTTTGCTACCCAGTACGCGCTGCGGGGAATTGAGGCGATATTTCTGCAACCAGCCCACGCCAACGTCTTGCAGCAGCGGATTTTGTACGCGGTTAGACGTCGGTGCGCGTGCAACGCCGTTGAAGCCGACCAGGATACGATCCAACGCCTGACGCTTAATAATCGCGTCACGCAGGCGGGTCTGGAAATCGTTGTAACGCGCCCACAAATCCAGCTTGTTATACATCCAGTGAAAATCGTAGTTGGTCTTAGTGCAGTGGTATTGTTCCTGATCCAGCTTGGTAAAATCTGCGGTTTCACGTTCGTCACCGCCGTCGGTATTGGCCGTGCTGGCAATCGTGCCGGTCACGCCAACGCCCACTTTCGCCCCCATCATTTCGTCCACCGGAATGATGTTGATACGGGTCAGGAACTCTGATGATTCTTGTAAGCGGGTCATCAGCGTCTGCGTGACGGACGGCTCAACGTTAAATTTCTTATTCAGCGAATCGGTATCAACGTTGTTGAGTTTCGCCAGCTGGGACAGGAACGCATTAAATTTAAAGCGCGTTTCTTTTTTCATGACCAATTTCCTATTAATGAATTCAAGTGTGATGGATTACGGGATCAGCAGTCGGTGACCGTTTCGTCAACGCCTGCGCCGCCGGTTGCCTGCGGACGTTTACCAAAGGTGTGCGCAGGTTCCTTCTCCAGCTTGCCTTTCAACGCGTTGAATTCTTTATGATCGGCAGCGGTGGTTTTCTCCAGTTCACCCAAGCGTTTCACCAGGCCGGACAGTTTGGTGTCCTGATGTTCCAGACCGGCCTGCACGTGTTCGGCGACCTGAGCCACGGCGTCATGCACGTCATTAAAACGGGCATCATCTGAGGCGGACTTGCGGGAAAAAGCCTGTTTAACGCGATCAACAAGCGAGGGGCGGTTTTCGATTTCTTCAAACTCAAACACCGTTTCTTCTGCGACGGTAAAGAGGTTTTCCGCACTTTGCTTACGTCCTGCGAGCGGGTTTTGATTCGCTTTCGCACTGAATTGCAGGTACTCCGTACCCAGACTGGCGGGGCTGTCAGTCACGGCCAGGCCGATCAAGTAGGCTTTGCCGGTATCGGAAAACGAGGGGTTCACTTCGATTGAGGTGTAAACCTTCTGGCGGGCTTTCACCATCGACACCAACTCAGGCGTTGGATCGATGTCGGCATACAGTGCCAGCTTGCCTTTCAGCGCGCCGTCGGCAATTTCTTCGGCATAGACGCCGGTCACATCGCCGTACATACGGAATGGGCTATCAGGTAAGTAACCCTTGATGTGCTCCATATTGATGCGTGCGCCGTAGACCTTCGGGTCATAGGTCGCGGCCATCTGTTCGATCCAGCTGCGGGTAATTTCGCGGCCATCGGTTGTTGCTCCTTCGGTACAGATACGAAAGCGCTTTGCTTTTGCTGCCATTTATCGGACTCCAGTCAGTGTGTGCTTCTGAGAAATCTAAGTTTCCAGACACACGCCCGACACCGCCAGCCGATGCGGGTTGATGCTCGATGGCACAACGTGGGCAGCGCGAAAAGTCGCAGGTCAGGCGGTAACGTGGCCACATGAATACATCAAACTCCACCATCATCAGCGACCCGCGCCGACAGGCGGCACTGCTTTACTGGCAGGGTTTTTCTGTGCGGCAAATCGGAGAGATGCTGAGCCAAAAAACGCCAACCGTGCAGAGCTGGAAAACGCGGGATAAATGGGAGGACATCGCCCCGATTTCACGCGTTGAAACCAGCATGGAAGCGCGGCTGATCCAGCTCGTTATGAAGGACGTTAAAGAGGGGAAAGATTACAAAGAAATTGACCTGTTAGGCCGCCAGATTGAACGCCTGGCAAGGGTAAACCGGTACAGCATGACCGGCAGTGAGGCAGACTTAAATCCTAACGTTGCCAACCGCAACAAGGGTGAGCGCAAAGCGCCTGAGAAAAACGTGGTCAGTGATGCCGCCATTGAAAAGCTTAGCGATATTTTTATCAGTGAGTCTTTCGAATATCAGCGCGGGTGGCACCGCGCCGGACTCCAGCACCGGATCCGCAACATCCTCAAATCTCGCCAAATCGGGGCAACGTTCTATTTTGCCCGAGAGGCGTTTATTGATGCACTGACCACCGGCCGCAATCAGATTTTCCTGTCGGCCAGTAAGGCGCAGGCGCACGTCTTTAAAAACTACATTATCGACTTTGCCCGCCAGGTGGACGTCGATTTAAAAGGCGACCCGATTGTGCTGCCGAACGGTGCGCGCCTGATTTTCCTCGGTACCAACGTTCGCACCGCGCAAAGCTACACCGGGAATCTGTACCTGGACGAATATTTCTGGATCCCAAAATTCCAGGAGCTGCGCAAAGTGGCTTCCGGCATGTCGCTGCATAAAAAATGGCGAAGCACCTATTTTTCTACGCCGTCGAGCCTGGCGCACAGCGCCTATCCGTTCTGGTCAGGTGAGCTGTTCAACAAAGGGCGCCGCAATAAGTCCGACAGGATTGACCTGGATTTAACCCATGCGCACCTGTCGAAAGGCTCGCTATGCGATGACGGCCAGTGGCGGCAGATTGTCACGGTAGAGGATGCACTGGACGGCGGCTGTAACCTGTTCGACCTGGATCAGCTGCAACTGGAATACAGCCCCGCCGAGTACGACAACCTGCTGATGTGTGAATTTGTTGACGATCAGGCGTCGGTGTTCCCGTTCTCTGAATTACAGGGCTGCATGGTGGATAGCCTGGAGGAATGGGAGGATTTCGACCCGTACCTGGTTCGCCCGTTTGCTTATCGCCCCGTCTGGATCGGTTATGACCCGTCACACACCGGCGACAGCGCAGGCTGTGCGGTGATCGCACCGCCGTCCGTGCCTGGGGGGAAATTTCGCGTGCTGGAACGTCACCAGTGGAAAGGAATGGATTTTGCCGCGCAGGCCAAAAGTATCGAAGACCTGACAAAACGGTTTGTCGTGGAATACATCGGCATTGATGCCACCGGCATCGGGCAAGGTGTGTTCCAGCTTGTTCAGCAATTCTTTCCGGCAGCCAGGGAGATCAGCTATAGCCCAGAGGTAAAAACCGGCCTGGTACTGAAAGCAAAAGACACCATCAATTCAGGCCGACTGGAGTACGACACCGGCCACACCGATATCACCGCCTCGTTTATGGCAATCCGTAAAACCATGACCGCCAGCGGAAGCCGCGCGACCTACGTCGCCAGCCGCAGTGAAGAAGCCAGCCACGCAGACGTCGCGTGGGCAATCATGCACGCACTCGTCAACGAACCGCTGACCGCTGCCAACGGCGGGCAAAGTCCTAACATCCTGGAGTTTTATTAATGAGTAAGCGCAGACCTCGTAAAACAACGCAAACGCTGGCAGCGCCTGCACAGCAAGGAACGGAAGTATTCAGCTTTGGTGATCCGACACCAGTGCTCGACCGTCGCGAAATTCTGGATTATCTGGAATGTACCGGCAACGGGCGTTGGTATGAGCCGCCTATCAGCTTTGAAGGACTGGCTCGCAGCGTTCGCGCCGCGGTACACCACAGCAGTCCGATGTACGTGAAGCGCAACATTCTCGCCTCAACGCTTATCCCGCACCCGCTGCTAACCCAGCAGGAATTCAGCCGGTATGCGCTGGATTATCTGGTGTTTGGGAATTCATACCTGGAGCAAATTGATAACCAGCTAAATGAACCGCTGCATTTCAAAGCTAGCCCGTCAAAATATACGCGTCGCGGGGTGGAAGATGGCGTTTATTGGTTTGTGCAGCCTGGGCTGGATGCGCACCAGTTCGCGCCTGATAGCGTATTTCATCTGATTGAACCGGACATTAATCAGGAATTGTATGGCCTGCCGGAATACCTCAGCGCGCTGAATTCTGCCTGGCTCAATGAGGCCGCTACCCTTTTCCGTCGCAAGTATTATCAGAACGGTGCTCATGCAGGTTATATCTTGTATATGACTGACGCGTCTCAATCCAGCACTGACGTCGATAAGATGCGGCAGGCTATGCGAGACAGCAAAGGCTTAGGCAACTTCCGCAACCTGTTTATGTACGCGCCAAACGGAAAGAAGGACGGGATCCAGATTTTGCCGCTGAGTGAAGTCGCTACAAAAGATGATTTTTTCAACATCAAGAAATCAAGCCGCGATGACCTGCTGAGTGCGCACCGCGTACCGCCGCAGATGATGGGCATCATCCCTGATAATGCGGGCGGTTTCGGCGACGTAGAAAAGGCGGCAAGCGTCTTTGTCCGTAACGAGTTAACGCCATTGCAGGAACGGATGAAAGAGTTTAATGACTGGTTCGGGGAAGAGGTGATCACCTTCAAACCTTACGCTCTTATCGAACAGTAATTATTTAACATGTAAACATCATATTAAATTCAATCTTGCACTTTAGCAGCCTTCCACCTACTGAACCAACGGTTCGCTGCTCTAAATGAAATTCTCATCATGTAAGCAACAGCCAATGGAGTGGCTTTTGCTTCAAATAGTAATTTCGCGCATTTCACACCGTGCTTGCTGAGATTTCCGTTATTCTTGATATTTTGTGGGTGCGCAGGTTGAGCTGCCAGCATCACTGAGGTTGGTATTCCTTTGATGAGCCTGTTAGTGTCTTGAATTATGTCATTAAAGTTTTTTATATCTTTATTTGTTCGAACTTTTAATCGTTTTATCTCTTTTAAATACGTCTTTTCTGCGGCTTCAAATGCCAAAGAACTGAATGACATTCTCATAATATAGTTACCCATCATCCCATTCTCTATCTTCTCTCTTAGCAGTCTAGCCCTTTTTGCTGCGGTATAGTCATAGGCAGGCATAGGCTTATATGTCTCAGGGTGAAGTGTCGTTAGGTTTGCATAGGCACCCACATCTACCGTAAGGTCATGGACTTTATGCCCTATGATATTCCGATAATCCATGAGTTTTTTTAGCTCATCACTTTCGGTTTGATTAATAACACCTTCAGAAACTAGTCGGGCGCGAGCAATTTCCATCTTTTTCCCTTCTGAGGTTTTAATCTTACCCGAAGCAAAATAGTTTTCCCCCCGAATTTTATCTGTTTGCTGGATAGAGCCTAAGATAAAACGTTTCAAATTTTCCATGTAGAAAAGGATTAGTACCATTTCAAAGGCGCGGATTTTTAGGACATTAGCTTCTAATGACGTTGTTGTTCTTCCATGCGGTCGATGTTCTTTCATAAGTGCCTCAGCGAATCACTAAACGCTCTCTTTATACCATTTACAGGACACACAATGCCTCTGCGCGCAATGCTATCCCCGCCTCGCCTGCCCGCTTTATAGGTCGCTTTTAATGCAGTCGCACGCTCCTCCCTGATCCTTGCTAAGACTAGTGAGAGCTTCCATTTTTGAGAGGCTTCTCGTCATGCAAAACCATGCACTCTATGGATGCGTCACTTAGGTAAGGCTATAGGTTTTCAATACCCGTAATAAAACTGCTGAAGGAACATTTAGAAGGCACTTTTAAAGAAGGCGATAAATATTTCTGCCAGCGCTTTCTTTTCCGATTGCATTTTTTGAACGTTGCTCGCGGGTAACCTGCACCAGGCCAGACTTTTCGAGAAGACCTACCGCAGAGATAACAGTATTAACGCAAACTTGCATTTCACGAGCAAGTTGGGAAAGCGTAATTCCTACGTTACCTTCATTATCAGCATGTGAACGAAGAAGGGATAGCAGATATGTGGAGTTTTTCGTAAGATTATTATGCATTTGCAGACTCTTTAAATGTCCTAAGGTGTTTTATTTTTAAGCATCTTCATTATCATTTTAGGAATCAAGGAGAAGGTTTAACCCTTTACTACGCCGGAAAATTCGACTCAATACAACAAAGTAGTAAATCCTTGTGATCTCAATCTGAAGTTTAAATGTTGAAAGACAAATTGCACTACTGACTATCACTTTGAAGTGATCACAGAACTAGCTATTTGCTAATGCTCATGTTCATCTAAGACGCGATCAGCTAGCTCTGAAATCATCTCCATTACCATATGGAGTTCATCGACTTTACATTGTGCATCACAAGAGATATCAGCCATAAGCCGGATTTTAATCAGCGCAATTTTAAGCACATGCGAGGAATCCATTACTCACTCCCGAATCATAAGTACTGTGTATGTATACAGTAATATAGTTTTTTATGATTATAATTTCCATAAATTTTTATGCTGAAATTTTCATCATTCAGCCCTCTCCACAGCAACTGCTATCGCTCTGGAGAGATTTTAAAGGTTTTTTTTGACGAGCAACTACATAAAAATAACGAAGGAATCTTAGTGAGGAATTATAAATATCAAAGATCGTTGTTTATCTTTTCTCTTTTCAATAATGCATTTTTAATTTCTGAATCTTTATATATATAAACACCGGTAGATATTTTATTGTCAATAACTTTACTAGTAATCAGGTTGTTACCATAAGTTCCAACTATGGCGTATTTTGTTTTTTCCAAATAAAAAGTATAAAAAGATTGGTTCATTCTAGCAAAGTGTGAACCAACGCCAACAACAAAAATTCCCAATGCAGCACTCATAAATGAATATGCCAATACTGATTCAAAAAATTTCTTTTCTTTACTTTTTGCACTGTCATTTTGTGAAGACATTTTAATTACAACTTCTTTTACACCTTCTTCGAATGTTATTCCTTTCTTTTTATAACCATAGGGGAAAAATAAAAGCAAACATGCAATGTAAGCAATGAGGATTCCGTACAAATATATCCCACCGGAGCCAGTGAGCATATAATAGACGAGCCCGCAGTATATCAGTAACCCCCCGTAAATGGTGGAGTAAAGAAGTAAGGCTCGAGCCCCTTTAAATTTCCTAGATAAACTATCCATTACAGAAATGGTAGCGGTAATAAAAAATAGAAGGGCGAGAACAGATATTAACCCAAAAATAATTGATTTAATATCTACTGAGATAAATGATGCTGGATACTTAAAGTATAGCGAGAATCCCACTTCGTAAAGCAATCCTACTAAATAGCCTGCTAATGTTAATATTGCAACTAGTAACGTCTCTTTTTTTAACAAAAACTTTATCATTTAGTAGCCTTCTATAGAGATTAAGAGTGTTTTAATGATGTTGAGCGGGCGCGCTTTAAGCATTTTTTAAAAAATACTGTTAGTTGACATGTTGAAATTACGCTCAGTATACTTGCTGTGCATTAGTTAGAATACACATATGAGTTATAAATTAAAATTCATGCCCGCAGTACATCGCTTCTAATTCTAACCGTCATCCATAATGGTATCCTTTTTCAAAAATAATTCAATTCCCTATGATTCTCCAGCTCTCCAGCTCTCCAGCTTTCAAACTTGAGTGCGGTATATAATAACGACCTTATGTCCGGGCAAAACTTCGCTGTGCTTTACTGACTCTCGGCGTTTCCTCCCTTATACGCGCCACAATCGCCCTCACGGCGGCTGTGTCTGTCCAGTCTATTGCCGTTTGGTTAGCAGAGATGAACGCTGTAGCAGCGCTTCCTGCCTGGCTATCGAGCCCATTTGAAGCGGCTTTAATTCCACCCAACCCACAGTTATTGACAGAACTCCGAGGCGCGCCGTGGGCGCTTTTTAAGGTCAAAACCTCAACGTCAACGGCAGAAGAAACGATGCGCCATTGTGTTGTACGGGTTTCGTAAACATGAGAATCGCCAAGGTGAGGCGCGAAAATGCCAACAACCTTTTTCACTTCTTCATCGTAGGCGTTCAGCTCAGCAGCTACGCGGCGAGCTACACGCACGGTCTGTTCGTCGCGGGGAATATTTGCGCCGCCCTGAGCTGTCATGTACGCCATAAAGTCACCGACATCAGCAGCAGCGCGAACTGCCTCAACTTCTTCATCAAAGGTTTCAGTCAGACTGATTGAGCGGATGCGGCGGCACTCACGGTAGGAACCCATGGTAGGCAGGCCGATAGGGTGAAACTGAGGGATCCGCCAGGTAGCAGCCCAGGCAGTAACAGCAGCAGCGGCGTCTGTTAGCAGCTCGCCGGTTTCATGGTCGCGCTCGCCTTCCAGAGCGTAACCATCGATATTTTTTGCGATGTATTTGGCAATGTATCCCGCAGCACCGCCACGGTTTAAATGTTTGCAGTCAAAGCGATTTTTTGCCGCGCCGCGTTCGTCGCCGTCCTCTCTCATGGCGTATTTGCGCATGATATCGATCACCGGCTGACGCATGGCGGGCTTAGTGAATAACATCATGTGCCAGTGCGGGGTCGCGTCGTGGTGTGGTTCCACCACCCGCATCCCGTAGACAGACAGATCGTTATCTTTAAAAGCGGTGCGCATTTTGCTCCAGATCCCGCACAGGTATCGCTGCGCATCTTTCGGGGTGTAAGCATTTTCGCCCCAGGCGTGATTCCGCTGGACGCGCTTTTTATCACCCTTGCCCACGATACGAGTCGGGTGATATTTGGAGGGGGTGGTAATAGTCAGGAACATGCCGACGTCACCATTTGCAGCGGCGTACTTCTCGGTGCCGGCGATCGTACTCATCAACTCCATGCGGCGGATTTCAGGGTTTGAAATACTCGCCATCACCTTGTCGATCAGACTGATGCGCTCGCCGGTTTCAATGTTTTCAAGGTCGCAGTTTTTGAGGTAGTCGAGATTCGACAGACGGCGCGCGCGCACCTCACGGATGGCCTGTTTACTGGCGTACGGGGAAGCGTCGCGGTTTACCTTACCGATTGCGATCAGCAAAGATTCACGCCAGCGGGTGCGCTGGCCTTTCAACTGACCTAACCACCAGTCAGGATTAACCAGGCGCGACATACCGGCGATGGCTGAAACTGTATCTAATTTACCTTTGCAGTATTTCTTCCAGTACATCGGCGTGACATTGAAAGCGCGGGACATGCCAGCAATATCGCAGTACAAACCGCGCTGAGTTTTAAGCTCAAAAAGAATGGCGTTGTCACCGTCATTTTCAGCAAGCAACTGATCGCACCGTTCTTCATAGATTTCCTTGAGCTGACCGGCGATGTCTTGAGCGAACCGGCGCAGTGGCTTATCGCTCATGCTCGGCAGGCGGTGATAAGTATCAGCCTCAGACAGGAATTTCATAGAGGCATTAACATTCATCGCGTGCGCCGCATTCACGGCTTCAACGCGCGGCAGAATGCTGCGGCCAAGGGTATAAACCAGGTATTTATTCGCGGCGTGGATACCCTGAGTTTTCAGCAGGTGCTTATGGCGGCCTGTGAAGATTTCCTGCAGATCGGTTGAAAGGGTTTTTACTTTGATTAAAACGGCTTGCCCCTGATCGTACTCGTCACGGGTAAGCGGTCTTTCCAGGCCAGAAACTGCCTGGCGTGGTTTGTTCCAGGGAAACGCCCAGGCTTTGGGCGTTTCAATTTGCTGAGGGGTAGGTATAAACCGCATCACATACCATCTTTGATATCGGAGACCAAAAAGCCAGCGTTCACAACAGCGAGCGCAAACAAAGCCACCGTGAAAATCATCATTTGTTGCCCCGATAATGTTTGGCGTTGATTTCTGCCGCCGCTTTGCAGTACACGCAAAGCTCAACACCAGGCATAGCTGCGCGGCGTTCTTCGGGGATAGGTTGATCACAAGAGGTGCAAAACATTGCAGATGTACCCGCTACATATGTGCGGGCGGCTTGAATTTGAGATGCCAGGATCAGGTCTGCGCGCTCCTGGGCTGTATCGATTACATCAGCCATTTGATACCTCCGGACGCGCCACTTTGACCAGGGCAGCAAATACCAGATCAGCAGCGCGGTTGTATTCACGGCGCATGGATAAGGCATCACTAATCTTCTTCGCCCAAAGAGCACGGGACACGCAGCGGCTCACGAAGTCGTTAGCGAGTGCAATCTGGTACTGGTAGACGGCAAGGGTGCTGCAATACTGTGTGCGGGTTTCTTTATCCGTCTTAATTTCAGCCAGAATCAGATCACCGTTCTTTTTAGGGATGATGGTGAACGCCAGATCGATATCAATGCGTTTTGCGATTGCCTCAGCCATTTCCTGTGTGGCTTCTTCATGCTTCATCATTAGTGAAACTCTCCCGCTTCGTTTTGGATACGAGTCGCTTCGACGCGTAAGGCTTCGGCGGCCTCGGTGCCGTTCATTTCCTGCTGAATGATGAAACAGGCGATAGCTTCCAGGCGTGAGGCGAATACTTTGGCACGGTTGCCGCGCTCGTCATTACGGGCGGCATTGAGCATTAAGGTCAGGGTGGCGGCGGAATCACCCTCAGCTGTGGCCATGTCAAAACCAACTACAGGCGAACCAGCAAAACCGTGTTGGGATTTATTAATCATATCTTTCATGTATAAAACTCCTGTTTTTAGGCAAAAGAATGCCCGGCGGGTTTACGCCTATTAATTTGAATTCTGGTTAGTGATTAATATTTATCTTGCAATCATCTTCACTGATAAATTTCGGCAGTGATTCCGTTAAACCAATTAAAGAATTTAGCGCCGCAACCACTTGATGTCTTTCCGTCGACGTTAACTCTGCAAACTTCATTTCAACATGGCGGCGACTCAGGCCAGCATGAAAACAAATTGTCTTACGCATATGCAGCGGCTGAGTATCAAATGTTTCCTGCGCTACATTCTTTTTGTGTTCTAACATCTCTTTAATTTTAGAAAGATGCTTTTTACCTATTTGAATATGTTCTGCGTTTCCTAAAAACATAATCACCTCAACTAAACAGGCGCTTTAATAGCGGCTTTGAATTTCTCACGGCCTGTGGGGCAGTGGCTTTTGATATAGAAGGACTCCAACGCTTTCCGCCTGGCAACTCGATATAACCATGACCGAAATGACGTGAAGGACTTTGCTGCTTTAAAAATGGTGCGATTGAGATCGGCATAATCACATCATCCCGTTTGTGGCAACGCTGGCGACAGCACCGACGGCAGAAGCAAGTACCGGCGAACCTTCGACACGTCCCTGAATTGCTAAACCAATCAGAGACAGGTGACGGATCCCAGCATTCACGCTTTCCATAATTGCGTTTTTGGCCTGACGTGTGTGGCGTTCCTTAGATACTGCGCCCGCAGCTACTGAACCAAGTGCCGCAGTTGCATGGAGCGTATAGGCAGCAATGTTGTCCTCCGCCAACTCATTAACCGGCACCGCTGGCATACATTGCAATTGAGCCAGCAGACCATCGATCAGCGTAGGGTCTTCTGTTAAATCTGTAAGAATCAAAAGTTCCTGACAGCTTAAATTGTGTTGCTGCTCAGGATTCAGCTTGTTTCTAAGCACCTGAGAACCAATGCCCATTTCTTTAGCAAGTTCTGCAACGTTATGTTTTCTAACGAAAGCTGTACATGCGATGTCAAAATGAGGTTGTTTAGATACGCGATAATCAAACATGACAATCTCCGGCAATTCTTGAATACTCAAGATTAACTAAACGCATCATTAACGAATGTACTTACAATCCTTCGCCTGTTGATGTTGCTTAGCACGCCAGGCTGTCATGTTGATCAGAGTGCGTGATTTTGTGACAGCGCTCTTTTTGGTTGAGCGGGTTTTTGATGTGTCTTTGGTCGGGGCTGCTAACAGAATACCGTCTTCAAGCCATTGCCAAACAAGGCGCTCACTGATTCCCACGGAAGTTGCGAAGTCGCGGACAGTTACAGATTCAGCGGTATTGATACCAACAGAACGAGCTAGGTTAGGCAGTAAAGCTTCTACTAATGCAGGAACCAACAATGAAACTAACTGGTTCAGCTGTGGAACTGATGATGGAATTTCTTGTAGTTGAACGGGTGACTGCGTTGCAATTTGCAGTGCCATATCGCATTATCTCCGGTTAAGTGTGTTTTTAGTGCAGTGTTGTGCATCTTGGTCGATGAACGACACTTTAAAACACATTGTGTGATGTTGTAAACATTCATTCTGTGTGTTTTAGGGCGGTATATGAAAGAAAACCTCGATAGCTCAAGCGCGATTATTGAAAGAATGCTTATTTCTTATGGAGTTAAGACTCAAAAGGAATTGGCTGAAAAATTAGAAATCCCTGCCAATGCTGTAAGTAACTGGCAGCAACGAGGTAGCGTTCCTGGTAAATCAATCATTGATTGCGCCATAACAACGGGCGTGGATCTCAATTGGCTGGTGAATGGAAATCTTGCAGGTGCAAGAAATTTGGTACGGGATAGCCAGGGTCTGCGTGGCAGTGAACTACGTGAAAACCTTTTAAAAGCATCTGGTGGCAAAGAGCTTATCCGGCGAATAATGGACGCCTATGGTTTTAAAACTCAGACAGAACTCGGTGATTATTTCCACCTTTCATCAGGAACCATCAGTACCTGGATACGGCGAGATTTTTTCCCTGGTGAGGTAGTTATCACTTGTGCCCTAGATACTGGAGTCCCACTGTATTGGTTGGCGACAGGTCAATCGTCACCGAAACCTCAGCAGCAGATAGAGGTTTCGGTAAGCCATGCACCAGAAACACCGTTAGCGCAGAGTATTAATAAATATCAGTTAACTGCCGGTCAGTTGAAAGCCTCCGGAACCGTGAGCACGGCATCATCCATGCTTCCATCCGGCATCAGTTCGCCAGCATTTATTTTTTCAGGCCGTTATATTTGGCTTGCGGACTTGGCTGTTAATAACATTGCCAATGGTAAATGGCTTATAGATTTAGATGGAAATATCGATGTTTATAATATTTCTCGTTTACCTGGTAATAAATTAAAAGTTAAAAATGAGTCAACAGAATTTCAGTGCTTATCCAATGAGTTAAAAGCAATTGGGTTGATCGCTACTACTACAGAAATCCATTTTTAAGGAGTTTTCATGAAAAGGACAATGGTTGCATTAATGGCACTATCATCATTTGGAACGTTTGCGAAATCAGCGAACTTAACAGAATTACAGAAATCTCTAAATGATATGCAACCTCTATCTATAAGTGATGACCGTGGCATCATTACAGTTGTATTAAATGAAACCTCAATAACGCCTGATATATATGATAATGCAATCTTGGGCGTGTGCTCTCCGGCCTGGATGAATAGAAATAATTCCGCATATTTGAAAAATACGAAGGAAGTACACATTCTGAATAAGTTTAGCTATTCGGGATATGCTTTCGAATCTCCTCGTTCAACATGCGATGAAGCTGGAAAGCTTCAACCGGATGAATCCAAAGTAACTCTTTTGTCCAAAACCCGCTTGTATACTAATAAATAACAACACGTCCAAAACCTCTGATTATATTGAAAGCCTTTTAATGCGGGCTTTCAATAGTAAAAGACACGCATCAGATGTGTTCCTGGCTTCCTCAGATGGTAAACAGAAATGACTGTAAGAAAACTCCCCTCAGGATTATGGCTTGTTGAATGTTATCCGAACGGACGCGATAAAAAGCGCCTGCGCAAGACTTTTGCCACAAAGGGAGAGGCCGTAGCTTTTGAAACTTACACTCTGGAAGAAGCCAAGAATAAGCCGTGGCTCGGTGAGAAGGCGGATCGGCGTAAGCTCAGTGAACTAATTGAGCTTTGGGATAAGCTTCACGGTCAGACGCTTTCTGCTGGCAAGTCTCGCATGGGGAAGTTACATATTATTTGTAACGGTCTTAAGGATCCAATTGCCTCACAGTTAACAGCTAAAGATTGGTCAACATATCGAGGTAAGCGCCTGCGTGGAGAAATCAGCAATGGTTATCATGAGAATCCAGAGAAATGGATTGCCAAACCGATAACAGTGAATAGAGAGCAACAGTATCTTGATGCTATGTTCAACGAGCTAAAGCGATTAGGTGAATGGTCGCTTCCGAATCCGCTGGATGGTGTGCGAACGTTTAAAGAAGAAGAAAAGGAAATGTCCTGGCTCACAGACGCGCAGATCAAGGAACTGATTGCAGCATGTGAACGCTATGGAAAAGACAACTTAACTTGTATTGTCAAGATTTGCTTAGCAACAGGAGCGCGCTGGAGTGAGGCAGAAGGGCTGAGTCGTTCTCAGTTGTCACCGAATAAACTGACGTTTTTCAAGACCAAGGGTAAGAAAAACCGAACCGTCCCGATAGCAGACTGGCTTTATGATGAACTAAAAGTGATGCAGGGTAAGATGTTCAAACCATGCTATCAAGAGTTTAAAAAGGCGTTAGCCCTTACAGATATCGAACTACCAGAAGGGCAAAAAACGCATGTCTTACGACACACTTTTGCATCTCATTTCATGATGAACGGCGGCAATATATTGGTGCTTCAGCGCATACTCGGTCATGCCAATATTCGTGAAACAATGCGCTATGCACACTTTGCTCCAGACCACCTGGAAGAGGCGATAAACTTGAATCCGTTAGCTTTCAAAAATGGCGGCAAAGTGGCGGCGGAGGTTGCATAACACTGCATTTCATTGCGTTAAGTATTGATTTAACTTTCTGAATAATAATAAAAAGCTATGTAATTCAATATGTCGCCTTAAAAGCGTCTTAACTAAGGTATCGCTAACGCGACATCTACTAGTTAATATAGAACAAGGGGTTAGCCATCGGCTAACCCCTTTTTTTTGCATCAGTGACGACAAATTGACTATGCCGCAGATGGCTGGTTTCCGCCGGGTTTAGAGATAACCCTGGCGACGGACTCATGTGTGGCAAACGTGCAACTGCACTGAATATTCTGACACTGATGATACCGTTCTTTGGTTGATTCACTCAGATAACGGCTTGAACGTGTGTGGGCGACTTTTCCACAAAGCGGGCAATGCATCATAAAAACCTCCGGCATGACAGTTAGGCGATGAGGTGATTATGAATCCATTAACTTGCAAAAGCAAGTTTATAATGCCGATATGGATGACTGATAAGTAATATCCGCGGTGTAAACCTTCAAATTCAAGGTGGTGGTGAATCCTTTCTCATTGAGATTATGCACGACAGAGTTAATCACCCACCGCTGGCGGTCTATGACATCCTTGAAACCCTGCACGGTCACCGGCATTTGTGCGCTGAGATCGGCGCGCCCCAGCGCCAGTTTTATGCTGAAAGTTGAAGATTCTGTCTGGATTCGATTGAAGACAGAATCCGCTGCACGCCTGGCAGATTGTTCATCGGGATACAGGGTCGTCAGCAGCAGAACTTTATTACCAGACCCTGCGATATAGCTTTTTGTCTCCTCTTTGGCCGGCGTATTCAATTCTGCTGACGGCGTTACCGATGCAGGATGTTGCTTTTGCGAGTTTGAGGTCTGCGTGGATGTCCGTTTCAGCGCTACGCTCGTCGTTGCTGCTTTCTTCACATCATGCCACTGGGCTTTTACGCTCTCATAGGCCAGCGTATCAACCAGTTTAAACGTGTGGGAATCACCATCGCTGCGCACCAGCGTGTTCCATGGCAACGCCTGCCCGGATGCTGTCCGGCCAGTAAAAGGTTTAAAAAACAGGATCGAGCCATTTTTGACCGTTGCCTGGGCTCCGTAGTTTTGTGCCAGTCGTGTGAGAAAGTAGCCATCGTTTTCATCCGTCTGATCAATATGCGGGATCGGAATATTATCGAGATCCTGATCGATAACCGGCAGAGGGAAATTATTGCGGCTCGCGATAATTCTGACGATCGCGCCCAGCGTATAGTCGTCATAAGACTGACTCCTCTTGGTTTCAAATGAGCCACGAAAATCTGCGCTGCGGGCAGTGACGGCGATTCTGTCAGGGCTTCCGGAATGGGTGACGGTGTCCACCGTAAAATAACCACAATCGTATAAAGCCTGTTTAGACCACCCCATATGCAGGTGCAAAACGGTACCTCTGGCGGGCATCTCCAGCTGCCGGTCGCCGTCGTCAAACGTCAGCGTCAGGGTATCTGCAGCAAAGCCACTGTAATCAGTCACCGTCAGATTGATCACCCGCTCAGTGATATTCTCTTCCAGGACCTTATTTTTTATCTTTAGGGTAAACACCGGGGCGATGCGTGCGCCGGCGGGCAACTGAAGATCCGTAAGCATGGTTTAGACTCCTGCAATAACACTGCTGACTGCCGAACTCGCCTTGTTATACAACCCCTCGGCCTGAGCGAGGAGATCGCCAAACATTGCCGCCTGGGATTCATCGACGCGTTTTAAGTTGAGGGTAAAAGTAATAGTGCGCGCCTGACCGCGGGTATTGAATTCGCCGCTGTCCTTGACCAGACTCTCAATGATAAACATGCCATAAATGGTGCCGGTACCTTCAATAAGAGGCCACGCACGGCCCGAGTCCGCCATACTTTGCAATGCCTGCAGATACCGCACTCCCCCGGTGAGCTCCGGTAACAGCTGGCCCTTCAGCGTCAACTTCTCCTGACCCAAACCGAGAAACTGTGAAACCGCCCGCTGACCAAAACGAGCATTTTCGCCCCAGTTGTAATTCACCTGATGGTTAATATTCTGATAGGGCAGGGAGCTTAATTTGAATACAAATAAGCCCAGCGACATCATCATGAGTAGAACCCTCCATTATCAAA
Organism: Rahnella sp. PAMC25559; assembly: GCF_050632365.1. Taxonomy (GTDB): domain Bacteria; phylum Pseudomonadota; class Gammaproteobacteria; order Enterobacterales; family Enterobacteriaceae; genus Rahnella; species Rahnella rivi. Next base: position 12,037 of record NZ_CP192543.1, on the reverse strand, counting down.
CACACTGTGTTGCGCATTTTCGTTATTCCAGTCGCGCTCGTTGAGCGTCCGGGTAATAAAGCTCTGAATTTGCTGATAATCCGTTTCCGGTGTGGCAGTGAAACTGACATTCATCGTGGTGGTCCGATTATCCGTCAGGCTATTCGCCACGCTGGCTTTGGCCGGTTGATACAGGCTGAGTGTGCCGCCCGTCGCCGATAAAGCGGGATTAAACGCAGCAGGCGGATTTTGAGCTTCTGTCTGTTCGTCAGTGTCGCTGCTGAAAATGTTAAGCACGGAATCGACACTTTTACGCGCCCAGTTAAATACTTCACCGATTTGAGACACGGCTTTATTCAGCGTCACGAAAATTTCACCGATGGCTGCCCCGACCAATTTGCCGATATCGGTGTAGCCACGCAGTTCGTCCTGAGTGAATTTAATGGGTGCCAGAAGATCGGTAATCCAACCGAGGGCCGATTTAAAGGGCGCAAAGGCATTACTTAACGGCCCCATGACTGAACTGAATCCGGCGATCATTCCGCTGACGAAGGCGCTGATCGGCTCCCAGAGTTTCACCACCGCAATCCCGATCCCTGCAATCAACGCGATGACCGGCAACAGCGGCAATCCGATAGCGGTAAACGCGGCAGCGATCACGCCACCGGTGCTGGTGAAGACGGTGCCCAGCAATCCGGCGCCAGCCATCATCATGTTGACGCCGCTGAGTACCGGGGCGATGGCCATGCCGAGCGAACCCAGCCCGCCAATCACTCCGGTGATCCCCAGCGCCATGCCGAGCAGCGCGTTGACCAGTTGAGGATTATCGTTGATCCAGGTATTGAGCGTGGTCAGCCATTGAGTGGCGGTTTGTGTGAGATCGCGCAGCGCCGCACTTTGCCCTTCGAAGAGATTGATGCGCAGCGTGTCCCAGGTGGCAAAGAGTTTGGTTATGTCGCCGTCCAGGTTGTCGCCTTTTACGGTGATGGCCGTTTGTGCCGCCGGCGTTGAACCGTTGAGTTCCCCCGGCGTCTGTGCCAGAACCTGATTGGCATCGAGCCCGCTATCCGCTAACTTTTTCTGCGCAGCGACCACGTCCGCCGGTGAATGACCTGATGTCGCCATCGACAGACTTTGCTGACGCAACGCCGCAACGTGCGGATCTTCATTTTGCAGGCCGAGCACCGACTGAAGCTCAGAAAGGCTGACTTGCAGATCCGCGCCGGGTTTGAGAAAGTTTTTTGCCAGTTCCAGCTGAGGCAGGGCGAAGCTGATGGCGTCTGAGCTGGCCGATTTCAGTTGCCCGATAATTTCCTCGCGATGTGTAAACTGCTCGCCAGGTTCCATGCCTTTCTGCTCAACAACGGCCCGGCGCCCAGCCGAAATACTTTCCGCGCTCCTGCGCTCGGACGCGTATTGATTAACCGGTTTGGCGGGTTTAACTGACTCCGGATCTCCCGCCGACAGCTCAACATGCGGTTTCAGGAAATGCGCCAGCGGGCGTGACTGATTATCTAAAGATCTGAGTTCCCAGATAACGTCGCTGATGTCTTCTGACATCGCGTTGTATAAGCTTTTCTTCGGCAGCGTGGTAAACGTCTGCCAGGCGTTTGCCGTGGCCGCTTTCAGCGATTTCAGCTGTTTATTTATTTTCCCCAACGTCGTGGGTAATTGTTCGACATTACTCATCTGTTTTTACTCCGCTGCGTTGCAATGCCTTATAGCGCCAGCTCAACAGATCGGTGAGCGACATGCCGTCCATTTCGGACGGCGGCCAGTGGAAAATCACCGCGATGTCAGCCATCAGATCATCCACGGTGAGGCGGGGGGAGAGAGTTACTCCGCCGGTTTCGGTGATAAAAAACCAATCACCTTGCCTGCCAGCGCAATCAGGTCCGGAAGCTCGAGGCGTGAGCACTCTTCTTTGGTCAGGTTGGGATAAGTGATGCGGGGCAAAAGCGTGATCAGCGCATCGACGTCGGCATTCGCCAGCGCGGCAAGCCCGATGCCACGCAGGCTGCCTGCCGTCGGTTTGGTCACCTGGATTTCAGTAATGTCGGTGTCGCCACGTTTTAGCGGCACATCCAGAATCACGGTGTTGTTGTTGTCAGTCTGGCTCATGCGTTTTCCTGTTTAAGCACAAGTGAAGCCGGCAATGTCTGCCGGCTCTGGGAGAGGGAATTACAGGCCGAGCGCGGTGCGGTGTTGCGCCAGGCGATCAACGCCATTGACAATTTCCACCATATTGACGGTGTCGATCTCAATCAGCTGCTTGCCGTCGATAGTCAGTTTGAAGTAGGTGCACTGGGTGGTGACTTTGGTTTCGGTGTCTTCACCTTGCTTATATTCACCAAAATCAAACTCCTTGTGACGGCCACGCATCATCACTTCGACCGCTGACACATCACCGGTATCGTCGCGTTGCAAGGAACCGGCAAAGCGCAGCGGGATATCGGAAACGCTGCCCCATTGTTGCAGAACCAGTTCATCCAGACCGCCGATAGACCATTCCAGCGTCAGTGCATCGTCATCCAGACCGAAATCCACCGCGACTGAACCGCTCATGCCGCCGCCGCGATAGTTTTCCAGCTTGCGGGTCAGTTTCGGCAGGGTGAGTGAGGAAACCAGGCCGAGGTAGCTGTTCCCGTCGTTGAACAGGTTCAGGTATTTTAATTTTTTAGGAAGTGCCATGAGTCATTGTCTCCTTAACTGTTGATGGACGCGGCAAAGTTCACCAGATAAGAGTCGGTGATGCGCTGGCGCAAGGTCAGGTCTTCCAGCGGAGGAACCGGGGTGTAGTCGTAGTCGATATACAATTTGCCGGCTTTCAGTGTTTCCGCTGTGTTTGCGGCTTCGTCGTACCAGCAGTCGCCGTCAATGATGTAACCCGCTGATTTCATTTCACGCATTTTGGCTTTGATGCCGTCGATCATGTCGCGTACCAGCGTCGGGGTCATCGGTTTATCGACCGCCCACATATGCGCTTCGGCCATGGTGTCTGCCAGCACTTGCGCGGTACGGGTGTAGTTTTCGAAAATGAACAGTGAATCGTCGCTGCAGGTACGGTTGCCCCAGAAACGGAAACCGTCTTTGCGCACCAGCGTCGTCACACCCGCCTGGTTCAGCAGATCTGCATCGGTACCACTGGCCTGCAAATCCCAGAACACGCTGGCCGACAGACCGGTCACGCCGTTCACACCCACGTTTGACAGGGTTTTATGCCAGCCGGTTTCCTGGTCGATTTTGGCGCGCAAGCCCAAAGCGCGTGCAGTGGCGTAAGCAATATCAGACTGGCTGGTCGCCGTATTCCAGTTCACAAAATCCGGCCAGATCAGCATCAGTTCACGCTGGCTGAAGTTGTCGCGGTATTTGATTGCATCGGAAAGCGTTTTTGCGCCGTAAGCGCTGATATAGCCGAAGGCACGCAGTTGCTGGCAAACGGCTGCCAGCGCGGTTGCGACAGCCTGATTATCTAGCCCAGGGACGCCCAGAATACGCGGCTTCACGCCCAGTTCTGCCTGCGCAGAAAGCAGTGCCTTCATGCCTGTGTAACGGCCATTGGCATCAGAACCGCCAATGATATTGCTGGTGGTCGCGGCCTCGTCATCGCCAGTGGCAACACGTACCACGACGGTGACAGGTTTACACTGGTCAGCAATCGCCAGAAGCGCAGCACGCAACGTCCCGCTGGTCCCGGCTTTCCCGCTGGCTGCCAGAACGTCAGTGATAAGAACCGGCGTGTTGAGAGGAAATACAGTGGCATCCGCATCTTCTGCGGTACAAACCATGCCGATAATTGCGGTGGAAACGGTAGAAATAACGCGGGTGCCGTCGTTGATTTCAACGACACGTACGCCGTGATGATAATCAGCCATCAGGGTGACTCTCTCTGTTGTGGGTGGTGAAGCAAGGATGCCGGTTCACAACAAAAAGCGCATTCGATCAGGGGCGTGGGGGCGGTGGCACAACAGAGGGGGGATTAGATAATAAAAAAGCCCCCGGAGGGGCTTAAGTCAGGCCGGAATTTCGGGCCAGGTGATGTCAGGGGCGGTTGAAAGATCCAGGCGGTTCAGAGCGACACGGTAGGTTTTCCAGTCTTTGAGAAGTGTCAGTTCATCTTGTGTTGCAGTACCGATATCGATCGCATCCTGTAAAGGGGAAATAGCCAATGTCGCATTGGTCATTAGCAAAGTTAATTTATTTTTAGCTTCAAAAATAATTTGTTCCTTTGTAGGTGCGGGAATATCTACCCAAGTAGGAATTCCATTTGGACCGCTTGATCTCATTTTCCCATCAGGTGAAGGTTCGGTCTGAAATTCGTTATAAACCTCTTGGCTAACGGCAAGGGCATCTGCTGGCCAGCTTCCGGCACTTTCATAGATATCCCGAAGTTCTTCAGCATAGAAGCCATTGGTAGCCGGGCTGTAAAAATAATTATTCATCTCATCTCCTTACCAGCCAATGGCTGTCCAGTAACTGCCGCCGCTATCTTGCCCGCAGGTGAAACCTATATTATTGATGATCTGCGCTGTTCCAAAGTTATCTGAAAACACGCCACCACCTCCATTAAGGACTGTGACTTGTACATTTGCGCATGCACTTGGGAATGCGATAGGGTAGTTAACTGTGAGCCAACCACGGCTGCCTTTATTGACAAAACCCCACTGGAAAATCATCCCTGTATCACCGCACCGCCACCATCCACTTTGACCAAAGCCAGCTGTATTACGAGCAACGGGCTGCGGGTTAACCGGAGTAAAAACTCGCTGACCATTTTCCTGAAGTAAGCCTGAAGTATTAAGACCGCCATTACCTGAGATAGATACATTTCCTGTTTGTACGCTGTTTTGGTAATTGACTATTCTAAAATTAAATCCTCCAGAACCACCGCCTTTATTATTTACAAAATTTGACTCACCCTGCCCATTACTTTCATTCCAGCCAATATATGTGCCTTGCCCTAAACCTGGATTCGGCAATCCATTTGCACCTAAGAATTGTGCATTTACATAACCGGATACATTTCCTCCTGAAGACGGATAGGCACCTACTTCCCCAGGAGTCGGTGGATTTTTCCCCGTATAAATAACACCCTGACTGACATTATCCACGGTCGCATAAAGTTTATCGCCTTTACCCCAGTCAATATAAATTCTGTGATTTTCCACGTAATTTAATCCACCGCCAGCCTGGACAGCCTGGTAATTACCTACATTTCCGAGTCCAATGTTAGATGCATTCAGCGAGATATCCGCCGTCCCATCAAATGCCACTCCTGCTATTTTTCTTGCCGTCGCCAGCTTGGCCGCTGCAACAGCAGTTCCGCCTGCGGGTAAGCGCCCGTTAGCATTATCATTCGCAGATTTCGCCAGGTCGTAAGACGTTTTTACTGCCTTCGGCGTTGCTGCCAGAATTTCACTGGTGCTGTCCACCGCGTTGCTCAGTTGAACAAAACCTTTCGCGCTCAGCGTGCCGTCGGGGTGACGCCGTGAGGCTTCGTGTTCTGCCAGCAAATTATTAACGTATTCTTCGGTCGCAATAATCAGTGTGTCATCAATGGTCAGGCTGACCGCCTCGGTATCTGTGACGGTTAACACCATGCGCAGGGTTTGTGTCCGGCCGGAACCTTCTTCGAGCGTAGGTTTATAGCTGTCGGCCATATTACTGACGGCAATCAGTTCACCTTCTGCGGAAAACAACCCCATTTCACGCATCCAGAAACCGCCGATTTCTGCCGGAATAATGGCTTCAGCAATAATCCAGTTGGCATTTTTATTATCGATTTTGATGGAATTCAGCTTCAGGCGGTAGGTTTCATGGACCAGTGCCGTCTGCCCCACAGAGGGTTCAGTCGCGCTGCCATTACCGTCACCGACGGCCAGCTGGGTAATATTCACGTCTTTTCCACTTTCGATGGCTGACGCGATGCGCGCCTGCCCGAGGGTAGTGACGACGGATTTAAATTTGCTCATAAGATTCCTTATCAGTCCGGATAAACAGTGAGTATTTCTGCGTCATGCATTGCCGCGGCCAGATAAACGGTGCCGGGAATATCCTGGGTAATAGTCAGCCCGATTAGGTGGCGGCTGGCAGGCTTCGCATCATCAATCAGGCGTTCCATTTCTTCGTACATAGCTTCATCAATACCGGAATCGAGAACGCCGATATCGAGTTTGAAAGTGCCCGGTGGATCATCGGTTTCCCACCATTCGGTGACCTTAATGACATAACCCAGTGGCTCGACCACACGTTTGATAGCGCTGATGGTGCCTTTGTGCTGATGGATGAACCAGGCGGACTGAATCACGCTGCGCTTTGTCGTCGTAGGCCATTCACTGTCCCATCGGTCGACAGACAGCGCCCATGCCAGATAGGGCAAAAAGTTGGCCGGGCAGGTTTGCGGATCCCATAACGTTTTCAGCGGAACATTTACACGGGCCAGTTCAGCGCAGGCTTCCGCGGCTGCCAGTTCCAGCGCGGAAGAACCACTCGGTAGCAACCTGTTACTCATCGGAGCCTCCGACGGTAATGACGTAGTTTGTGCAGTAAGAGGCTTGTGTACTGTCGAGCACAATATCTGCGGCGGGTTTAGCAAGTTCCACACGCTGGACACCTTCTACGTGCAATGCGGCATAGATAGCAGATAGCCGAATGTCACGTCCGAGGCGGTGCTGATCGCTGATATAAGATTTCAGCTTTTCTTCGGCTGCGAGGGTGATAGGTTCAGACTCAGGCCCCGGATACAGGTATAGCGTGGCATCAATTTCATACGGCACCACGCTTGCCGACTGAACCAGAACCCGGTCGGCTATTGGCCTAACATTTTCGTCGTTTAATGCGATGCGCACCTTGGCCAATAAATCTTCCGGAGCGATGCCATTGGCTTCGCGTGACAGCACGGAAATGGTGACATTCGCGGGGGACGGGCTGATAACCGAAATATCCGCTACCCGCCCATCGGCTGACAGGCCGTGGAATTCGTAAGAGCCGGAAGGACCGGCGACGCTCATTCCTTCAAAGGCCTGCGGGATGCGTGTTCGGAAGTCGGCATCACTTTCCATGACCGCCGGGACGGGTGGAACTTTGGTGTTATCCGCAGGCGTCAGTACCAGTCGCTGTACGCCATTGTTCGCCGCCAGCTGATCCAAATCACTGCCCGTCGCATACGCCACCATCACCGCCCTTGCGGATTCGTTGACGCGTTGGCGCAGGATCAGTTCGCGGTAGGCGTTCTCCTGCAACAGCTTGACCAGCGGTTCGGATTCCAGTGTCAGCGTGCGGCTGATAGCTTCCTGCTGGTCGGCCGGGTAGAGGGAGATCAGCGTCGTTTTACGTTCTTCAAGCAGGCTTTCATAATCCAGTTGTTCGACCACATCGGGGGCCGGTAACTGGCTCAAATCGATCGTTGCCATAAGTGTCAGCTCACAGGAATGTTCAGGGAAAAATCCGTCGCCGTATCGGTACGGCTTCCGGTCAGTTCCACCACCATCTTGCCGGTGTAATCGGAGTCGAAAGTGATGGCATTCAGTGAGATGCGGGGCTCCCACTGCAACAGCGCGGTGTAGCAAATTGCGGTCATTTGCAGCCGCAACGCGCCGTTTTGCGGCTGGTCAATCAGTTCAGAAAGCAGCGAGCCGTAATGGCGGCGCATCACACGGGAACCCACCGGTGTAGTCAAAATGTCGCTCACGGACTGGCGGATATGGTCGAGATCTTCAATCGCCGTGCCGCTGTTTCTGTCCATTCCCAGGTATTTTGGTTTGCTCATTGCGGACCTCCCGTCTGGCCACCGCCGGTCTGGACGCCGCTGTGGCGGTGGGTGTGCACAATAATGCCGTTGGATGTCAGGCTGCCGCCGCTGTGAATTACATTGCCGGTCAGCGTGCCGCCTTGTTTGACCTCGAGTGAGCCGGTGGTCAGCTTGCTGGTGCAAACCACTTCCGGCGTATCCAGGGTGATGCGCGTACTGGCGGTGCAGCGGATTTCAGGTGCTGTGACCTCCACGTTCTGCGATGCATTGATCACCGCCGTTTTGACGCCGGTGACTTTCAGCGCGCCGCTTGCCGGTTCGTATTCAAAAATGGCGCCGTCCGGAAAGGCCAGATGAAGGGCATCCGCCGAAGCTGAAGGTGCGGGCGAGGCATCCGAAAAAACAGCCGGTAAGACGAATGCCGTATTCAGTTCGCCGCCCATCGAGAGCAGCAACACCTGTTCGCCGACAGAGGGCGCCCACCAGCTGCGCGTGCGGCCTGCGCGGTGCGTCATCCACGGCAGCCAGGCCGTCACGTTGCTGCCCGTCGCGACGCGGCAGCGGGCGTTAGCCAGATCCAGTTCTGAGACGTTACCGATGCGCACCAGATTGCCAATCAGCCGCATTATGTCGTTGAGTTGAAGAGTCGTATTCATGGGATAAAGGATGCCGTTTCAGAGGGTTGAGCGACAACCGATGGCCGTTCGGCCGCGGCTGACACAACAAGGTTTATCGGGTCATACCGTCCAGCTGCTGATCAGTTCTCCGTTAAGATAAACCTGACGCGGCAGCGCCACGTTTTCCGGCAGCGGCGGTTCAGGCAGGTGAGTGATGGTGCGAACATCACCTGTATCGGAAACCTGCACGCGCTCGGTCAGTTGCAGCGTCAGCACCAGGCTGCCCGCCTGCTGAGTGAACGTGAAATCATTCAGCCGGTGCAGGGCGTTGCCAAGAATTTCAGGCTGATTAACCTGCAACCAGTCGAGAACGGTGACCACGGCCAGATCAACCAGGGTTTCGCTGAGTGCGTCGTCTGTAAAAGTCAGCGTCAGCGGATAGCGGTACTCAAAAGAAAGGGACGGTGCTGATGTGGCGACCACCTTGCCGGGGCCGGTGGCGAGCACCAGTTTTTCAGGTGTGGCTGCAAGCAGGGGGATCTGTTCAATCAGCCGTTGTTGCAACTGAATCGGTTTTTGCATGTTGTGCCTCCTGACACTTTTTGATGGCTTCAATTTGTAAGCCGCAGTCCATCAGCGCAGATTCCAGCTGAAGAATGTCGGCGCTCAGATCCTGGTTAGTGACGGGATGGCTGGCCGGGATCGGGCAGGCGCTGACCGCCGGACAGCCAACGTAAATAATCGCTGGCGGAGCTGAAGGCGGGGCGCTGGTGCAACCGGCTAATATCAGCAGGCAGCCCGCTGTCAGCCCACTGACGGTTTTGCGCATTAACATGAAGGCTCCTTTGTCTTTGCTGTTCGCGGGTTTGCATTATTTGCCGGGCGGAACTCAGGTCTTCGCGTAATGCCAGTTCAGCCTGTTCGCGCTGGCGCATTTGCTGGTTCAGTTCAGTGATCGTCTGCTCACGTTGTTGCAGTGAAACCACCAGCGCGTCGCGTTGCTGAGCGGCGTGGTTGAGATCGTGCTGTAGTGAGCGATTGGAAAGCAGCAGGATGACGATCAGCAAAAACATGGCGCTCAGAATGACCAGTAATATGCGCATTCAGACCCCTTTCAGGCAGAGAGCACGTTCGGCGTTTCGCCGGCGTTCCAGACCCCGGTTGCGGTCACCGTTGACGAAAACCCAGCGTGGCAGCTGGTCACAGGCTTGTTGCCATTGTTGCTTGTTGATGAAAAACGCCAGTGTTGACTGACACGCAGCTCCGGTGCCGACGTTAAAGCTGAATGACACCACGGCATCAAAAACCGGCTGTGGCATCACGCCCGGCATGCATTTTTTGAGGGCGCGCTCGGTTCGCTGAATATCTGCCAGCAGGTTTTCAGCGGCCTGATGTTCGGTTATCTCCTGCGCCGGCTTCACTCCTGCCGTGTGGCCGATACCGCTGGTCCATACGCCAGCGCTGCACTGGTAGGGTTGCAGCTGACAGCCTTCAAAATCGGTGATCAGCCGTAAACCTTCTTCCGAAACCTGTAATGACGTGTAGCCTGGCAGTGCCGCCATCAGCCCTAACACCACCGCGGCGCTGCAGCGTTTAAGAGTTGAGGTTTTCATAGGTGTCTTTGTTCAGACCGTTGCGTGCCAGCAGCTGAAAACTTTTGCGCCGGTAGTACCAGTTAACTAAAAAGGTGCCGATACCGACGGCGGATCCAATCAGAAAGGCAATGTCCTGCGAGGTGATACCCGCCAGCCAGGTCAGTGACGTGGCGATGAAATATGCGCAGGCTGAGCTGATGCGTTCGGTATTCAGTCCCATAATTTGAGTATTTCCTGCTGGGGTTGCTCCGCGACATCTGGCATGTCGATGGCGGTGCCGTGGGGTAACAATGCGCCCAGATCGGCAATGCCTTTGTTCGCCGTATAGACTTTCTCGACAACAACAGCGGTTCGGCCGTAATAACGCCAGCACATGGAATCCACTGTGTCGCCCTGTTCTGCGTAAAGTTTCATGGGGGTTCTCCGCGGGTGAATGAAATCGTCAGAAGGTGATTTCAGTCTGAGCAAGAGAGAGGAAGGCGGCAACGTAAGGGGGTTGTGAAACTATTGGCACAACAAGAAAGGGGGGATGGACGAAAATGGCGGGGCGCTTAGTCCGGCCTGAAAGGGGAAGGGTAAGCGCCGGGTATGTGACAAACACCGCCCGTAGTCTCTGGCGATCAGTGGGCGTCGTCAGTGCTCCCGTTATAGAAGAGTGCATCCTGATGTTCGTCCGTCAGAGCCTGGCTGGCCAGTTCCGATATCAGTGACATCACGACCAGAAATTCTTTTGGATTGCACTGCGCCGTCTGCGAAATGTCTGCGATCAGTTGTATCCTGGACAACGTTAGCTGTTGTTTAGTCAGGTTTTCCATTTTCTCCCCTCGCCACATACTGTGTTTATATACAGTATTCTTTAATTGAGCTAATACGTCAACACTCTGCGCATTTTAAAAAATATAATTCATTGAATTTATGGATTAATTTTTATTGGCTCGGATTTTGTATAGATAATAGCTTTAAGGGCGAAGCCAGCGATCCACAGTTATTGACAGAACTCCAAGGCGGGCACAATGCCGGGATTGCCTGTGATCTTTCAGGTGAAGAGGGCCGGTGGCGGACGATTCGCCAGCGTTCCGTGTGAGTGGGAAAAATGTGCGAAGCACCAAGATGCGGGGCGTAGATACCCACGACTTTATTTTGGGGTTCGCCATAGACATTCAGTTCATCGGTCTGCTGGCGGGCGACCCGTACGGTGTGATCTTTTCGCCCGATATGAATGCCGCCCTGCGCATGAATGTAAGCGGCATAGTCGCCGCTATCAGCCGCGCAGCGTACGGCTTCGACCCGCGTATCAAACTGGCAGGCAAGGCTGATATGGCGGATGCGGCGACACTCACGGTATGCGCCCACGGAGGGGATCCCGATGGCGTGAAACTGCGGGATCCGCCATGTGGATGCCCAGGCCGTGACGGAAGTGGCGATGTCAGTCAGCGGACGACCCGAATCAAAATCGGTTTCACCTTCCAGCGCGTAACCGTCGATATTTTTAGCCACATATTTGGCAATGTATCCTGCCGCTCCTCCCCGGTTGAGCGGTTTGCAATTGAAACGCGACACGTCGGCACCGGGCTCCTGCGCGTCTTCCTCAAGGGCGTATTTGCGCATGACGTCGATGACTTTTTGCTGCTGCGCCGGTGGCGTAAACAGCATCATGTGCCAGTGCGGCGTGCCGTCGTGATGGGGTTCCACGACCCGTACGCCGTAGACCTTCAGATTTCGGTCTTTGAACGTGGTGCGGATTTTCGCCCAGACAGCGACCAGATAACGCTGCGCATCTTTCGGCGTAAACGCCTGCGCATCCCATTTATGGTTAAACTGCGGGGCAGAGTGCGGGCCGGTGGTTTTCATCGGATGATATTTTGAAGGCGTGGTCAGGGTAATGAACAGCCCGCGATCCCGTTGCTGATCCGCAACGTCCTCGACGCCGGCAATCAGGGTCATGAGCTCCATGCGGCGCAGTTTTGGATTGGAAATACTGGCTAAAACTGTGTCCAGCAGACTCAGCTTTTCTCCCGACTGAATATTTTCGATATCGCACTGCCGAAGATAATTCAGCGCTGACAGACGACGTGATACCACATCGCGAATGGCAT